>CAZPNX010000020.1:29100-44829 GCA_964588285.1 uncultured bacterium
CTTAAGCACCACCATCACCGGCTTTCCACGAAGCCCCTGTCCAGCGCCATGCCGTACTCCTTGTCGCTGTATCCCGGGCAGCGCTTCTTTAGCTCCTCAAGCAGGAAGGCCCAGATGTAGTCCCATTCCAGATGTTCGAGTTCGGGCCACCGGCCGCTGCGATACTGATCGGCCACGCTGTAGGCGGCGTCGGACAGCTCGGACATGGCATCGCTCTCCGGCTCGATTACCGCAATGACTTTATATATCCGCCGACCATCCCCATGGCATCGCCTTCCAAGCCTCTGAGTTCCTTCAGGAGTCCGGCCTTCTCCTTTGCGCCCATCTCCCGTTCCGAGACCTTCCCCAGTTTGGACGCTATATCCTTATAGTTATCGGCAAGTATTGAGGCACTTCCCCGGTCCCCCAGCCTGTGGACCTCCGCCAGCTCCGAGAACCAGGCCGAGGCCATGGCCCGGCACTCGGCCCAGACCGTGGCGTTCCACCAGTGGCCGTGCGGATTCGCCCGGCCCGACTCCAGGGCTGCGATCCAGTTGTCGTAGGCCCCAAGTCCGACGGCGTATTTCGGGAAACCGTAGCTCCCGGGGTTTTGGAACATATCCAGGGCGTTCTCCAGGCCCTCCCTGACCGTTTTAGCCGGCGGCGCGGGCTCCAGCCTGCCGAAGGCAAAGAAGCCGGCATGGACCTCGTTCCCGAACTCCTCCCACGTTCCAAAGGTCAGCCGGGCCGGGGTGGTCTCGTGGCACGGCCAGGGCTGGGCCAGTACGAACCCCTTTTCGTCGTAGCCCAGGACGATCTGGTTGTCCATGTTGTTGACCGCGCAGGGTTGGCCTCTGTCCAGCCTTTCGCGGACGGCTTTTTCGATCCCCGCCCTCTGCTCCGGGCCTCCCTGAGAGGAGACGAACCCCAGCTCATCCATCTCCAGCCCCAGGTTGCGCAACAGCCTGATGAAGCCATGGGGCTTCCAGCAGTAAGGCCCGCTGGGGCACACGTCATCATGGATGTTGATGAGGAAGGCGTGCCCCGAGCCCCCGTAGGCCATGGCCGTCGTGTGCCCCAGCCCGTAATGGCCGATGGCGCCCTGGACCACGCCCATCAGCGAAGCGTTGAACGGCGGCTGCTTGATGTCATCAATAAGCATCTTTGCTCCCTCTGCGGTTAAAACACACCCTTTACTTGTGCACCTTGCGTATAAACTCCTCCACCTCCGGCACCCCGCCCTGGTAGACCAGGTAGCCGTTGTAGGGCTCGCGTGGGGTGATGTCGTCCCCTATCGGCGTCAGCATCATTCGTTTGACCTCCTCCCGGTCCTGGGTCTGGCCCAGCACCCAGCCCAGCTTGATGTAGGCCGCCTCGGGCAGCATGTTCTCCAGCGGCACCACTCCCTTGGCCATCAGGTCGCGGCCGGTATCGTAGACGAACATGTGGACGTAGCCCCACAGGGTCTGCACCGTCATAAAAACGTGGACCCCGGCGGCCACCGCCCGCTCGATGGCCGGGTACAGCGGCTTGTTGACGTGCCCCAGCCCGGTGCCGATGATGATGATTCCCCGGTAGCCTCTTTCCACCAGCGAGTCGATCATGTCCGGCTGCATGTTGGTGTAGTAGTAGATCATGGCCACCTTCTCCTCGAAGTATGGCTTGATGGTAACTTTCCGATCATTGCGCCGCGGCCTGAAGTCGGGCTTGATGGGAGTAACCCCCTGGCGGGTGACCGTGGCCAGCGGCGTGTCCCCGATGGTGCGGAAGGTGGAGCGGTACGAGGAGTGCATTTTGCGCACCCGGGTCCCCCGGTGCAGAAAGCCGTATTCGTCCGAGGTGGGCCCGAACATGCAGACCATGACCTCGGCGATCTGCCCGTGCCCGGCGGCGGTGGTGGCGTGCATCAGGTTGAGGGCGGCGTCGGAGCTGGGCCGGTCGGAGGACCGCTGGGAGCCCACCATGACGATGGGCACCGGAGGGTCCTGGACCATGAAGGTCAGGGCGGCCGCGGTGTAGTGCATGGTGTCGGTGCCGTGGCCGATGACGATGCCGTCGATGCCGTTTTCGATCTCCTTGCCGATGGCCACCGCCAGCTTTTTGTACTGCTCCGGCCCCATGTTCTCGGAGAAGACGGCGAAAAGCTTCTCGGTGGTCAGGTTGCAGATCTCGGCCAGCTCCGGCACCGCGCCGTAGAGCTCGCCCGGGGTGAAGGCCGGGATGACCGCTCCGGTGCGGTAGTCCAGCCTGGAGGCGATGGTGCCGCCGGTGCCCAGCAGCTTAACCTTGGGCAGTCCCGGAGTCACCGGGAATTCTTTCTCCGGTATCTTGTAGACCGCCTTCTTGTACCCGGTCTCCTTCATGGAGGTGATGGTGGCCACGTCCAGTCCGATGTTGTAGCCGGTGGGAATCTTTAGCACGATGTGGCGGTCGTCGTCCTGGTCGGCCCGGGGCAGGACCGTACCCCTGAAGGAGCCGCGGGTGGTCTCCACCTCGGCCTGGCCCCACACCCGGACGTTGAATTTTTTGAGCACCTCCAGCCCGGCGCCCTTGTATCCTTGGAATATGTCGTCAGCCATAATGTCCTTTTATTAAAACGCAGATTGGCGCTGATCTCATGATTGGCCCACGATTTCACCAAGGTCTTTGAGCGGCACGTTGCCCAGGGCGACCGGACGGATCTGCCCCATGATCCACCTGGTCCCGGCCCCTTCCTGTTTCGATATCCTCGTCTGGAAGTACTTCTCGCGCAGGAACGGTATCTTTGATTTCACCTCATCAGGGGTGGTCCTAACAAACCCGATGTTTGAGAGCACCGACTCGAGGTCCATCTTGGGGTACTCCAACACCACCGGCAGCATGGGCTTTAATATCTCGAAATCCAGCCCCTGATCCTTGATGAAGGCGAACATCTCCCTCACCCGGTCATAATTGAAATCCGGATGCGGTTTCCTCCTCCCCTCGTGGTGCTTGACGGTGTGGGCCAAGAACACGGCCACCCTTTTGGGAGAATATCCGGTTTCGTTCGATATCGCCTCCACCAGCGGCACCAGGTTCTTCTTTAACAAATAGACATCGCAGTCCTGGGGCACGCCCCATTTCCGTAGTGTCCGATAGCGCTCGATGACCTCTACCGGCAGGTTCTGGCCCAGCCTGGCGATGTGCGACTCCTCCAAGGGAATGGGCTTGGAGTCGGTGTCCGGGTACATGCGGTCGGCGCCGGGCAGCACCCTTTCGAAGACCGTGGTCCCGTCCTCCAGGGGCTTGCGGGTTTCGTTGGGCACTCCGGCCAGGGCCATTCGGCAGCGCTCCTCCACCGTCTCCAGGGCGGTCTTGATGTCGTCCTCGGGCCCCCAGAAGACGATCTGGGCGTCCCCGTCCTGCGCCTTCAGCTCCTGCCTGATCTTCCTCCAGTCTTCCTCGGCTATTACCGGCTCCAGAGCCTCGGAATGGGTCATATTTGGTTTTTCCAGACAGGCGATGACCTTAAGGCGCCCCTGGAACTCGTCGGCGAAGCACTGGCCGGGCTGGGTGAAGTGGGAGAGCGCCCCTTGGAACTTGGGCAGGTTGACCGCCATGATGGTCTGTTCCCTGTCCCTGTATTCGCGCAGCCGTGGGCTTTTCAGCTCCCAGGTGCGCACCCTCACCCTTGCCGACGAAGGCTTCCAGGCGGCCGGGTCGGTTATCCTTTCGCCCAGGATCTTCTTTATGCTGAGCAGCGACCACTGGCGGAAGCACTCGTTGTGGGTCAGCTCCGGGATCCACTTGGTGTGGGAGGCGCCCTTGATCTCGGCCCGGGTCCCGCCCCGGCAGGAGACGTTGACGTCCTGGCGGGCCGCGCCGATGCCGGTACGCACCAGGCCAGTGCTGCGGCAGACAAAGCGGATGTAGTCGCAGGCTTGGCGCACCTCGTCAGGATTTCTCATGTCCGGATAGGTGACCGTCTCGATGAGCGGCATGCCCAGCCGGTCGGTGCGGTAGACCCTCACGTGTTCGATGTCCGAGACCTCGCGGCAGGAATCCTCCTCGAGCGACAGCTGGATAACCCTCACCTTCCTTTCCTCCCCCAAGGGTATCTTTCCCTCCACTCCGATGATGGCGGTGCGCTGGAAACCGGTGGGGATGGAGCCGTCCAAGTACTGCTTGCGGGTGATGTGGACCTCGCCCACGATCTTTAATTTGAAAAGCAGGGAGAGGCGGATGGCGATGTCCAATGCCTGGCGGTCCATGGGGAAGGGCGGGGTGTCGTCCACCTCGTAGGTGCAGGCGGTGCGGCTCTTGATGCGGTAGACGATCTGCTTGCGGGTCTTGAATTCCATCAGGGCGGTGCCGTCGTACTCGCCCAGCTCGGAGAGGGTGGGCCGCATGTGCCGGATCAGCTCGGCGTCGTAGTCGTCGGCCTCCTGGTAGATCCCGGCCGGGCAGCGGCAGAAAAGCTTGCGCTCGGTTAAAAGCTGCTGGTGCACCTCCAGCCCGGACATGAAGCCGATGCGGTCGTAGTCGGCCTGGGTGGCCTGCTGCCTGGGCACATAGCCGACAGCAGCTCTGGTCTTAACATAATTTACCCGGGGATCGAATGGCTGGCTCATAGGATGGTTCGTTCTGATATGTCCTATAGGATAAAACAAACCGGATTGAATGTCAACGATATATCGTCCTAAGAAAAGCGGCCATGCTTCGACAAGCTCAGCATGACCGCCTTCAGTCTTCAGTAGTTGATCAGCTGGGATTCTCGACCACCTGGAGCCAGCCGTCGCAGCCCGATACTTTGCATGCCCCGTTCTCGAACACGCAGTGGCGAACCCCGCACTTGTCGCAAACCATGTACTTTTGGCCCGGGGCCACCTCCCTCTCCTGCCCGTAGCCCGGGCATTGGATCTTCAGCCAATCAGCCATGTTTTCCTTAATGTTTGTTAGAATTTGAAATTGAGGGCGCTGCCTATGAAGATGGGATAGCCGGCTTTGATCTGAAGATAGGTTTTACGGCCTACTTTGAAATTTGCTCCGAGGTGAAGAACCGGCAAGGGATCGGTGTCATCGGGGTGATAGTCCACCCCCAAGCCACCGCCGGCAAAAAGATCGAATTCCTTTACCTCCCGGAAATGGTAATTGACTTGGCAAAGAATCATCATTCCCAGGTCGTCGTCATGGTGGCGCCGATGTCCCAAGCTGAGACCGGCTATGCCACCCAAACCGACTGTTCTGGATATCCCGTGTTCGAAATCGGCCCCAAGTACGATGCCGTAATCCGAAAAACCGAACACCGGACCGGCGTACGAGGCGCCCTTGGCGAAATCCCCTGCCTTAAGTCCGCTGAATGACAGGGCGAAGACGGCGGCCAATAAAATTCCTTTCCTCATCTTATCTCTCCGTTTTGCATTGTAATAACTTATATATTGTAAATCATTTGCCCTGGTATTTGCAAGTGTTGAATTTTAATAAATATGCCCGAAAACATAATAGACTGCCGCCGCCAACACCAGCACTGCCAGTGCGGCCGGCAGAAGCCTTCGGTAGATATCTCCCCATCCGGCGCCAAAGTACTCCTTGGTCAGCACCAGGCACAGGTGGCTGGGCGAGAGATAGACCCCGAAGAGGCCGGAGATGAAAGCCAGCACATACCAGTTCAGCGAATCCGCAGCCGGCCCCATCATCCCCAGAAGCAAGGGAAAGGAGACGGCCACATAGCCCTGGCTGATGCCGGTCAATAAACCGGTCAGGAACGGAAGCAGGAATACAATCAACGCCGGCGGGATACGGTAAGCGGACAATACCCCCGGCAGGGCGGCCACCGCGCCCGAGGCCTCCAGCATGCCTTTGAAGACCATCACCCCGACTATCAAAAGCAAGGTCATCGGCTTGAAAGCCTCCCACAGCAGATGGGGAACTTTGGCCGGTGGATAGCGCAGGCCGATGGCCAGCCCTATGCAGGCCAGACCGGTCATCAGGGCCAGGTCGAAACGGAAGGCCAGCACGGCCACGATGACGAACAAAACCGGAGCCATGGTGAGCAGCGCCTGCCGCCAGGCCTTTCCCAGGTCGCCGCCAGCGTCGTCAGACTCCCGGGGCACCCCCTGCCAGGACAGCAACCAGCCGGCCGCCACCGCCATCAAGGTATAGGGCCACATCCGATATATGAGCGACGACACCGGAAGGCCGGCCAGGGCCGCCGCCAATATCAGCCCGGGATAGAGCGGAAACACCGGCTCCCAGATGTGCCGGAACCAGTAATTGATGAAGGTCATCCTTCCCGGCGAAAGACCCATATCCTTGGCAGCCTCCTTGACCAAGGGGGCGGAGAACATGGCCCCTCCGGCCGAGGGCAGAAACCCGATGAAGGCCGGCATGAAGGAAGCCACCAGCCGGCGGTCGCGCAGAATGGTTCGAAGCGCCTCCACCATCTTAGCCAACAGCCCCCCGGTCCGCAACAGGTTTTCCAGCACCGAGATGAGATAGAGGACGATGATCAGATAGACGGTGGTCCGAAAATCAATTACCGACCGCCAGGCTGCCAGGCCCATGGCCTCCGGCCTCATCCCAAAGAGCAGGCCCAAAACCAGGGCCGCCGCCAGCATCACCGGCCCCAGGGGCAGCCGGCGGGACAGCAGGACGACCATCAGGGCCAGGACCAAAGATATTTTAATTATAACATCCATATGGTTTAATCTCAGCCCGTGAATTTTAACCTAAAACCCTCACCGATGCAACCGGCCCCAGCGGCCTTGACACCAGGGCCGTCCATCACTTATATTGTATCCATGACGGACGATTTTTGCTGGCGAAAGATCTACCCCCGGGCCGTCAGGGCGGAAAAAGACTTCGACATGCTGCAGCCCGGCGACCGCATCCTGATCGGTCTCTCCGGCGGAGCCGACAGCTTGGTTCTTTTATCTTTATTGTGCTTTCAGCATAAAAAGATAGGAAGCCGGCTCGGATTTACTGTCTTCCCTGCCCACATACCCGGATCATACTTAGGCCGTTCCACCGCCGCTGTCGGTAAATTACAGGCTGTCTGCCGCCGATTCGGCCTCGATCTCCTTCTTTCCGGCGTCGGTCTTTCCGATTCCGTCTTCCAGGACTGTTTTCGCTGCTCCCTGGCCCGTCGCAGGCTTCTGTTTGACCTAGCTGAAAAGCACGGCTGCAACAAGATCGCCCTGGGGCACAACGCCGACGATCTGGTGGAAACCTTTCTGCTTAACGCCTTTTACTCGGGCCGCCTGGCGGCCCTGAATCCAAGACAGGCGGTACTTCGGGGAAAGCTGACGCTGATCCGGCCCCTGATCTATGTTTGGAAGTCGGATATCGAAGGCTTTGCCCGAAAACTTTTCGGCCGGATTTCCACACCTGCCTGCCCCGGCGCCAAAGACAGCCGCCGTCTGGCGGTGCGGCGGCTGCTGGCCAGGCTGTCCAGCAAAAACCGTCATCTCAAAGGGAATCTGCTGAAGGCGGTTGCCAATCCCAAGCTGGAATACCTACCGGTAAAGATGATTATCGGTTGATTTGGTTTGATATCGGCCGGAACATTTGATATCATTATCTCAATAAACATAGCGGAAGAGATGTAAGATGATCCGTTTTGCGCTACTGATCAACCTTCTACTGATAACCGTGTTCGCGAGCATATCAGCCCAGGGGCTACGTCCCCTGGGGCTTATCTGGAAGGACCCGCGCCTGGCGGCCCCGGACCGACAGGCAACACCTGATCTTGACGGCGGCCGTGTTCTGCCGCGGTGGGTCGATCATTCCGCCGGCATGCCCCCGGTCGGCGACCAGGGCAGCCAGGGCTCATGTACAGCCTGGGCGGTGGGATATTATTATAAGTCATATCAGGAGAGGCTTGAGCACGGTTGGTCCTTGGATGATCCGGCGCGACAGTTCAGCCCGGCTTTTATCTACAACCAGATCAACGGAGGCTACGACTACGGCTCTTGGTTCGGCGACGCCTTCCAGCTGCTGTGCGAACAGGGCGGAGCCTCCATGGCCCTTTTCCCCTATAATGCCGGCGACTGGATAAGCTGGCCCAGCGAGGCCGCCTACGACAGTGCCCTGCCCTACCGATGCCAGGAGTGGCACTGGATAGACGTCTCCGACGATGCCGGCATCCAGGCGGTCAAGCAGCGACTGGATACTGGAGACAACGTGGTCATCGGCCTTCTGGTATACTCGAACTACGACAACATCAACCAATACGACACCACCTTCTGCGTGTCGGAGATATCGGGTGATATCCGCGGCGGCCACGCCAACTGCATCGTGGGTTACGACGACGACAGGATGACCAGCGACGGCCAAGGGGCCTTCAGGGTGGTAAACTCCTGGGGGCCGGGGTGGGGCAACGGAGGCTACTACTGGTTCTCCTACCAGGCGCTCAAGGACCCCCGCACCTCCTATCAAGCAGCCTTCTATTCAGACGACCGCATAGGGTACCAGCCCACCCTGAAGATCAAAGCCAAGGTAACACATTCCTTACGGAATACTGTCGAGATGACAGCCGGCATCGGCCCGGATAGCTCCCCGCTGTGGACAAAGCCCTTCTATGCCAGTTACGGAGGCGGGCCGCGACCTTTCCCCCAGAATTACATGGTATTCGACCTAAGCGAGGGTGTCGCCAACCTTTCGACCTCCGGCGGTAACAATATATATCTCTCATGCCGCGATGTGCAGCTCGACGGGCAATCCGGGGCCATCGAGGATTTTTGGGCGGTCCACGTCCCCTGGGGCTGCGACGCCCAGTCATCCCAGACGCCAGTGGCCATGGAGGACGGTTACGGCGTGGTCGTTGCCAACCTCTCGCTCCGCTATCAGAATTTTACCGTCGCCGCCATCCCGTCAATGGACACGGTCACCGTGGGGGGACGGGCGTCTTTCTCCGTCGAGCTGGCATCCCTTCACGGCTTCTATCACCCAGTCTATCTGGACTGCCAGATTTTTCCTACCCCGACTTCCGGCAGTATCGCCGCCGGCTTTTCCCAGAATCCCCTGCCCCCCACCGGGTCCTGCCTCCTAACTGTGGATGTTTCGCCGGATGCCTCCCCAGGCCGATATCTGCTTACCGTGACCGCCAGCGACCCCGTCGACACCATTGTCCACAGGACTAACATCGTGCTCTGGGTGCTAGGAACGGGACAGGCCCTATGCGTAGGGGCCAATGCCCAGATGGCCTCCCTGGTAAGGAGCGTTTATTCTAACGTCGACAGCGTCTGGTCCGTACCCCCCGTCATTGGCGGCAATTATCAGGCAGTGGTCGTTCAATCAGGCGCTGTCCCCTCGGACGCCACGCTTTTGGCCCAGTATCTGTCCGCCGGAGGCAGGGTTCTCCTGGTTTCCAATGCCCCGGTGGATCTGTCCGGAGGCACCGACCTCTCCCCTATTGCCGGCTGGTTCGGAGCCTCTGTCTTCAACTACTACTGGGGCAGCGGTATCGGCATGATCTGCCATTACGACCATCCCTTCTCACTACCGAGCATTATCGCAGGTGATCTTCTAGCCACCGCCCAGTATGGTTACGGCCGGTTGACCAGTGTCTCCACCGGGGCTACATCGATCGCTCACTTGGGAAGCGCCATGAACTCGGTGGTGGCCCTGGTTAACGAGCATGGACAGGGTAGCTGCTTCTGGTACGCTGGCATGGCCGGACTAGGGCAAAAAAGCGATTCCCTCCTAGTGGGCTTCCTTCAGTTTCCACAGGGATTGCAGGAGCCCGGCACGCCATCGAGAGCGGCTGCTCCCGGCACGCTGCGTCTACTTCTATCGCCTAATCCCTCACCTGGCCGTCTCAAACTTACCCTGACCATGCCGTCGGCCGGTCCGGTGGACGTCAGGCTTTACGACTTTTCCGGCCGCAGGCTGCGCACCCTACATCAGGGTCAACTGGCCGCAGGCAACCACTCTTTCGACTGGCATTTGAGCGACCACCTTCCTGCCGGCCTCTATTTCATCAGAGTTGACGCCTGCGGCCAGACGGCTATCAGAAGGCTAACTATAATCGACTGACCCGGCCGGCAAACCAGCGAAAGGGCCGCCTAAAACAGCGGCCCTTTTTCATTACCGGCCCGGTTTTTTTTGACTTTTCGCCCTGTTTTTTGCTATCATTCACATATCTTTAAACTAATAATCTGTGTAGATTGGCGCTAAAAAATATGAGCCAATCCGTCCGCACCCGTTTCGCCCCCAGCCCCACCGGCTACATGCACCTGGGCAACCTGCGTACCGCCATCTACGCTTACCTCATCGCCCGCAGTCAGGGCGGCGCCTTCATCCTGCGCATCGAGGACACCGACCAGGAACGTTACGTCGAGGGCTCCCTGGAGGTCATCTACCAGACCCTGCGCCTATGCGGTTTAGAGCACGACGAGGGTCCGGATATCGGCGGGCCTTGCGGCCCTTATGTCCAAAGCCAGCGCCGTGATGTTTATCTGGAACACGCCAAAAAGCTGGTGGAGGCCGGCGGCGCTTACTATTGCTTCTGTTCCAAGGAAAGGCTGGATGGACTGCGCCGGGAGGCCGAGGCCAGAAGCCAAGCATTCAAATACGACGGTCGGTGCAAGTCGCTCAGTCTGGAAACGGCCCGGGCCCGGGTGCGCAACGGTGAATCGTTTGTAGTCAGGCAGAGGATCCCGGATTCCGGGGCTACCTCCTTCGAGGACATTATCTACGGCCGGGTGGAGGTGGACCATAGCCAGCTGGAAGAAGGGGTGCTCCTAAAATCCGACGGCCTGCCCACCTACAATTTCGCCAACGTGGTGGACGACCATCTGATGGGTATCACCCACGTGGTGAGGGGGGCCGAGTACCTCTCCTCCACCCCAAAGTATAATCTGATCTACAAAGCCTTTGGCTGGGACATACCGGCCCTGGTGCACCTGCCCATGATCATGAAGGACCACAGCCGCAAGCTCTCCAAGCGCCACGGCGACCCCTCGTTCCAAGATCTGATCAACCAGGGATTTCTAAAGGAGGCCATAGTCAACTACGTGGTCCTGCTGGGCTGGAATCCCAAGGACGGCCGCGAGTTCTTCACCTTGGAGGAGCTGAAGAAGGTTTTCTCCATTTCCGGCATCAACACCGCCCCGGCCATATTCGATATCGAGAAGCTGAAGTGGATGAACGGAGAGTATGTTAGAAAGTTGAGCATCGAAAGTTTTAAGGCTCTTGCCGAGCCGTACATCCGTCAGGCAGTAAAACGCAGCGACATCGACTTGAAGAAGTTGGCCGCCCTGGTCCAGCCGCGCACCGTGGTCCTGTCCGACATCCCGGCCCGGATAGATTTCATAGACACCCTTCCCCATTACGACAAGGGCCTCTTCGTAAACAAGAAGGCAAAGACTGATCTTTCTAATTCGCTCGAGTATCTTACCGACTGCCGGGAAACACTTTCCGACATTCAAACTTGGGAACATGAAACGATCAAACAAAAATTGTTTTCCATTATCGAGTCGAAGGGCCTGAAGCCAAACACCTTCCTCACCCCGCTTCGAGTGGCCTTGTCCGGCCGCGAGGTCACCCCGGGCGGCGCCACTGAGCTGGCGGATTTGCTTGGCCGGGAGGAGACCATTCGAAGAATCGCCATCGGACTTAAAAAGATTGCCCAACCAGCATAAATCATCTCTGCGTTTCTGCGGTAAAAAATATGAACAAAGAAACAAAGCCGCCCACCCACATCGACGGCGCCCCTCAGACCAACTTCATCGAGGAGGAGATCAAGAAGGACCTGGCCTCGGGACGTTTCGACCGGGTGCATACCCGATTCCCCCCCGAGCCCAACGCCCTGCTGCACATCGGCCACGCCAAGGCCCTGTGGATAGACTACGGCTTGGCGGTCAAGTTCAGCGGCAAGTTCAACCTCCGCTTCGACGACACCAACCCGGCCAAGGAGGAAAAGGAGTACGTCGAGGCCATCATCGAGGATTGCCGCTGGTTAGGCGCCGACTGGGAGGACCGACTCTTCTTCGCCTCGGACTACTTCGAGCAGATGTACCAGTGGGCCGAGGAGCTCATCAAGAAGGGATTAGCCTATGTCTGCGACCTCTCAGCCGAGGAGGTCTCGGCCACCCGGGGGACCCTGACCGAGCCGGGCAAGGAGAGTCCCTACCGAAATCGTTCGGTGGAGGAAAACCTAGACCTTTTCCGTCGCATGCGGAAGGGCGAGTTTCCCGACGGTGCCAAGACCCTGCGGGCCAAAATCGACATGGCCTCGCCCAACTTGAACCTGCGCGACCCGGTGATGTACCGCATCCTCCACATATCCCATCACCGCCAGGGCGACAAATGGTGCATCTATCCCATGTATGACTGGGCCCACGGCCTGGAGGATTCCATAGAGGGCATTACCCATTCGCTTTGCTCTCTGGAGTACGAGGACCACCGGCCGCTTTATAACTGGTATCTGAACGCCATCAACCAAGGCCACACCGAAGACGGCTCCGGGCCCTGGGGCAAAAAGATCCACCACCCCCGGCAGATCGAGTTCGCCCGGTTCAACATGACCTACACCCTGATGAGCAAGCGCAAATACCTCGAGCTGATGCGCCAGGGCAAGGTGGCCGGCCTGGACGACCCGCGCCTGCCCACCATCGCCGGGCTGCGGCGCCGCGGCTACACCCCTTCGGCCATCAAGGCTTTCTGCGAGCGCATCGGCGTGGCCAAGCGCATCAGCACCATTGACCAGGCCCTGTTGGAGCACTATCTTCGCGAGGAGCTCAACAAGACGGCGCCCCGCCGCCTGGCGGTGCTCAGGCCCTTGAAACTGGTGATCACCAATTATCCTGAGGGAAAGACCGAGGAGCTGGAGGCCGAGAACAACCCCGAGGATCCGTCGGCCGGAACCAGGAAGGTGCCATTTTCCAGGGAGGTTTGGATCGAACGCGACGATTTCATGGAGGAGCCGCCAAAAGGTTATTTTCGTCTTTCGCCCGGGGCCGAGGTCAGGTTGAAGCACGCCTACTATGTAAAATGCACAGAGGTTATTAAGGACGAAAAAGGATCTATCGTTGAACTGCGCGGCACCTATGATCCGGCCACCCGGGGCGGCGATTCGCCCGACGGCCGCAAGGTGAGGGGCACCCTACACTGGGTGTCGGTTCCCCAGGCCGTCGATGCCGAGGTCAGGCTTTACGACCAGCTTTTCACTGAAGCCAACCCCACGCCGGATTCGCCCATCAACCCGGATTCCATTGAAATCCTGCCAAACTGCAAGCTTGAGCCTGACCTGGCCGACGCCAAGCCAGGCCGGCGCTTCCAGTTTCTCCGCCACGGCTACTTCTGCGTCGATGCCAAGGACTCGGTGGCTGGCCGGCCGGTTTTCAACCGCACCCTCGGGCTCAAGGACTCATGGGCAAGATCGACCAAGTGAACGCCCGGTTTCCCGGTCTTTGGCTCCATCGGTTCCCCACCGCCTTCGGGCGCATGGCCTTGCTTTGGACCTACCAGGCCTCCCGCCCCCGAATCCGCCGCATCCTCCTTCCGCAATCTAAATTCAACGAATGGCCGGGCATGGTGCAGGACCTTGGGAGTGGGGCCTGTCCGGCCGTCTCCGCCCTAGCCAGAAAAATCGCCCGCTTTCTTACCGGCCGGCCGGTGAGCTTCGACCTGTCCCTTCTGGAACTAAAGAGATGTCGTCCCTTCCAGATGAAGGTTCTGCTGGCGGAATACGGCATCCCCCGCGGCCTGATCAGCACTTATGCCCGTATAGCTTTACATGTCGGCCATCCCGCCGCCTTCCGGGCCGTGGGCAGCGCTTTGGCTAAAAATCCCTTCCCCATCGCCAACCCTGCCACCGGGCCCTGCGCTCCGACCTGTCGCTTGGCGGTTATCAGGGCGGGCTGGTCATGAAAAGGAAGCTGCTGGAGATGGAGGGAATGCGATTCGGTCCCGATGGAAAGGCAGTAAATGCCCGGATCCATTACTGAGCATTTCCTGATGCGCAAACAAAGAAGCCTGCCTTTTTTGGCAGGCTTCTTGCTTTTGGCTGATTTTTAGAGGGTGGTGAACTCTGTGTCGACCATGCCAGGACGCTCTGGCTTTTTTATCCTTTGGCGGCTCTTATCGATCTCTTTTTCCTCCACCCAGTTGTCGTCCAGGACGATCTCGAGCTCATCGTCCAGGCACTCACCCTCCGGATAGAAGCCTTCCTGATTACTGGCCATTTTCTACCTTCTGCTGTTGCATCCGGCGGCGCTCTGGAAACGGGCGCCGCCGGTCAGTATTTCTATTTGACCACGGTCAGGCGCTTCATGTCGTGAAGGCTGCCGCTCTCCAGTTTGAAGAAGTAGGTGCCGGCCGAGACTTTGTTGCCGGAGTCATCCTTCAGATCCCACTGGTGGTCGTGCCAGCCGGTTCCACAGTAGCCGTCGACCAGGGTCTTCACCAACTGTCCGTTCAGGTTGTAGATCCGCAGCTTGGTAGGGGCCGGATCCAGAAGCTGGAAGGACAAGGTGGCCTGGTGGCGCACCGGGTTGGGCAGGCAGGGCGCCAGCTCGAAGGCCGGGGCGTGGTCGCGTCCGAACCGGGTGACGGTGGTCGGATCGTTGCCCTGTGGTGTGCTGGAGGCCGAGGTCTGCCCCTTGAGGTACTCATCCCAGTGGGTGTTGGCCGCCACCGGCAGGCTGTTGTAGTCGGTGTCGTAGTTGGACGACGTCGAGTTATGGAAGATGGCGATGCCCCGGGCGTTGGCGTAGCTGGAGGAGTTCTTGTACAACTTGACCGCTGCCGTTACCTGGCTGATGACGTTGTTGCAGGCCGTGGTCAGGGTAGGCCTGGTGGTGATGGCCGCCTTGACCTTGGTGGCGAAGTCGGACAGGTCGATATGGTAGCTGAAGTAGCTGGTGGAGAACTTCTGGCAATTGGACAGTGCGGTGCTCACCGAGGAGCTCAGCCCGGCCGCCTTGGCCGCCATCAGCTCGTCGGCGAAGGTGCTGACATAGGTGTTGAGGGTGGCTATCTGCGTCAGGTCGACTACCGACAGGGTTGATAGCCCCGAAGTGCCGTTGATGATAGCCTTGCCTAGATCGATGGCGCTGGTGGTCGGCGTGGTGTTGAGGGTGTTGAGCCAGGTGGTGTAGTACCAGCCATCGGCTCCCTCGGTCTCCTCGGAGACGTTGGCCACGTTGGCATAGTTCCTGGTGATGTCCAGCACCTCCCACATACCCATCAGACAGGCGTCCCACCCAATGTGGTCCAGATTGCGGCCCAGATGGCTCTTGATGGTGGCCATGGCGCTGGCAAACTCGCCGTTGGCGATGCCGATGACCGACCCGTGGGAGTCGTCGTTGGAGAATCCCTTGACGGCCGTGCCCTCGCCCTTGTACCAGCCGTCGCCGTGGTCCCACATAATCAGGGAATACCTATTGGCCGGATAGTTGGTAATAGCCCAGGTGGCGAAATTGGAGAGTGTGGTCGGACTTCCCATGTCAACCTCGCCTAGGTCTGCTAACTGATAGGCGGCTGTCGGCGTCATCCCATTAGCGATCTTGAAGCGCTTGCATGTGGTCCAGTTATCATATGTGGTGGCGTAGCCAGAGGCCCGGTCCATCTGGACGATGACGTTGATCTTGCCAGAACTGTAGGAGGCGGCCGCCATTTCCAGAAAGTCGGAGATGCCATAGGACTCCAGGTTGTTGTCGGCATTCATATATACCATGATGGTCCACTCGGCAGTGCCGCTGGAGGTTCCGGCCTGGGTGACGGTGATGGTCTTTGGGGAACCGGAGACTCCGGAGGTGGTGGCGGTCACCGTCACCGTGGCGGTGCGCG
>CAZPNX010000021.1:0-44151 GCA_964588285.1 uncultured bacterium
GCCTGTCACCTACGCTCAGCTGGTTTCTTCCTGAACGGATGGGATAATCATTCTAACATATTATTTGATAAATATTTTTAGATTGATGTAATTTTTGCATTTTGCAACTGAAGTCATAGAAAAGGCCCCCGTTATAGAGGGCCTTAGATCAATGTTTTACTGTCTTTTTTTCATACGGGCGCGCTTTGAATTAGAGCTTTTAGGTCGGCCGGGGCTGCGCTTAGGTTTATTCTTGCTGCCCTTGGGACGTCCCGCTTTGCGGCCCGGCTTCTTCTTGGCGGCATCATCCTTTCTTGGCTTTGCATCCTCGGTTTCCCTGATGGCCGCCTGGGCCGCCGCCAGCCGGGCGATGGGCACCCGGAAGGGAGAGCAGGAGACGTAGTCCATGCCCACCCGGTGGCAGAACTCGACCGAGGACGGCTCCCCGCCGTGCTCCCCGCAGATGCCCACCTTGAGCTTTGGCCGGGTGGCCCGGCCGCGCTTTATTCCTATCTCCACCAGCTCGCCGATGCCCTCCTGGTCCAGGATGTTGAATGGGTCGGCCGGCAGTATCTTCTTTTCCACGTAGGTCGGCACGAAGCCGCCGATGTCGTCGCGGGAGAAGCCGAAGCCCATCTGGGTGAGGTCGTTGGTGCCGTAGGAGAAGAATTCGGCCGTCTGGGCGATCTTGCCCGCGGTCAGGGCGGCCCGCGGAATCTCGATCATGGTGCCGTACATGTAGTCTATTCTCTTGACCCCGTACTTGGCGCAAACCTCCTGGTATATCCGATCGACGATGGCCTTCTGGTCGTCAAGCTCCTCCTTAATGCCCACCACCGGGACCATGATCTCGGGCAGGATTTTTTTGCCCTCCTTGATCAATTCGACCGCGGCCTCAAAAATGGCCCGTACTTGCATTTCGGTGATCTCGGGATAGGTGATCCCCAGGCGCACCCCGCGGTGGCCCATCATGGGATTGGACTCGTGCAGGTCCTCGGCCCGATCGTTGAGTTCGTTCAGCGAGATATTAAGTGCCCGGGCCAGTTTTTCCCGCTCGTCCTGGCGCTTGGGCACGAACTCGTGCAAAGGAGGATCCAAAAGGCGGATGGTCACCGGCAGGCTGTCCATCACCTCCAGGGTGGCCTTGATGTCATTCTTGACGTAGGGGAAGAGCTCTTCCAGGGCCGTCCTTCTCTCCTTCTCGTCGTGCGAAATGATCATCTTGCGCAGGCGGAACAGCGGCTCCTCCGAGTTCTTGCCGTAGAACATGTGCTCGGTGCGGAACAGCCCGATGCCCTCGGCTCCAAATGACCGGGCCTTGGCCGCGTCGTCCGGGGTGTCGGCATTGGTGCGCACCTTGAGCCGCCGGAACTGGTCCACGTACTTCATGAACTCCTGGAATCGCGGGTTCTCGGTGGCGTCGATCATGGCCAGCTGGCCCTGGTAGACGTAGCCCTTGGTGCCGTTGAGGGTCAGGGTGTCGCCTTCGCGGAACTCGCGTCCCTCCACCTTCATCACCTTGCGGCCCGCGTCCACCGAAACGGCGCCGGCCCCCACGATGCAGCACTTGCCCCAGCCCCGGGCCACCAAGGCGGCGTGCGAGGTCATGCCCCCGCGCGAGGTGAGGATGCCGACCGCGGCCCGCATCCCCTCCACGTCCTCGGGGTTGGTCTCCTCGCGGACCAGGATCACCTTCTTGCCGTCCTTGGCCCAAAGGACCGCGTCGTTAGCGGTGAAGACGATTTGCCCGGTGGCTCCGCCAGGGCCGGCAGGCAGGCCCTTGGCCAGGACCGAGGCCGATTTCTCGGCGGCCGGGTCCACAATGGGGTGCAACAATTCGTCGAGCTGGGACGGGGCCACCCGCATCACCGCCTCTGACTTGGTGATAAGTTTTTCCCGGACCATGTCCATGGCCATGTTCAGGGCCGCGGTGCCGGTGCGCTTGCCCACCCGGCACTGCAGCATCCAAAGCCGGCCCTCCTGGATGGTGAACTCGATGTCCTGCATGTCACGGTAGTGCTTCTCCAGCCGGGAACGTATCGCATCAAGTTCACGATATACAGCCGGCATGGCTGTTTCCAATGACGGCAGGTGCTTGTTCTGCTCGCTTTTGGTGGCCTCGTTGAGGGGATTGGGCGTCCGGATGCCGGCCACCACGTCCTCGCCCTGGGCGTTCACCAGCCACTCGCCGTAGAAGTGGTTGTCGCCGTTGGCCGGGTTGCGGGTGAAGGCCACCCCGGTGGCCGAGCTGTCGCCCATGTTGCCGAAGACCATGGCCTGGACGTTGACCGCGGTGCCCCACTCGTCCGGGATGCCCTCGATGCGGCGGTAGGAGATGGCCCGTTTTCCGTTCCAGGAGGCGAAGACCGCGCCGATGCCGCCCCACAGCTGCTCCCGGGCGTCGTCCGGAAACTCCTTGCCCAGCACCTCTTTTATTTTATCCTTGAACTTCTCACACAGAAGTTTCAACTCCTCGGCCGTCAGGTCAGCGTCCGACTTGTAGCCGCGCGACACCTTGACCTGGTGCAGCATGTCGTCCAGCTGCTTGCGGATCCCCTGGCCCTCGGCCGGCTCGATCCCGGCCGCCTTCTCCATGACCACGTCCGAGTACATCATGATCAGGCGGCGGTAGGCGTCGTAGACGAAGCGCGGGTTTTTGGTCTTGGCGATGATGCCCGGGATGGTCTTGGAGCACAGGCCCACGTTGAGCACCGTCTCCATCATGCCCGGCATGGAACGGCGGGCGCCGGAGCGCACCGAGAGCAGCAGCGGGTTCTGCGGGTCGCCGAAGCTCATGCCCATTATCTTCTCGACCCGGGCCAGCGCGGCGTCCACCTGCTTGGCCAGCTCCTTGGGGTACTTCTTGTTGTTCTTGTAGTAGACGGTGCACATCTCGGTGGTGATGGTGAAGCCGGCCGGCACCGGGATGCCCAGGTGGCACATCTCGGCCAAATTGGCGCCCTTGCCGCCCAGAAGGTTTTTGTCGTTGGCCCCGCCTTCGGCCGTCTTGCCGCCGAAGGAGTACACGTACTTGGCCATCTTGCTGCCGCTCCTCGTCAGTTGAATTATTTATGTGGTTGAATTCTTTCGCCGTTATCGGTTGTTGCCGTCATCCTCTATCATGGCCTCGATGGCCGGCTCCAGTTTGGCGATCTCCTGGGAGATGATATCCCAGACAACGTCCAGGTTCACGCCGAAATAATGGTGGATAAGTCTATCCCTGACGCCGGCCATCTCCCTCCAGGGAACATCGGGATGCCTTTACCGCAGGCAGGTGGAAACACCCCTGGCGGCTTCGCCGATTATCTCTAGATTGCGGATAACGGCGTCCTGGGTCTTGGTGTCCTCGAGAAACCCGTCGTAATCCGCTGTTTCCGTGTACGCCTTGATGCGGAGGATGGCCTGCCTTATGTCGCCCAGCAGATCTGGATCGGAACGTTTAGACATAGATGATGCCCTGGCCGATGCTGCGCAGCACCCTTTGGGACCTGATGCCCTTGATCCCGGCCGGGGTAAGAAGGTCGACGCTCCTTCCCAGCAGGCTCTCCAAGCGCTCGGCCAGTTCCATGAACCTGAAGCCGATGGGCCGCACGAACTCCACCACCAAGTCTACATCGCTGCTGTCCGAAGGCGTGCCGTGGGCGAACGACCCGAAGAGTCCGATGCGGCTTACGCCGTATTCCGAGGCTAGGGCCTGTTTCTCGGCCTTGAGGATGTTTATGATTTCATTTCTTCCGACCATCCAAGGGCGTCCAATTGTGTTTAACATTAAGTATTATAGCACTAATGGCGCGGTTTTTCAACTGGGCCCCAAACTACGCCTCCTTCCCCGTCTCGTTGTCACCCTGAGAAGTCCCGCCTGCCCGGCAAGTTGAAGCGCCGCACTGAGCATGACTTCTCGCTTGGCTTGCGAAGTGGGTGGCGCTATAAATAAAAACCGGCCCGAAGGCCGGTTAGACTTCCCTTAAGGGCTGTCTGCGCCTACTTGATGATTATTCATATTTCTTTTAGAGCAGTGAACGCTTCCTTAACGGTAAAGAATGCTTCCTTAGTTGTAAAAAGCGGTTCCTTATATGGTAAAGAACGCTTAGTTAGAGGTAATGAGAGGTTCCTTAGCGGTCATGAACGTTTCCTTAATGGCGTTGAGAGGTTCCTTAAAGGTTATATCTGACCCGCAGCGCATCCGGCTGCGCCTGAACCTTGGTCGGGACAGGGTACGGAGCCGGGTCCTGGGCCAGAGCGACCCCGGCCCATGGGGCGAGGGTGAGACAGACCGCCAGGCAGAGCATAATGCGGCTTGAAGATCTCATGAAGCGGTCGCGGCTTTGTTCGAGCTTATTACTAATGCGACATCCCCGGCCCCGGAACCATGCGGTCCTCATCTCCCGCCCTTCTGCTCCGCCGCCCCGAAGTTATAGGCAAACCCCAGCCAGGGCATGAAGGGAAAGCCTTCGGTCTCGACCCCGGCCGGGTAGATGAGGGCAATGTCGGCCGCCAGCCGGTCGCCGAAGAAGCGGACGCCCAAGGATAGCGGATAGGCTTCGGATTTCGGCGGAAACCAGTTCTCGGTAACCAGCTTGACGCTGTTGGAGAGGCGGAGCTCCCCGCCCAGCATCAGTATGGGGTCGTTGGCGAAGTCGTCCCCGAAGAACCCCCAACCCAGCCCGCCGGTGACGGCCCGGTCCCCACTCCCGTAAGTGGACACTCCGTAGACGATGCCCGCACCCTCAAACTCCTCGAAACCCTTGGTGGCGTTGAGATAGAGCACGCCCCCGGCCAGACTGAGCTTTTCGGAATTGTAGACGGTGGCCTTGGGCGCCAGGTAGAACAGCTGGGCCGAGGCGCCGGGAAACAGCGACATGCCCCCGGCCAGGGTCAGGTGGTCCCCGACTCCATAAGCCAGGAAGGGGAAGAAGACCTCGTAGGCCGAGAAGTAGCCCTGGCCGCTTTTGAGCGGCCGGGCGGTGGGCGCAAACAGCAGGCGGGTGTAGTTGGGGTCGGGCCGCAGGTACTTTCCGCCCTCGAACCTTCCCGGAAGTAGTATTATGGAGCGGATCTGGGAGCGCGGCATGGCCAGACGGAGCCCTCCGGCGGTGCGGAAGCGAACCGTGTCCGGTTCCTCGGCCTCGACCGAACCTAATATTTCGGAACCATCGTTGAGCGACATCCGGGCCGGCCGCGACGGCGTGAAGGTGCTTCCTATTTGGGCTTCGGAACCGGCCGCCGGGCATGCCGTGTCCGGAGCGGGTCGGAGCCTGTCCGAACCAGGTTCCTGGCCAAGTGAAAGCATAGCCGGTACCGCCAGCAGGACGGCCGGCAGAAACGCCAGATTACGATATTTAATGTTCATCATAAGTATAATTATATCCCAGTCAACCCTTTTGTCAAGCAAAAACCGGCGCTACTGCGCCGGCTCCCAGCCTGGGGGGAAATCAGGCTCATCCCGGCCCGCTGATCTCGTTCATCCTCCTCAGATACTCCTTGGCTCTGGCGGCGTCGCCCATCTCCAGCTCGGCCTGGGCCAAGCGGCTGAGCACTTCGCGCACCTTGGGATGCTTCGGACCCAGGGCCCTTTCCAGAGTCGCCAGGGCCTTCTGCAAAAGCTTCTCGGCCTGCTCCGGGCGGTTCTCGGCCAGCATCATGCTGCCGTAGCGGAGCTGAACCGCTGCCACGTCCGGGTGTTCCGGGCCCAAAGACTTTTCGAGTATGGCCATGGCTGCCTGGAACTCGGACTCGGCCCGGGCCGGTTCCTGATCGAACTCGTACATGGAGCCCAGGCCTAGGTGGGTGGAGCCAACCAGGGGATGGCTGGGCCCCAACACTCGGCTGCCCAAGGCCAGTGCTTCCTTGAAGGCGGCCTCGGACTCGACGAACTTGTCCTGACGGCGGTAGATGTCGGCCAGGTTGTTGTAGTAGTAGACCAGTTCCGGATGGTCCTCGGACTGCCGGCGTTTAAGCTCGATGCCCCGCTTCACCAGTTCCTCGGCCTTTTTCAGGCTGCCGTTGACGGCGTGGGCCTCGGCCAGATTGTTGAGGGTGGTGGCGTAGAGGGGATGCTCCTGTCCGAAAAGCCTCCCGGCCATTTCGAAGACGGCTAGGGCCGTCTCTTCGGCCGCCCCGTTCCGCCCCGTCTCCTTGTAGAGCCCGATCATGTTGCTCATCACCTTGAAGGCCGATTCGCTGCCCTCCATTCCGTGCTTCTTATAAATTTCCATGGCCAAAGCCAGGTGGTCCTCGGAGCGGGTGTAGAGGCCGATGCTGGTATAGAGGGAACCTAGGTTGTTAAGCAGGCGGGCCACCTCGGGATGGTCGCCCCCCAGATTGGCCCGACGGATATTCAGGGCCCTTTCGAACAGGGGAACGGCTTCGTAGTAGCGAAATTGGAGGCAATGGTTGACGGCCAGGGTGTTGAGAGCATCCGCCGTTTCCAGGCTATCCGGCCCCGTGGCCTCAATTTGGATTGACAGCGATCGTTCCAGGTGTTGCTGGGCCTCGGCAAATCGGCCGTGGTCGGCCAGTGCCTTGGACAAGGCGTTGAGGTGCGGCACCAGTGACGGGTCCGCAGACGGGATTCTTTGCTCGGCCTCGGCCAGTTTTCGCCGGGCCTGGGCGATCTCAGCGGGTTCCATCTTACCTGCTTTCCGTCGGCGGATTGTCCGCCGCGGCCGAATTCATCTGTTTCAGCAGCTTCTCGGCCTCCCGATTTCTTCCCATCTCCCGATAAGCTTTGGCCATCATCTCTGTTATCTCCCGTCCCTCGGGCGCATCCATGCAGTCCACCTTCTCCAGAATCTCCCTGGCCTTGGCCGCCTCCTCTAAAGAAAGCTCCCACAGGCCGTTGCGCTGCATCAGCTGGGCCAGCTTCAGGTGAATGACGCCCACCTCGGGAAAGACAGTACCCATGGCTTTCTCGATGATCTCCAAAGCCCGGTGATAGTGGCCCTCGGCTGTTTCGTAGTATCCGCGGGCAACACAGAGGTTGGCCAGGTGGAGAAGCACGAACCCGTTCAAGGGGTCTGAGGGACTCAGCGTTTTCTCGGCCACGGCCATGGCCTGAAACAGATTCCTTTCGGCCTGGTCAAAGTCCCCCCTTAGGCAGTAGAGCTCGCCCAGGTTCACCAGGGTGTTCACCAGATCGGGATGGAAATGGCCGTAGTGTCTCTTACGTATCTCCAGAGACTTCAGGTAGCACTCCTCGGCCTTGTCCCTCTGGCCCAGGTCCAGGTACAGCCTCCCCAGGTTGTTGTAGCGTCCGGCCTGCTTGGGCGACCCCTCGCCTCCCAGCTTGTTCTCCAGCTCGATGGACTTCCGGCAGCACTCCATGGCCTGTGGGATCTTCCTCTGCTCCCGATAGACTCCGGTCAGATTGGCATAGACAGTGGACTGCAGCTTCTCTCCCCGGCGTCCGTGTTTGCGGGCTATCTCCAGGCTTTGTTCCAACAGCCCCTGGGCCTCGCCGTTCATGTTCATGCTGCGGCGGATTGTCCCTAGATGGCAGAGCGCCCGGGCCGCCTCCAAACTTTCCGGACCGCGGCGGCGTTTCCTCATCTCCAGCAGCCGTTCGAACAGGGGCAGGGCCTCGAGGTATTGTCCGTCCATGCTCAGGGACACTGCCAGGCCTTCCAGGATTTCGTCCAATTTATTGTCGTCCCTAGCCCCGGAAGATTCGTAGAGAGTCAGGCATATGCGGTAAAGAGGCAAAGCCTCAGGGCGCCGCCCCCCCTGCTGATAAAGTCCGGCCAATTTTAGCGCCGGATCCATCAGGCGGCGGTCGCCGGGCGGATATTTGGCCTGGGCTTTAGCCCAGGCGGACTCGGCCCGAACGATCTTTTCCTGGAGATTTTTCTCTATCATTGGTTCCAGCCGTTTTCGATCGGCCGAAAATCACCAAACCGCCGCTTATGAGTCGGCTTCGGTTCGGTTCCCGGCTATCTGCTTCCGTTCGCCCGGCTTCTCTCAAGCTGGCGTTTAAGGCTTAAGCAACAAACCGGGGCGCCCGATAATTGGGGCGCCCCAATCGGTTTATTTCTTGCTCCCCGACCTGGACTTGGTCTTGGCCGGTTTGAAAAACAATTGATCGTCGCTTCTCTTGATCTCCACCAGATCCCCGTCCTTAACCGTGCCTTTGAGGATCTCCTCGGAAAGCGGGTCCTCCACCATCCGCTGCAGGGTGCGCTTGAGAGGCCTGGCCCCGTAGGTAGGGTCGAATCCCTTGTCTATCAGCAGCTCCTTGGCCTGTTCGCTGAGCCTGATGCCGATGCAGCGTTCGGCCAGCCGGGCGTCAAGCTGCCGGATGAGGATCTCCACGATCTGTCCCATCTCCTCCCTGCCCAGCGGCTTGAAGACCACCGCCTCGTCCACCCGGTTGAGGAACTCCGGATTGAAGGTGCGTTTGAGCTCAGAGAGGATTTTGTCCTTCATCTGATCGAACTCCTGAAGCTTGTCGCTTTGCTGGAAGCCCAGGCTGACCCCTTTCTTTATCTCCCTGGCCCCCAGGTTGGAGGTCATGATCAGCACCGTGTTCTTGAAACTTACCTTGCGGCCGTAGGCGTCTGTCAGATGCCCGTCCTCCAGCACCTGGAGCAGGATGTTGAAAACGTCGGGGTGGGCCTTCTCGATCTCGTCCAGCAACACCACCGAGTAGGGCTTGCGGCGCACCTTCTCGGTCAGCTGGCCGCCCTCCTCGTAGCCCACGTAGCCCGGAGGCGCCCCCACCATCCGGGAAACGGCGAACTTCTCCATGTACTCGGACATGTCCACCCGGATCAGGGCGTTCTCGTCGCCGAAAAGGAACTCGGCCAATGTCCGGGCCAGCTCGGTCTTGCCTACGCCGGTCGGCCCCAAAAAGATGAAGGAGCCCATGGGTCGCCGGGCATCCTTGATTCCGGCCCGGGTGCGCCGCACCGCCCGGGAGATGGCCGACAGGGCCTCGTCCTGACCGACCACCCGCCTCCGCAGCTCCTCCTCCATCCGAAGGAGACGCTTGGATTCGCCCTCCTCCAGCCTGGCCAGCGGTATGCCGGTCCAGCGGGAGACCACATAGGCGATGTCCTCCTCGCCGATGGACACCCTCACCTGGTCGCGGCTTCGGCGCCAAGCCTCGCGGAAGCGTTCGATCTCCCTTTTCTTGGTCCGCTCCTGGTCGCGCAGCCGGGCGGCACCCTCGTAGTCCTGCTTCTTGACCGCCTCCACCTTGCAGCGGGTGACCTCCTTAAGCTCGGCCTCCAAGGCTTTGATCTCCGAAGGCGGCTCCGACGACCCCAGCCTAGCCCGGGAGCCGGACTCGTCCAGCACATCGATGGCCTTGTCCGGCAGGTAGCGCTCCTGGATGTAGCGGTCCGAAAGCTTGACCGCAGCCTCGATGGCCTGGTCGCTGTACTTCACCTTGTGGTGGTCCTCGTAGCGCAACTTCAGGCCATCCAGAATCCTCAGGGTTTCCTCGGCCGTCGGCGGCTCCACTATGATGCTCTGGAAGCGCCGCTCCAGCGCCCCGTCTTTCTCGATATGCTTGCGATACTCGTCCAAGGTGGTGGCCCCGATGCACTGCAACTCCCCCCGGGCCAAAGCCGGTTTCAGCATGTTGGAGGCGTCCAGGGCGCCCTCGGCCCCGCCCGCCCCGACGATGGTATGCAGTTCGTCCAAAAACAGTATGGCGTCGTTGGTTTGCCTCAGCTCGTTGATGACCGCCTTCATCCTCTCCTCGAACTGACCCCGGTATTTGGTTCCGGCCACCACCGCTGCCAGGTCCAGGGCCAGCACCCGCTTGCCGGCTATCTGCTCGGGCACGGCGCCGGAGACGATATTCTGGGCCAGTCCTTCGACGATGGCCGTCTTGCCCACACCGGCCTCTCCGATCAAAAGCGGGTTGTTCTTCTTGCGCCGCGACAGGATCTGGACCACCCGCTCGATCTCCCGGACTCGTCCGATGACCGGGTCCAGCTTGCCTTCGCGTGCCAGCTGCGACAGATCGCGGCAGAAGTAGTCCAATGCCGGGGTTTTGCTCTGGCCCTCCTGGCCGGCCTTAGGGAGACCGCCGGGTTCCGAGGTCAACAGACGCACCACCTCGGAGCGGACCATGTCTCCGTCCACCCCCAGCGAAGCCAGGGCCTTGGCGGCGATGCCCTCGGGCTCGTCCAGGATGCCCAGCAGTAGATGCTCGGTGCCAACGTAATTGTGCTGCAGGCTTCGAGCCTCCTCCACCGCATGCTCCATGGCCCGCCGCGCCGAAAGGTTGAACGGCATCTCGCCCATGAGCAGGGTGCCGCCTCCCCGTGGAACCAGCTCCTCGATCCGCCTTTTAAGCTGTTCCGAGTTGACCCCCAGATTGAGAAGCACCGCGGCCGCCACCCCCTCGCCCTCACGCAACAGGGCCAGCAGCATGTGCTCGGTGCCCACGTAATCGTGCTGCAGCCGCCGGGCCTCCTCCCGGGCCAGGAACAGCACCCTCTTGGTCCTTTCGGTGAATCGGTTGTCCTTCATGTCATCCTTTCTTTGGTTCTCTGCCTCACCAGTTCCGCCCGCCTGACATCGCGCTCCCTGGCCTCCATGGCCTGATCGCAGTAAAGCTGGAGGTGGGCCGGCTGGGTCATCACCAGCAGCTCGTTGAGGGTGGCCAGATCCGGCTTGTCTATCGCCTCCAAAGACAGGCCCATTCTTACGGCCGAGGAAAGATTGAGGAACTCTTCGGAGGTCATCACCCGGGCGTTCTGCATTATCCCCAGGGCCCGCCACACCTTGTCCTCGGTCTCTCGGCCGGCCCGTTCCCTCAGCGTCTCCCTGGCCCGGCCCTCTTCATCCAGCAGATGTCGGCCGGCCCTCTCCACGCTCTCTATGATCTCCAGCTCGGTGCTTCCCAGCGAGGTCCGGTTGGAGACCTGGAACAGGTGGCCCAAGACCTCGCTGTTCTCTCCGTAAATTCCGCGCACCGTCATGCCTACCTGATCCATGGCATTGAGCACTTCGTCGATGCGGCCGGTAAGCACCAGCCCCGGCAGATGGAGCAGCATCGAGGCCCGCAATCCGGTGCCGACATTGGTGGGACAGGCGGTCAGGAAACCCCATTCCTCGGAAAAGGCGAAATCCAAACGCTCCTGAAGCATATCGTCTATCTGGTCGGCCACCCGAAACGCCTCCAGCAGGTCCAGACCGGAGAACATGCCCTGCAGCCGGAGATGGTCCTCCTCGTTGATCATCAAGGACAGGGACTGCTCACTGCCTACCAGCACCCCGGAACCGGCCCCCATGCCAACCAGGTCGCGGCTGGCCATCCGCCTCTCCACCAGCGCCTGCTTGCCCAGAGGGCTCAGATCCTGGCAGGCAAAGAAGGCGGCTCCCTGAAAGTAATTGTTCTGCATGGCCGCCGATTTGACGGCCGCCAGCACCTCGGACCGGGCCGGTTCATCGGCCGCCTGGGGAAAGGCCATCCCCTCCAGGTTTCTGGCCAACCGCACCCGGCTGGAGATGACGACGTCGGCGTGCGGGCCCCGACCAGTCAGCCAGTCGGCCCGGAGGGCGACCAGTTCCCGGACGCCGTCATGCGGCAGGCTCATGGCCTTCGGCCTCCAGTTTTCTGATGCGATCCCGCAGGGTGGCCGCCAATTCGAACTCCTCGCCTCTGACCGCCTCGGCCAGCTGGCTCCTGAGATTCTCCAACCCGACCGGCCTCTGCCTGGAGCTGCCCTTGGCCGGCATCTTGGTTTTGCCCAGATGCCGGACATTGCCGTGAACCTGGCGGAGGATGCGGCGCAGCTGCGGGGCGAACGTCTGATAGCATCGGCCGCAGCCCAGACGTCCCGTCTGCCTGAACTGCGAAAGTTTAAGGCCGCAGGCCTGGCAAATCGTATCCAGCTCGTTATTCGGCCCGGATGCCTCCTTGATGATGTCGTCCAGCAAACAGCCCAGCGAGGAGATGGCCGCCCCCAGCTGTCCGGCCAGCCCCTTCTCCGCAGCGCAGTCGGCACACAGGTGGCGCTCCTCGGATTTTCCGTCGCGGACTACCGTGTAGTGCATCACCGCTTCTTTGCTTTTGCACTGGTCACAGAGCATACGCCGCTGTAGTTGTTCCTCGATAAAGTTTAAGGGCAAGTAACGCCGGACCGGTTTATACGAAATCTGTGAAATCACGGAAAATCAAGGGCAATCCGGCGGTACTGGTATAAATATAGCCATAGAAACGGGTTTTGTCAACCCTAAAACGCTTACCCTTGGCCCCAAAGGGCTTCGGCCATTCCGGCCGCCTCGAAATCCCGGCCTAATGATATCATGGCCGCAAACCGCTTCCCGGCCACAAACTCGATGGGCAGTGCCACTGTCTTGATGAGATGCTCCAGCGTCTGTCGCAAAGGGTGGCGGCCCTCGGGCCAGCGGAAGGTCAGATTCGAACCCCGCCACTCCAGCCGTTCCGCCCCCAGTTTGGCCGCGGCCAGACGCAGCCGGGCGACGTCCAAAAGCCTTTTGGCCGGAGGCGGCAGCGGTCCGAACCGGTCCCTAAGTTCTTCGCCTAGATCGGCCACGGCCTTAAGATTTTCGGCTCGGTTGAGCCGGCGGTAGAACCCGATGCGCTCGTCCCCCTCCTCCACATAATCGGTCGGGATCACCGCCGGCCGGTCGCTTTCTATCCTGACGTCTATCTGCGGAATGGGCGTCAGTCCTTTGAGCTCGCGCACCGCCTCCTCCAGCAGCTGGCAGTAGAGCTCGAAGCCCACCGCCATCATATGGCCGTGCTGCTCTCGGCCCAAAAGGTTGCCGGCTCCGCGGATCTCCAGGTCGCGCAGGGCCAGCTGGAAGCCGGAGCCCAGCTCGGAAAGCTCCTCGATGATGCGCAGCCTCTGGCGCGCCGTCTCGTTGATCCGCCCCCCCTTGGGGACCATCAGGTAGGCGTAAGCCCGGCGGTTGGACCGGCCCACCCTCCCCCGCAGCTGGTAGAGCTGGGCCAGGCCGAAGCGATCGGCCCGGTTGATGATGATGGTATTGACGTTGGGCATATCCAGCCCGGACTCGATGATGCTGGTGGATACCAGCAGATCGTATCTCCGTGAATTGAAGGCCAACATGGACCGCTCCAGCTCCCTGGGTTTCATCTGGCCGTGGGCGGTAATTATCTCCACTCCGGGCAGCAGTCTCTGCAGCATGGCGGCCATGGCGTTTATGGACTGCACCCGGTTGTGCAGGAAGAAGACCTGGCCGCCTCGTTCCAGCTCCCGCAACACCGCCTCCTGGATCTTTTTTTCGTCCCAGGCCATGACCTCGGTCAGCACCGCCAGCCGGTCCTTGGGTGGGGTTTCGATGTTGGAGACGTCACGCACCCCCAAAAGAGACATATGCAGGGTGCGGGGGATGGGGGTGGCGGTCATGGTCAGCACGTCCACCGAGGCGCACAGCTTCTTGATCCGCTCCTTGTGCCCCACCCCGAAGCGCTGTTCCTCGTCCACCACCAGCAGGCCAAGATTCTTGAAGGTCACGTCCTTTTGCAATATGCGATGGGTGCCGATCAGAATGTCGACCTGGCCCTGCTTGACGGCCTCAGCCACCGCTTTTTGCTCGCCTATTTTGCGGAAGCGCGACAGCATCTCGATGCGCACCGGAAAGCCGGCCAGACGTTCCTTGAAGGTCAGAAAGTGCTGCTCGGCCAGCACCGTGGTCGGGGCCAGCACCGCCGCCTGGGCCCCGTCCATCACCGCCTTGAAGGCCGCCCGCACCGCCACCTCGGTCTTGCCGTAGCCCACGTCGCCGCACAGAAGGCGATCCATTGGCCTGTCCTTCTCCATATCGGCCTTGACTTCGGCGATGGCCCGTTTCTGATCGGCCGTCTCCTGGTAGGGAAAGGCCGCCTCCAGCTCCCGCTGCCAGACGGTATCCGCACCGAAGGCCCGGCCCGGCTCCGACTTCCGTCTGGCGTATATCGTCAGCAGCTCCTGGGCCATGTCCCTGGCCGCCCTCTTGACCCGGGACTTGGTCTCCTCCCATTGGGCCGAGCCCAGCTTAGAGAGCGCCGGTTGGTAGCCCTCCTCCGAGGAGAAGCGCTGCACCCGCTTCATCTGGTCGATGGGGACGTAGAGCTTGTTATCGTCGCGGAAAACCAGCAGCAGGCACTCGGTCTGCTGCCCCCCCATATCGACCTGGACCAGGCCCTGGTAGCGGCAGATGCCGTGGTCCACGTGGACCATGAAATCGCCGGACTTGAGCTGGTCCAGGGAGCGGATGGCGCCGCCTCCCTTCTGGAAGCGGCGGGGCCGTCGCCGCCGTTCCCGGGCAAAGATCTCGCGCTCGGTGGCCGCCCACAGCCCGGCCTCGGGCCAGTGGAAACCGCTGTGCAGGCCCGATGCTGCCAGCTCGACCCTGCCGGCCATTCCCCATTCGTCAAGGATCTCGCGCATCCTCTCGGTCTGGCCGGCGGTGTCGGTCAGCACCAGGCACCTGCCCCCCCCTGCCGACAGCCTCTCCAGCCTCTCGCGAAAGAGCTTCAGGTTGGACAGGAAGGGCTCGACCGGCTGGATGCCGAGGCTGACCGTTTCCGCGGGCTGGGGAAGGTCGGCCACCCCGAAGCCGGCCCCGGAGGTCATCAGCGCCAGCCCCCCCTGCTCCAGGCGGGGCCTGACATCGGCCAGGGCGGCGAACCTGAGGTCTTGGCCAAAATTCTCCAGCTCCTCGGCCACCTCGTCGAACTCGGCCAGGGCCTCGCCCGGCTCGTCCCAAACCATCAGCCCGCCCTCAGGCAGGTGGTCAGTCAGCGGCACCCGGCCTTCTCCCTGCTCCCGGACCGGCAGCAGGTAGGCTGATTCTAAGCCGATGGTCGAGCGCTGGTCGGAGAGGCTGAAATGCCGCAGCGAGGCTATCCGGTCGTCCTCGTCCAGCTCCAGGCGCAGCGGTTCGGGCGGCCCGAACCCGGCGATGTCCACAATCCCGCCGCGCATGGCGAACTCGCCGGTGCCCGAGACCGTGGACTGCCTTTCGTAGCCGGATTCCACCAGCAGCGAGGCCAGTTGATCCCGGTCCAGTTTTAATCCCGGGGCCAGTTTGACCGTCAGCCTGGCGAGCTCCCGGCCGGGAACGGTCTTCTGGAGCAGGGCCCGGGCCGAGGCCACCACTATGACGGGCTTCCCCAAGGCCAGGGCCTGCAGGCACTCCATGCGGCTGCCCACCAGCTCCGCGTCCGGCTCCCTGTCCTCGCCCGGCAGTATCTCCCAGCAGGCCCAATGCCGCACCGCCTCCTCGCCCAGCAGGGAGGCCAGGTTGTCCCTCTGCCTCTCCGCCTCGTCCGGAGCCGGCACCAGCCAGAGGACGGTCCCCTGCCGGCGCCTGAAGAGCGCCGCCACTGCCAGGGCCTTGCCGCTCTCGCAGGCATGGATGATGCCGATCCGGCGCGGCCTGTCCCCTGTCAGCTGTCCGAGCTTGGCGACAGAGGGAACGGCTTCGACCGTCGTGCCGATCTTAGTCCAAAGCATGCGCTTTTTGAGTTGGTTTTACTTGCGCTTGTATCGAGAATTTCAAACCGGGATAAACGCCGAAAGGCCAAGGCCCCCGAATTCCTAGGGGTCTTGGCTTGCCTAACGCCTTTGATTATACCAGAATATCCCCCTGCGGTCAATGAAAAAGGACGATTGCAGCGCGTAAAAGCCTTGCTTAAAACCGGCTCATTTTGGGACATAAACGAGAGCCGGCCTAAGCCGGCTCTCGTTAGAGACTAGTTTATAAATAACGTGCTACCTCACGATCACCATTTTCTTGGTGTCCGTGAAACTCCCCGCACTCAGCCGGTAGAGGTAAACTCCGTTGGCAACCTGTTTGCCCTGGTTGTCCTTCCCGTCCCAGTTGACGTTGAAGACGCCCGGCTGCTGGTCCTGATCAACGATTGTTTTCACCAACTGGCCCAGGGTATTGTAGACCTTAAGGCTTGTTTTGCCTGGATTGGCCAGCTGGTAACGGAAGGCCGTTGTCCTGGAGAACGGATTGGGCGCGTTCTGCAAAAGCTCGTAACGGTAAGCCATCGGCTTATCCCTGCCGCTCTCCGCCTGCCCGCCACCCTTGCCACCCCGGCCGGTGGCCTTGTCGTAGGCAAACACCTGCCATCTGGCGCAGGCGGCGTATACCCCCTTTTTGTTCTCGATCCGCAGGATGCCATCGCCCTCCTTAAGGGCCGCGGGTGGGATATTCTTGGAGAATGTGAAGACTTCACCGGTCGGGATGTTGGCCACACCCAGGGGTATGTCGTTGACATAAACCATGTGCTGGATGTCGGCCTTGGACGGCGGATGGTAGAAAACTAGCTCGATCTCGGTGCCCTGGCCCTCGTCAAGATAAGGCAGGTAGTATTGCAGCTCTGTGGTGTCGTAGTCCACCGTGATGCCGCCTTCGAAGGCGAGATACCCATCCCGCTCTATGGTGTAGATGCCGGGCTCCTCCCCGCCAAGTATGGCCGCAAACTGCGGCGTCATCTGGCCGGCCGTGTCCCTGGCAATCAGGCTGTAGAGGGGCCCTGTGCCTTCGGTCCATACCGTCACCATTCGGTTGCCGTCGGTGTTCTGCCGGCAGGCGATGTGCGGATAGTTGGACGGCTGGGTGGGGTTCTTGCTGAAATCCGGCATCTGTCGCCAGAGATAGTCTGAATAATGAGCGCAGCAGGCCTCGGTTACGCCTTCCTTTACCTCCTCGCTCCAGGCCGCATAGCCGCCGTCATATACCGGCCACAGCGACGGGGTGGCCGGAGAATTGCTGACGTTCTCGGGCTCGAACCACCAGAAATCACCTGCAGGCGGCCCGCCCTTTCTCGGCGCTAAGCACCAGTTGCCCTTGCGGTGGAAGATGTCGTTCCCCTCCTGTCACAACAGGTGCACGTCGCCGTAATATGACAACGATGGGTTAATAGACACTTCACCGCTGTTGGTGAGGTTACCGGATGTATACCATGTGCCGTTTGCATTTCTCTTTGTCCAAAAGATGTCATTGTTGTACCGCCAAGCGATATGGACAACATTCCTGCCGTCAACCGTTATGGTCGGGCTGCCGCTGGCGGCAAATAAGGCCAAAGTGTCCGCCGCGATATGCGCGCTGTCGAACCTGTCGGAAGGAAATCTAAAGCACATCAACGTGCCCACGTCCTGGGGCAGATGGGAATACTGGATATAGGCAAGGAACACGGTGTCCCCCTTGCCCACCGCCAGGGCCGGCGTCGATGCATTCATCACCGGCAATTGTCCTGGTATCGTGTCCGGAGGAATCCACGGCGAATGTTTGTATGAATATTCAATATTCGTTCCATGCAGCCAGGCCGCGCTAATGCCGCCCTTGGAATCCTTGGCAAAGCAGGGATAGCTGCCCACGCCGATGCATTCGCCTTTTGTCCAACTGTATCCGTCATCCCAGGATTTTTGGTAGGTAATCGAATCGCCCCGGTTATAGACCAAGTGCAGGTTGCCGTCCTTGTCGTAAAGCAGCTTCCGGCCGTTGTTGTAGGCCGTGGCCAAGGGCGAGGTGGATTGGGTATTGACATTGGTGTTGATATTGACCGTCGGGCTCCAGGGGCCGATGTTGCCCGATCGGTCCATGGCCGTAACCGCAAAACCCAAGGTCTGGCCAATGTAACTATCCAGCACCCGATATTTATAGATGGTTCGGTCGATGGGAGAGGAGTGCTCTACATGGTAATCGTCTGGCACGCCGGAAGGCGGGAGCTCGGAGGCAAACTTGCCCAGGGGTTCCGGGCAGACCCAGTAGCCGCCGAGGTTGGGCTCTGCGGAAGGTTGCCAGGTCAAGTGTATGACTTTTTCGTTGTTGTCATAAAACCCACAGGGCTCGGCGACCTGGGAAGGAAAGTTATCATCTGAAGGCGAGACGCTGTTTGATTGGCATATACTAGAGGCGAAGCGATCGGATGTTGCATACGAAGACACGGCATACTTATATACTTCACCGTTAGTTACATAATTGTCGATGTATTCACAAGATAGCGTCTGCGCAAACGGTTGGTAGCTAAATTCCTCATTCTTTTTCCTTCCTATCAAATAGCCCGTTGCGCCGGAAACGGGCGGCCAGCTCAGATTAATGATATTGCCGTCATCCCCTGGATTATCGATGGCTACAACATTGGTGGGTGAAGGAGGTAATGGAAAGCTGGAGAGGCCCGACGGGGTCGCGCTACCCATATAGAACCACTTGCCTCTTCCATTCAGCATTACGGGTCTTATCCAGTAGTGGTATGGCGTGCTGTACTGCACTGTGTTGTCAACGTATGCGTAATTGCCGGCACCGGTTGGGTGTATGGTGCCGATCAAGTCCCCGTAATCGATCTCGGAAGAGGAGCGATAAATATCATAAACATAAAGCCCTTCGTCGCTGCTGCCGCCGGTTCCAAAACATACAGTCACCTGTTGATTACCCGGCATTGCCGCGCCGTTGAAATCCAAGAAAAAGAAGAAGGGCTCCTCGAAAATGATTCTCCCGTTGCTACCGACGGCGCAGGAGTAAGGGACGAAATTTACGTTCCCCTGCTGTGTCCCCCTCCATGACGCGATGTCGTAGAGTGTAGTTCTTGCCTCAAAAAAAATCTCGTTCCCCTGATGATCGCATACAAAACCCTCGCTGCCGCACAGCCGAAGGCTGTCAAGACCGTAGACCCATGTGGGCGAGGGGGCGGTGATGTGCATAGACCAGTTGCCGTTGGCATATTGCCCTATTTCCCCATAATTGTGTCCGGTATAGGCGTTGTTGTAATCCTTGTTCCATATAGCTAAATTTGCCCTTTGGGGATGGCAGTTGAAATAAGTATTCGCAGGCCAAGAATAGGTGGTGTCAAACACTGGTGGTGCATCAAAGCTCCAGCTGTCACCGCCATCCGCGCTTTTGGCGTAAAGGCAGCGGTTGTCGGTGCCCGCCCAGACGTATTGCGCCGTGGGGTCGGTCCACAGGCTGTTGTACCAGGGGGAGATATAACCGTTATCAAGAATTGGAGGGCGGATGACTCTCCACGTTCCATCAATTTGAAGTTTTAATATATACCCATTACCGCAACTAACATAACCACGATAATTAATACCATATTTAACCGTCTTCACCTTCAAGAACGGCGTCAAGGAGTCGGGGGTGTTCCCGAAAAGGTCAGTTTCAGTGGAATATTTAATAATCCAGCCGTCACCGCCATTTGCAGTTCTCAAAATCACTCCCTTATACTTGTCAGTGCCCGTATTCTTATAACCCACGATCCAACCGTTATCGGCATCGGCAAAGGACACGCCCTTGAAATCCCAGTTTGTCTGGTCGAAGCCGGATATCAATATCCTCACGTTCGTAACATCGCCGCAGCCCGTGATCTTTTTGACAAGGCCGGAATCGCCCACCGACCAGACCAGCCTGTCGTTGATATCCTGCCTTACAACACAGATATTGCGCAATGTCGTTTCTTTGATAGGCTTGATGACCAAGCAATTTACCGTTTTCATCAATATCCGGTTGACGAATATTTTCACTACTACCCTGTCATCCGTAGAACTGGTGTTTGAGCGCAGCGCGGCATGTCCCGTTTGATCGGTGTACTTAAGATCGATTTGGGCGCCGTTTACCGTCAGCACTACCATGGCGTTATTTAACGGTCTATCCGCCCAAAACACGCTCACATCCATGGTATCGATACCCAAACCCACGGTATCCGGGCAGGTTATGGTGATGTTATTCTCCGTGTTGATGTGCAGCGACATCTCCGGATCGCCCAACAGATTGAAACTGAATAGGTTGCACCGATACGCATGCCTATACGGATTGCTTGAATTGAATACTATCGGTAGCAGGGCATTTTTATCGGCTGCCAAGTTTAGCCCTATGTGGTTGAACAGGGTGTCCATTGCCATATTATGGAAATAAACCGTATCCAGCTCTAACGTCGGACCCAAATAATAGATCCCCAGTATTCCTGGCCTAGAATTGCCAATGGCGCCGCAAAAGCCCCCATTCAATTTATTAATAAGGTTTTCTGCGAAACAATCGCCGCCCGACACCAAGTCCCATGCCGCCAGAAGGCAGCTGGAGGAGATGAAGAAGCCAGCCCTGTCTCCATTGCTGATAATATTATTCAAGTCGGTAGAGCTTAACAGCATTTCATGGCTGCCGCCTGGAGTCGGATACCATATCAGCCCGTTTGTGTCGCCATGGGAGACAACATTGCAGATCTCATAGCCTTCGTTTATAGCATCGAATAAAGCATTCCTGCTTAAGGTCCCGTTCTTTTGGTACAGCTTCAACTTATCCCAATCGGCCGGCAGGCGGTTGCCAACGGTATCTGAGGTTCTCACACCCCAGTTGTCGAAAGTGGAGTTATTCAGCCAACCCGAAGTCAACAACAACTTTCCCTGCATGGAAGCCGGCGGGTTAAATTCATACCGAATCACTTTATCCACGAAGTTTTGCGCTTGGCTTAACGTATACACCGGCGCCCGTCCTACAAAGACATCGGAATACAAGTTTACATTGTCGTAAATACTGCCGTAGAAATTGTACCCGCTTGAATTCCAGTCGTTGTCCAGATCTGTGTAATACATGTCACATGGCCGCCAATAATCTGAATTGTCAACTTTAGAAAATCGTGTGGGTATTATGTTTTGCTCGGGTGATGTAGGGTCGCCCTGGCCGCCCAACAGCACATATAGAGCGCCCCACTGATTCACCGCATCGGTGATGAACGCCTTGAGCCGGGTGCAGTTGTCACCGGCCGTATACCATGAATATACCGAATCTATTAGAACAACCTTCGTGGTGTAGCCCTTCGCCTCTTTCCAGCTTGCCAGCCTCTGGAATTCTGCGTCCATGGGTGATTTGGTAACGATGACATACTGGTGGTTTCCCGGCGGCAGCTTCCCGCCCTTTGACGATATGACCGGCTGGAACTCCGCCACCCTTTCCGGGTTCGATACCATCTTCTTGATCAATGACCCAAAAACACTAAGTTGTGACAAAGTCGGTATGGTGCCGAATCCCGATTCGTCGTATGTCAACTTATATGTTATTTTCTTGTAGATTATTAGTTTTTTCTTATAAGGTATATAATGCACCGGCCTTGTGTATAGGCTGACAACTTTATACCCGCATATATCGCCGACCTTGCTGCAATCGATCAAGCCCAGCGGGTATTCGCCGGGCAGGTTGTAAATTGAAGTGTCGGGTGATTGCCAATCGGGCGCGGTTCCGCCATGGATCTCAAAGAAGGGTTGCGCGGGCACCAACACGTATTCGCCCGGCAATTCAATGTCTTCGGTGCTGATAATTTCAACGCTAGCTTCCTGGGTGCCGCTTGGTACCGAAATCGTTTGAACCGCCATGGGCAGGTCGGGCCTGCCGGGCTCCTCGCATTGGTATCCGCCGGGTATTTTAACCACGTCGTATCCGTTTAGCCGGCTCAATTGCACGTCGGAAACGTTCAACTCAATGGTTCCGATGATTTCACCGGCCCGGCCGACGGTTGCTCCCAGTGCAATGAGCGCAAAGATAAATGCTGTCTTTTTCATGGACATTGCTTCCGATATCGGGTTAACGTGTTATTATTATTTTTACTGTTTTTTTAACTTCATCCGCTTGAACGCGGAGAAAGTACAAACCGCTGGCAACAGGCCGGTTCTTGTGATTTTTACCCCGCCAAATGATCGAATGAGAACCGGCCGATTGGCTGCCGTCTATCAGGTTCTTTATTCTTTGCCCATTGATGTTGTATATACTCGCTTTTACCCGGCAGGAGGACAGCAATCGGTATTTTATTTCCGCGAAGCCATTGGCCGGATTTGGCCCAGTTTGGATTATTTCAAGTCCGGCACGATCATTATTTTCATTTATTATTTCAATCCCATTTGGCCCAGTATATTTGCATATAACTACAAGTCGGTTAGTGTCGGCGTAGCTGCCGAGCATTACCTCCTCGTTACCGTCGTTGTCAACATCACCTGCATTTGCTACGTTAACACCAAGTCTATCATTAAACCAGCGCCCCGTTAACCATCCATCCATTATACTATCCTGGGTCGAAGAACTGGTCCAGCACCTGCCCATCCCTGTGCCTGCCGGTTCCAGTGAGCCGCAGATATAATCGCCTCTCAGGTTGCTGTCTATCAAGGATGTGGTAAAAGTCGTGCCCAATAAAGTAAAAGTGTCAATACCGATAACTTCCATATCGGGAAAAGTATCCGTAGGATTGCCGCCGTTGAACAGGACGGCCTTTCCGTTGTTCCTTGTGCTCCAGTATCCTCCGGGATAGTAGAAGCTGCCTGCCCAGTATTGGTCAGTGTCATTATTGATAGAGCATAAATGACATCCCATCTCACCCCAGTATTGTTGAGGCCCCTCCCCATCCTTCCACCAGTCAGGCATCGTGTCCATAGACGCCCCGCCCCAGATCGCATAGAGACGGCCCCGGCTGTCTGCGTTGTACGTCGCCGCACCAACCGCCAGGTCGTTGATGCCATCGTCGTTTAAGTCAGCACCGGCAGACAACGATGAACCCATCTGCTCGTAATCCTTTCCCCGTATCTCCAGCCAAGGAATGGTGTCGAAGGCTGCCGAGCCCAGGTAGATGTTCACGTGACCGTTGCCTGACAGGTTCCAGTAGTCTCCCACTATCAGGTCCGTGGTGTCGTCGCCGTTTATATCGCCGGCGGCGATAACGCTGTAATTCTCATAAAGCCTTCCACCGAATCTAATGTCAGGATTTATGCTTGGCGGACTGCCACCAAAGTGAATGTATACCCTACCGGCAGCTGTAATGCATATATCACTAATGCCATCTCCGTTAACATCTCCGCCGCAAATGCTCAATCCGCCAGTACCGCTACTCCAATCGGATATCAAAAGATCGGGTATAGTGTCCATGCTACTCGAGCCATAGAAAATATACACCTTCGCTGTATCCATGTTCGGCGATCCAAGGTCCTTATACGCCCCCACCGCCACGTCGTCATACCCATCCCCGTTCACATCCCCCACCCCGGCAATGGCCGCGCCCCAGTACCGCAGGCTGGTGTCCGGTATCCCACGCTGGAAGATGATCTCAAGGTTGTGGGTGGTCTGCCCCTCGGCTACCTCGACAAAGCCCGGCATGAACCGGCTCGGGTCGTGCCACCAACTAAGGCAGAAGACAGCCCTTCGACTTAGCTCAGGGTAAAAAAGCAGCCCTTCGACTATGCTCAGGGTGAAAATGCAAAATGTGAATATTGTTCGCTTCATATCAGCTTTTAAAAATGTTAAAGCCCCTGCCCGCTTTCACTTATTTGCGGACAAAGGCTTTGTCTTCAAGTCGAACCAGTCAAGCAAGCCATGTAATATTTATGCCTGCTTAGCATGGCAGAAATATAGCAAAACCTCTAATGCTTGTCAAGCTTTATTTCGATGTTTTTGGCGATGTTTTTATCATTTTACGTGGCAGAATCCACTCACTGTCCCCCCGGCACCAGCCCCTTGAGCATGCCGCCCATGCCCTTGTTCTCGGACTTGGCCTTGGCCGCCGAGAACAGGTCGTCCGGCAGGTTCTTGTTGTATTCCACCGATTTGATGACGGCGGTGGACATCAGCTTGCCGTCGACAAAGGTCTCGGTCTTGTGGGGCATCTCCATCTTGCCGATGGCCGGCTTTATGTCAGAATAGACGAACACCGCCTTCTTCTTCTTCTCGTAGGGGGCCTCGGCCTTGACTTGCACCAGCGGCTCCTTGGCCAGCCACAGCTTGGAGAAGCCGGGACGGGATTTGTCGTCGCTTTTGGCATCGGCCTCGGGGAACTCGATCACCCAGCAGTCGTAGCCGCCGGACTCCTCGGACCCGGTGACCCGGCCGTTCTCCGTCAGCCAGCTCCACCACCTCCAGCTCCTCTCCCGCTGGTACTTCATCTGGTCCTTGTCCGCCAGCTTTTGGGTGCCCATCATCGACACCATCCACATCTCGGCCCCGTCGAAGATGACCGAGGTGGTCATGGCCCCCCCCTGGCCCATGCTGATCTTGGAGTCCATGCGGAACTTGGGCTCCTTGTAGTACATGATGTTCTCCGAGGTCATGGCGTTCTTGCCGTCCTGGACGGTGACCTCCATGTTCATGGTCAGGTCCTTGACCAGCGTCTCGTACTTGCCGTACTTGGCCTTGAGCTTGGCCACCACGGTGCCGATGTCATCGGCCTGCGCCGGCATTCCCAGGGCGGCGGCCGCCGCCAGGACGGCCCAGGTTCTCCATCGATTTTTCATGAGCCTTGGTCCTTTCGAAAAATTCTTATTGCGATTATAACCCATCCGCCGAGGGGACGTCAAGGCGCCGATCGTTCGTCCCCAGCCTGCCCAGCTCCCGGGCTATCATGGCCGCTGTGACCGCCGCCGCCGTCAGGTCGGCGACGGGGCCGGCCAGCCAGACGCCGTCGGTTCCCAGGAACGGCGGCAGGACGAGGAGCAGCGGGATGAGCACTATCACCTGGCGCAGCAGGTTGAGGAACATCGAGATCCTGGCCTTGCCGATGGCCTGGAAGAAATTTGAGCTGACCACCTGGAAACCGACCACCGGGAAGGCGGCCAGCAGGATCCTCATGCCCCTGACGCCGATCTCCGAAAGCCGTGGGTCGCTCCGGTTGAAAAGGCTGATGATGGCCTGGGGGAATATCTCCACCGCCAGGAATCCGGCGGTGGTGACGGCGGTGGCCGAGACGGCCGCCAGCTTCAGGGTCCGTCTCACCCGGTGGAAATGGCCGGCCCCGTAGTTGAAGCCTATGATGGGCTGGGAGGCCATGTTGATGGCGATGACGCAGAAGACGATCATCATGGCCACGCTGTTGATGATGCCCATGGCCCCCACGGCCAGATCTCCGCCGTGGCGGATCAATTGGACGTTGAACAGGGCGTTGATGACGCTGCCGGCCAGCTGCATGGCGAACGGCGCCATGCCGATGGAGAAGATGCCGGTGACGATCCGCCTCTCCCAGCGCATGTTGGCCAGCCGCAGCCTAAGGCCGCCGCCCCGGCCGGTGAAGTGGGCCATCACCCAGATGCTGGTGATTGCCATCGAAATCACCGTGGCCACCGCCGCCCCGGCCACCCCCATCTTAAAACCGAAGATGAAAATGGGATCCAAAATGACATTGGCGGTCGCCCCCATGATCATGGTGTACATGGCCGTCCGGGCGTTGCCCTCGGCCCGGATCAGGTTGTTCAGCCCGAAACCTATGCCCTGGAAAACATTCCCCAGTAGGATGATGTTGATGTACTGCCGGGCGTACCCCAGGGTGTCGGGGCCGGCGCCGAACATGGCCAGGATCCGGTCCCTGGCCAGCAGACCCAGCACGGTGATGCCCAGGGAGATGGCGAACAGCAGGGAGAAGGCGTGCCCCAGGATCTTCTCGGCCTCCGGCCTGTTCCCCTGGCCCAGCCTGATGGAGACCAAGGCCGAGGCGCCCATTCCCACCAGCATCCCGAAGGCCATGGCCACGATCATGATGGGGAAGGTGACGCTTATTCCGGACAGGGCCAGGGCCCCGACGCCCCGTCCGATGTAGATCCGGTCGACGATGTTGTGGAGGGTGTTGGCCATCACTCCGACGATGGCCGGCACGAAGTTCTTCCATAACAGCCGGCCCACCGGCAACTGCCCCAATTCCCGGGTATATTCCATGGCCTCAGGCTATGCTGTGAAAACGCGGATGATTCGTTCCTGGCGACCTCAGATGCCGCTCCAGCCCGCCAGCCTGGCGGCCATCCACCAGAAGGCCCGGCCTTTGAGGATGCAGTTCAGCTCCTGGGAGTGGGCGCAGGATCCGCAGGCATTGGCCAGCCGGGTCAGCTCATGGTCGGGATGGCGGGCCATCCAGGACTGGGCCCAATTTCTGGCAACTCCGCTGGAATCGTAATCGCAGTTGTCGTCGCCGTTAAGCGCCATATAGTTGACCTGTCCGTCGGGATCGTAGCTTTCGATGTCGGCGAAGTCGAACAGCACCTTCCGATTGTTGCGGCACCAGTTCCGGATCTGCTCGTTTCGTAAGTTGAGATTACCCGAGGAGCCGGAGCCGTCAAGATGGCCGGTCATGTAGACAAATATTACATTGGGATATTTGGCCTCCAGCTGCGACATCCGCACTAAGTAGGTGTCGATCTCGGCCGCAGTGGCACTGGAGACCTGGCCGCACCAGGACCACATCACTGTGTTGCGTCCGTGGGGATAGACGGCAAAGCCGTTATCTAAGTTGCCCAGCAGGGTGTCGGTCAAATAGCTCCAGGTGACCCGGTCCGGGTTGCCCAAATCGCCGCCGGGCACGCCGTCCCAAAAGGACATCACCGTATCCGGCGCCTGGGGGTTCCCGCCTCCATATCGATAATGATCATAATCGTTAAAGAAGCGGAAAACCGGAAAACTGTCCACCAGCGCCTGCATGCCGGTGACCACCTGGCTGCCGTGCGAGGTGTGTCCGTAGGCGATGTTCAGGCTGTCTCTGGCCCGGGCTATCCAGTATGAAGGCACCAACGACAGATCGGTGCAGCGATGGTCGACGATCAGCGGGCGGGAAGATGTGGGATTCGTCCCTGACCCGCCCGGCCCGATCGGGTCGCTTTTCTTGGCACAGCCGGCCAAGGCGGCCGCTGCCAAAGCTATCATCACCCAGTGGTTTTTGTTCTTCATTTTTTTATCCTCTCTATTATTCATTCTATCTTTCCATCCATTCCAGCGCCCGGGCCAGCTCGAAGTCTGGATCGCCCGGGAAGGCGTGGCCCACGCCGCGATAGGCGTTCAGGCTGGCGCTGATGCCCGCGGCCATCAACTGTCTCATGGCCTCCAGGTTCGATTGCCGGCGGTTATCCGGCTCCAGCTCGCCTATCAGGATATAGTACTTGATCCCTTCCCCCGAGGCTTTCTCCAGGTAGCGGTTGAGAAGGGTGTCGTAGCGCCCGGCGATGGGCACGGCCCCGCGGAATAGGTTGGAATGCTTAAGCCCCAGCAGATAGGCCATGTATCCCCCCTGGGAGAAACCGGCCAGGACTAGGCGGCTGGTGTCGATGTTGTAGCGGGTCCGCATCAGAGCGATGGACTCCAGCACCCTCTTCTCTGCCAGGCCGTCATTCTCCCCATCGCCCCAGTGGAATGCCGCCTTGCCCATGACCACCGGGGCGTACGGGCAGCACAGGATGTAGCCCCTGCTGCCGCAGGCCTTGGCGAATGCTTTCGAGAAATTCTGGGGCTCGCCCCCAAAGCCGTGCATGGCCACCAGCAGCGGGTGGGGCCGGCCGGGATCGTAGCCATCGGGCAGGACCGTCACCGGCTCGGCCGTTCTGTCCTTGATGGCCGCCAGCAGCTTGTCGGCCCTGGCCAGGATTTTTTTGTATTCTTTCGTGCTCCGTATATTGTCCATGTCCTCGTCTTCGTCGAAGCTGTACATCCCCATGTCCACGGCCTTGGACAGCCATCTCAGGGCCTCCTTTCTATCGCCCATCAGGCTGTAGTTGCAGGCGATGTTGAAGACCACGGTCGGATTGTCTGGCCTGAAGCGTAGGGAGTTCTTATAGGCGGTGACCGAACCGGCATAGTCCTTAACTGTGTAAGCGGTACCTGCCTGTTGGATGTAGATGGCCGTGGAGTCCTGGGGCTGGGCAACGGCCCGCGCCCCCGTCAACATGAACAAGGACAAGGCAAATGCGAAGCGGAACATTTCTCCTCCTTTTAATTTGGATTTCCTGCATTCCTGGTTTCCTTAGAGGATAATCAGATATTCCACCTCCTCAGCCGGAGAGAGTTAGCCACCACGCTGACCGAGGAGAAGGCCATGGCGGCCGCAGCCATCATCGGGTTGAGCGTTATCCCGAGAAATGGGTAGAGGACTCCGGCTGCCACTGGAATCCCGACAATGTTGTAGAAGAAGGCCCAGAAAAGGTTCTGTTTGATTACCCGCAGGGTGGTACGGGACAGCTCCAGTGCCTTCGGCACCAGGGCAAGATCGTCGCCGACAATGACGATGTCGGCCGATTCCATGGCCACGTCGGTCCCTTTGCCCATGGCGATGCCGACGTCGGCCCGGGCCAGGGCCGGGGCGTCGTTTATCCCGTCGCCCACCACGGCCACCACCGCACCCCCTTGTTGGAGCCTGCTTACGGCCGAGGCCTTCTCCTGGGGCAGGACCCCGGCCAGGTATCTGTCGATCCCCAGCTGGGCGGCCACCACCCTGGCTGCGGTTTCCTGGTCGCCGGTCAGCATGATCGTGGAAAGACCCATGGCCCTGAGCTTGGCGACGGCAGGCGCGGCGCTCGGCCTGACGGTGTCGGCCGCCGCCACTAGGCCGGCGGGCTTCCCGTCCACCGCCGCCAGCAGCATGGTCTTGCCCTCAGCCTGCATGGCCTCCATCCGCTTGCGCCAGCCGCCGAAATCGACCCCGCTCTCATCCATCAGCCTGGCGCTTCCCACCAGCACCGGCCGCCCCCCAACCTCGGCCCTGACCCCGAACCCGGACAGGGCCTCGAAAGACTTGGGCTCCGGCGCCCGGATGCCCATCATCCCGGCATAGTCCACCAGGGCCCGGCCGACGGGGTGCTCCGAGACGCTTTCGGCGCCGGCCGCCAGCCTGAGGAGCTCCTCCTCGGTGAATCCCTCGCCCACCACCACGTTGGCCACCGAGAATCTCCCGGTGGTCAGGGTGCCGGTCTTGTCGAAGGCCACAGCGCCGATGCCTCTGGCCGTCTCCAGCACCTCCCCGCCGCGAATCAGTATCCCCAGCTCGGCGCCGCGGCCGGTGCCGGCCATGATGGCTGTTGGGGTCGCCAAGCCCAGGGCGCAGGGGCAGGCGATCACCAGCACCGAGACGGCGTTCAGCAGGGCCAGGTTGGGCCGGCCGAAGGCCAGCCAGACCGCGAATGTCAGGGCGGCCGCCCCCAGGACGGCCGGCACGAATACCGCCGCCACCCGGTCGGCCAGGCGCTGCACCGGGGCCTTGCTCCCCTGGGCCTCCTCCACCATCCTGATTATCTGGGCCAGCACCGTGTCCCGACCCACCCTGGTGGCCCGGAACCTGAAAAATCCGGTGCGGTTGATGGTGGCCCCAATCACCCGGTCGCCCGGCTTTTTTTCCGCCGGCAGGCTCTCTCCGGTGACCATGGACTCGTCCACGGCCGATTCCCCCTCCACCACCTCGCCGTCGGTGGCCACCTTCTCGCCGGGCCTCACCGAAATCACATCGCCCGGCACTATCTCCCATATCGGCACCTCGGCCTCGGAACCGCCGCGCCGCACCCTGGCCGTCCTGGGCTGGAGCCCGGCCAGCCTCCTGATGGCCTCCGAGGTCCGCCCCCTGGCCCTGGCCTCCAGGAGCCTTCCCATCAGTATCAGGGCGATGATGGTCGCGGACGAATCGAAGTAGGTGGCCGGCTCCAGCCCGGCCCGGCTGATGAACGAGGGGAAAACGGCGGCCGCGGCGCTGTATAGGAAGGCGGCCGAGGTCCCCAGGGCCACCAGGGTGTCCATGTCCGGGCTCCGCCGCCTCACCGAGGCCAGAAGCCCGCGGTAGAACGGCCAACCGCAGTAGAATTGCACCGGGGCGGCCAGCGCCATGAGAAGGAACGGATCCCCCAGCCAGCTGGGAAAATGGGGCAGCATCATGCCCATGCTGCCGATGAAGACGGGTATGGTAAATATCAATGCTATGACGAACCGTCTCTTCAGGTCCCTATAGTAGGCATTACGGTTTTCTTCGAGGGATCCGACGGACAACGATGCCGTTAAGTCCGCCTCGTCTTTCACCGCCTGGGCCTGATAGCCTGCCTTGACGATTGCCTCAGCGATGGCGGACGGGTCGGCCGCCTCCGGTATGTACTCCACTGTCGCCTTTCCCGAGGCCAGGTTGACAGAGGCCTCCGTAACGCCCGGCAAACTCCCGATGGCCCGCTCCACGTTGGCGGCGCACGAGGCGCAGTGCATGCCGTCAACGATCAGAACGACTTTGTCCTGGGGAACCCGGAACCCGGCCAGCTCGACGGCCCTGGCCAAGTCTTTCGCGCCCACCCTTTCCGGGTCGTAGTCGACCGTTGCCTTCTCCGTGGCCAGGTTCACCGAGGCCCCGATCACCCCCGGGAGCTGGCGCATCGCTTTCTCCACTCCGGCGGCGCAGGAGGCGCAATGGAGGCCGGTTATGGGCAGGATTATCTTCATCAGAAATCCATCAGACCGGGAGCCATGTCCTGGAGATGACAGACATCGTTGAAGCCCTCCATCACGAATTTTTGCCCGTCCCAGACGAAGGTGGTCAGAGAGCAGGGGGAAAGTTTTACTTTCCAGAAACCGTCAGGCCCCAGGCCCAACATCCGGCAGATCAGAAGTTTCAGCACCACCCGGTGGGTGACCACGGCAACGGTTTCCCGTTCCCCGGCGGCCGACAACATGGCTTGTAATGCGGCCCAGGCCCTCCCGCCCACCTCGTCCAGAGAGCTCCCGCCGGGTATCCCCGCCCTCCACGGTTCCGATTTCCAGAGAGTGTACGCCTCGGGGAACTTTTCGGCCACCTCGGTATGGGCCAGACCCTCCCATTTTCCGAAGCGCATGTCGTCCAGCCCAGGATTGATTTTCACCTTTAGACCGCAGGCGCCAGCCACAGCCTGGGCTGTCTCCCTGGCCCTCGAAAGCGGACCGGAGTAAACGGCGCTGAGGCCGAAATCCTTAAGCCTCTGGGCCAAGAGCCTGGCTTGCTTTCTGCCGGTCTCGTCCAGCTCTACATCGGTGCCGCCGCGGAAAACCTGTTCCCGGTTCCAGGCGGTCTGGCCGTGGCGGATAAGAAGCAATTTCATAAATGGATCTTTTTATATCCTGAATATTCGTTGACATCCCTACTATGAATATATAACATAGCGAAAAAGACTATGACATGCTGATCATTCTTCTTTCCGGCAGCGGCTCCCGGATTTAGTATATCAGTAAAAGCACGGCAACGCAAGCCGGCCTTAAGATTTTCCTTGACTTGTCCTCTATTTTTGGTTACATTTATCACAACAGGCGAGGGGGACCTCGCCTTTCCTGGCCTTAAAGAGATACAACCATGACCCATCGCCAGATAGAGATCCAGATGGACGGCCAACGCCTGCCGGCCAAGGCCGGAGAGCAGGTCCAGTCCATATTCAAGCGCTACCCGCCCAAGGCAGAGCATAAGGTGGTGGCCGCCAAGATCAACCAAAACCTGGTGGGCTTGGACGCACCGATACATTCCAATTGCCGTCTGAAGCCGGTCACCTATTCCGACCGGGAGGGCACCGCCGTCTACCGCCGCTCCGCCTGCCTCATCCTCTACGAGGCGGTCAAGGAGCTTTTCCCCCAGGCCCGGGTGGTGGTAGGCCAGTCCCTGGCCAACGGTTACTATTTCGATTTTCAAAACGGCGAAGAGCTGGAGGCCGGGACCCTGGCGGCCATCGAGGAGCGGATGAAGCAGATCGTGGCCGAGGACCGGCCCTTCGTAAAGCAGTGGCTGTCGATCGAGGAGGCGGTGGAGTTCTTTCAGGCCGAAGGCTACCGGGACAAGATCAAGCTGCTGGCCACCACCCGGGTGACCGAGGTGCGGCTGGTGGGGTGCGGCGTCTACCGCGACATTCTCCACGGCCCGGTGGTGCCGTCCACCGGCTATATCGACCGGTTCCAGCTGACCGCCTATCCTCCCGGCTTCGTCCTCCGCTTTCCCCAGCCCAGCCGGCCGGACCGCATTCCCCAGCTCTCGCCCCAGAACAAGCTTTTCCAGATATACAAGGAGACGGTGGACTGGAACCGGATCCTGGGGGTGACCAACGTCGGACAGCTCAACGAACTGGCCCTGGACGGCCGCATCGGCGAACTGATCCGCATCGCCGAGGGCTTCCAGGAGAAGCGCATCGCCCAGCTGGCCGACGAGATAGGCTCCCGGCGCGGCCGCACCCGGCTGGTGCTCATCGCCGGCCCGTCGTCCTCGGGCAAAACCACCTTCAGCAAGCGGCTGATGATCCAGCTTCGGGTCAACGGACTTAGGCCCATCGCCCTTTCCACCGACAACTACTTCCTGGGACGCGACCAAACCCCGCCGGGCGACGACGGCCAGCCAGATTTCGAATCCCTGTCGGCCGTGGACGTGCCCCTGTTCAACCGGCAGATGCTGGATCTCCTCGAGGGAAAGCCGGTGGAGTCGCCCAGGTACAACTTCCATACCGGCCAGCGCGAGGAGAAGACCCTAAGCCTCCAACTCGGACCCAGCGACATCCTGCTGGTGGAGGGCATCCACGGGCTCAATCCCAAGTTGACGGCCTCGGTCCCGGCCGACAATAAGATAAAGATCTACATCTCGGCCCTCACCCAGCTCTGTCTGGACGACCACAACCGCATCATGACCTCGGATGTCCGCCTCATCCGGCGCATCGTCCGCGACCGGCTGTTCCGGGGTTATTCGGCCGCCCACACCCTCTCGGTCTGGCCCCTGGTGCAGCGGGGCGAGGAGCGCAACATCTTCCCCTACCAGGAGGAGGCCGATGCCATGTTCAACTCCTCCCTGCTCTACGAGCCGGCGGTGCTGCGCACCTACGCCGAGCGCTTTTTGCTGGAGGTGCCCACCGACGACGAAAGCTTCGGCGAGGCCTACCGTCTGCTGCACTTCCTGCGGATGTTCGTGCCGGTATTCGCCGACGAGGTGCCGCATAATTCGATTTTGCGGGAGTTCATCGGCGGCAGCGGTTTCGATTATTGATCCTCCACCACAGGGTGATGGAAAGAGGGAGCCTGACCGGCTCCCTCTTTCTTGAAATCTAATCAAGCGGTTTATTTCAGGCTGTAAGCCAGGCTGTCCCCACTCCTCTGATATTCTATTCCCAAAACCTCCTTCGGTTCGGACACCTGGCTTAGCGAGTCGGGGTAATGGCCGTGGCCATAGCGGTAGATCTCCAGCCGCTGTCGCAGATCCCCCAGGATCAGGGACTTCTGATACCTCTCCACCGTGTTCCATCTGTCCGTCCTTGGCTTTGGAGCCTGCCAGAAAGACAGAATGACCGCCGCCAGCACAACAACCAAGGACGCCGCCCCCCAGAGGATCTCGGCCCCCAGTTTGAACTCCGGATATTTGGCGGCCTCGGGCTTGGTCTGGGGAACGGGCCGAGTCGCCTCTACTTTTTTTATGGCTCCCAGCTGGACCAGAATATGGGCGGCGGCATAGGTACGGAACCTTCCCAGGCCCGACATCTCGGCCAGCTCGGCCACCTTGTGCCTTCCCTCCATCAGCTGGAACAGCTTGTAGGCGTCAGGCTCCACCTCCCCCGGCAGCGGCTTGTCCCCCGCCTTTTCCAGCACCGTATCGTCGGAGGGAATGGTGCGGACTATCATCGGCCATTCGTCCTTGCGGCGCATGGCCTCCATCAGCAGCGGCTCGGCGCTTATGGACACCCGGGCCCGGCTGTGGGAGTAAAGCCCGGCGTCCGAGTCGAAACGGTAGTGGGCGTCGCGCCAGGTGAAGACGTCGTCGATCACCTCCTGGATTTTGGTGATGATGGCGTTCTCCACCTCCTCCCGGGTCATCAGGTATTCCTTGATCAGGATCTCGTCAACCGAGAGTCCGGTGTCGCTCTGGATCTGAAGCACCTTGCGCACCGTATCCTGGTCCAGCATCTTGGCCCGGAACAGGAACTCGTGCAGTTGGTCCTGCTTGCCGGCCTTGCGGTAGATGGCCCCGGTGATCTCCCCGTCCTTGAAGGAGATGGAGGCCTGCTCCTCGGCCCGGTCCAGAAAAATGACCCCGGTCTTCTGGCTGGAGGCAATCAGCTGGATGACGTCGGCTAAGCCGAATTCCTTGATGTCTCCTTCAAGTGCCATGATTTTTCGCTTTCGCTATAATCATAGGATGTCGAACGGCCCGGATCAAGTTGAGAATAAATTCATGGAAAGAATGCCGGAGGTGGCGCGATTTCAGCCGGGATGTAAATCGGGCCAGCCTGATCTCATCCGACCCACATCGGATTGGCGTTGAGCCTCATTCCTGCCTTAGCACCGCCAGACCCAGCCACGACAGCAGATAGAGCAGGGCCGCCAGCAGGGCCAGCAGCCAGGCCCCCAGGCCGAAAAGGGACAGGGCCCGGGCCGGATAAAATCCCATGGCCCAGCTGCGCCAAGTGGCGTAAACCAGCGCCCACATCAAAGCCCACAGCCAGCCGGCAATATATTTCCCTGAGACCGCCCATGAGGAGCCGGGAAGCACGGCGTTGGCGACGACGGCATGGATTAAACGGCGTCTGGTTCCCAGGGGCTTCAGGCTTCTGGCCACCTTTTCCTGGATGTCGGGCGACTGGGCGGCAAATATCTTTTCGGCGCAGGCCGGGCAATAGCGGCCATCCTCGCCGGCGCATCTCGGGCATAGGGGCTCGCCGCATGTTTGACAGCTGTCGTCGGGCTTGACGCCGCGATATAGCACTAATGCCAGTATGAAGAGGACCGTCAACGCCAGCCCGCCGGCTGCCGGCAGCCAGATCCCGGGTCCGCCCAGCCGTCCCGCCTCGAGCCGGTCAAACCCCTCCATCAGGCTCCATCCGCTCAGGGCATTTGACCAAAGAACCTGTTTCGACATCAGGGCGTCCAGTACAAACCCGCCGCCGCCTTGGGCCGATCTCTGCGATATCTGCCTGGGATCTATCTCCGAAGCCTTCTCCAACTCCCGCTTCCCCTCCGGAAAGCGCAGCAAATGGAAATGTACCTGCCCCAGATTGTAGTGGGCCACTGCCAGGCCGGGGTCGGCCGCCAGGGCGTTTTGATACAGAGCTTGAGCGCTGTCGTGCTTTGACAGCCGGAACATAACGTTGCCCAGATTGTTCAGGGCCGGGGCATTCCCGGGTCTAGACTCCAACAGCATCAGATATTGCCCGGCCGCCAGCTCCTGTTTTCCGGCCCTCCCCGCCAACAGGGCCATTCCGAAAATTGGCTTGAGATCCTCCGGCCTTTCCTCCTGAGCCCGGCGAAGTTCGGAATCGAGACGGCGGCTCCAGGGGGAATGGTTGGCCTCATCCAGCAGCTCCAGATAGCCCTGTCCGGCGGATTCCATCATGCGATGGCCCAAACTCAAGCCGACCGAGGCCGCCAGGATGAACAAAACGGAGATGCTCAAAAGAACTCTCTCCCTGATCCCAGCGAAGGCGGCCGCAGCCGCGGCCAAAGCACCGGCGGCCAAGGGCAGGCTAAAACTTGCGGCGACGATCGCCAAACCCAGCCAAAGGCAGCCGGAATAAAAAGTCCTCAGTCGGGCGGGGATCTGTTTTGGCAGACGTTCGGAGAAAAGGTGGAGTATTCTGGGGGCGCGGCCGGCGGCTAGGTAAAGTAGGCATAGCCCCCCCCAGGCCATCAGCAACAGGGAAGCCCAGATCGTCATCTGGCCGGCTGCCTTCAGGCTCACCTGGAAGTGATCCAGGGCCTGGGCCAAATTTTGCAGGGTCTGGCCTACCCGCGAACCTCTCCCGGCCTGGCGCAGCTTCATATAGTTGACGATGGCTTTAAAGCTGCCCGGATTGGCTTCCAGAGACAGGCCGGCATAGATCTGGGCCCGCCCTGGCTGTCCCTTTCTTCGTAACTCTTCGGCTTTTTCCGCCAGGATCCTGGAGAAAGCCGGCAGATGGATGTCCATTATCCTGGCCCGGGTGATGCAGGATTCGGCCGAGGCCGCAGCTTGGTCGATGGAGTCGGCCGCCAACTGGGCTATACTCCTTTTAAGCCAAGCCTCCCAGTCCAGAAGCCAGGCAAAGCTCCTGGCTTCGGCTGGGACCTTGTATCCCTCAGACACGATCCCCGAGGCGAAATCCGAGGGAGCCACGGCCGGCTCCTGTCCCCAAGCTATGACAGCGGATAGTGCTGCCGCCAGTATGAAGGTTGAGTGGCGTCTCATGGCAATATGATAGTGGAATCGCGGGTAAAAATCAAGATAAATATTGTGGCCTGTTTGACAAAGAGGCCCGGCGGCTGTTATCATAATGTCTTATGGAGTTGATCATCGCCACCAGAAACCAGGGAAAACTGCGGGAGATATCGTCTATCCTGTCCCTGCCCGGGCTCTGCCTGCTTTCCCTCCGCGATTTTCCGGACATACCTCCGGCCGAGGAGAACGGCGTCAGTTTCGCCGAAAACGCCCTCATCAAGGCCCGCACAGCCGCCCATTACTCGGGGCTGCCGGCCCTGGCTGATGACTCCGGACTGGAGGTGGATGCCCTGGAGGGGCGGCCCGGAATACTGTCCGCCCGCTATTCGGGCCCGGCAGCCAGCGACCGGCAGAACATCGAAAAGCTGCTGGCGGAAATGGTGGATGTCCCGGATGGACGGAGGCAGGCCAGATTCGTTTGCCAGGCGGCCTTAGTGCATCAGGGCCGAGCCTACCAGGCCGAGGGCCGTCTGGATGGAGTCATACTTCGCCAGCCGCGTGGCCAAGGCGGCTTCGGCTATGATCCGATTTTTTTAATTCCCGAAAAGGGCTTGACCGCGGCCGAACTGGAGCCCGGGGAGAAGAACCGAATTAGCCACCGGGCCCAGGCCCTGCGCAAGCTTTTCCCGTTGCTAAGAAACTGGACAAAATAAAAAAAAGAGGGGTGAAAATATCATCCCTCTTTTTTACAAACAATATGCGGCTGTTTTTCGTAAATTTAATGGGGTGGATAAGGGGACTCGAACCCCCAACCTCCGGATCCACAGTCCAGCGCTCTAACCAATTGAGCTATATCCACCATGTTGCCTGACATTGTCTATTATACTAAATTCGGTATAAATTTTCAACTCTATATATTAAAGATATACAAGCGAAAGCGCCCTCGGTTGAGGGCGCTTTTCATAAGCAGGGTATGACCGTTGTTTTATTTTCCGGCCGTCTTCATGGATAAAAGGCCTTGGACAAGAAGCGCGGTTTTCTTAACTTGTTCGGCCAGATTGACGGCTTCCAACAGGTTGCCATTCTTGAACTCGCCCTCGGCTTTCTTCCAGCCCTCTTCCATCTCCTTGACCTTAGTGCCGGCCTCGTCCTTGGCGGCTTTATCCAACCCCTTGGCCTTGGATAACTGAGCCTTGGTGTCAGCGATCAGCTTGGGCACCGCCTTAACCATCTCAGTCCAGACGCCTGGAAGCTCGGCCTTGCGGGCCTCGATGGCCGCCAGCAGGTCGTTGGCTTTCTGCGGCACCTCTTTGGCAATCTGGATGGCGCCCTTGTAATCGCCCTTCTCCAGGGCCGCCTTGGCGTCTCCTAGAACCTTCTCCACCGCAGCGTATTGATCAGGAATGTACTTCACCGCCTCGGCCTTGACCGCGTTCAGCGCCTCCTCGCCAGCCTTGATGGCCGCCTGGGCCGGAACCTTCATACTGCAGGAAACGACCGCCAGCGCCAGCCCCAGGCAACACAGGACCACAACCAGCTTCTTCATCCGGACATCCCTTTCAATATAATTAAATGATGTAATACCATGATTATATTGAAAAACGGCCGATTTGTCAATATCGGTTTATCGCCTGAGCTGGGTTGCAGACGATTATGCTGTTCCCAGCCCCGAGGCTTCCCTTTTCAAGACCAGCGACCTTAGCCAAGCGGCCGTCAACCGCCAAGCCAGACCCCAACCCGGCCCTCTTCCGGCCACTGCCGAGCGGCAATCGGCGCAGACTCCGAACCACCGGCCTCCCTTTAATCTAAGCCGGAATTCGGCCCCCATTATATAACTGGTCCCCCCACATTTGGGACAGGCGGTCATCAGTCGGCCCTTCTGCCAAGACTCGGCCAGAGTTCCCAAAGATAGTTTAAGACAGCGGCCCGAAGTAAAGGAGACAAAGGCGAAGTAGGGCCGGAACCAGAACAGTCTCTCCCATTGGTCCGGTATGATATCGGCCCAAGGTTTGCCAAGCAGCTCGGCCAGCCATCTGCCCTCGGACAGGGCGCGGTCGAAGTTTTCGGCCGAACCTCCTTTTTTATAAAGCAAAAATTTTTCCATGCCGCCCCCCTTAGGCGGCCGGCTGGAGCCGGCTCTCCATGGCCAGAGCCTTTGAGCGCTCCATCAGATCCACGAAACCGTGCCCGCAAATGCCGCACCTGAAGGCGGCCAGGGCCTGGTGCCCGGTCTCCGCATCTTCACCCAGTTCGACGATGCCGTCAAAGGAGACCGGACAGCCGCACTTGGCGCAACGAACCGCCTTGCCCATGTTTCCCGGATTGAGTTTCATACCCTTTCTCCCGTTTGATGTTGGAGGAATTGTAACGGAGAGGGGTGACAAAAAAGCTCCCCCGCCTTTGGCGGGGAAGCTTTTTCATCGCTGAGGGCGACGTTAATTATTTAGTTTCAGGAGCAACCGGATTCCGCTGGTCGAGCTTGGCCAACAGAGCGCCCAGCATCCTGATGATGCCGTTCAGCAGGTCCAACCGCTGGTCGACCACATCGCCAGGCAGGTACTTGAGCCGGCCCACCTTGTGGTACCAGTCCTGTGTCTGGGCGGCATGGCCCTTGGCCGTCTGCAGCCGGGAGCGGAAGCCGGCCTGGCTGCCGTAGCCGCCGGCAATGCAGGCGCCGATGGCCCCGGCCGATCGCACCACCTGGCCGGCGGTCATGTAGGCGGCCCGCCCGTCCGGGAACTGCTCGGCATCCTCGGCCGCCAGGGTGAATAACTCCACCGCCTTCTGCCAGACCACCAGGTCGGTGAAGCTGCGGTATGTCTTGTTTTCGTTTTTCGGGGTGTTGTTGGTTTCCATGTCTTTTCTCCTTTGCGTGTTCACTGTACGCTTTGTTTGTTTGTGCCCTCAGGCGATGATTGGTATTATAGATGAATGGGGTGACAGTTTTTTTATCGATCTACGAATACACATTAATTTTCATGAATCATTCCGTTGTTGTTTACGATAGGTTTGTCAAGCGATAGTTGGATTGTATATGTATGGGGTGACAGATTTCATGTTCGCGCCCCTCCCCAGATGTTTCATGGCACCCTTTGACAAGCAGTGGCGTCGATATGTGTGAATTCGTGGAAAGAAAAGAAAAACCTCCGGCGACTAGCCGGAGGGCGTAAAATGGCACCCTCGGTGCGACTCGAACGCACAACCACCTGCTTAGAAGGCAGGTGCTCTATCCACTTGAGCTACGAGGGCAACTAAGGCGATTATCGGCAGACTACCGAGAAAAGAACTTTGAGGGGACGGCGGGCAGGGAAGGCAGATGCTCTATCCGTCTGAGCTACAGGCGCGCTATATAATTGTGGTCACCCTTCGACTCCGCTCAGGGTGACCTGTTTTTTGGTCGGGGAGAGAGGATTTGAACCTCCGACTCCCTGGTCCCGAACCAGGTGCGCTACCGGGCTGCGCTACTCCCCGACTTTCCTCTTTTGCCATAGACTTCGACAAGCGTTCGACTGAGCTCACGCCGAAATCCCAGTCCAAGGATTTTCACAGATTTCATTTTCATCTGCGCGGATCTGTGTCTATCCTGTAACCCTGCTCCCTGGTCCCGAACCAGGTCCGCTGCGCTTCGGATTTACTCGGATTTGCCGATCATATAAACGAAGATCCGTGGCTGAAAAAAGCCCCAACCCCGTGGTCGGGGCGCCCAGACTCGAACTGGGGACTTCTTGCTCCCAAAGCAAGCGCGCTACCAACTGCGCCACGCCCCGAAAATGTTATTATATAACATTATTTATAACACTGTCAAGTTTTACAGGCGGCTGGCCGGGCCAGAAAGAATCCTTGGCCGTAGGGTATGCCCAGTTCCTTGACCACCCGGTGCTCGGCCTCGCTCTCCAAGCCCTCGGCGATCACCTGGGCTCCAATCTTCTGGGCCAGTCCCTGCAGGGTGCGCAACAGCTCGAGCTTCACCAGATTGCTGTCCGCCCCCCTCACCAGCGAGATATCCAGTTTAAGGAAGTCAGGTTCTATCTCGGCTAAAAGTTTAAGATTCGAGTAGCCGGCCCCCATGTCGTCGATGGCCACGGCAAAGCCCCTTTGCTTAAGGCTGCGGAGCATGGTCCGAAACCGATCCCAATCATGGACGGCCACCCGTTCGGTGATCTCGAAGACCACCTGGTGGTTCTCCAAGCCGGCCCGGGCCGCCTCGGCCGAGAGCGCCTCCGGGTCGAACTCCCGGTCGTAGAGACACTGAACGCTGCAGTTGATGAAAAGCCTCCCCGGCTCCCGCTCCGACCGCCCCAGGCTGAAGGCCCGGATGCGGCAGCGGCGCTCCAGCTCCATTATGAGATCGGTTTGTTCGGCAAAGGAGAACAGGGCCTCGGCGCTCTCGAACTCGGTGTTCTCCGGCCCTCGGGTCAGGGCCTCATAGCCGTAGACAATTCCTGTTTCCAAATGGTAGATGGGTTGAAACAAGGTTACCAGTCCGTCCGTTTCCAGCAGGGCCTGAAGGGTGCGGTGCTGGCGCTGGCGGTGGCTCTCCTGGGCCTCCACCGCGGCCCGGGAGGCCTGTTCGACCGCCTGATACACCAGCCTTTCGAATCTTATCCTGGCATCGCGAGAGATCAGCGATTGTCCGGTCAGAAAGATCTGTGTCTGATTATTATCGGCCGGCAGGAATGGCAGTTGGGAGCCGCGAAGCCGGGACAGCAAGGCCGTTCTCACCTGTTGCAGATGTCGTCCCGGATCTCCCAGGCACTTGGTGAAAACCAGCAGCTCATCGCCGCGGATGCCCCTTAAGGCCAGGAGGTCGCTTTCGGCCAGCTCTTGGCCGCGGGCCTGCTCCAGACTGGCGGCGGTCGCCGCCAGAAGCCGGTCGTACTGCTGCCAGCCGTAGATTTCCTCCAGGTGGGCCGATTGGTCGATCCCCAGGTAGACCACGCCCACATCCTGGCCGTTCTCCGACAGGCGGCGGACCTCCTCCAGCACCGCCGGCAGGGTGGGCAGGCCGGTGGCTTTGTCGTAGAGCCGGCTGCGAAGCCTGAGCCACTCGGCCCTTAGGGCGAAAAAGTCCTTGACCGGCCTCTGCTCCATCATTTCCTGGATAGGATGGTGGCCACCCGGTCTACCAGTTCCTGCGGCGAGAAGGGTTTGCAGATGTAGTCCACCGCCTCCTCCTGCAGGGCGGCCATTTTGTCCTTGGGCTCCACCTTGGCCGTCAGCATGGCCACCGGGATGGAGGCGGTCGATTCCTCGATCTTCAGGATCTTGAGAAGCTCCATGCCGTCCAAGTCGGGCATCATGATGTCCAGCAGGATCAGGTCCGGCTTCTCCCGGTACATCTGCTGCAGGGCCTCGTGCCCGGTTAGGGCCGGGAAGACGGCGTAGCCCGCCCCCTCCAGCACCAGCTTGACGAAGTCCAGCAGATCCTCCTCGTCGTCCACCACCATGATCCTCTTTTTCTTGGCCTCGTCCATGTTTATCTGCTCCTTATGCGGAAGTCTCATTTTCAGCTTTGGCCAGCGGCAGATCGAAGGTGAACTCGGTTCCTTGGCCCAGCACGCTTTTGACATCGATGGCGATGCGGTGGGCGTCCAGTATGGACTTGACGATGGCCAGCCCCAACCCCACCCCTCCGTAGCGCCTGGTGGATGATCCGTCCAGCTGTTGGAAGCGCTCGAACACCTTGTGGATGGAGTCCGGCGGAATGCCGATGCCAGTGTCGGAGACGGTCACCCGGATACGGTCGTCACCCTGAAGGACGGCCCGGATGCTCACCCCGCCCTGGCTGGTGAACTTGACGGCGTTGATGATCAGGTTGTCCATCACCTGGCCGATGCGCTCCCGATCGGCCAGGACCCGCACCCCCTCGGGCGCCTCCAGCTTTATCCATAGCTTCTTTTTCTCCAGCTCGGTGTGCAGGGAGTCCACCACCTCGTCGAACAGGGGCTTGAGCTCGAAGGGCCGGATCTCCACCGCCAGGTGTCCGGCCTCGATGGTGGTGAAGTCCAAAAGCTCCTTGATCTGGCGCATCAGCCGCCGGATGTTGCGGCGCATCACCTCCAGGCCGTTGTGCTGGGTGTCGGTCAGGGGTCCCAGCTTCTCCATGGCCAGGTAATCGGCGTAGCCGGCGATGGCCGTCAGCGGCGTCCGCAGCTCGTGGGAGATGTTGGCGATGAACTCGCTCTTGAGCTGGTCCAGCTTGCGCAGCTCAAGGTTGGCCTGGGAGAGCTGTTCGTAGGACTCGGCCAGGGCCTCCAGGTTCTCCTTGAGCTGCATGGCCATTTGGTTGAAGTTCTGGGCCAGTTCTCCGATCTCATCGTCGCTGTGGACGGCCACCGCCTGCTCCAGCTGGCCGCGCCCCATCTCCCGGGCGGCCACCGTCAGCCGGCTGATGGGCTCGGTGATCTGTCGGGCGGCGGCATAGGCCATGGCCGCCCCTAAAAGCACGAAGACCATGGTCAACAGCAGCACCTGGACCAGGGTGTTGCGGAACAGCTGGACCAGGGCGTCGAAGGAGGCCAGGTACCTGACCGAGAGCCGGTGGCGGCCCCATTCCTCTATATAGGGGGTGACGATCTCCAGCCTCCGGGCCCCGTCCTCCAGGGTCACCTCCTGCCAGCTGATGTCCAGCCTTTTGATCCTCTCTATCAGTTCGGAATCGGTCACCTTGGGCTTCTCCCGCCCCAGCAGGGAGCCGGACTCCAGATCCCGGGTGTCGAACTTGATCTCCCCGCCGATGTCTAAGATCTGGATACGGTCCACATAACGGTTCATGGACATCAGGTTGGAGACGATCTCCCGAAACTTGTAGTAGCCTGAGGAATAGTAGAGCTCATAGCCCTGGCACAGCGGGGCCACTGTCAGCTGGGCAAAGGAGACGCCGCTGTCAATGATCTCGCGCCTCATCTGCCGGTTGCGCACCACTAGGGTGGCGGCGGCGTTGACCAGCAGGATGATGACTACCAGCAGACTGATGGTGGCGGCGAATTTTATCTTTAGACTTTTCATGACCGTTCCGTTTTACTTGGCTCAGTCAGAAGGCCGCCGTTTTGGGCCAGCCGGCGGCAGACCAAATAGATAAGTCCCGCCCCCAGCGACAGACTGGCCAGGCCGGCCAGAAGTATCCTCTTCCATATCTCCCGCCATTGCTCTCCCCAAGGCCGGTAGTCTATGAGAAAACGCACCGAGACCCGGTGCCTTCCCCATTCCTCCAAATAGGGGACCACTATGTCCAGCCGGTTTCGGCCGTCGCCTCCTTTGGCCATGCGGCAGGCGATATCCAGGCCCTTGACTGCGGCCAGCAGCTCCGGACTTTCGATCTTCGCCTGGACGGCCGGCTTGCCCTCGGCGAACTCGCGGGAGTCGAAAAGAACCCGTCCCTCGACGTCCACCAGCGATACCTGCTTCAGATCCGGGTTCAGCTGCATGACGTCGCCCACCAGCTCCCGGAACTTATAATATCCCGAGGCGTAATAGCTGTCATAGGCCTCGGCCACGGCCCGGGCGCTCATCCGGGCGAAGCTGAAGGCATCCTGGCTGTGCCGAATCCGCAAGGCTGGGCCGGTGAAGGCCACCATCAGCAGATGTTGGAGCAGCCACAGGCCAAGATACAAACCCACCCCGGCGGCCGCCAATCGCGTTTTTTTCATCTCTTTTACCTCCTAAAGGATAGTTCCGAGACAAGCACTTGGCCATCCTGTCGCGGCTTGAAATTTAAACGGCGGCAGTGGGCATAGGTCTGGCTTCTGACGTAGAGCGGTATCAGGGGCATGTCCTCCAGGCCGGCCGACAACGCCTGCTGCAACAGGTCGATCCTCTGCCTGGACCCCAGCGTTCTACCTGTCAGCTCGATCTTCAGGTCGAGTGAGGTTGGCCGCCGTGAAAGCGCACCCCGGGCCGCAGCCGGAAACGCCACGCCAGGTCGTTGGGATTCTCCCAGCTTTCGGCCAGCAGGGGTATGATCCGCATCTGGGGATCGAACCCCACCAGACCCTGGCAGATGTTGGCCAGCACCTAGCTGGTGACTATGTCGTCGTAGGCAAGGGGGTCCAAAGAGACTACGTCGTCCTACAGTGCCACCACCACCGTCTGCGGAACCCTGGGGCCGCAGGAGAGCAGCAGGAATAGAAACCCGGCCGGAAAAATAAGAATGGCCCTCATTCTATCAGTAATCTCCGCCTTTGACAGACTTCGGCGTTCATTCAGGAATGGATGATATAAATTTTCGGATAGTTAGAGTCATGGTAAAATGGTACTTATATTTTATTGCCTTTTTAACCGCAGAGCTTGCAGAGATATTTTTGAGTCCATTTCAACTTTAGGGAGCGATGAGTAAATTTGGTTGATGGTTAAATCTGTAACCTATTGAAAAA
>CAZPNX010000022.1:0-41709 GCA_964588285.1 uncultured bacterium
TGAGCCTGTTCACCTTCGTCTTCATGGGGATGATGCCCTTCGGCAGCCTGCTGGCGGGCGCGGCCGCCCAGCGCTTCGGGGCGCCGGCGGCCCTGCAGGCCGGGGCGGCCGTCTGCCTGCTAACGGTGTCTTTAGTCTGCTGGAGGAGAAGGGAGCTGTTAAAACTGTGATGCAGATGTTTTAGTTATGATTGTTGAAAAAAGCCGACCTTTATGTTAAATTTGATATAATATATTAGGAAGTCAAAACCCCCAGATGCCCCAGGAACTGAAGCCCAGCGCCAGCCATAAGATAATGGTCATCCTGCCCGACGGACGGGCTTTGGAGACCAGCGTCGTGTTGACCATCGACGATCTTAGGGACCGTAACAAAACGGTCCTCCGGATGCACGGCGGCAGCCCCCAGATGATCATGAGCGCCAAGGAAGCCCTGATGGTGGACGTCTCCGAGGTGCTCAAGGGGCTGCTGGCCGACAAGGTGGAGGTGGTGGGCCAGTATAAGACCGACGTCCTGGTTTACTACTCCCCCACCGCTTTTTCGGCCGACCAAAAAAGGGCCATCGAGATGGCCAACCAGGTTTACTCCCAGAGGCTGATTCAGCTGGAGAAGCAGCGCCGCTTCCACCTGGAGGCCATCTCCCGGCTTAAGTCCCTGTACGAGCAGGAGCGCCAGAAATCGGTGGAGTTCGTGGCCCTGGCCGACCAGGCCCGGGAGAAGGCCGTGACCCCGGAGGAACGGGAACAGCTGGTGATGCAGGCCCGGCGCGAGGCCATGGAGATGGTAGACGTGGCCATCAAGGCGGTGGAGGCCGAAAAGGCCGACCTGGAGAAAACAGTGGAGATATTGGCCGGCCAGATAAAGGACACCATCTCCATCGCCCAACACTCCGAGGAGATGGAGCGCCTGAAGACCGAGTACGACCAGGTCAACAAAAGGGCCATGATGTTCTGGACCAAAGCCGATTACGACCGGCTGACGCCGGCCCAGCTTCAGGATATGGCCCGGCTGCTGCCCAAGCTCAAGGACGAGCGGGGAAACGAGCGGCTGTTCGACATCGCCCAGGTGCTTAAGCTGGAGCCGGGCCAGGCCGGGCTTAAGGAGGGCACCCATGTTTTGGCCAAATACCGGCCGGCGGCCGAGACCAAATATTTCATCGGCCGCTTGTTCTTCAACGACACCAAGGACTATGTCTGCCTGGGACAGGGCTTCGAGATCACCAGCGGCGTCTACGGGGGGGAGGACCGGAGCGTTGCCCCGCCGGATGAAGCGGTGCTGGAGTTCCTGAAAAAGAACCCGCTATCGGTCCAGATCTACTTGGATGCGGTGCGCTATTCGTCCATCCAGACGGTGCAATTCTGGCTGCACGACCTCAAGGCCGAGCAATTGCTGGAGATCCAGCCCATCGATTCCATCATCTACGATCTGATGAAGGAACAGATGAAGATCGCCTATGTCCGAACCTACGAGATCGCCGACGAACTTGACCAACAGGAGGAGACGGCCTTCGCCGCCGAAGAGAGGCAGGTGGACCAGGAGCTGGAGTCCATCAAGAGGATCGTCGTCCAGCCCATCGTCCTCAAGTACATGCCGGATGAACAGGAGATCAGAAAGCAGCTGGGCGGCGCCCAGGACAAGCTGTTGCGGGAACGCTGCGCCCGGGAGCTGAAGAACCTCCAGGCCAAGAAGGCGGCCGAGGTGACCGCCATGTTCGCTTCGCTGGTCAAGATGCTCAAGGACGAAGAACTGGTGGGCCGGGGAAACCTGAACCTCAAGAAATACCAGCCGGCTCTCCTCAACATCTACCGCCGGCTGCCCGAGGGTCTCAAGGAGAGGATCCGCAACGACCAGAAGTTGATTGAGTCTATTCGGAAATCCATGGAGCAAGCCGAGCAATGATGGCCGCACTCTTTTTGGTTGCGGCCGTGTTTTTTCTGGCGGCCTATCAGTTTTACGGAAAATATTTAGAGAAGCGCCTGGGCATTGACGACGCCCGCGGCACCCCCAGCCATACTGATTTCGACGGGGTGGACCGGGTGCCAGCCCCCCGCCTGGTGCTTTTGGGACACCACTTTTCATCGATTGCCGGAGCCGGACCCATCGTTGGTCCCATCATCGCCGGAACCGCCTTTGGCTGGCTGCCGGTGATTTTATGGGTGGCCCTGGGATCGGTTTTCATCGGCGGGGTGCACGACTTTTCCTCGCTGGCCGCCTCCATCAGGCACCGGGCCCGTTCGGTGGCCGAGATCGCCCGAGAGCACATGTCGCCACTGGCCTATAAGCTTTTCCTGGCCTTTATCTGGCTGGCCCTGGTTTATGTGCTGGTGGTCTTTACCGACCTGACGGCCGGCACCTTCACCGCCGACGGCGGGGTGGCCTCCTCGTCTCTGCTGTTCATCATCCTGGCCGTGGGCTTCGGGGCGGCGGTCTACCGGCTAAAGGTTCCGGTGCTACCTGCCTCACTGGTCTTCGTGCCGTTGGTCTTCGTCGCGGTTTTCATTGGACAGATTCTCCCCATCAAGCCGGAGATGATGCCGAAGCTCATAGGCGGCGATCCGGCCAAAACCTGGGACATTATGCTGCTCCTCTACTGTCTGGTGGCTTCTACCACACCGGTGTGGATCCTGCTGCAGCCCAGGGACTACCTATCATCCTTTCTGCTCTATGCCTCGGTGCTGGGCGGATGTCTGGGCATTGTCTTCGGAGGCTTCGCCGTCTCTTACCCGGCTTTTATCGGGTGGCAGGCTCCCGGTCTGGGAGCCCTGTTTCCAATTCTTTTCATCACCGTGGCCTGCGGGGCCTGCTCCGGATTCCATTCGGTGGTGGCCTCGGGCACGTCCTCTAAGCAGCTGGACCGGGAGCGGGACGCCAAGCCGGTGGGCTATGGGGCGATGCTGATAGAGGGACTGGTGGCGGTCATCGCTCTGGCCACGGTGATGATCCTGGCCAAAGGCGACGCCCTGGCCGGCAAGCCCCCGTTGGTCGTCTATGGAAGCGGCATGGGCAGCTTCCTGGCCAAGTTCGGCCTTCCCTTCAAGACCGGATACTCCTTCGGCCTGCTGGCCCTGTCGACCTTCATCCTGACCACCCTGGATACGGCCACCCGGCTGGGCCGCTATATTTTCGAGGAGTTCACCGGGATCAAAGGATCGAAAACCCGATACCTTTCGACCCTGGCCACTTTGTTTCTGCCGGCCGTCTTCGTCCTGATCACCCTGCGCGACTCCTCGGGCAATCCCATGCCTGCCTGGAAGGCTATTTGGCCGGTGTTCGGGGCCACCAACCAGCTGCTAGCCGGACTGGCCCTTTTGGTGGTTACCGTCTGGCTGAAACGGACCGGCCAGCGTCCTTGGTTCACTGCTTTGCCCATGGCGTTTATGGTGGTCATGACTGTTTGGGCACTGATACTTCTGCTGGGACAGTACCGGTTTTCAACCATCGGCACCATCGCTCTGGTTCTGCTGGTTATGTCCTTGGTTTTGATGGTCGAGGTCTGGCGGGCCCTATTCAAAAGACCGGCGCCATAATGAAAAGCAAGTGGAGAACTTTGAGCCGAGGCCTTGTCTACCGCAATCCATGGCTGCAGGTTTTCGAGGATCGGGTGCGGAGGCCGGACGGATCGAACGGCACCTATGGGGTGGTGGAAGTCGGGGACGCGGTCAGCGTGGTGGCCATGGCGGGCGACCGGGTCTGCCTGGTGCGCCAGTATCGCCATTCCTGGGGCAAGAGGGTTTGGGAGGTTCCCTGCGGCGGCCTCCACCGGGGAGAGAAATTGTTGGCGGCGGCCAAGCGCGAGCTTAGGGAGGAGGCCGGCATCACCGCCCGGCTCTGGAGGCGATTGGGCGTAGTAGAAGCCAATGATCCGGTGGTCAACCGGTTTCATCTCTTTCTGGCCACGGAGTTGCAGCACGGAAACCATAGACGGGACCTGTCCGAGGCCGATATGGAGTCCAGAATGTGGAGGCTGAAGGATTTCAGGAGGGCGGTCCTGAGCGGCCGAATACGCGACGACATGACCATCGCCTGCGTGGCCAAGGCGCTGATGGCCGGCGGCTGGAAGCCCTGATCCGCGAATGGAAACGAAAAACCGCCAAATCTTGTTTCAATCAGGGTGCGGCAGTGGATAAAAAGGCACCTGTCCCAATCATTCTTCAAACGGTGGTGGCCAAGGGCGCGGTGGATACCAACTGCTACATCGTCGGCTGTCCGGTGACAAAAGAAGCGGCCGTCATCGACCCAGGCGCTTTCAGCCCAGGGGAGGTGCAAAGCATCCTGGGTTTTTTAGCGAGCGAGGGGCTTATGGCCAAATACATCATCAACACCCATGGGCACATCGACCACATCGCCGGCAATCGGGCCGTCAAGAAGGCCACCGGGGCGCCGATACTGGTACACGCCGATGACGCCGGCCGGCTGGGCGACGGCCAGCTCAACGGCTCCTTTCTGTTCGGCATGGACATCCAGTCGCCCCCGGCCGATCGTTTATTGGCGGACGGCGAGATAATCGCGCTCGGAGGGCTTCAAGTCAAGGTGCTGCACACGCCGGGCCACACGCCGGGTGGCATCTGTCTGCTAGTCGACAACACCCTCTTCTCCGGGGACACCCTCTTCGCCGGGTCGGTGGGCCGCACCGACCTGCCGGGAGGCAGCGAGCGGGCTATTATAAATTCGATAAAAGAGAAGCTGATGACCTTGCCGGATGACACCTCGGTCCGGCCGGGCCACGGGCCAAGGACCAGCATAGGAAGAGAGAAAAACGAAAATCCATTTCTATCTTGACTACACAGATCATAAGCGATTACTCTGATGGGAGTGCAATAAGAGCAATCATGATAAATCTGTGTAATCATACTAATCAGGAGGAAAGATGAAAAAGCTTACCATACGCGACCTGGACGTCAAAGGCAAGCGGGTGCTGGTGCGGGTGGACTTCAACGTGCCCCAGGACAAGAAGACCGGGGAGGTCAAGGACGACACCCGGATCACCGCCGCCCTGCCCACCATCAACTATCTGGCCGAACGCGGGGCCAGGGTCATCCTGATGTCCCATCTGGGCCGGCCCGAGGGGAAGCCCAACCCGCAATACTCGCTTTTGCCGGTGGTGGAACGGCTCAAGCAGTATGTCAAGGGCGAGGTGCTGTTCGCCCTAGACTGTGTGGGGGAGGAAGCCCGTAAGGTGGTGGCGAAGTTAGGGGACGGAGGGATGGCGGTGTTGGAGAACCTGCGATTCCATTCCCAGGAGGAGTCTAACGATCCCGAATTCGCCCGGCAGTTGGCGGAATTGGCAGACCTCTATGTCAACGATGCCTTCGGCACCGCCCATCGGGCCCATGCCTCCACCGAAGGAGTGACCAAACACTTCCAGCAGAATGCGGCCGGTTTCCTGATGGAGAAGGAGATTGACTACCTTTCGGCCGTTCTGGAAAGGCCGGAGAGGCCCTTTGTGGCCATTCTGGGCGGGGCCAAGGTTTCGGACAAGATAGCGGTCATCGAGAACCTGATTCCCAAGGCGGACGCCATCCTGATCGGCGGGGCCATGGCCTACACCTTCCTCAAGGCCCAGGGAAAGGGGGTGGGAGCGTCTTTGGTGGAAGAGGATAAGATCGAACTGGCCAAATCCCTGCTGGATAAGGCCAAGAACATCAAGTTTCTGCTGCCGGTGGACCATGTGGCCGCTGAGAAAAAGGACGGCCCCCCAGATGCCAAGGGAAAACCGACCGTGGCCTTTGAGAGCCCCAGGGAAGTGGCCGAAATACCCCAGGGTTTGGCCGGGGTGGACATTGGGCCGAAGACGATCGAAGAATACTCAAAAAGCATCGTCGGGGCCAAGACCGTAGTCTGGAACGGGCCCATGGGAATCTTCGAAAACCGGGACTTTGCGAAAGGGACCTTCGCCATCGCTCAGGCGGTGGCCGACTCGGGAGCCAAGTCCATCGTGGGCGGCGGGGACTCGGCCTCGGCAGTGCACAAGTCCGGGGTGGCCGACAGGATATCCCATATCTCCACCGGTGGCGGGGCCAGCTTGGAGTTCCTGGAGGGCAAGGTGCTGCCCGGGGTGGCAGCGCTGACGGACAGGTGAATATCCATATTTATCTTGGGCAAGGAGGAAAAGATGCGGACACCCATCGTCGCCGGCAACTGGAAGATGCACAAAACGACGTCCGAAGCACGAGTTTTGGCGTCGGGCGTGGTTCGAGAGGTTGGAGAAGTTCAAGGTGTTCAGGTGGTTTTATGCCCGCCGTTCACCTCTCTGTATGTGGTGGCGGATGCAATAAAGGGATCAAACGTCGAGTTGGGGGGGCAGAACTGCCACTTCGTGTCCATAGGGGCTTTTACCGGGGAGGTGGCGCCCGAGTTTCTGCTGGACCTGGGCTGCCGCTACGTCATCGTCGGCCACTCCGAACGGCGCCAGTACTTCAGGGAGGACGACCAGCTCCTCAACAAGAAGCTTAAAAAGGCCATAGCGTCGGGGCTGATACCAATCTTTTGCATCGGGGAGACCCTGGAGGAGAGGAACAAGGAGCAGACCTTCGATGTCCTGAGGAAACAGGTTACCAACGGGCTGTCGGAGATCCATCCCGACGATCCGTTGAGCCTGGTAGTTGCCTATGAGCCGGTGTGGGCCATCGGCACCGGGGTGACGGCCACGCCGGATCAGGCCCAAGAGGCCCACCGCTACGTGCGCGACCTGCTGGCCGGCCTGTGGGGCTCGGATACGGCCGAGAAGGTCCGCATCCAATACGGCGGCAGCGTCAAGCCGGACAACGCCGCCGAACTGATGGCCCAGCCGGACATCGACGGGGCCTTGGTGGGCGGCGCCAGCTTGGAGGCGGACTCCTTCGTAAAGATCGTGAAATTCAAGTAAATCATCCTGCCACAGATAATCGCGGCACTCTCCTGAAAAGCAAGAAGCCTGGCTGGGAAACCAGCCAGGCTTCTTGGTTTATCGGTGAAAATCCGCGAAGATCCGTGGCGAGAGCTACTCGGCCTCCAGGCTGAACTCCTGCACCCCGAACCAGAACCCGATGTCCTTGATGTGGTCCAGCTCGGCCTGGATCAGGCTGTAATGGGCCTCTTCCATGGCGGCCAGACGGGCATAAAGAGTTTTGACGGCGTTGTCGGTCGACAGATCTCGCTCCCGCTTGTAGAAAGCGATAGCCCGGCGCTCCAGGTCCAGGGCGATGTTGAGGGCGCTCAGGTCGTCGGCTGTGCCCTGGCCGGCCTGGATCTTGGCTTCGGGGGCCGAAAGCTGGGGAACGATCTCCTCGATGTCCGAAGATTTTATCTTGATCCTGATGCCGGCCTTGCCCTCCTGCACTCGGTCGAGCTCCTTCTCCAGGGCATTCATGTGATCGAACTCGTCCTGGGCCAGGCGCAGGAACATGTCCTTGCCCGAGACGTTGGCGGTCTGCCGGGCGAATTTCAGATAGCTTTCGATGCCGGTCTTCTCCGAGGCGATGGCCTTGGAAAGGGCCGGGGCGGTGCGATCTTCCTTCCTCGGGGCGGACCTGGAGGTCTTCCTTTTTTTTACAGGAGGCATGGGCTATCTCCTTGCTTGATTTGTCAACGATTACCTGTCACCCTAAGACCGGTGACCAACGCTTCGCCATGCTCAGGACACCTCACCGACATTCAGACAAAGCGTCGGGATCAGTATGACATATGATAGCCGGATTAGGGAAGTATGTGCCCGGTCAGATCAATCCCAACTGCTTTCCGGCGGTGCGGAACGCCTCCAGCACCCGGTCCAGCTGGGCATCGGTGTGGGCGGCCGAGAAGCTGGTGCGGATCATCTCCCGGCCTTCGGGAACGGCCGGCGACATCACCGGGTTGGCGAAGATGCCGTGGTCCATCAGGTACTTCCACAGGGCGAAGGCCTTCTCCTGGGAGCCGATCATCAGCGGGATGATGGGGGTGCAGGCGATGCCGGTGTCGTAGCCCATGGCTTTGAACTCACGGAGCATCCGATTGGCGTTGTCCCACAGGCGCTTCCGGAGCTGGGGCTCTTCCTGAAGAACATCGATGGCGGCCGAGACCGCGGCCGTCAGGGCCGGAGGCAGAGCGGCCGAGAAAATCATGCTGCGGGCGAAATGCTTAATGTAATCCACCACCAGGAAGTCGCCGGCCACCACCCCGCCGATGGCGGCGAAGCTCTTGGAGAAGGTTCCCATGATGAGGTCGGTCTCCTTCTCCAGGCCGAAGTGTTCGGCGGTGCCCCGACCGTGCCCGCCCAGAACGCCCATGGCATGGGCGTCGTCCACCAGCACCCGGGCATCGTACTTCCGGCACAGCCTGACGATCTCGGGCAGGTTGGCAATGTCGCCCTCCATGCTGTATATTCCGTCGATGATCACCATATGGCCCTTGGTGTGGTCCAGGCCGTGGAGCACCCGCTCCAGACTCTGCATGTCGTTGTGCTGAAAACGGCGCATGTGGGCATAGGACAGGCGGCAGCCGTCCAAGATGGAGGCGTGGTCGTACTTGTCGGTTACCAGGATGTCGTCCTTGGTGCCCAGGCAGGAAATGGTGCCCAGATTGGTCTGCATGCCGGTGGAGAAGACCAGGGCCGCCTCTTTGTTCAGGAACTTGGCCAGCTTGGCCTCCAGCTCGTTGTGCATGTCCAGGGTCCCGGTTAAAAACCGGGAGCCGGTGCAGCCGGTGCCGAATTTTTCGATGGCCTTGATGGCGGCCTCCTTGACCCGGGGATGGGTGGTCAGGCCTAGGTAGTTGTTGGAGCCGATCATGATCATCCGCTTGCCGTCGATGATGACCTCCGGCTCCTGGGCCGATGATAGGGGGTGGAAATAGGGATAGAGGCCGGCCGCCCTGGCCTCCTGAGCGGCTTTGAAATCAAAACATTTTTTAAAGATATCCATCGTATTCCTTACAATGAGCTTGAATACAAATTATACTACAAACGGCCTATTTATTGCAAATAGGCCGGGCCGATGGGGTTAAATCAATACCGTCTGAGCCATCACGATATTTTTCCGGCGGTGCTCCGGCGATGACCACCACATACTCGCCCAAACGCTTTTTCTGTCCGGCCAAGTCAGCCAGCTGCGAAAGAGTGCCTCTCTCCACCTCTTCGTGCCGCTTGGTCAGCTCCCGACAGAGGCAGGCGCGGCGGTCGCCGAAAACCTCCAGGGCATCGGCCAGAAACCGGTCAATGCGGTGAACGCTCTCATAATAGACCAGGGTATGGGGAAGATGGCGATCCTGCTCCAGGAATCTCTTCCTGGCTCCGGGCTTCTGGGGCGGGAAGCCTCTGAAGACGAAGGAGTGGACCGGCAGGCCGGAAAGAACCACGGACATGTCCAGGGCGGAGGGACCGGGGATTAGGGTAAAGCAGATTCCAGCATCGATAGCCTTTTGGACTATGGTGTAGCCTGGGTCGGAGATGCCCGGGGTGCCGCCGTCGGTGATCAGGGCCACGGAGCGGCCGGCCTGCAGCTCGGCGATTATCCTCCGTCCCGCCCGCTCTTCGTTGTGTTCGAAGAAAGACATCAGGGGTTTGCTGATGCCGTAGTGCTCGAGGAGCACACGGGACTTACGGGTGTCCTCGCAGGCGATCAGGTCTACGGATTTCATCACCTCCAGGGCCCTGAGGGTGATGTCCTTAAGATTGCCGATGGGCGTGGCCACAAGGTAAAGCATATGGTTCTTTCCATCTAACCCCAAACCCCTTCCCCGCCGGCGAAGGGGATAAAGGGGTTGGGTTTGTTCATAGCCAACCGTTCTCCCTATACCACCGGGCCGTTTCCGCGATACCTTTTTCCAGTACGTAATCGCAGGCAAAGCCGAAGTCACGTTTGGCCGCCTGGGACGAGACCGTCCAGTAGCGCTGGGCCATTTCGGAAACCTTTTGGCGGTTAAAGATGGTCGGCCGTTTCGCCAGAAAGGCCCCGGCCTCGGAGAGCAAAGCGGAGAAACGGGCCATGAAAATGGGCACTGGAAGAAAAATAGGCTTTCTCCTTAAAACATCGGCGATGGCCCTTGATATCTCCTGCCAGGAATAAGCCCGCTCCTGGGCTAAAAAATAAGTCTTCCCTACGCTCCTGTCCGACTCCGCCGCCATAACCATGCCCCGGACCAGGTCCTTGACGTAGATCAGGTGGGCGTAGCGGGTGCGCAGGCCGGGCAGCAGGGCCAGGCCGCGGTTGATCCATTGGAAGTACATGAATATCTCGGTATCCCTGGGCCCATAGACTGAAGGAGGGCGGATGATGGTCAGAGGCAGTTTGTCGGAAATCTTCTGCAGCTCTCGCTCGGCCAGCAGCTTGCTTTTGCCGTAGTCAGAAACCGGCCGGCACTCGTCCAACTCGCATTTGGGCTTATCCAAACAGGGAGAGGGGCCAACGGCGGCCTGGCTGGAGGAAAAGACGAACCTTTTAAGGCCGGGGGCAGCCTTAATGGCGGCCTCGGCCAAGCGACGGGTGGCCTCGGTATTGGCTTGGTAGAAATCGGCCGGCTTTCTGGCCTTGACCGCTCCGGCCAGGTGATAGATGTAATCGATCCCCAGAACTGCGGAGTTCAGAGAGTCTTCATAGTTATAGGAGCCGCGGACGATCTGAGCGCCGAGGTTCTCTATCCACCGCAGATTGCTTTTATCCCGGACCAGGCAGCGGACATGGCAGCCTCTGGCCAGCAGCTCCTCCACCAGGTGGCTGCCGATGAAACCGTTGGCTCCGGTGACTAAGGCGGTTTGGTTGAACATGGATAATAGTTTACTGTAAATAATATCAGGTTGTCAAACACATAAAAAGAAAAGGGGGCCCAAGACCGCCTCCGGTAAAATCGTTAGAAGTTTTCCGTCGTTGTATTAGCAATACTATGTAATGATTGGACTGTGACCGGTGAATTTGCCGGTGTCCCGGCGATCGAAGAGGAAGAAGCTGTCCTTTAGGGGAGTGAAAAGCCTCGGAAAATTAAGGATTCCATAATAAGACTTAAAATGGTATTTCAAACTCCAAAATTAGATTTCAATACCGGGCATTTGTCATGGCTTTTTGTGTGGGAGTCGTTAAGCGTGCAATCTGGGTACTTGGAGAGGATTGCCAGGCGGCTGCCGATGAAGCCGTCGGCCCCGGTGACCAAGGCAACCCGTAATTTAAAGTCGGCATCTTCTAAAAGTTAAAAGCTACCAATAAAATCCCAGTTTATCCTAAAAATAAAGCAAAGACAATATATATCAACTGTTTAATCAAATGTGTAATTAAAAACGGTCTACCGATATAACTCTATGCTAAACAAGCAGATAGGATATAACATAACAATAAATTCGCTTGATTTTGTTTAACTAAAGGCTTGACTTTTCAGCATTTTATGGTAAATTTATATAGTAATTGACCTTGGGGGCCATCGGATGGCAATTCAAATGTAAATTCCCTTTAAATCTTAGTCGAATCTTCAAATGCCCAGGCACGGCAAGTTCCTCTTTTCACTATGTAAAGTTATGGGATCGGAGTTTTTTCCCCTAACCGAAACGAAGACTCTGGCTGTCATTAAAGCTTGGCTGTATCACTGTAAATTCCAGTCTCATTACGCCTCGAGCCAAAAAGAGGAAGCGCTTAAAGCACTCGATTTCTTAGGAACTTTGCCCGGTCTTCCAACGGCGCTGGAGCTGTTACATCTCTTTGATCTTTGCAGTCTGGCCAACCAGTTCAGCCTTTGGGAGTTGATGTCTGGCTCCTTGCGCAGGCTGGAGGAGCTGTCTCGACAAACCAACTATAACTTGGGACTGGCCCAGGTCGGTTATTTCCGGGCGGCCCTGTCTATCAACGAGGGCAGGTTCCAAGAGGCCATCGAACACTACCAAGGGGCGCTGTCGGAGGTCCGCCTGGCCGGTGACCGGGATTTGGAAGCCGAGATACTGAACGACATGGGATTTTGCTACCGTCGCCTTGGCGACAATCTGAAGGGAGAAGAGCATTATCTGAAGTCCTTAGAGATTCGCCGTGAGATCAGCAACCTTACGGGCGTGGCCGAAAGCCTGAACAACCTTGGCATGCTATATATTATTGCCAAAAAGATGCAAAAGTCAGAAATGTATCTCACCCAAGCCTTAGAAATCGAGATGCGAACAGGCGATAAAATAGGGGCGGGATACACTCTGGTCAACCTGGGTTTCCTCAACAAAAAAAAAGGTTCGATTTCCAAAGCTGAAACCCTTTTTCGCCAAGCCCTGGATATAAGATCGGAGATTGGCGACAGCTTGGGTTTGGGGTACTGTTATCTTCAACTGGCCCATGTCGCGAAAGAGCCCAAGCAGGCAGACGCTTTGGCCGAGGAATCCTATCGTTGTTTCTGCGATGCCGGCGATTTGAACGGGCAAATCGAAGCCAGATTATCGCAGGCCGAGATTTGGTTGGATGCTGGCTTTCCGGAACGTGCTTTTGAGGTGTTGAAAGAAGCGTCGCCAAAGGTGGATTCTTATTCCGAGGGGCCAACGCGCATTCGCTATCAGGCGTTGAAAGATAAATGCCGACAAGCCGTTAAGGAGGGGGGGCGACTGAGTTAACCATGATACACTCTGTCGGCATCGACATCGCCGAGGTGCCCCGCATGAGGCAGGCGGTGGAGCGCTGGGGCGGCCATTTCCTGGAGAAGATATTCACCTCCGACGAGATCGCCTTTTGCCGGGACCGGGCCAACCGCTATCAGGCCTACGCCGCCCGTTTTGCCTGCAAGGAGGCGGTATCCAAATGTCTGGGCACCGGGTTCCGGCGCGGGGTCAGCCCCAGGATGATCGAGATCGTGGACAACGAACACAGCCGGCCGACCGTCAGACTCCACGGCCGGGCGGCCGAGATCGGGGCCGGGCACCGGTTCCACCTGTCGCTGTCCCACGAGCGCTCCATGGTGGTGGCGGTGGCGGTCATGGAGAAACAAGATAACACCAGCAGCAAATAGAAAAGGGGAGGACGAAATGAAAGCGGTGACCCCCCAGCAGATGCAGGAGATCGATGCCCGGGCCATGAAGAAGCACCGGATTCCGGGCCTGGTTTTAATGGAAAACGCCGGCAAGGCGGTGGCCCAGGCGGCCGCCGAAATGGCCGGAGCCGCCCTGCCCGGGGACAAGGCGACGGTGTGCCTGGTCTGCGGACCCGGCAACAACGGGGGAGACGGGCTGGCAGCCGCCAGACACTTGTCGGACCAGGGATTTGCGGCCGAGGTCTTCCTGTTGGGCGCTGCGGCCAAACTTAAGGGCGACGTCCGCACCCAAGCGGCTAAACTCAAGGCCTCAGGCATCAGGATTCAGGAAATGGCCAGCCCCAAGGGGCTGAACGCACTCAAAAGAGCGCTAGAAAACTCCTGTCTGGCGGTGGACGCCATCTTCGGAACCGGGTTTAAGGGAGCTCCCGACAAGTTCTGTTCTCAGGTCATTGAGATGCTTAACCAGAGCGGTTTGCCCATTCTGTCGGTCGACATTCCCTCAGGCGTGGAGGGACGGACCGGAGCCTGTAGCGGGGCGGGCATACGGGCCGCGGCCACGGTCACCATGGGCCTAGTCAAGACCGGACTGCTGTTTTATCCCGGCAAGGCCCTGGCCGGAAAGGTGAGCCTGGCCGATATCGGCCTTCCCCAGGCGGCCATCGATGAGGCCAAGGAGGCGGTCGAGGTGGCTGAGGAGTGCCTGGTTAAGGCGCTTCTGCCCCGGCGGGCGCCGGACGCCCACAAGGGCAGCTGCGGAACGGTCCTGGTACTGTCCGGCTCCATCGGCATGACCGGTGCGGCCGCCTTGACGGCACTGTCGGCTCTGAAGGCCGGGGCCGGCATGGTCTATCTGGGGATTCCGGAAAGCCTGAACGACATCATGGAGAGCAAGCTGACCGAGGTCATCACCAAGCCGCTGCCCGAGACCAGGACCCGGACTCTGTCGGTGGCCGGGTTCGATAAAATCCGCAACCTGATGGCCAAGGCCGACGTTTTGGCCATCGGTCCCGGCCTTTCAGCCCACCCGGAGACAGCCGAACTGGTGGGCCTGGTGCTTTCGCAGGCCACCATGCCGGGGGTGATCGACGCCGACGCCCTGAACGCGGCGGCCGCCAAGCCGGAGACGCTTTACGACATCAAAACCTCGCTCATCCTCACCCCGCATTATGGAGAGATGTCGCGGCTGTTGCGACGGGACATTTCCATAGTAAAAAGCGACCCCATGGCCGCGGTTCAGGAGGCGGCCCAGAAGTTCTGCCAGACAGTGGTCCTCAAGGGAGCGCCCAGCGTCATCGCCCAGCCCAAGGGGCCGCTTTGGATCAATGCCACCGGCAACGCCGGCATGGCCACCGCCGGATCTGGCGACGTGCTGGCAGGAATATTGGCCGGGCTTCTGGCCCAGGGTCTGAAGACCTGGGAGGCGGCCAGGCTGGGCGTCTATCTTCACGGGCTGGCCGGGGATTTGGCGGCCGAGGACAAGACCCAGTACGCCATGCTGGCCGGAGACATCCTGGAAAATATTCCCCGGGCATTTTCCCGGCTTTTGGAGTAGAGCCATGCCCTGGATCGGCTATGGAATACTAGGGCTGGCCGCCGGCACGGTGAGCGGTCTTTTAGGGATAGGGGGGGCGGTGATCATCGTCCCGGCCCTGGTCCTGATTTTCCATTACACCCAGCACCAGGCCCAAGGGACCTCGCTGGCCACTCTGCTTTTGCCTATCGGCCTGTTGGCGGTTTGGAGATACTACCAGGCCGGACAGGTCAACATCCCGGCGGCAGCGGTAATGGCCGGGGCCTTCCTGTTGGGCGGTCTGTTGGGTGCCCAATTGGCGGTGGGGATGCCGTCATTATGGCTGAAACGGATGTTCGGAGCGCTGCTGCTGGTGCTGGCGGTGCGGATGATGTGGGGGAAATGAGGTCCATAGCGCAATGGGCCATAGACAACGCCACCTTTGCTTCAGAAGAATATCAGGCGTCCCATGATATTCCCTTCTCCGTCTGGAAAAGGCAGTGGCAGATCTATGAGTTCATCGGCTACCGACAGGGAAGCGAAAGACTGGTGGAAAAAATGAAGGTGCTTGCTCAGAAGGACAGGCGCTATCGGCCGTGGTATTTATATTATCGATCCATTTTTGAGTCGTACCAAGGGGAGTTCAGGCAATCTCAGGAGACATTGGGCGAGGTCACCCCGGAGGAGTGGAACTCTCTGTCAGCTTTGGACCAGGCCTTATTCCTTATGCAGATGAGCGAGGCCAGCCAGCATTTGTCAAAATACGACCAAGCCATTGATTACCGGCGGCAGGCCATGGATATCTTTCTAAAACACGGAGACAACAACGCCTACGCCAAAAACCTTTCACAGATCGGGCTGATAAAGTGGAAGAAAGGCGAATACCTCCAAGCATTGGACGATCTTGACGAATCCATTAAAATGTTAAATAACACCAACGACATTGCAGCAATCTCCTCGGCCAATACCAATAAAGCCAATGTCTATCTGGCCATCGAGGAGACGGACAAAGCCTGTCGGCATTACCAGGAGGCTTTGGCCCTTAATCAAAGGATAGGAGATGTGGCCAGGCAGAGCGCCATCTTAAACAACCTGGGCGCGGTATTCTTTCGCCAAGGAGATTTCGCCGGAGCGCTGGAATTCTATCAGCGGGGATATAAAATCGACGAGATGTTGGGCAACCTCCCCGGCCAGGCGGCGAAACTAAGCAACATGGCGGTGATGTCGGCCACCATGGGGAATTATCAGGAGGCCTTGGCAAAATTTGAGCGGGCGCTGGCCTTGGAGAGGAAGACCGGAAATCTTGACGGCCAGATGAGAAAACTCAGCAATTTGGCCAGCCTCTACGGGCTAATGGACGACAGCCGGCAAGCCCTGGAGTGCATAAAGGAAGCGGTTGAGATAAGCCGCGGGATAGGGGCCAAGGGATATCTTTCCTACTGTCTGAGCATGTTGGGGGAGTTTCTCTCGGGGGAAGGCAGGTTGGAGGAAGCTGAGGCGAGTTTGATGGAAGCCATGGATTTGGTAAAAGGATCGGGAAACCTGAGTATTATGGCCAACTGCCATTCCCATCTGGCCGATGTGTATCTTGCCCAGGGGAAGATCAGCCAGGCCCTGGAGAGCTCGGCCCGGGCCATAGACATTGTGGAAAACAACCAACTATTCGAGGTCAACAGGGAGGCCATATTTTACCTGCATCACCGGATCCTTTCCCAGAAGGGACAAAACGAGGAGGCCCGGAACTGGCTGGAAAGAGCGCATCAAGAGGTAATGGCTAGGTTGGAAAAGCTGCCGCCGGGGGTGGCGGCCGGAGAAATAATCAATAAAAACATAACCTTAAGACAGATTGTCGAGGACTGGGAGAAGCAAAGGCGGGAGGAATGACGCCATGCCAATCTACGAGTACCGCTGCCGCGGCTGCGGCCGGGAGTTCTCCAAACTGATCCTGACTGCGGCCGAAAGCCAATCGCTGGAATGCCCCCAGTGCCGGGGGCGTGACCTGGAGCGGCTGATGTCTCGCTTCCGGGCGGTGCGTTCCCAGGAGAGCCGGCTGGAGCGGCTGGCCGACCCCTCGTCATTGGGAGGTTTGGACGAAAACGACCCGGCCTCGGTGGCCAAGTGGGCCAAGAAAATGGGCCGCGAGGTGGGCGAGGACCTGGGCGACGATTTCGACCAGATGGTGGACGAGGCGGTGGAGGAAGAGGCGCATCGGGGTGGCGATGAAAACTTGCGAGCCGACGAGGACACGACAGTTTGACCGGAGACGTTTCAAAGTGAATAAAACAAAAATACCCGTTATCGGCATCACCAGCGGCGATCCGGCTGGCATCGGCCCGGAGATCGCCGTCAAGGCGGCGCTGTCGCCAGAGGTGCAGCGGGCCTGTCGGCCGGTGCTGGTGGGGCCGGCCGCCGTCTGGAGGATGACCGGACGAAGGCTGGGCCTGGATATCAGCCGTCTGGAAATAGAAGCTACGGCCGACCCCAGGCAGCCGCCGGTACCGGGGAAAATGACTGCGGCCACCGGCACGGTGTCGGCCGAGGCGGTGGTGGCCGCGGCCGTGCTCTGCCTTCAGGGAAGGCTTGCGGCCATGGCCACCGCGCCGATATCGAAAAAGGCCTGGCACCTGGCCAGCTATCGTTTTCCCGGCCATACCGAGCTTTTGGCCGGACTTACGGGCTCCAAGAGCTGGGCCATGATGTTCGTCTGCGAAAGGCACAAGGTGACCCTGGCCACCATCCACCAGCCGCTGGCGAAAATTCCCAGCTTGATAACCAGGGAGCTCATCCGGGAAAAAATCCATTTGACCGAAAGGGCGCTTAAAAGCTGGTGGGGGATAAAAAAGCCGCGGATCGCGGTTCTGGGCTTGAATCCGCATGCCGGAGAGTCGGGTTTGCTGGGAGGCGAAGAGAAAAAAGTCATAGGTCCTGCCGTCCGCGTCATGGTCCGGCAGGGGATACAAGCCCTGGGGCCGGTGTCGGCCGAGGCCGGTTTCTGCCGGTCAAACCAGGGAAAGGTGGACGCCCTGATCGCCATGTACCATGACCAAGGACTGCTGCCGCTTAAAATTTTGGGCGGAGCGGTGAATCTCACCTTAGGACTGCCCTTCGTACGCACCTCGCCCGACCACGGGACGGCGCCGGACATCGCCGGGAAGAAAAGGGCCGATCCCGGTCCGATGATCCGAGCGGTGCTGCTGGCGGCCAGGCTGTCGGCCGGATAACCTTTAACCTCAGAGGATGCAAAGCACGCCCGGAGCAAGGAGGCGGATTTCAGCCCTTTCGGCGAATAGGCGGACTGAAAAATTACTAAAATAAAAAATGCTGGAACTGATACACGTATCCAAAACCTACCAGGGAAGCTGGGCGGCCCTGCGCGACGTCTCCTTTTCCATGGAGAAGGGCGAGTTCACCGTGCTCATCGGTCCCTCGGGTTCGGGCAAGAGCACCATTCTCAAACTGATCATGATGCAGGAGAGTCCGGATCAGGGGGTGGTCAAGGTGGCCGGGTTCTCTTCGGAATCCATATCCCGGGGCGATATCCCCAGGCTGAGACGCAAGCTGGGGGTCATCTTCCAGGATTTCAAACTGCTGGCCGGGCGCACCGTCTACGAGAACGTGGCCTTTGCTCTGGAGGTGACCGGAGCCCCCTCGGGGCTGGTGCACCGCAAATCCATGGCCGCCCTCAACGAGGTGGGCCTGGCTCACAAACGGCACAGCTATCCGTTCCAGCTTTCCGGAGGGGAGCAGCAGAAGGTGGCCATTGCCCGGGCCCTAGTGAACGATCCCTTTCTGCTGTTGGCCGACGAGCCAACCGGCAACGTCGATCCCCAGGGGACTTTGGAGATCATGGAATTGCTCAAGGAGATCAACACCAAGGGTACGGCAGTGCTGATGGCCACCCACGAGCAGGAGCTGGTCAGAAAAATGCCATTTCGCATCATCGCCCTGGAGGCCGGCAGCATCTGCCGCGAGGTGCCCAGCCGCCTGCACCGCCGGGGGGGCGGGGGTCAGGGAGGCGGAGTGATATGGTGACGCAGATTTCCACAGATCGACCAAAACAATAAAGGAGATTGGCCATGGATAACTCAAGTCTCAAAGCAGGGCTTGCCTGGATGCTGGCCGGGGCGGCCCTGGCCCTGCTGGCGGTGGCGCTGCTGCGGCCGGTTTCGGCGGTGCAGGCCCAAGCGCCAACAACGCCGGCTCCCATGAACGGCGCCTACCAGATATCCACCTGGAGCGCCATCGATAAAAACGACAATGTCTTCTGCGGCTTCTTCATTATGGACACCCGCAGCGGGATGATCATCAACTGCGACTACAACACGGTGTCCAACATGACGGCCAAATACGGCAAGTAGGATCAAAAAAGGGAAAGCCCCACCCAAAAATGGGTGGGGCTTTGCTCATGTTTTAAAACTACCCTAGCTCCCTCGACCATTCGAACACCCTCCTCACCTCGGGCTTGGCAAAGTATTTCTCCTTGGTCTCCGGGTCGAAGTTATAGCTGAAGGCGGCGGTCAGAGACTGGGCCTTGGCGGCGGCAATCTGGGCCCGGCCCTTAAAGCCCAACTTGGCCAGCACCTGGGAGAGCAGCAGGTTGGCCTCGATCTCCAGCTCGGTGGAAGACAGGCTTTCCTCGTCGTCTATCATGATGGGATGGGCTACCAGCCCCTCCAGGATGATCCGGGCCTGGCTCAGGGTCTGGGCCTTGGCAGTGTGATAAAGCACCTTGGCGGCCACTACCTGATGGCGGGCCGAGAGGAACTGGTCGCGTTCATTGTTGATCGTCTCGGCTGCGTCCAGCTGTTTGGTGGCCAGGTCGGGCTTGCCCCATTGGCAATAAAGATCGGCCAAATCCGCCAGGATCGATGATTCTCGTTGCCGGCTGTTCACTTGGCGCGAAATATTTAGGGCGGCCAGCAGCTGCTCCTCGGCCTCGGGATATTGTCCGCGGCTGGTATGAAGCCGGCCCAGTCCGGCCAGGGCAAAGGCTTCGCCCAGCCGGTTGCCGACGTCCCGGGACAGCTCCAATGACCTTTGGCAACAATCCTCGGCTTTGTCCATATCGCCCAGGCTGTGGAAGATCTCAGCCAGGTTCTTAAGGGAGACGGCCTGGCGGAAACGGTCGCCGCATTCCAGAGCCATTTTCAGGGTTTGTTCCTGATAGCCCAGGGCCCGGACCATGTCTCCCTTGGCCTGGTGGACGCCGCTGATCTTGTTGTAGACCGCGGCCAACCTCGCCTTATCGCCCAGGCGCTGGCGGATCTGCCGTTCGTCATCCAGCAGGGTCAAGGCCAGGTCGTTGTTGGCCGAAGCCGCTTCGATTAGGGCTGAGACATGCAGCAGGTCGGCCCGGGCCTCCTCAATGCCGGGCTCGCGGTCGGAGCGAAGATCGACCACCAGCTCGGCACCCTCCAGATAGCTGCGGGCTTTGGCCAGCTGGCCCTGACGGTAGAACATCCAGGCCAGGTCGTGATAGACCATGAACAGCTCCAGGCTGTCGGGGTTGGCGCCCAAGCAGGAAAGAGCCTCGCCCAAATGATGGTAGGCCTGATCGTAACGGCTGAGGCGAAGATAGATCCGGCCCAGCTTCTGGCTTATCAGGGCCGCTCGGTTTTGGTCGGGCGCCAGCTGGCGTATGTCCTCCAGGACCGATAAAGCCTGGGGATAGGCGGACCGGAGTATCAGTCGGTCGGCCAACTGGAGGCCCAACTCGAACCTGGCAGCGCCCTGAGAGGCGGAGAACATTGCCTCCAGGGCATCGTGTTCGGCTTCCCGATAGATCTCTTCTCTATAGTCCATGACTGAGATAATACTAATACATATGGGGCAAAATGTAAAGGTCTTTTTACCTCTGGTCAGGACGATTGCAGTTGCATTTTCCGGCGGGTTGGTTTATGATTAACCGTCTTCAAAAGTAATTGAGAGAGGACTAAAGGGCTAAAACACCGATGACGGTTAGGCTTCAGAAAAAGAGACAACAGGCCCCGGCCTTGGCTCAAGCGGATTATTACCGCATCCATTTTGAGAACGCCAAAGACATACTATTCACCTTAGACCGGAAGATGATGGTCAGGGCCGTGTCGCCCTCTATTGAAAAAATATTGGGCTACCGGCCCGAGGAACTGTTGAACCGTCAACTGCAGCTGGAGAGGCTGGTGCCTTCGGGCCAGGCGGGCGGGCTCAGGCAGCTTTTGCGGAAGGCCATGGCCGGCAGGGAGACCGGGCCGGTGGTCTGCGATGTAAAAACCAAGGACGGCGGCAGCCGGGTGATGCAGTTAAACGCCGGGCGTCCGGCCGGCACCCGGACCCATAGGATGCTGGCCGTTTCCGCCAGCGATATCACCGAATGGCAGAGAATGGCCGATGTCGTCCGCCGGAGCGAGGAAAAGTACCGGGCCTTGGTGGAGGCCACCGACACCGGCTACGTCATCCTCGACCGTCAGGGAAGGGTGCTGGACGCCAACCGGGAATATCTCAGACTTACCGGACGCAAGTCGCTGGCCTCGATACTGGGGCGGCCGGTGGTGGAATGGACGGCATCCTACGACCAGGAGAGGAGCCGGGAAGAGATAACCAGATGCCTGCGGCGGGGATCTGTCCGTCTGCTGGAGATAGACTACGCTCATCCCGACGGCACCCTGGTCCCGGTGGAGATCAACGCCACCGTCCTTGATTCCGAATCCGGGCCGCAGATCGTGTCGGTGTGCCGGGACATCACCCGGAGGCGGGAGGTGGAGGCGGCCCTGCGCGACAACGAGCGGCTCTTCCGCACCCTGGTGCAGGGCCAGGGCGAGGGCATCGGCATCATCGACCAGGAGGAGAGGTTCATCTTCGCCAACCCGGCGGCCGAGGAGATCTTCGGCGCCGGGCCGGGGGCTCTGATCGGCCGAAGCCTGAGGGATTTCACCTCTCCGGAGCAGTACGCCGAGATAGTCAGGCAGACCGGTCTGCGCCGCCAGAATGTCAAGAGCACCTACGAGATGGACATCAGGCGCAACGACGGCCAAGCTCGACGCCTTTGGGTGACGGCCACGCCCCAGCGTGACCGCCAGGGCCGGTTCATCGGAACCTTCGGCATCTTCCGGGACATCACCGAAAAGGCCAAGGCCGAGGAAGCATTGCGGGCCAGCGAACAGCTTTACCGGGCGGTGGTGGAGACCTCCAGCGAGGCCATCATCGTCTCCGACCTGGCCGGAAAAGTGAAAGCCGCAAATCAAAGGGCGGCCAAGATGCAGGGGGTGGCCGACGCCTCCAGGCTTTTGGGGATGGACGTTTACGATTTCATCGAGCCTGATGACAGGGAGCGGGCGGCCGAGAACGCCAGAAAGGTTCTGCTGGGAAAGCCGGTGGAAGGGGTGGAGTATCGGATGCGGCGGCGCGACGGCAGCGTTTTCGACGGCGAACTGAGCGCAGCCCTCCTGCCCGGGCCTGACGGACGGCCGGTCGGATTCGTGGCCGCGGTCCGGGACATCACCGAGCGCAAGCTGGCTGAACGGGCGCTACGCGAATCAGAGGAAAGGTTTAAAAGCATATTTGAGTTTGCAGCCGACGGATTGCTACTGGCTGACATTGAAAATAAACGCTTCATGCTTGGGAACCGGAAAATCTGCGACATGCTGGGTTACACCCTTGATGAACTGCGCCAACTGAAGGTAAGCGATATACATCCTAAGGAGAGCATTCCCAAGGTTATCAACGCTTTTGAGAGGCAAGCCAGGAGGAACTTGACCCTTGCACCGGATCTGCCGGTGCTGAGGAAGGACGGCACAGTATTCTACGCCGACATCAACTCGTTCCCAGTATTCATCGAAGGAAGAAAGTACTTACTGGGGAATTTCAGAGATATCACCGAGCGCAAGAGGCTGGAGAAGGAGGTGCTGGAGATAGGCGACCAGGTGCAATACCATATCGGCCATGAACTGCACGACGGGGTCAACCAGCTGCTGACCTCGGCCTCGCTTCGAATCGAGGCCTTGCGCCAAAAGACAAACGAGGGAAGGCTGCTGGAGGAGAGCGAGCTGGCGGACCTAGCCGGCCTGATCCGTCAAACCATGGACCAGGTTTCGTCCATGGCCAGGGGGCTTTCCCCGCTGAGCATAAAATCCGGGGGTCTGGCCATGGGGCTGGCCGAACTCTGCCGATCGACGACCTTCCTGGGGATCAAATGCCTGGCTTCCATCGACGAATCGGTAGAGGTTCCCAATCTGGCCGAGGCCACCCATCTCTACCGCATCGCCCAGGAGGCGATCAACAACGCCGTCAAGCATTCCGGGTCCGATAAAATCGAGGTCACCCTGGGCCGGAGGCAGGGCTACGGACTGCTGGCCGTGTCCGATGACGGCCGGGGAATGCCGGGCGATATCTCCAAGAGGGGCGGCATGGGTTTGAATATAATGAGATACCGGGCCGGTATGATCGGAGCCGACCTGGAGATAGTGGCGGGCCGGGACCGGGGCACCGAAGTCAGATGCCGGTTCTGTCTGCGGACGGCCAAGGAACGAGAAAGGGGGAGGTGAACTATGGAAAAAGTGGCGGGGCGCGGAACCAGATATTCGATCTTCATCGTCGACGACCATCCCTTGGTGCGGCAGGGCTTGAAGATGCTGATGGATATGCAGGGAGACCTAAGGGTGGTGGGAGAGGCGGCCGACGCCCAACAGGCCTTGGACGGCATCGCCCGGACCCGGCCGGACCTGGCCATCGTCGACATTGGTCTCCAAGGGGCGGACGGGCTGGAGCTGACCAAGTCTCTGCGCAAGCGGCACCCCAAGCTGGCAGTGCTGGTGCTTTCCATTTACGACGAGGCCATCTACGCCGAGAGGGCACTCAAGGCCGGAGCCCGAGGCTACATTATGAAAAAGGAGGCCAACGAGGAGCTGCTGAACGCGGTGCGGCGGGTGCTGGCCGGCAAGGTCTATCTCAGCGAGAGCTTCTCCAGCCTGCTTCTGGAGAAGCTGGTGGGCCGGGACTCCGGAGACAAAACCCTGTTGATCGAAAATCTGACCGACCGGGAGATGGAGGTGCTGAGGCTGGTGGGCATGGGACGGAAGAACCAGGAAATGGCCGCCATGCTGGGCCTAAGCCACAAGACCATCCAGGTCTACAAGGAGAAGATCAAGCACAAGCTCAATCTAAAAAACTCCTCGGAGCTGGTCCACTACGCCATCAACTGGCTCAAGCAGTAGCAGGATTTTAGGATTTTTATTCAGATGCCGGATTAGGCGCAGATCACCGCCATTCGTCTTATCACGGCGGGCCGCTGGCAAGCGGCCCGCCTCTTTTGTCCCCATCTTCTGGATGGGAAAACAAGCCCCATTCTGATGCAGATTACCTTATGGCGCTTTAGGCAATAGGGATATTGCCGTCGAATATGGCCGGCGGTTATCATATAGTCCAGATAAGGAACTAGTAAGGAACTAGCGAGAGTAATCCTTGGCCAAGCGCATCCTGATAGTGGGCGACAACCACGGCGTCGATCCAGTGCTTCTTTCGGCGCTGGGTAGGATGGAGGTCGAACTTGAGGTGGCCCAAAATCCGGTGGCCGCCTATCCTAAGCTTTGGAAGTGCGCCTATGACTTGGTGGTGGCCGAGACCGAGTCCGATGCCGCCAAGCAGGAAGAGATGCTTAAGGTGCTGTGGCAGGCCAGGCGGGGTTGCCCCCGGGCCGAAATCATCATCATCGCCGATTTCTGCGGTCCGGATCTGGCTCGCCACGCCCAAGAGTTGGGAGTGGCTTTTTGCCTTAAGCGGGAGGAGGCTCCCGGCCTGCTGGAGGGGGCTCTAACCAGCCTGGGATTGAATCAAAAGCCCGTTCCAAGCGAAAACGAGTCCGGCAGAGGCTTGACGCTCGATCCCTACACAGGCGGAAATCCCGATGTCCTATAACGAGAAACATCTGGTAGAGGTTTTCAACAGGACCGGAGGGTGTTGTTTTTACTGCAGCCGGGACCTGGCCTTCCACGCCTACCGCCTGTATTCGGAGCGCGGAGCCTGGGTGGTGGACCGCTTCATTCCGGTGTCCAAAGGCGGAGTGGATGGGCCGGAGAACTGGGCGGCCTGCTGTCTGGCCTGCAGCCATCAGAAGGCCGAACAAATGCCATGGGAGTTCGACCCCGAGCGTTTTCAAGCTGACGTTTGGCAAATGGAGTGTTACCTATCAAAAATGGATAACAACGGCGCCTCAGAGGCCTCCTGTTCCACCAAGGACAAGCGCTGAGGTGATGAGCATAGGCAGAGGAAGGTTAAGAAAGCTTCTGGTGGCCGACAACGATCGGGATCTGCTGATCGGAGTGTCCGCAGCTCTGGCCCGGGACGATTACGACGTCAGCCAGGCGGTCAACGGTTTCCAGGCCTTGCAGATGGCCAGGGAGCTGGGGCCGGAGCTGATGGTGGTGGATGAAGATCTCCAGGGCATCGGCGGGCTGGAGCTCTGCGAAAGGATGCGGGCCGATCCCCAAACGCGGGATATAAGACTGGTTCTCATCTCCTCCCGGCCGGACAGCGCTTCCGGGGCCAAGGCCGATCTCTGCCTGGCCAAGCCGGCCGACTGCCGGGAGGTGGCCCGGGCGGTGGAGGAGCTGATGGGCTGAGGACGGAAAGCGCTACAAAAAGGGCGGGCCGGGTAAAACCGGCCCGCCCTTTTTTCACGATCGGAGCGGATGGGTTCATTGGCTGATTTTATCTTGCCTATTATCGATGTTTGTGCTATAGTGCAAAGGATAATACAGGAGGGTTGCCTGTTGTGGAAAGTCCATGGTCTAACATAAAACCGGAAAAACCTGTACGTTTATGACAACCTTGAAGAAAGGAGTTCTGAAATGCTCAAAGAATTCCGCGAATTCATCATGCGCGGCAACGTGCTGGACCTGGCGGTGGCGGTCATCATCGGGGCCGCCTTCGGAAAGATCGTCTCCTCGCTGGTGGGAGACGTGTTGATGCCTCCCATCGGCCGGCTGGTGGGCAAGCTGGACTTCTCCAGCATCGTCATCCCACTGGCCAAGCCCGAGGGGATGGAGTTGACCAAGCTTACCCTGAAGGCGGCCGCCGACCTGGGCCTGCCGGTGATCAAGATCGGCCTGTTCGTCAACAACGTCATCGACTTCTTGATCGTGGCCTTCGTCATCTTCCTGGTCATCAAACTGGTAAACCGACTGCAGAGGAAGAAAGCGGCTCCGCCAGCCGAGCCTACCACCAAGGAGTGCCCGTTCTGCTTCTCGACCATCAGCCTCAAGGCCACCCGCTGCCCGAACTGCACCTCGCAGCTGGAGAAGGCGGGATCCTAGTTTCCCTTATAGCTGACGAAAAAATCCAGCATCGTTGAATGCTGGATTTTTTCGTCTCCGTTTGCGCCAAAGCTGCGGCGGGCTTCTGCCCGGCAGGGGAATCAATGTATGGTGCCCGCCTGCGCCAAAGCTGCGGCGGGCTTCTGCCCGGCAGGGAGTAAATATGGTGGAGGCGGTGGGAATCGAACCCACGTCCGAACGGTTGACGACCCAAGCCTCTACATGCTTAGTCTACGTTTTGGCTTATCCCCGGGGCCCGCGTAGACGCGGTCGTCCGGGTGGCAGCCCCTGAGATCTCGCCCGGCTTCCCGGGGCGGGAAGAAGGGCCAGCCCATCTTTGCGATGCCGTTTGCCGGCCAGATAGGCGTAGACCGACAACGACATGGCGGTTAAAATTAGGCCGCCAGAGCGTAGTTGTTTGTGCCAGTTATGGCGCGCCGGTATTTTAACGAGCCCTCCGGCATTCTCGGCATGCCACTTGAACCGTCCGCCCGCCGTCGAAACCTGTCGCCCCCTTTTTTGCGGACAGTCCAGTCACCAGTAAATATAACCCAAAACATCGTAAAATTCAAGGCCAGGCGCCGAAAAAGGTTGTTTTTATCCGGAAAATGGGATAATATTTAAGATAAGGAGAGCTAGATAAAATTAGCAACAACTCGCCTATCTGCCGAACTTATAAAAGATGGCTCGAAAGCGTTCGATCTGCTTGAAAGAATACCTTGCGGAGGAAGCCGGAAGTATTCGTCCGGTGCCGGTAGTCCACCGCTTGGCGGAGATGTTGGACTTGGTAGGTCAGTGGGAGAAGGCCGAATCCCTTGTTGCCGGGGAGATAGAGAGGGCGCGGACCAAGCTCACCGCCCTAAGGCTGAAAATCAATCTGGCCCGGATTTTAATCCACCGAGGAAAATCCGGGCAGGCCTTGGCCTTGTTAGCTGACATGGCGGAAGCCGAGGAAATGGACGAAGACCAGCCGCTGCTTTGTCGGGTTCTCGGTCTGTTGGGCACGGCTTACCGGCAACAGGGGGACTTAGATAGAGCCCTTGAATGCCACCGCCGCCAGCTCCGGATTGCGCAAAACCTGGACGATGGAAGTCAGGTATCTCAGGCGCGGGGGGCCATAGGCAATATTCTGGCGGATGGCGAGGATTGGAACGCAGCCTTGGAATGCTTTCAATGGCGACTTGACAACGACAGCAAACGCGGCGATCTGCAAGGCGTATGCTTGGCTGCGGGCAACGTCGGGTTGATGTACACCAATCTGGGAAATCTGACAAAGGCCGAAGAGATGTTCTGGCGGCAGATGGACTTGGCAAGAATGATAGGCGACCTCCGGCTTATGGCTACCGCTTTTGGAAACCTTGGGATTTTGTGCGGGATCAATGACCGGCCTCAGGAGGCCAGGGAATATTTCGAGCGCCAGCTGGATATAAGCCGGAAGCTGGGAGACCTCAGGGGCGTCAGCGGCTCTCTGGGCAACATTGGCATACTGCTGGAGAGGAACGGCAGGGGCGATCAGGCGGTCGAATACTTTAAAGAGAAGATAGAAATCTGTCGTTTACTCGGCGATCAACGCGGGCTGATGGTGGGTTGGGGGGGATTGGCATCGGTCTTATCGAAAACCGGAAAGATAGAGGATGCCGAGGAAGCTTTGGAAAAGGCGATCGAACTAGCGAGGCATATCGGTCTGAAGGGCAAGCTTAACGAGCTGCTTGAAGCCAAGACCCGTCTAAAAGTTGGCGATAAAAGGGAAACAGGGAGAACTGCCGAGGGGCAGAGTTAAATCAGGATCGGTAATGGAGAAGGTAGGACATGGGATAAGAGCTTCCCGAAGGACGATCGGTCGAAAACTAGTCCAATATGTGTATTGATAAGGCAAAGCACGTCCATTGTCCGGGATGTATTGGACTTTCAGCAGTTCTTCTTGCCAAGAATATTGGCGGTTAAAGGCTTGGACAAGTAATTCTCCCGATATGCTGGGGGGATATTCTTGACCAGATCTTTGATAATGCTCGCGGCTCGATCAGTTTCGGCCTCCCCCCGATCCTTTAAGCCCTGCCGTGACCAAGAATCGGCCAGCAGAAAACGGGCCTGGGCCTCCAGCTCGGGCACGGCCGTCATCTGCTCGTCATCCAGCTTTAGCGGCTTGGCCAGCAGATGCTCCAGCAGGCGCTGGGCCTCCACGGCACCATGAAGGCCGGAAGCCAAAAGCAGGGATCGGGCCAGGATCACCTGGTGCCTAGGGGAAGAAGCCTGCCCCCGCATCATCTCTATATTGCTGGCCAGTCTCAGGCTCTCCTGGGCGGCCTCGGGGCGGCCCTGGAGACAGTGCCATTCGGCCAGGTTCACCAGGATAGAGGCCTCCCGATCTCTGAGCTCCATCTGCCGGGCCATCTCCAGGGCCCGGTCGAAATAACTCTTGGCCTCCGGGTTCTCTCCCCCAGCGGCCATGATCCGGCCCATGGCATCCAGGGCGAATACCTGGCCCAAGCCGTTGCCTATGGAACGACAAAGCCGATCCGAGAGCCGAAAATGATCCATGGCGGTCGTGAGATCGCCCAGAATAAAGTAAATGTCTCCGTGGTTTTTGTGGGAAAGAGCTAGGCGAAAAGAGTCGCCGACTTTCTCCGCCAGGGAATGGGCCGTCGCTTGGTATTCCAAGGCTCCGGCGATATCGCCGCGGGTATAAGTGACGCTGGCCAGCTTGTTGTAGACGGCCGCCAACCTTCGCTCGTCCCCATTCCTGCGGTGAAATCCGGCCTCCATCTGGAGGTTGGCAGCAGCCAGGTCATGGTTGCCGGCCGCGGCCTCGATCAGGGCGGTAAGGTGTAGAAGCTCGGTTTGCTGGCGTGAAAGGCCGTCGCCCAGGCATTCCAGCGTCATCCGGGCGCCTTCAAGGTAGCTGCGGGCGTTGTCCAGATAACCCTGGCGGTAGAACATCCAGGCGATATCATGATAGACTTGGAAAAGCTCAAGAGAGCCGGGCCGGCAGCTGAGCAGGTTCAGGGCTTCCCCCAGGTGGAGATAGGCCTTTTGGTATTGGCTCAGTCTAAGATGGGTCTGGCCTAGGCTCCGCAGGACGGCGATAACCTCGTCATCGGTTTGGGCCAAGCGCCTGATCTGCTCCAAGACCTGCAGGGTCCGTTCGAAAGCCCCGTGTTCCAACAAGGCCCGGGCCAGCTTGAGGCCCAGCGGAAGCTTCTGGTGGTCGGACACCTCCTGAAATTCGCGTTCCAGGAGAGGCAGCTCGGGATCCCCAGTGTTTTGCGGCTCTTCGATGTTTTTCACTGAAATCATGTGCTATTATAACAAAAAAGCCGCCTTACGGCAAGAAGGCGATTTCATTATTTGCCGGCAGCGAACTAAAAATATCTGGTGCGCCATGAAGGACTCGAACCTTCGGCCCGCTGATTAAGAGTCAGCTGCTCTACCAACTGAGCTAATGGCGCCTTCCAAGGGTGGTAATTATACATAATTTGATCCGAAATGTAAAGGGGTGCCGGCCGAGATGGCTGTTGACATGCGGGGCGGTTGGCTTATATACTTGAGAAAACGCAAGGGGATAGAGACATGCTGGACAAAATATTCAAACTAAAGGAGCACGGAACCGACTTTGGGACCGAGCTATTGGCCGGGATCACCACCTTCATGGCCATGGCCTACATCATCGCCGCCAACCCTATGATTTTGGCCGCGGCCGGGATGGACCGGGGTGCGGTGGCCCTGGCCACCTGTCTGGTCTCGGGGCTGATCACCCTGGCCATGGGCCTGTGGGCCAATTACCCCATAGCCCTGGCTCCGGGCATGGGCATCAACGCCTTCTTCGCCTATTCCATCTGCGCCGGAATGGGCGTTCCCTGGCCGGTGGGACTGGGCATGTTCTTCGTCGAGGGTATCATCATCCTGGCAGTCACCATGACCCGGCTGCGGGAACTGGTGATCAACGCCATACCCTTCTCCCTCAAGTGCGCCATCAGCGTGGGCATCGGGCTATTCTTAGCCTTCATCGGCTTCGAGAACGCCGGCCTTTTGGAACACCATCCGGTGACCTTCGTCACCATGTCAAAGGTCTGCGCCCCCCAGGTCTGGCCCAAGGTGCTGCTGGCGTCGTTGGTCCTCGTTCTCACCACGGTGCTTCTGATCAAACGGATCAAGGGGGCCATCCTTATGGGCATACTGTTCGGGACTCTCCTCAACTTCATCCCGCTGTTCCATAATTCCGGGGAAGCGCCCTCCCTGATCTCGGCCTCGCTCTCTTCGGTTTTTTTGAAATTGGACATCATGGGAGCCCTCAAATTGAAATTCGCCGTGCTCATCTTCACCCTGCTCTTCGTCGATTTCTTCGACACCGCCGGCACCATCATCGGCATCTCGGTCAAGGCGAAATTCTTAGACGATAGGGGCCGGATACCGCGGCTGGGGCGGATCCTGGTGGCCGATTCCCTGGGTCCCATAACCGGCGCCTTGGTCGGCACCTCCACCGTCACCTCCTATATAGAGAGCGCCGCCGGCATCGAGGAGGGCGGGCGCACCGGACTGACGGCCGTGGTCACCGGGATCCTTTTCCTCCTGGCCATGCTGGCGGCGCCCTTGGTGGGGCTGGTGCCCCAGGCGGCCGTGGCTCCGGCCCTGATCATCGTCGGCATCATGATGATGGAGCCGGTGCTGAAGATAGATTACAGCGACTATTCCGAGGCGGTGCCGGCCTTCATCACCATCGCCGCCATGCCCTTCACCTACAGCATCTCCAACGGCATCGCCCTGGGCTTCCTTTCCTATGTGCTGGTGAAACTTCTCTCGGGACGGGGCCGCTCGGTGCCGCCGGCGATGTTCGTCCTGGCCGGATTCTTCCTGCTTTTCTTTTTGGCCAGCCCGAATTTCAGATGACAGGCTTCTAACCGTCGAGGGCGCAGGGGAGGACTTTACTCTCTGGTCGGCAGCTTGACAAAGGGACGGGGCGGCGTTATACTAAGAGTTGCTGGGGGAGCAAGGCGGAATAAAAGCCGAGCTGAGAGCCTGCAGGCAACCCCTATCACCTGAACCGGATAATGCCGGCGGAGGGAAGCAATGAAATTGCCCTGCTCCCATCTCTGGCGGCAGGGCTTTAAAATTACGGAAATGGAGATCCTAGTCAACGGGAAATCTTTTACTCTCGAAGCCGAACTGACGCTCGACCGGTTTTTATCCTGGCAAGGATGGCCCCCATCCTCGGTGGTGGAGCGCAACGGCGAGATCATCCAGCAGGACCGAAGGCATCTGATAACCCTGCGTGACGGGGATGTGCTGGAGATCGTGAGATTGGTGGGGGGAGGGTAGAATTAAAGACAGAGAGCAGAAATTAGAAGGCAGAAAGCATAAGTAGAATGTCAATAAAAGCTCTAACGATTGCCGGTAGAGAGATTCGCTCCCGCCTTTTTTTGGGAACGGGCAAGTTCTCCAGCCCCCAGGTCATGGCCCGGGCCTTAGAGGCCTCAGGGGCCGAGGTGGTGACCGTGGCCCTGCGCCGGGTGGAGCTGGACAATCCCCAGGACGACATTCTCTCCCATATAGATCGCGCTAAATATCTCTTGCTGCCTAACACCTCAGGAGCCCGGTATGCCAACGAAGCGGTGCGCATCGCCCGGCTGGCCCGTGAGGCCTCGGGCATCAACTGGCTTAAATTGGAGGTGACGCCGGAGCCCAACTACCTCCTGCCGGATCCGATTGAAACCTTGAGGGCGGCCGAGATCCTGGTCAAGGAAGGTTTCGTGGTGCTGCCCTATATCAACGCCGATCCGATATTGGCCAAAAGGCTTCAGGACGCGGGCTGCGCCGCGGTCATGCCATTGGGGGCTCCCATCGGGACCGGGCGCGGGGTGAAGACGGCGGATCAGATAAGGATCATCGTGGAGCAGGCCACGGTGCCGGTGGTGGTGGATGCCGGATTGGGCCTGCCGTCACATATCTGCCAGTCGTTCGAGCTGGGGGCCGATGCCGTGTTGGTGAATACGGCAGTGGCCGTGGCCGAAAATCCCGTGGCCATGGCCCAGGCCTTCCGTCTGGCAGTGGAGGCCTCGCTGCAATCGATAGCCGCCGGGCCGATGGAGGAATCGGAAAAGGCTTCGGCCTCCAGTCCGTTGACCGGTTTTTTAAGATTATAGAATCTTTATTAGAAAGCAGAGGACGTATAAAGTGCTTATGGTTCCGTACCAAACGACTTCATCCTGATCCTTGTGTATTTTGATTTTGCCGTCATCGTGTCGTAATTTATAGTAAAACATGGCCAAATTTGTTTCCGAACTGCATGCCATCGACGCCTCGGCGCTCAGGGCTTTGATCTACGGCGCTAAAGAGGATTCGGTCAGGCGGGTGCTTAAGGGGGCCAATGGGCAGTCCATATTAAGCTTAGAGGAAATGGCGGCCCTGGTCTCCCCGTCCGCGGCGGGTATGTTAGAGGAGATGGCCCAGAGGGCCAGGGCCATCACTGCCCGCAGGTTCGGAAAGACCATCCAGTTTTATGCCCCGCTTTACATCTCCAATTTCTGCCGGAATTCCTGTGTCTACTGCGGCTTCAATGCGGGCAACCGGGTGGGCCGGAGGACCCTCAAGCCTGATGAGATCATGTCCGAGGCCAGGCTGTTGCATGACCGGCGTATTCATCAACTGCTGCTGGTGACCGGGGAATGCCCGGAGCAGGTTTCCCCGGCGATGCTGGCCGAGGTTGTCTCCAGGCTCCAGGGCCTCTTTCCATTGATCGCTGTCGAGGTCTATCCCTTAGAAGAGGATGATTACCGCCGGCTGGTCGGGGCCGGGGCCGACGGGCTGACCATCTATCAGGAAACCTATGACCGTCAAATCTACCTCCAGGTGCATCCGGCCGGGCCCAAACGGAATTTCGACTATCGATTGGAGGCCCCGGAGAGGGGTGGCCGGGCCGGGTTCCGCCAGATAGGCATCGGCTCGCTTCTGGGGCTGAACGACTGGAGGCTTGAGGCCTGCTGGCTCTATCTCCATGCTAGGTTTTTAATGAAGCATTATTGGAAAAGCCAGGCGGCCATCTCCTTTCCCAGGCTCAGGCCGGCGGCCGGAGGATACCAGCCGCCGCATCCGGTCTCGGATCGGGAATTGGTGCAGATGATATGCGCCCTGAGGCTGTCCCTGCCAGATGTGGGACTGGTGCTCTCCACCAGGGAGAGTCCGGAGTTTCGGGATCACATGATCGGCATCGGCATCACCAAGATGAGCGCCGGCTCCCGCACCTCGCCCGGAGGATACTTAGACGAACAGGGACCGGAGGCCGAGGAGCAGTTTTCGGTGCACGACGGCCGGAGCGTGGCCCAGGTGGCCGAGGCGGTGAGAAACAGGGGCTATGATCCGGTGTGGAAGGACTGGGACAAGGGATTTGTTTAAGTCAGAATGCAGAAGGAAGAAATCAGCAATGGAGAGAAATCAGTATAGAAGTTTATTTAGTAAAAAGGGGCATGGGGCGGTAAAAAAGAATATATGAAGAGCAAGGCGGAGAGGCTTGAGGCCTTCAAAAAAATCGATCTCTATCCGGTAACCGACTCCACCCAGTCTTTGGGGAGGACGAATTACGAGGTTTTAGATGGGTTGATAGCCGGCGGGGCCAAAATCGTCCAGCTGCGGGAGAAGCAGCTGAGCAAAAAAGAGCTTCTTTCTATGGCGCAGAAATTCAGGGAGCGCACCCAAAAAGCCGGCATGCTCCTTTTCATCAACGACCATCTGGATATCGCCCTGGCGGTCGGAGCCGACGGGGTTCATTTGGGCCAGGACGACCTGCCTCTAGAGTATGCCCGGAGATTGGCTCCGGAAATATTGATAGGCATATCCACCCATTCGCTTTCCCAGGCCCTGGCCGCCCAGGCCGTCGGCGCCGATTATGTCAACATCGGGCCCATCTTCCCCACCGGTACCAAGCAAACGCCCATGGCCCCTTTGGGCCCGGAGGCCATCGCCAGGATAAAACCGCATTTTACCATACCCTTCACAGTCATGGGCGGCATCAATCGGGATAATATCGAGCAGGTGCTTAAGGCCGGAGCCTCCAAGGTGGCGGTGGTGACAGCGGTCACTAAGGCGCCCGATATCCCACGGGCCATAGAGGATCTCAGAGAAATGATAAGGTCTTACGCACTTAAGGATTGACTTCGGCGGCCATTGGGGTTAAAATTGCTCCGTCCAACGTCATAAGGAGGTCTTAGGTGTACAGCGAGAAGGTGATGGACCATTTCATGAACCCGCGCAACATGGGGGAGATAGACAATCCAGACGGGGTGGGCATGGTGGGCAACCCGGTGTGCGGCGACATGATGAAGATAATGATCAAGGTGGAGAACGACCGGATAGTGGATGTCAAATTCAAGACCTTTGGCTGTGGGGCGGCCATCGCCACCTCGTCCATGGCCACCGAACTGGTCAAAGGCAAGACCATCGAAGAGGCGCTGGCGGTCACCAACAAGGCGGTGGCCGAGGCCCTGGACGGTCTGCCGCCGGTGAAGATGCACTGCTCGGTTCTGGCCGAGGACGGCATCCGGGCGGCTATCAACGATTATCTGGTCAAGCATGGCCGACCGGGGATCGAAGTAAAACCTGCCGGCCATGATCACCAACATCAAGAGCCGCAATGAGAAAGAAGAAGCAAGGCAAAGGTATCTTTTTTTACAGATTAGGGATCTGTCAATAGATTGTTACCCCCTATGGCAGGAGAGAATAATGTATTTTCAAGCATGGCATCGAGGTCAACTGGGGGAATCATCAACAATCTTTTATCAAGGGTTGAAACTTTCTCTTTAGCCAGTTGCCATGGGTTTTTGTTCTCCTTGTTAGGTGTTTGGGCGCTCCAGATTGAAGAAGAGTTGATAGGAGTAGGACTTCTTCAAGAAATCTTGGCGATCGGCGAAGGTCTCGATTTCGTAGAACTCTGCTTCCATGAGGTTATGAAGGGTCTCGACGTCAGCTTGCATCCGATGGGCATCGGGGAAGATAGTTTGGTGGCGGCCATTGGGGAGGGATTCGATGGCCAGGGTGTAACACGACGGTTTCTTGCTTTTCCAGCATAACTTCGTAAGCCTGGGCCGCCTCGCCGGGGGGTTGGATCTATTATACCATGCCCAGGCTTTTTTACAGATTTCTCTTGACAAAAATAAATAAATTATGATATATTAATAACTTGGTAATATATATGGATTGATGAGCCTCAAGGAAAAGACATATTTGACAGTGGTGCTGATACCCCATCACGGGGGACAGATGGTCAGCATCCGAATACCCTATTGGCTGGCGGCTACCGTCGTCGGCTTGGGGGTGTTCCTGTTATTGGGGCTGGGCCTGGCGACTACCGGCTATATCAACAAGATCGTCGACATCTCCATGCTCAAGAAGATGGAGATCGAGAACCGGATACTGAGGTCAAAGCTTTCCGAGTTCGACGTCAAGGCCAGGGACCTGCAGGCCAGCATCGACCGGTTCGTGGAGTTCGACACCAAGCTTCGGGTGATGGCCGGACTGGAGCCCATCGATCCCGACATCAGGAAGGTGGGCGTCGGCGGCTACGAACGCTCGCCCTTCCAAAACGACATTACCCGCCAGACCGCCATCCAGCTGCAGGCCACCGAGCAGGACATGGACAAGCTGCTCCGCGAAGCCAAGCTTCAGAGAGAAAGTTTCGACGAGGTGGTGGCCTCACTCCAGGAACAGAAGAACCGATGGAACCACACCCCATCCATCCAGCCTTCGCCGGGCTGGATCATCAGCCCCTTCGGTTTCAGGCGCGACCCTCTGGTAGGCGAGCTTCGCATGCACGAGGGCATTGACATCGCCGGGCCGGAGGGCACCATCATCGTGGCCTCGGCCGACGGGGTGGCCAACTTTGTGGGCTATCGCAGCAACTTCGGCCTCTGTTTGGAAATCGACCACGGCTACGGAGTCACCACCCGCTACGCCCATTGCTCCATGATCAAAGTGGAGCCGGGGCAGAGCGTCTCCCGAGGCCAGGTGGTGGCCTTGGTGGGGCAGACCGGCCGGGCCACCGGCCCGCATCTGCACTACGAGGTGGTGGTCAACGGAAAGCCGGTGGACCCGCAGGATTACATACTGCTGCCCAGAATGTTCTAAAACGGGACTAAAAGCTTCCGCCCAGTTCCGGAATCTGAACTGGGTTTTTTTATTGTCGAAAGAAAAACAGGGACATGCTTGCATTATTATTGATCTATCTACTGGCCGCTGTTCCGGCCCAGGCGGAGCCGGACACGTCCTCGGTCCTATTATTGGCGGTGGGCGACGTCATGATGGGGGCCTCGATGGAGCCTGCCATCAGGGAACATAGCCCGGACCATCCCTTTGCCGGCACCGCTTCGGCCATCCAGCGGGCCGACATCGCCATCTGCAATCTGGAGGCGCCCTTCGGAACCAAAGGCAAGCCATTTAAGAAACGTTTCACCTTTTTAGTCCCGCCCTCGTATGCCGGGGCCCTTAAAAGGGCCGGGTTTGATGCGGTGGCCATGGCCAACAATCACATGATGGACTATGGAGCCGGGCCCCTGGACGAGACAATAAAGCTGCTCGACTCTCTGGGCATTGCCCACAGCGGAGCAGGCAGGAATCTATCTGAGGCCAGGAAGCCGGTTATTGTCGGTCGCAACGGTCTGAGGGTGGCTTTTCTCTCATATTCCCGGGTACACCCGGCCGAATTTTGGGCCACCGCCAAGCGAGCTGGGGTAGCGCCGGCCACCGAGGTCTCAGTGAGCCAGGATGTGGCCGCCGCCAAAAAGCAGGCCGATTTGGTGGTGGTTTCCTTCCACTGGGGAGCGGAGCTGATGAATACGCCAAAGCAGTACCAGCGGGACCTGGCCCATCTCTCGATCGATAGCGGGGCCGACCTGGTGCTGGGGCACCACCCCCACATCCTCCAAGGGATGGAGATCTATAAAGGAAAGTTGATAGCCTACAGCCTGGGCAACTTTGCCTTCGGGTCGCGCAGCCGGAAATGCACCGAGAGCGTGATGCTAGAGGTCAGGCTGACCAAGGGAGGGCTGCGGGAAGCCAGGGTTGTCCCGGTGTGTGTTGATAATCTCAAGACCAACTTCCAGCCCTATGTCGCCTCCGGTGGAGAGGCCCGGGCCATACTGGAGAATCTGAGTAGGATCTCGAAACCATTGGGATTCATGTTAGAGCCCACCGACTCCGTGGCCTGGGTGAGGTTTTAAGCTAAACCAAAACCGCCCTCAAAGGGCGGTTTTTTAATGCCTAAGGCCGCGAGGCAAGATTTATCGAAACAACTGCTTGATTTTGCATTTCCGGTCTGATAAAATTAAAATCTTAAAGGTTTATAAAAGTCAAACCCATAAGGATAGCCCATGAAGTACTTAAAGACCAATCGATCCGCCTGCCGCGGCGTCCGGGCCTGCGAGAAGGTCTGCTCCAAAACCTTCTTCAAGTCCGAGGATCCGGCCAAGTCGGCCATCAGGGTGGCCGAGAAGGACGGCGCCTTCGAGATCAACGTCTGCAACCAGTGCGGCCAATGCATCGAGGTTTGCCCGGTGCAGGCCCTCTATCGCAACAAGCAGGGGGTGGTGATGCTGGACAAGAAGCTGTGTGTCGGCTGTTTGATGTGCGTCGGCTTCTGCCCCACCCTCTCCATGCGCGCCCACCCCGAACTCCGCGAGCCCTTCAAGTGCATCGCCTGCGGCGCCTGTGCCAAAGCCTGTCCCCATGGCGCGCTTGAGATAGCCGAAAAATAGGACCTGGGAACAGTTTCAAACGTTTGAAACTGTTCGGACTTTTAAAGAAAGAAAACTGGAGAAGCCATGAACGACGAGAGAACCTTCGAATACACCGGATACCTCGATAAAATCGAGGAGATGAAGCGGGCCCACCGGGTATTGGCCGAATACAAATTCACCCCCAGCCTGCCGGAGAAGGGCTACACCGACCGCAGCCTGCATATCGACCTTTCGACCTTGAAGATCAGCGAGAAGAAGATAGACCGCAAGATGAAGGAGATCTTCACCGGCGGCCGCGGCTTCGGGCTGAAATACCTCTGGGACGCCATAAGCCCTTCCACTAAGTGGAACGATCCCGAAAACGACATCATCATCTCGCCGGGGCCGATAGGCGGCATCACCCAGTACCCGGGCGCCGGCAAATCCCTGGTGGTCACCCTGTCGCCCATCACCAACATCCCCATCGATTCCAATGTCGGCGGCTACTTCGGTCCGCTGCTTAAATTCTCGGGCTTCGACGCTTTGGAGATCCAGGGCAAGGCCAAGGGGGAGGTGATCGTGGTCATCGACGGGGTCAAGGGAAAGGTGACCATCGAGACGGCGCCCTTGGAGTCGGTTGACTCCCACATCGCCGCCGAGCAATTCACCCATCAGTACGCAGACGGCCAAGATGATTACCGCAACGTTTCGGTGGTCTCCTCGGGCCAGGCGGCCGAGCATAGCCTGATCGGCTGCCTCAACTTCTCCTATTACGATGTCAGGCGGAAGGTGACCCGCCTCAAGCAGGCCGGCCGGGGCGGCATCGGCACCGTCTTCCGGAACAAGAAGCTCAAGGCCTTAGTGGTCCACGGGCCGCAGGTCAAGGGCGACATGAACCGGCCGGCCGACCTGGGCCGGGTGCAGCGGGCCGGCATCAAGCTGCACCGCGAGATGCACGACTTCGACGACAAGATGTGCACCATGCGCAAGGTGGGCACCACCAACATCGTCAGCGTCATGAACGCCTACGACCTGCTGCCGGTGATGAACTTCCAGTACGGCAGCCATCCCGAGGCCAACAAGATAGACAAGACCACCTGGATAAAACGGTTCACCCAGAACATCCCGGACGGCTGCTGGTACGGCTGCTCCATGTCCTGCGCCCACGGGGTGGACGGCTTCGTGCTGAGGACCGGCCCCTATAAGGGCCATAAGGTGATCGTGGACGGGCCGGAGTACGAGACCGCGGCCGGGGTCGGCTCCAACTGCGGCATCTTCGATCCCGACTGGGTGCTGGAGTGCAACTTCTACTGCGATACCTACGGGGTGGACACAATCTCCTTCGGCACCCTGTGCGCCTTCGTCATGGAGTGCTGGCAGCGGGGCATACTCAACAAAGAACGGACCGGCGACCTGGATCTCTCTTGGGGCAACGGGGAGTCGCAATTGGAGATGCTGCACCAGATGGCCCGGGGCCAGGGCTTCGGGGCTGAGTACGCCGGTCAGGGGGTAGCCCGGATGAAGCGGATGTTCGCCGAGAGGGGCTGGGGCGACCGCCGGCTCTTGGACGATATCGGGCTGGAGGGCAAGGGCCTGGAGCAGTCGCAGTACCAATCCAAGGAATCGCTGGCCCAGCAGGGCGGCTACTACCTGACCAATAAGGGGCCGCAGCACGACGAGGCCTGGCTGATATTCATGGACATGGTCAACAATCAGATCCCCACCTTCGAGGACAAGGCCGAGGCCCTCTACTACTTTCCCATGTTCCGCACCTGGTTCGGCTTAAACGGCCTGTGCAAGCTGCCGTGGAACGACATCGAGCCGGGCGACAACCGGACGAAAAATGCCCCCATGGAGGCGGCCAAGGTGCCGGAGCACGTCCAGAACTATGTGGACCTGTTCTCCGGGGTCACCGGCCGGGAGATCGACAAAGAGGAACTGATCCGGATGTCGGAGCGTGTCTACCAGTTCCAGCGGGTGTTCGACCTGCGGATGGGCAAGGGCACCCGCGAGCACGATCGGGCGCCCTACCGGGCGGTGGGTCCGGTCACCAAGGAGGAGTACGAGTCGCGCCAGGAGCGCTACGACAAGCAGCTCAAGGAGTGGATGGGCATCGATCCCGAAGGCAAGAGCACCGAGGAGAAGATGGCCCTGCACCGCAAGTACCGGGAGGAACGCTACCAGAAGCTGGTGGACGCGGTCTACAAACGCCGCGGCTGGACCTCCAACGGCATTCCAACATTAGAGACTCTCCGACGCAACAAGATAGATTTTCCCGAGGTGGTGGCGGTGGTGCTGCCGCATCTTTCCGAGTCCGAGGTCAGGGAGGCCAGAGCGGCTTATTCCATTGGCGGTGAGAAGGGAAGAGGAAAAAAGGAGACGACGAAGGGAAGGAAAAAGACAGGGAAGAGGGGACGGCAGGCCAAAACCAAGCCGAAAGGCAAGCCGGCTTCTAAAATTGTCAAGAAAAAGAAAACCAAATCGCCGGGAAGGCCGCGTAAGGCCATCAAAGCAAAATCGAAGGCTAAGAAGCCGGCGCGCAGAAAACTGCGATAGGTTATCACTGAGGCAGCCCATTAAGTATCAACAAACCAGAGGGCCGGCGTGCGTTTAGTCATCCAAAGGGTTTCCAAAGCCTCGGTGACGCCTGACGGGCTGTTCGCCAGCTCCATCGGCCGGGGCTTGGTCATCCTGGCCGGGTTCACCCACGACGACACCGAGGACGACGTCAGACTGCTGGCCAAGAAATGCCTGGACCTCAGGATTTTCGAGGACCAGTCCGGCAAGATCAACCTCTCGGTGCGCGACATCAAGGGCGGCCTGCTGGCGGTCTCCCAGTTCACCTTGTACGCCGACGTCCGCCGCGGACGCCGGCCTTCGTTCACCCAGGCGGCCGAGCCCAAAAAGGCCGAGGAGCTTTACAACCGTTTTGTCGAGGCCCTGAAACAGAGCGGCCTGGAGGTGCAGACCGGAAATTTCGGGGCCAAGATGTCGGTGGAGATCCATAACGACGGGCCGGTAACCATCATCATGCACTCGGCCGAGTTTAAGAAGTCGAACCTGTAGCACTGATTGGCTCTGTATCGAGGAAGTCATGCCGAGCTTGTCGAGGCATGACGAAGACTAGAACCGAAAAAGCCACCCTTCGACAAGCTCAGGGTGACGCAAGAAAAAAGCGTACCATGCCCGAAACGATGAATGCCGTGGTCAAGACGGCCCCGAAGCTAGGCGCCGAGTGGCGCCAGGTGCCGTATCCGAAGCTGCCGCCGGACTGGGTGATGCTCAAAGTCCGGGCCACCTCCATCTGCGGCACCGACGTCCACATCTACGAGTGGAACAAGTGGGCCGGCGAGCGGATCGGCGAAAAGAACCTGCCCCAGATCCTGGGGCACGAGGTGGCCGGCGAGGTGATCGAGGTCGGGCCGCACTGCAAGCGCCTCAAGCCGGGGGACTACATATCGGCCGAGACCCACATCTACCATCCCGGCGACCTGCAGGCGCAGCTGGGCCAGCTGCACATCGGGGAGCGCATGAGGATCGTGGGGGTGGACCACGACGGCTGTTTCGCCGAGTACTTCGCGGTGCCGGAATCGGTCTGCTGGGTCAACGACAAGTCCATCCCGCCGGAGCTGGCCACGGTCCAGGAGCCCATGGGCAACGCCTGTTACACTCTGCTGGGCGAGGACAATGATGTGGCCGGCAAAACGGTGGCCATCTACGGCGACGGGCCGACCGCCCTGTTCGCCTCCGGCCTGGCCCGGGCCTGCGGGCTGGCCCAGATCTTCGTCATCGGCATGTCGGACTTCGCCCTGGGGATTGCCAAAAGGATGGGGGCCGACCACACCCTGAACATAAACGACAAATCCATTGACCGCCTCCAATTCGTCCGCGACCACACCGGCGGCTACGGAACCGACATCGTCCTGGACATGGTGGGGGCGCCGTCCGCCATCGAGGAGGGGCTGAAGGTGATCCGCAAGGGCGGCCGCTACAGCGCCTTTGGGGTGGGGCCCTCGCCGATTCCGGTGGACTACGTCAACGGGATCGTCTTCCGGGGCATCACCATCAACGGCATCTCGGGACGCAAGATGTTCGACACTTGGTACCGGGTGCGCAATCTGTTGTCCTCGGGCCGGATCGACATCAGGCCCATCGTCACCCACCTGTTCGCCCTGAAGGACTTTGCCAAGGGGTTCGAGGCGGCCATGGGCAATCCCCGGCAGTGCGGCAAGGCGGTGCTGTTTCCGGACAAGGCGGAGCTGGAGGCGGCCAGGAAGAGGATGGG
>CAZPNX010000023.1:0-39588 GCA_964588285.1 uncultured bacterium
CGTTATCCAACACAACTCTAAATATTAAACCAACCATGCAAACGTTAGAACAAGAAATTAAAATATTTATTGATTCCATAAGGCCACCAGCCAATATCCGGAATAAAGTGGACATTAGCTATTATTTTAAAAACAATATCCTAACGATCCACGAAATAAGACCCTATTGGAGGGACCCCGCCAAGACAACAAACAACCCGGTGGCCAAAGCCAAGTACATCAAATCCAAAGACGTCTGGAAGATATACTGGCAACGGGCCAGCGGCAAATGGGAAGCCTATGGACCACAGCCGGAGTGCCCCAACCTCCAGACTTTTTTCCGGTTGCTGCAGAATGACCCTCACGGCTGTTTTTGGGGTTAAACCCAAGTCAACGCTCCTCCTTTAACGGGAATATGCGTTATACACTCATACTCATTTAAACACCATAGCCTTATAAAAGCCCCGCTTTTTTAAGCGGGGCTTTTATCTTGCTCGGCTCCAAGCAGCCTGGCCGCCAGCTGGCCGCAGTTGCTTCCAATCCGGTTCTCCTCCCACTCCCCCACCGACCGGATAACCTGATACCCCAGCCCCTCGAACTGGGCGGCGCGCAGCTCCACCAGCTCCCGGGCGTCCCTCTCTCCGGCAAAAGGCTTGAGCTCGTTTTCGGCCGCGGCCAGGGTCGGGTTGAGCGGCGTCAGCTTGACCGCGAACCATTCCGGCTCGAAAATACGGGCCGCCTCCTCGGGATCCAGCGGAATGGAGTCGCTCAGGGCGAAGTTGAGCACGGGCCTGCGGCTGCCCGGCCGGTGGAACTCCCGTCCGTAGTCGGCCAGCCACTCCAGCGGCAGCTTGTCCATGGGCATCAGCTGGTCGCGCACCCCGGGGTCGGTGGTGTTGATGGAAAGCTGGAGCTGGAACTCCCGGAAACGGTCCCTCAGCTCCAAGAGCGAGGCGAACCAGTCCTCCCGCCCGGCCGGAGCCAGGGTGGCCACGCAGGGAATGCAATCCGGAAACTCCCGGCTAAGCCAGCCGATCGTCTCCAAGACTTCGTCGTTCAAGGCAGGCTCGCCCATCCGGGCGAACTGGATCTTAAGCTTGCGGCAGGCTTTGGGGTCAAGCTCCGGATGCGCCCTGAACACGGCCCTCGCCTGTTCGGCCATCTCCCCGGCCGTCAGGTCTCCCAGGTAGCCGCCGCCGGCATCGCACATCAGGCAGCCGGCCGGACAGCCGAACTGGGTGGAGACGATGATCACCCATTTATCCCTCCGGTCGCCGCCCAAAGAGGCGCAGGCGTCCACGAACTCGGCCTTGAGCCCCGGGTCTCCCCGGAACTCGGCCAGGTAGACCTCGGCCAGGTCGGGTTTTCCTGCTTTTACCAGTATTTTCATTTTTTATTATCAAAACGTTTCAGATAGACCGGAATCTATTGGCTAATAAAAGAAGATTTTCCTTCCTTGCCCTTTCTGACCGGCCAGAAAGGGCGAAAGAGCCGCTGGGGTGCAGGGCTAAACATTATTCATAAGGCTTTTATTATAGACATGTTAGCCGCAATCGATGATCATCTGTTTGGCCTCCGCTTTCGCTCTCGGCCGTGGACGTCCTCGCTCTGCACCCCAGCCCCCCCCACCAACATGGATGCGTTGAGCCTCCATGTTGGTGCTCGGGCGAATGCATCCTTAGAAGATAAGATAGACAATCTCATCGTTCCCCCTTTCGCAGAAACTCCCAGGCCAGCATGGCGGCCCTCACTCCGTCGCCATAGGCCACCGCCGCCTGGCGGCAATGCCTCTCCCGAACGTCTCCGGCCAGCCACAGCCCGCGACCCAGCCGGGCAAGGGCGGAACGGCCGATCCCCGGCCGCTGCGGCCGGTGGCCCACTGCCGGCAGGACATAGTCGCAGCAGTATCTTCGGCCGTTCTTGGCCTTAAGCACCGCCCCACGGTCGTCGCATTTCATCCAGGCCAGCGGCATGTTTGCGATGATGTTCACCCCCATCCGGGCCGCCTCGGCCACCAGACCGGCATAGGCCCTGGGCTTTGAGCCCCGCATCAGCAGCAAGACCTCGGCCCCGCGTTCCGCCAGGCTGCAGGCCTGGTCGAAGGCGACCTCGCCGCCTCCGATGACCGCCACGTAGGCGCCGCGCGGTTTGGCGATCTCCTTCCAGTTTTCTACCATCCTATGCTGTCTGTCTTTTCCCCGAGGTGCCCGCCAGGCCTTGGAACGGACTCCGGTGGCCATAACCACCGCTTTAGAGAGATACGCCTTGCCGCTTCTGCCTGAAGATTTGAAAAGACCCTCCGTCCGGCTGACATGGATGATGCTGTCCGTTCTTTGCGGTATCCGGCATTTGTCCAGCCATTTCTCCAATCTCCGGCAAAGCTCAGGTCCGCTGGGAGGCCGCTCCGCCTTTGGCCAGGGAAAGTTCTCCACCCGCCGCGCCAGGTTCAACCGTCCGCCCACCGGCCCTTCCCCGGCCATCATGACCTCCAGCCCGTAAAGTTTGGCCTGAACCGCGGCACCCGTCCCGGCCGGCCCGCGTCCGATGATTAAAATGTCATAGACCTTTTCCGGCATGTCCCATGGCCTTTTTGGCAGTCAGAATTTCGGCGAACCCGTGCTCCAGAGCCAGCAGGGCCGCCCGGTGGTAGGCCCTGCTTTTCGAGCAGCAGGCATCGGCGATTATGGCCGGCCAAAAGCCCAGCATGAAGCCGTGGCGGGCGGTGGTGTCCACGCAAAGGTGGGTCATCACCCCGCAAAGGTAAATCTTGTCGACCCCCAACCGGCGCAACCTCGGCCCCAAGCCGGTCCGATGAAAGGCCGAATAATGCTCCTTGGGCAATAACACCGCTTTTTCGGGCTTGGCTATTCCCGGCCATAACCGGCAGTCACTGCCCCGAGGCAGACGCGGATAACGCACCGACATCAGATTGCCCGGCTTTGCCGGAGCCCGATGAACCGTGAAGAACACCGGACTGCCGGCCTCCGAGAAAGCCCTGGTCAGCCTGTTGATCCTGGGAACTATGGCCGGGCTGTCTTGGAGAAAGGCCGGCGATCGGGGATCCAGGAAGTAATTCTGGCAGTCGATCACCAGCAGGGCAGATTTCGTTGTGATCGGGGGCATCAGCCTGCCATTCGTAGTTATGAGAAAAAGAAACCACCCAAGCCCGAAATCGGGCCTGGGTGGTCGGAAAAGTTCCGAGCCTAGTTCATGGCCGTTAATATTATATCATTGTTTCCTCTTTCGGTCAATTCAAGCGATAATCGGCCTCAAAGGATTCTACTGCTGTTGAGTTCAGGCATAACGGATTCTACAGGTTGACCCCGGCCGACATCGATATCCCCAGGTTTCGGATGTCCCCGTACTCGTCCCGGTTGACGATGGACATGGCGCTGCGGTAGAAGCGGACGTCCAGCCACAGGTGGTCCAGCAGGTTGACCCCGGCCCCCAGAAAGACCCCCATGTCCACCGGGTAGATGTCCGGCATCAGGGTGTTCTCCCCGTCCACCGTGAAACGCTGGTCGACCTTGACCGCCAGCTCGCCGCCGCCCAGAAGGAACGGCCGCAGGAAGCTGTCCTCGTCTCCGGCCAGGTGGACCTTGATCATCCCCGGCAGCCGGATGTAGTCCATGCGCAGTGAATAGCTGGTGGCCGAGTCGTCGAATCGCATGTGGTGCCGGCAGTAGTCGATCTCCAGCTGGAGGTTGACCTGGTCGATGGGCTTGATGAGGTAGGTGGCCCCGGCCACCAGGGCCGGCCGGGTCTGCGGCGATATCCCCTCGGCCCAGATGAAGGCGTAGTTGACGCCGGCCCGGGCCCCCGGTCCGGCCCAGGCGGCTCCGGCTAAGGCCAGCAGGGCCAGGCCTGAACTCAGAATCCTTTTTACCAGCATAACGTCCTACGGCCCTATTTGGGCTGATTGAAGGAGATGTTCGGAGCCTTCTTTTCCTCCTCGGCCACCTGGTACATCTCCCTGTCGGCATAGCCCAGCATCCCGGCCACCAGCACGTCCGGGATCTGCTTGATGCGGGTGTTGAACACGGCTACCGAGTCGTTGTAGAACTCCCGGCGGTCGGCTATCTGGCTCTCCAGGCCGCTCACCCGCGACTGCAGGTGGACGAAGTTCTGGTCGGCCTTGAGCTGGGGATAGTTCTCGGCCACGGCGAACAGGCTCTTAAGGGCCCCGGCCATCATTCCGTCGGCCTGGGCCATCTGGGCCGGCCCCTTGGCCTCCAGAAAGCGGGTGCGGGCCGCGGTCACCTTCTCCAAGGTGTCCCGCTCGTACTGCATGTAGCCCTCGCAGATCTTGACCAGCCGCGGGATCTCGTCGTAGCGCTGCTTCTCCAGCACCTCGATGTTGGCCCAGGCCTTGTCGATGTTGACCCGGATCTGGATAAGCTGGTTGTAGATGCCCACCAGATAGATGATGATCCCCACTATCACCAGAACCAGCAGCCCCAACACGGCAACCCCTAACATAACCTGCCTCCTTTATTATATCGTTTACGATGGATCAATGCCTCATCCGGCCCACCAAAAAGCAGAGGGAGGCGACGGCCAGAGCCGCCCCGAAGATCAGCAGCAGCCAGGCTGTCGCCGCCTTGCTTTTGACCAGGTCCTTCTCGCTCTTGTCCGAGATGATCATCAGATGGTTCAGGGGGTCCCGGGCGATCACCAGGTCCTCGCTCTCGTCCCGGGGGTTGTCCAGCTCCTGGCGCAGGATGTCCTGCTCCGCCTGCTGCCGGGCGGCCTCCCACTCGTCGGCGTCTATTTTTCCGTCCCCGTCCCGGTCGAACTGCATCAGCCGGTCCCGGTCGGCCTTGAGCTCCTTCAGCCTCTCGGCCAGGGCGAACTGCCTCTCCTGCTGGTCGTTCCGCCAGCGGGTGATGGTGCCCATGACATAGACCTGGTCGCCCGGCACAATGTACCATTCGGTGTAGCGCATCCGCTGGCCGAAGGAGCCGACGTTGAACATCAGGCCCAGGGTGTTGCCGGCCGAGGCCGCATCCGTGTAGCGGTAGTCCTGGGCCAGATGGATGTCGGCCTCCACCGGGTCCACCAGGATCCGGCCGGTGCCGTCGTCCACGTAGAAATAGTTGGTCGAGGCCCCCTGGCTGACCGCCACCCAGGTGTCGTTCTTTCCGCGGCGCTCCCGCCGCTCCACCAGAAACTTATAGTATACGCAGTCGGTGGCCGTGATCGGGCTCTTGAGCAGGGCCTTGGGCTGGGCCTGCCCTGAAACCTCCACCAGCCCCATGGCTAAGGAGCGGACCTTGGAGGTGGGGATGTTCTCGATGGTCCGTTTCTCCCGCCACACCGTAAATCCGTAGGTGAACATGGCCAGCCCGACCCCCAGACCGATGACTATGAATACCCATACCACCGGAGAACCAAAGCCGCGCCGCCAAAGGTCTGACTCCAAGAAGAAACGGGCCAGGAAGTAAAGCCCGCCCCCGGCGGCAGCGGTGACGGTCGAGGCCGCTTTGCGGTTTTCGCGGTAGAGGCGTATCAGTCGCTGTAGCGGATGCATTCGGTTTCACCCCACCCTTGTTCCCTCCCCTCGAGGGGAGGGGTTGGGTGGGGTCAATGAGATTCGCAAAGCTCCAGCAGCACGCCCTTGGTGGACTTGGGATGGACGAAGGCGATCTTGTGCCCGCCGGCCCCCTCCCTGGGGACTTTGTCGATGAGTTGGTATCCCTTGGCCGAAAGCTCCTCCAGGGCCCGGGCCACGTCGTCCACCTTGAGGGCAATGTGGTGGATGCCCTCGCCTTTCTTCTCGATGAACTGTCCGGTGGGTCCGTCGGGCGTGGTCGGCTCCAAAAGCTCGATGCGGCTCTGGCCCACCGGGATGAAGGCCACCTTCACCTTTTGGGCCTCCACCGTCTCGGTGCCTTCGATCCTGAGCCCCAGGTCGGTGTAGAGCTTGGCCGCCTCCTCGATGTTCTTGACCGCGATGCCGATGTGGTCGATCTGCTTCGTTACCATGTTTCCTCCCGCCGCTATTCGATTTTCAATTTTCTGGTTTTGTATTCCTCGTAATCCGGCATGATCCTCTGGTATTCACCTTCCATCAAGGTCGAGGAGATCATGAAGTCGGCCGAGGCCCGGTTGCAGGCCACCGGAATGTTCCACACCACCGCGATCCGTAAAAGCGCCTTGACGTCGGGGTCGTGGGGCATGGGCTGGAGCGGATCCCAGAAGAAGATCAGGAAGTCTATCTCGCCGGCGGCGATCATGGCTCCCACCTGTTGGTCCCCGCCCAGCGGACCGCTCTGCAGCTTGTGGACCGGCACTCCCACCGTCTTCTCCAGCAGGACGCCGGTGGTGCCGGTGGCATAGAGTTCGTGGTTGGCCAGCAAGTCCCGGTTGAACTTGACCCAGTCCAGCAGGTCGCCCTTTTTGTTGTCGTGGGCCACCACCGCGATCCGCTTCCGGTTCGGCAGCAGCGACCTCTTTTTCTCTTTTTCGTCTCCCATCATTCGTCCTTGTTGACTGCTGTTGGTTCGACCTCGGTCACCGATCGGTTTTGCGTAGTCGAACCGTCTGGGTGGGATAGGCGAACTCGATCTTCTTCCTGGCGAAGGCCTCCATCAGGGCCAGGTTGATCCTCTGCTGGATGTCCATGTACTTCAGGTAATCGCCGCCCTCCACGAAGTAGACGACCTCGAAGACGAGGCTGAAATCGCCGTAGCTGGCGAAATGGGCCCGGTCGAATACGGCCCCGGGCAGGCCACGGATAATCTTCTCGATGATGCCCGGTATCTGCCTGACCTTGGCGGCCCCGGTCTGGTAGGTGACCCCGATCTTGAAGGCCACCCGGCGGTTGACCATCCTCTTGTAGTTGCACAGCCGGGAGCTGGTCAGGTCTGTGTTGGAGAATATCAGCTGCTCCCCGCTCAGGCTGCGGATACGGGTGCTCTTGATGCCGATGTGCTCGACCGTCCCTCGAAACTCGCCGACCACGATGAAATCGCCTATCTCGAACGGCCGGTCGAAGAATATGGAGAAGTAGCTGAACAGGTCGCCCAGCACCTTCTGGGCGGCGAAGGCCACCGCCAGGCCGCCGATGCCCAGCCCGGCCACCAGGGCCGAGATGCGGACGCCGATATTGTCCAAAAGAATCAGCAGGGCGATCAGCCACAAGACGAATTTCACCAGGCCCATCAGCCCTCGCATGGCCGCCGGCGGCTGTTCTTTGGCGCCGCGCCTTCGGGCATAGACATCTAGGCTGCGTTCGATCAGCATCGACGCCAATCTGACCGCCAGGTAGGCCAGCACAATCCCGACCGCGATGTTGACCATCCTCTGCGCCAGGGGCGACAGGGCCAAATGCCTCAGGCTCAGGTAGACGGCCCCCAGATAGAGCAGCGGCAGGCCCCGTTTGTCCAAAACCGCAATGATCCGGTCGTCGTAACGGTTCTCGGTTTTGGCCGCCAGCGTCTTGAGCCGGGCGATGATGATCCAGTCGGCCAGTTTGACCAGCAGGCACAGCCCGGCCAGCAGCCCCAGGCTGACGGCGTAGTCCTGGACCCGGTTGCCCAGGAATATCTGGTTGAGGATATCGTTCATCTACTCGGCTTCCAGTTCGCTCAGGCAGGTGTCGTCAAACTTGGTTCCGGGGTAGACCTCGGCGATCTCCAGGCAGAGGACTGTCTTCTGATAATATCTCTCCTCGCAGCCGGACCGTCGTTCTTCGATCTCTTTCGCGAACTCCTTTTCGAACTCGGCGGCCAGCGCCCCGGTCCTTTCGGATACCGCCTTCCAGTCGAACCTCAAGGGTATGGCCTGTCGAGCCTGCAGGTCCTTGACCTCGAGCATCTGCGTCGGGCCGCATCTCTTGGCCCGGTACTTGGCGGCCACCTCGGAAACGTCCCCTGGCAGGTTGAAGGCCGCCAGCGGCACGGCCTTGAATTTCCTGACTCGGCCGTTCTTGGCGTAAAGCTCCGGCGACTTGCCGTAGCCGTTGATTATCATAAGAGCCTTGGGCCCTCCCTGGACCGTCAGATAGATCTTCTCCCCTATTCCGTGGCCCTTCATGCCCTCGGACCAGCAGGTGCCGGGGTCCCCGTCCCCCAGGTTTCTGACCGAGTAGGGCCCGGCCTCGCCGCCGAACCAGTCCTCGCCCTTCAGGGTGGAGGTGGCGGTGTGCGGGCCGTAGAGGAGCAGCTCCTGCCATTCCTCCTTTTTGACGAAAACCTGGCGGCTCCTGCCGTCTTCCAGCCACAAGGTGTCGTCGGCCAGCCTGACCTTGAAGCTTTTTGGTCCATCAGCGCCGTAGAGAAAGAGACTGTCGCCCCTCAGGTCCCACTCGCCGCTGTCGAAGGGCCGCTGGTCCAAAAACGAGCTGAACTCCAGCTGAGCCTTGTACCATCTGAAGGATATCTCCTCGACGTCGGCTCTGACGGCCGTCCAGGTGCCGATCAGGTCGCCCGGCCCGATGGCCGGGGCCCCGGCGGCAGCCGCCAGCAACACCAACAGCATCATCGCCAACCTGTATTGGCCCATCTTATGCCTCCTTACACGGTCAAAGCGAAACCAATAATGGAGCCAGGAAAAAAGGAACGATTTATTGGTTTCATGGATTCCTTAAGAATCGTTAAAATCTATACCCTGTCTCCTAAGCCGGAAAAGCCGAAACCAATAATAAAACCAGAAAAAAGGTTATGATTTCTTGGTTTCATGGATTCCTTATAAATCCTCCACAGTTTGCATGGATTTTCACTTGTTATCAATTACCTCGTACTATCGATGCCCAAATCCTTGAGCACCGCCCCGGCCACCGAGTAGGGGTCCTTCTTCCTTTGATAGAGCGCTTCCAGGTCCTCCCTGGCCTCGATGTCCCCGGTGAGCTTAGACTCGGCCCAGCCGTCCAGCCGGCCGGTGATGATGGCCCTAACCTGGCGCCTGGCCCTCTCCCGCCGCCTGGACTCTAGAAGCCTGCGTTCTGTCAGATAGCTCCGGTGCCTCTCTATGGCCGCTGCCAGGTCCGAGATCCCGGTCCCGTCCCGGGCCACCGTCTGGACGATGGGCGGCAGCCAGCTCGACTCGTCCATGTCTCGCACCGCCAGCAGCTGCTCGATCTCGGCCACCGCCCGTTCCACCCCGTCCCGGTCGGCCTTGTTGACGGCGAAGATATCGGCGATCTCCATCACCCCGGCCTTGAGGGCCTGGACGTCATCGCCCAGCCCGGGCACGGTCACCAGCACCGTGGTGTCGGCCTGGCCGGAGACCTCGACCTCGCTCTGGCCGATGCCCACCGTCTCCAAAAGCACGATGTCGTAGCCGGCCGCGTCCAGAATCTTGGCGGCGTCGGCCGTGGCCAGGGCCAGCCCGCCCAGGTGCCCCCGGCTGCCCATGGAGCGGATGAAGACGCCGGGGTCGGTGGCGTGCTTCTGCATGCGCACCCGGTCGCCCAGGATGGCCCCGCCCGAGAACGGGCTGGAGGGATCGACCGCCAGCACCCCGACCCTGAGGCCCTGCGACCGGTAATGGGCGATCAGGCCGTCGGTCAGGGTGGACTTGCCGCCGCCGGGCGGCCCGGTGATGCCCAGCAGGTAGGCGCGGCCGGTCCGGGGGTATAGCCCGGCCAACAGTTCCTCGGCCTCCGGCCCCCCGGCCTCGACCAGGGAGATGGCCCGGGCAATGGAGCGGACGTCGCCCCAAAGAGGTTGCAGTTTATTGACTGACATGCTGAACCGTCAGATCATTCGGTTTCCGCCGCCGTCACCACTTTGTTCCCGCCCAATTTCTTGGCACGATACATGCTGCGATCGGCTTCGGCCAGCATCTTCTCGCAGTTGTCAAGTCCGGCGTTGTCACAAAGTCCCATGCTCACCGTCACTTTCAATCCGGGACCTATCTTCTCCCAGTCGTTTTCCTCCACCGCCCGGCGTATCCTCTCGCAGACAACCCGGGCGGAATGCAAGTCGGTGTTGGGGAAGGCCAGCACGAACTCCTCGCCCCCGTAGCGGGCTGCCAGATCCACCTCACGGCAGCCGGCCTTCAAGATTCCGGCCAACATCTTGAGCACCTCGTCTCCGGCGTGATGGGAGATGGTGTCGTTCACCCGTTTGAAATGATCGATGTCCAGCATGGCCAGCGACAGCGGCTCGTTATAGCGCCGGGCCCGGTTGAATTCATGGAGCAGCGTCTCCCGCAGATATCGCCGGTTGTAGAGCCCGGTGAGATCGTCGTGCTTGGCCAAGTGCTCCAGTTCCTGGGCCTGGACAGACAATTGTTCCACCAGCTTCGCCCGATCCGCCTCTTGGGCGACAATCCTGCGGTTCAATTCCTCCAGTTCGGCGTTGCGCTGCCGGATTATCTCGTTCTCGCGCTCGGCTTGCTCCACCCGGAACTTGGCCAGCAAGTGTTGCCTGATCCGTTCCGTACGCTGGTTATTGATCTCCCTGTCCAATTCATGGTAGCGGCGGTAGCACTCCAGCGCCCGTCCGTATGCTCCCAGTTCCCGATTGACTTCGGCCAGCGCCTCCAATGTCTCTAAAGAGCCTGTTTTTAACCTTATCTCTTCCGCTAATTCTATCCCGCGTTCCAGGAGTGGCAAGGCCTCTGAAAACCGACCAGCCTTGATGTAGGACTTGGCCATATTGAATAAGACGGCATGCTCTGTATTCCGGTCGCCGAAAGACCCGGCCAGATCCAAAGCCCTCCGATACTCCTGCTCCGCTTCCGCCTCATGCCCCTCGCCTTGATGTACGGTTCCCAGCCCGTTATGGGCCAGCCCCTCAGCCATTCGGTCCCCCAGCTGCCGGGCCAGATCAAGAGCTTGTTCGAAGTTTTGCCTGGCCTCGTTATGTTGACCGTTTTCTGCCAGGACCGTGCCGACGTTTATCAGGGACATCGCTTCCTGACAGCGGTTCCCTTGGCGGCGGTGGCCCTCAAGCGCCCGGCGGCAAAAAACCAGGGCCCGCTGGTAATCGCCCATGGATTTAAAGGAAATTCCGATGTTATTGGCCAAGGCTGCTTCGGTTTCACCGCCGGCTTTTTCCACCAGCTCCAAGGCCCTTATCTGGTGTTGAAGCGAGGTCTCCGTCTCCCCCAGGTCATCATAGACATTGGCCAGGTTGGTTAAAGCCCGGACGACCCCTTCTTCGTCTTTAAACTCCTCGCAGAGCCGGAGACAGGCGGAAAGATGCTCTATCGCCAGGTCGTAATGGTTGAGCCGGTAGTAGCTGATGCCCAAATTGTTATGTACCGGCGCCTGTGCCCGGACTTCCCCCAATTGCCGGTAAATTTCCAGAGCCTTAATGCCGCGCTCAATGGCTTTCTGGAAATCGCCTATAGACCAATAGCAGATGCCTGCCGTTTTGTTGGCTTCGGCCTCGAATATCGGAGTTCCCGCCTCGCGGGCCGCGGCCAGAGCCTCGCTTGCCAGATTGATGCCCACCTGAGGATCTCTGGCCCTCACCTCCCTGGCCAGTCCGGCGATCAGCTCGGCCCGCTTTTCCGGCCTCTGCGCCCGGGCTTCATCCAGCCTGGTCTGGAACTCCCTTTCCCCTTTGCCGTCAATGGAATCGTTCATTGAAAGGCCTTTTTCCTGGCTCCGACGCCAAGACCATCCCCGCCTTCACCGCACCAAAATCATGGGAATGGAGTTTTGCCGCCGACCGTCGTCGGCCGACAACAGGTAGACGCCGGCGCTCAGCTTGTTGCCCTGTTCATCCCTGCCGTCCCAGCCTACACAGCTCTTTCCGGCCGGCATGTCTTTGTCGACCAGCAGACGCACCTTCTGCCCGGCGACGTTGTAGACCGCAGCTCTGATGCGCCCGCTCGCCGACAATTCGAAAATCACCCGGGTGAATGCCGAGAAGGGATTGGGCCGCGATTGTATCCTCAGGGTAGGCTTTACCGGCTGGTTGTCAAAAAACGCCGTCCCGCTGGCTCCGTATTCGTCGGCCCCGATGTCCCCAAGCCCGGCGCGCCATGCCCGGTCGTAATCGTAGGAGACATAGGCCGTGGCCTCGGCGCTGTCGATGCAGGTGCTGGCCGATGTCAGATGCCCGGCGCCGTCCAGCAGGGGATCGGCTTCTTGGGATCGGTAGTCGCCGCCGATATGTGTCCGCCAGCCGGCCAGATTGCCGCTATAGAGGGACTCGGGGCGCCGGTCCTCGAAGTTGGCCGCGCCGCCCGATCTATAATAGCGGTTGCGCTCCATGGCCGGCATCCCCGAAAGCGCCCTCAGGCCGCCCAAGTCGGTGCTGTAGCGAACGTAGATCATGTCGTCGGGGTAACCCGGGCCCTGGTATGAAATATTGTTCTTTATAACCGGAGCCACTGTCGGGGGCCGGCCGTTATGCGGCTCCCAGTCCTGGTAGGCCAAGCCGAAGTAGATCGGGCTGTGGGCGCTGGCGGCGGTATTGATGATGGTGTTGTTGTATATCTTGGGGTGGTAGGCGCAGTACATGGCGATGCCGGCATAGGTCGTGTTGCGGATGATGCAGTTGCGTACCACGCCGTAGATGTTTTCATAGTAGCCGGGATTGGCCAGGGTATCGAACCACTCCGGACTGGTGTCGAAGCCCACAAAGATGCCGCCGGCGCCGGTGTTCTCGACCCAACAGCGCTCGGCCACGCAGCCGGTGGCCCCGCCCTTGAAGTACAGGCCGTTGGTGGCGATATCATGGATATGGCAGTCCTGCACCAGGCAGCGGTCGCCGTTGACGTTGTCGATGCCCTCGGCGTTGCTGGGGTCGCGCTGCCCCGAGTTGTAGATTTCGCAGCGCCGGATGGTGACGTCGTCGCAGCCCGGGGTGATCTTGATGCAGTCCCGGCCGCTGTCGTGGATCCGGCAGCCGTCTATCAGGACATGGGTGGCGAACTCGTCCCCCCAGCCCCAGGCGGACTCAAGTTTGATGCCGTAATAGTAGCCGCCGCTGATCTCCAGCCGCTGCAGGATGGTGTGTCGGGCGTTGAGATCAAGATAAACCGAGCTGTGGATCGAGGAGTTGTTGGTGGGATTGCTGATGTGGGCCCACTCTCCCCAGGCCGAGCGCAGGGTGATGCCCGGTTGGTCTATCTCCACCATTTCGTTGTAGGTGCCGCCCCGCAGTGTAATCACCGAGCCGGAATCGGCCCCCTGCAGGGCCCGGGCCATGGTCCTGAAGGGCGCGGAGTATGAGCCGTTGCCGGTGGTGTCATTTCCGGTGGTGGAGACGTAAATGCCTGTGTCCACGTAGAAACTATCCGGGGGCAGGGTCTCTGGCATCAGGGTGTCCTGCTGGGCAAAGGTGGCGGCCGCGGTTGACAAGCATATCAAAAATATGAGCTTTGCTTTTCGCTTCACTGCTTTTATCTCCTTAGAATGATCCGTTTTTTGGTTAGCGCAATAGCGTGATTCTCCGGGAAAGACAGGATGCCCCCCATTCCAGGGATATGATGTAAACCCCCGAGGCCGTCCTCTTACCCTGTTGATCGCATCCGTCCCAGTAACAGCGATTTTCACCCTTTACGGCTATTCCCTGATGAAGCCGGCGGATCAGCCGGCCCTCCATATTGTATAATTTGACAGCGATCGGCCCGGCCGCAGGCAGGTTGAAAGAAATGGCCACACCGCGTGAAGCCGGATTGGGGGAGGCTCTGAGAAAAGCACTGTTGGACGTCAAGATGCCGGCCCCTTCCTCCACTCCGGTCAGTTGATGCCAGTTTGCCGGCATAAAGAGCTGGGTTATAGACATCAGCTCCTGGCCCACATCCTGGCCCCAGTTGTCGGCCCAGACCACTTTTGAGCCGTCGTTGCTTATGGTGCCGTGAGTCTCCTCCCAGTACTCCTGGGTGGTATTGTAGAGCTTGGCCAGGTAAAAGGCCCGGGGATGGGTCGGGTCCAATCTGACCAATATGATGGAGCGGTCCAGCCAGTTCTGCTCAGGATCCCCCGGCCCGATATGGGTGGAGATCAGGGCGAAGCTGTCGGCATTGCCGGAGACGTGGACGCCCGACTGCAGGCCCTGCGGCCCGCTGACATAGTATAGCCTGACCAGGGGCGCTATCTGGGCGGCCGTGTCCAGCGGCACCAGTTCTATGTAGTCATTGCCGGCGTTCTGGCCCACCACCACCTCCCGCCCCCACATATCCAGGCCGATATCGGCATGTCCGATGGATCCCCGACGAGTCTTGATCCAGGAGAAGGAACGGTCGGCCGCGGCCAGGCCCTGGATCGGCCCGGAGCTGTTGTAGCCCAAGATCACCACATAGGTGCCCAGAACCGACATCCCCACCCAGTCTATCTCCCGCTGTCCCGCAGGCAGGGCATAGACTCCGAGCACCGTGTCCAACACACGATCGTAGGAAAAAATGTAGAGCGGCTCATAGTTGGCGCTGCCGTCGCCCTGGAGCATGAAGGCCCAGTAGCGCTTGTCGCGGGATGACTCCCCCTCGTCCTTCATGGTAATGCGGTAGACCGGATTGGCAGCGATGATGGGACCCAACACCGGATCCGCGGTGAAATCCTTGACCACTGTCTCCTGGCCGGTGGTCACGCTCACCTTTTTGATGGAGAAATCCTCCACCCCCCAGATGAGGTCGGGGTCGGTCGGATCCCAGCGCGGCTCGGAAAGATGCACTGCCCGCACCAGATTGGCCGGTTGGTTGTAGGGGTATGACTGGGTGCGGTAGATATTCCACGATTCCTGGGGATCCAAGATGATCATGGATTGGTCGCTGTTGAAGGGATCGAACCTGGAGTATTCGTGTCGCCCCCGGATGCCGTTTACGGCCGTGGCCCGCACCTGCAGGGTGCCGAAGCGGTTGTCCCAGAAACTGTCGCCCACCGCCGGCATTGGTCTTGGTATCAAAGGGTAGGTGGGATTGATCCCAGAGAGCGGATCCGGCACCTCAATGAAGGCGAAAGTGTCCGGATACTGGGCCAGCGCCTGATGGCCGCAGACGATGCCGGCCGTAAGCCAAATCGCCGTCAGCAACAAAAGTCTTTCCGTTCTCATTTGTGCTGTCTATCTGCTTCGTCCGCCCTATATTTTATATCAGCGCAGCACGATCAGACGAGCTTTCCACAGGCCGGCGTCCGTCTCTAAAGAGATGAAATAAACCCCGGCAGCGGCTTCCCGGCCCCTGTCATCCCTTCCATCCCAGCGCACCATATGACGCCCGGCCTCCATATAGCCCGCAGACAGGGTTTTCACCTTTCTGCCGGCAATATTATATACTGAAAGCACGGCTCGAGACCTCTGGGCCAGCTGGAAATCTATCCATGCCTGGTTGGACATTGGATTCGGCCTGGCCTGAAGCATTCCCGTCTTGCTGAGGGGAAGGCCCTGGTTCTCCTGGGAAACCCCCGCAGCCTCTGTCACATAGCGATGGCACCAGGTAGCCGGGGCAAACCGCGGCTGCTTTTCAATCCTGCCCGAATTATCCCGGGCCGAGATGAAGTATTCCACGGTATCTCCGGCCTGGGCCGCCGGAATCTGCACCGAAAAACTGTCGTTGCCCAAGGGGGTCATGGAAAGGGAGTCGAAGGCCCCCGCAGTCCCGAAGCGATGGTAACATTTGTAGGACATCAGACTGAAGGCCGGATGGCAGCGGATGAGCGACTTGATGGTCACCGGCGCGCCCGCCGGCTGGGTGGCCGCCACCGGCTGGTGGCTGATCCACAGCATGGCCGAGTCGGTGACTCCCATGGTGCGGCAGTGGATGGCGTCGGTGTTGATATAGCCGCTGGAGCCTCCGTAATAGTTGCCGACTATATGATAGCCCGGCAGTGCGTTCCGATAAGTCTGTAGGGCCGCGGCGTCGTTTGAAGTATTCCAGATGGGGACATAGACATAGTCGTTCAAGATGACGCTGTTGGTATAGCCCTCGGTGCCGCTGGAATAGACCCGGACCACCTCCCAGTTGGTGCCGTAGTGGTTTGGCTGGGTGGCCAGATAGGCGGCCGCCGCCTCCAAGTTCGCGTAGTCCTCGTGCGACGTCGGCACCTGGAGCACCAGGATCTTAGTGGGCGAGATGATCTTGGCCCAGCAGTCTATGTGATCGATATAGCTGGCCTGGGGATCGGCCATGGTCACGTAATCGTTGATCCCCAAGTACTGCAGCATCTGGTTGTCCACCCAGGCGTTGGAGCTGTCGTTCTCGTCGTAGACCAGGTTGGTGGACATGGACTGCCCGTGGCCGCCCGACATGTAGTTGCCGCCGGTATGGACCAGTACTGACGAATAGACCGGCAGGTTCCAGGCCGTGCCAAGTTTGATGGATACCGAATCATCCTGTGGACGGGGACGGTTGTAGGCGAAATCGAAGATGCCCTGGCGGCCGTCGGGCTTCATTACGAACCACGGTCCGTAGTCTCTGGTCCAGATGGAGTTGGTGGTGGCGATGACGAAGCCCACATTGGCCATGTTGACGCCGTTCGATGCCAAGCTGGTGGAGCAGGTATTTTTATTGGCGCTGGAGACCACCATCCACAATTTGATATGGTCGGCGATGGAATCCAGCAGGCTGTAGGGCACTCCCAGCGGCCAGCGCACCAGGACCCCGGTCATGGGCTCGTACTCGGCCGGGTTGCGGGTGCCGGCCGGAGGCGGGGCCGAGGCCTGGATATAGGTGCCGATCTCGTTTTTTCTTAAAAGCTCCTCGGCGGTGAATCCCCGCGGCAGCAGTTCCTCGGAGCCGTCCACCGAACGGGCGGCCAGAATGGGCGAGGCCAGTCCTAATAACAAAAAAACAACAAAGGATTTCTTCATCAGCGTCCTTTTTCCTTTCCCTTTACGGGGTCAGCCTCCAATCCGCCCGGTTGTTTTCTTCCGGCTGACATTTATAAAGTTAATTTGTTGATCGGCTCGTTTGCCGTGATAATGGCGCTTGAAACTCACTGCACCGCGATGCCCCGGGCATAGCCTATGGTAGCCGCGGCATCCATGGGCAGATCCTGGCGCGCTCCGCCCTTCCAATAGCAGGGCTGCCTTTTGGTTCCGTCCTCTATCCAGCCGGCGCAGTACACAATGCCTTTGTAAACCGCCAGACCGTTCACGACATTGCTGGCCCCGCTGCCCCCGGGCAGGTCACGCCTGGCCGTCCCGGCCCAATAGCAGGGGATCTTTTTTGTGCCGTCGCTGACATATCCCCCGCAATAAACGACCCCGCCGGCCGCCGCAATGGCGTTGACGCAGGCATCATAGCCGGCCATTCCGGGAAGATCGGTCCTGACGGTATCGGTCCAATAGCAGGCATGGTACTGTCCATTGATGCTGTAGAAGCCTCCATAATATACCACTCCTCCATCCGCCGCAGCCGAGGTTACGTAGGAGGCGCTGGAGGTGTCGCTATCCATCCGGTGCCGGCCGCCGCCGCGCCAACAGCAGGCAAAGGTGGCCGTGCCTTGGGAGAAGCTGCCTCCGCAGAATACCACCGCATTGGAAACGGCTATGGCGTTGACGCTGGCATTTTCGCTGGTGGAATCGAACGACAGCATCGTAGGCGCCGTTCCGATCCAGTAATAGGGAACATCGCGGCTACCGGTGCGGTAGCCCCCGCAATAGACCGTGCCCTGGTCGACGGCTATGGCGTTTACATAGCAGTCGGCGCCGCCTCCCGGCAGATCCTGGCGCAGCGTATCCCTCCAGCAGCACGGCACTATCGATGCTCCATTGTTGTATATCCCCCCGCTGTAAACAGTGCCGCCGCTGACCGCCATTCCTCTGGCCTCGACATAATACAGGCCCGATCCAGACAAAAGCGTTAAAACCGTATCCCGCCAATAACCGGCATACCAATTGGAACCCACCCGGTAATTGCCGACCACATAAACTTTGGAGGTGTCTGTCTCCGCGGGCGGCTGGGTGGGCGACGATTTCTTTCCGCAGGCGGGAGTCAGCGCCAACAAGGCGACGGCCGTCGCCAGGCCGGCCACAACCAAGCGTTTCATAGAAAGATCCTCGGCGTTGAGTTTATCTGTTCATGGTCTTTCCGGTTTGGGTCAGTTCTGGTTGATGTAGTCCACCACCGCCTGGGACGAGGTCCCCGGCGTGAAGATCTCCATGACGCCGGCGGCCTTGAGCCCGGGGATGTCCTCGGCCGGGATGACCCCGCCGCCGAATACCTTGATATCGGCCGCCCCCTTGTCCTTCAGCAGCTGGACCACTTTGGGGAAAAGGGCGTTATGGGCTCCGGACAGACAGGACAGGCCTATCCACTGGACGTCCTCCTGGATGGCCGTATCCACGATGGCCTCCGGCGTCTGGCGCAGGCCGGTGTAGATCACCTCGAACCCGGCGTCGCGCAGGGCCCGGGCGATGTACTTGGCGCCCCGGTCGTGCCCGTCCAGGCCGGGCTTGGCGATGAGGATGCGGGTTTTCTTGTCCATGTTTTCTCCTATATGGCTGATGTTCTGGTTCAGACTATCCCCTCTAAGAAGAAGGGATTCAGGGGTGTGTTGTCTCTTTAAAGTTTGGACACACCCCTCGTTCCCCTCTTCACTAGAGGGGTCTTAGCTTTGGTCCGTTTATCTCGTACAACAGAACGTCACACCCCGCTGGCCCTCTCCCGCCCCGCCAGCCTCCGCTTGCGGTTCGTCTCGTACCTCAGCTGCAGCATCTCCACCCCCAAAGCGAAGCCCATCGGCAGGTAGATGTAGGCCTTGGGCACGTGCTTGTGCAGGCCCTCCATGAAGATGGTCACCCCTATGGTGATAAGGAAGGCCAGGGCCAGGATCTTCAGGGTCGGCCGGTGCAGGATGTAGTCCCCGATGGGCTTGGCGGCGAACAGGATGGCCCCGAAGGACAGCACCACCGCCAAGATTATCACCCACAGCTTGTCGGTCAGGCCGATGGCGGTTATTACCGAATCGATTGAGAAAACGATGTCCAAAAGCACTATCTGGGTTATAACCGCGGCGAAAGTGGCCTTGACCCTGGCCTCCTTTCTCTTCTCCTCGTGGAGTTCTACCGTATGGTGAATCTCGGTCACCGCCTTGTAGAGGAGGAACAGCCCGCCGGCCAGCAGGATCAGGTCCCGGACCGAGAGGCCCAGGAGCAGGGGATCGGTCAGCTTGGCCAACAAAAGGAGCACAGCCAGCATCAGGATGCGGGCCAGCAGGGCGAAGCCCAGGCCGATGATCCTGGCCCTCTGGCGCTGGTCTTCCGGCAGCCGGCCCACGAAGATGGAGATCACTAAGATGTTGTCCACCCCCAGCACCAGCTCCAGGCCCACTAAAAGGGCCAATAACGCTATGGCATCGGCCATGGTCTGTGTATACTATATTTTACTAGCGTATATGTCATCCTGAGAAAGGCACCCTGCCTCGCTTCCGAAGGATCTGATATTATTGTTAATGCAACAGATCCTTCAGGGGTCAGGCGCGGTGCCGGGCTCAGGATGACGTGGATGGGTTAGGAGGGCTTCGTCCTCTCTATGAACCCCGCCGCCTCCTCCACTCCGTCGGTCACCAGCACGTACCGCGTTTACAACTTCGCGTCATCCTGAGAAAGGCACCCTGCCTCACTTCCGAAGGATCTGATATTATTGTTAATGTAACAGATCCTTCATGTGTCAGGCGCGGTGCCGGGCTCAGGATGACGTGGATGGGTTAGGAGGGCTTCGTCCTCTCTATGAACCCCGCCGCCTCCTCCACTCCGTCGGTCACCAGCACGAACTTTTTATATTCCTCGGGCTTGAAGAGCTTCCTGAGCACCGGCAGCACCGGGTACTCCTGTTCCCAGTATCTTCTGACGAACAGCACCATCGGGGTGAACGTTCCGAACGACCGGTAGTAGTTCTGGCAGGCGTCCTGGAAGATCTCCTGGACCGTGCCGGCCGTGCCCGGGGCGAAGACCACCCCCCGGTTGGCGATGGCCAGCAGCCCCTCTTCGCGGATGCTGTTCTGAAACAACTTGGCCACATGAGTGGGAAAGGGAGAGAACGGCTCGTGGCCGTAATGCCAGGTGGGCACGGCCAGGCTCTCGGCCGGCTTGTGTCTGAACAGCTCCCGGGCCGCCTCCCAGGCCGGGGCCAGCCAGCCGTGGACCTCACGTCCGAAGCTCTTGTGGTAGGTGCCCCGGTCCGAGATCAGGTTCATCAGCCCCTTGGGCAAAGCCGGTGTTTTAGCGAGTTTATCAATTATTCTATCCAGCCCTTTTTCGCCCACCGGCGCGGCCGAAGCCCCCAGGTGCGAGGCCTCCATGGCCCCCGGCCCCCCGCCCGAGCAGACCACGAAGCCCTTCCGGGAAAGCTTGAGCGCCAAATGCGCCACCTTGCGGTATTCCTTCGAGCTGCGCTGCAGCTTGTGCCCGCCCATGATGCCCACCAGCTTCCGCCCCTCGATGAATTGCTCCATGGCCCGGTAGACCGAGTGGTCGTGCAGGGACTGCATCATGCCCACATAGGGCGAATGGGGGCGGTCGCGGCCCGTGGCCACGTAGTGGGCGTAGATGCGGGCGTCGGGCACTCTGACGTAGCTCTCCGGGTCGTCCAAGGTGAATCCGGCGTAGAGCTCCTGAGGCGTGTACAGCTCCTGGCGCAGGGGGTTGAAGGGGAGCTTTTCACCGTTAGCCGCCAAGTTTTTTATTTTCTCTGCCATTTCTTTTCGTTCGCTTATCTACCATCCCCTCTATCAAGAGGGGATACAGGGGTGTGTCTTGGTGTTTTTGTGTATTGCTGGCTTAGGACACACCCCTTATTCCCCTCTCTAGAGGGGAATAAGTCACAGCACCACGCTTTCCTGGTACTCCCCGAACACCTCCCGCAGCACCCCGCAGACCTCGCCCAGGGTGGCATACTGACGAACCGCGGCCAGGATGTGGGGCATCAGGTTGTCCGTGCCCTTGGCCGCCTTCCTGATCTCCTCCAAAGCCGTCTTGACTCCATCGTTACAACGCGTCCTACGTAAATCGTCGAGCCGTCGTATCTGGGCATCCTGAACGGCTTGGGAGACCTTGAGCAGGTTCCTGGGCGCCTCCTCTTTGACCATAAACTTGTTGACCCCGACCACTATCCGCTCCCCGGCCTCCACCTGCTTCTGGTAGCGGTAGGCGCTGTCTTGAATCTCCTTCTGGACGAACCCCTTCTCGATGGCCTTGACCATGCCGCCCAATTTGTCTATCCGTTCGATGTATTCCCGGGCCTGCTGCTCTATCTCATTGGTCCGGGCTTCGACATAGTATGACCCGGCCAGCGGGTCCACGGTGTCGGCGCAGCCCGACTCGTGGGCCACGATCTGCTGGGTGCGCAGCGCTATGCGCACCGAGTCCTCGGTGGGCAGGGCCAGGGCCTCGTCTCTGCTATTTGTATGTAGGCTTTGAGTCCCGCCGAGAACGGCCGCCAGGGTCTGGATGGTCACCCGGACGATGTTGTTGTCCGGCTGCTGGGCGGTCAGGGTGGAGCCGCCGGTCTGGGTATGGAAGCGCAGCATCTGCGACGAGGGCTTCTGGGCCTTGAATCGGTCCTTCATGATCCTGGCCCAGATGCGCCGGGCCGCCCGGAACTTGGCCACCTCCTCCAGCAGGTCGTTGTGGGCGTTGAAGAAGAACGACAGGCGCGAGGCGAAATCGTCGACGTTCATGCCGGAATCTATGGCCGCCTGGACATAGGCCACCCCGTCGGCCAGGGTGAAGGCCACCTCCTGGACCGCCGAGGCCCCGGCCTCGCGGATGTGATAGCCAGAGATGCTGATGGTGTTCCACTTGGGCACGTTCTTGGAGCAGAAGGCGAAGATGTCGGTGATCAGCCTCATGGAAGGCTTGGGAGGAAAGATGTAGGTGCCCCGGGCGATGTACTCCTTGAGGATATCGTTCTGGATGGTGCCGTTTAGAGCTTCGGGCTTGACCCCCTGCTTCTCGGCCACCGCGATGTACATGGCCAACAGCACCGCGGCCGGGGCGTTGATGGTCATCGAGGTGGAGACCTTGTCTAAGGGGATGCCGTCGAACAAAACCTCCATATCGGCTAAGGAGTCGATGGCCACTCCGACCTTCCCGACCTCCCCGGCGGCCATGGGGTGGTCGGAGTCGTAGCCGATCTGGGTGGGCAGGTCGAAGGCGATGGACAGCCCGGTCTGGCCGTGCGTCAGCAGGTACTGGTAGCGCTTGTTGGACTCGGCCGCGTCCCCGAAGCCGGCATACTGCCGCATGGTCCACAGCCTCCCCCGGTACATGGTGGGCTGGACGCCCCGGGTGAAGGGGAACTGGCCCGGGAAGCCCAGGTCTCTTTCGTAATCCATGAACTCCACATCGCAGGGCGTATAGAGCCGGCGGATGGGCGTGCCCGAGGTGGAGGAGAACTCCTTCTGCCTCTCCGGATACTTGGCCAGGGCCGGGTGGACGCAGGCCTGGAGCCACTGTTTTACCCGATCGTTCAGTTTTGGACTGGTTGCTTTCGGCCCGGCCTTGGCGGCCGGTTTCCTCTGGACGGACTTCACGGCCGCTCTTTTTACCTTGGAGCCCTTTTTTGTCTTCATGGCAGGTTCCTTTATCAGTAAATACATTATCGCTTTAATGAAATTTTATTATATCATTATCAATGTTAAAAATCAAAGGGAAACGGAAATTTATTATCGCAACGTTTCAAATCATGAAGCCTCGTTGTCTATTGACAGACAGAGAACGATATTTCTGTTTCCTTGAAATGGAAAAGGCAGCCGCTGCGGCTGCCTTTTATGTCATCGCGATCCCCGGTATCACCCTCAGGGCCTTATGCTTATCTCCCGGCTCCTGTCTCCCTCCCCGGCTTCGGCCAGAGATGATATCCAGTAGAAGTAGAGATTTTTCTTCTGGACCGCGTCATCTATATAGGACAGGGCGTCGGCCGGCAGGGTGGCCAGGAGCTTAGGCTGGCCCCGGCCTTCCGCCCGGTAGATGCGAAATCCGGTGATGCCGCCGCCCAACACTTCGTCCCAGGATAGTTTGACGCCTTTTGAGACCCGTTCCGCCCGGAAACCGGCCGCAGGTGCCGGCAACACCTTTGGAATGACGATCTCTGCGGTCCTCACCAAGCTGCTGGTGTCGCCGAAGGCATCCACTGCCACCACGGCGTAAACATAGACGGCTCCGACGCGTGCCGGGGTGTCGGCCCAATGATTGCTGAACGGAGGCAGCAGGCTATCCCTGACGGACCGGAACAGCAACTCGCCCGCCTGGCCCGAGAATGGCATGACCTTCTTCCCCACCGGCTTTTTTGAAGTATTGGAAACCGTCTTCTTTTCCGCCCGATAGATTCTATATCCCCGCAGGGTGGGATGCTGGGACTGGACATCGCTCCAATGCAGAAGGACCGTGCCGCCGGAGACGGACGCCCCCAACTGGGCCGGAGCCGGCGGAGCATTGTTCACCAGCGGGCGGGCGGTGACGGTGTCCGAAAAGCCGCTCAACTTACCGGCGGCGTTCTCGGCCCTGGCGGCATAGGCATAGTCGATGGCGCCGGACAGTCCGGCTGAGGTGTCGACAAAGACCGTCGCCTCGCCCCTGACCGGCACCAAGCCGGAGATAAGCGACAACTTGGCTCCGTAGCCGCGGCCCCGATAGACGCGGAACCCTACCGTCTGCTCCTCCAATGACCGTAATTTAAATTGAACCCCGCCAGGAATCGATCGGCAATCGCTGATCACAGGCGGCAGAGGAACTTCTTCGTTCTGCCAGACGCCGAAGACCGTGGCGCTGGGCGCCGAGGCTTCGTCCCTGAGGCCGACCATAACCAATCTGTAATAGTATTTTACCCCCGGCCTTAGTGCCCTATCGACATAGGTGGATTCCGAGGCCGCTGCCGTGCCGATGGTTTCGAAATTCTTCTCGAACGAGGTGCTGCGTTGTATCCGATAACATTTGATGGGGCCGGCCGGAATTCCCTGCCAGCTGAGCCGCAACCCGTCGCCCCGGCTGACGACCGTAAGCTTCTGGGGAAGCGGGATTGCTTTGAAGTCGTAGCAGCCGGCCAGCACCGTGTCCGAAGGGGCTCCGGGGTTGCCGTAATAGTCCAGAGGGATCAGGACATATTGATAGAGGGTCAGCGGGGCCACGGCGGTATCGCGCATGACGGCCACCAATGTGTTAAAGGGATTGGAGATCACCACCTGAGCCTCCACCCGCTGGAAATCACCGTCCAGGTTGCGGCGCCGCACTTCGAAGTGCACCGGCCTTTTGCCCGGCCCGCAGCTCCAGGTGATCCGGATCGATTTGCCATCCGAGGTGGCCCCTTCGGACCTGAGGGTCGACAGCTTGGCCGTGCCCGGCCAGGTCACCGGCAATGAGACGAACGATGGGGTGACCACTCCGGCTGGCGATCTGGTCGACACCCGGTAACGGCAGGCTACGCCCTGTTTGGCCTCGGCATCGAAGTACGCTGTGCCCAAAGCCAGCCGCACCGGCAGCACCCCGGCCCAGAATTTTATGGAATCGACCGTCCCCGACGATGAGATTTTATCCCAAAGTTTCTTGGCCGGGATGTCGATGGCAGTCAAAACTGGCGGCAGTTTTCCCTTAGCCTCCTTCAGCCTTTTGGCGAATTCATCGTAATCGGCCGGAGCCGTCACCTCGGCCAGGGGAAGCCAGGCTTCGTCGTCCGCCCCCCGCCGCTCGATGGTATATGAAGCCAAGCGATTGCCCGGCGACAGCCGGCCGGCCGGTCTTCGCCCCAAGTTGACCACGATGCCTCGCGGACAGCCGCTGGCCGCGGTTTTCAAAGTATCAAGGGCTCCGGCAGGGACGGCCGCCAGACACAGGAGTGCCAGGATAACCAGTATTTTGATTCTCATGTTTTGGTTCCTTCAATCAACTATTCCTCTAAGCTTGCTTCGAGGTTACCTTTCAGGGAAAGGATGAAAACCGTAGGTTTTCATACAATTAATCTACCTTAAGATACCTCGCAGCTTGCTGCGAGGAGAATCATTAGCTGATTCTGTAGCCGGCCTGAGAATTTTGGTCGCCATCATTGAAAGAAGAAGGTGAGGCTGCGGCCGTCGCTGGCGATATATCCCCTGACGCCGAGTTGGATGCTGGCCGAGGCCTCCTCTTTATCGCAGAACATGCCGTCGCAATCGGAATCGCAGACCCCCCAGCCGCAATAGGTGGCGCCGGTGAGGGTCACGGTGCCGGTGCCGTCCACATACCATTTGCCGTTGGCTTGGTACTGGCCATTGAAATCCAGTTCGGTTCGGGCCGAGGCGCTGATGCCGGCGCAGGCGATGACGCAGGAGGCGCCCAGGCCAGCCCCGGCCTCTATCCAGGAGGTCATCCCGGTATAGTAGGTGTTGGCCGGTCCGGCGAAGTTCATCCCTAAACGCATATCGCAGCCGGCCAGGATGTAGAGCCGGGCCGACACCAATCCGAAATCGAAATCGAAGGACGGCACGATCACCGGAATCTCCGCCTGGCCCTCGCTGTAGAAGCCCTCTATCCTGTGAGCAAACGATGCCGGCAGTTTACCCTTATAGGTGTATTGGGCGCAGAGGTCCCGCATCTGCTGGGTGACTTCATAGCTGCCAAACAAAAGGAGCGCCCCGCCCTCCAGCGTCGGATTCTTGAGCTTCATCTGGCCTCCGGAAATGAAGTACCAGCCGCTGCCGTCGATGACCGCGTTGGCCGCGCCCAGGATCCGGCTGCCGCCGGACAGGGTCTGGTCTATCTGCATAAAGCCCACCAGCCGTCCGGTGGAGAAGTCGAAACTAAGCGACATTCCCCCGAAGGCCGAGGGCATATTCTTCACCGTTAAGGCCTGGTTCTCAGCCACCACCTCCCCTAAGACATTGAAGGTGAGCCGGCCGCTGGCGCCGTTGGCGCCTTTAAGGTCGCCGGCAAACCACAGCCGTCCCCACACTGGTCCCGAAGGTTTCAATCCCCCGCCGATTTGTTCCAAGCGGGTGCTGCCGCCGTGCGCTATGGCTAACTTCTGGCCGGGCAGGATGGTGATGGCCGTCGAGTCCTGGCCGTGGTGGAGATTGACGTCGAAGGAGAACTTCCCGGCCTCGGAGACCGTGCCCTTGGCATTGAAGCCCTCGGGGCCGAGCGTCTTGGGATGCTGGGCGTCCGGGGGGAAGGACAGGCGCACCCCCGGCGCATCGAACTGCAGATCGAATTGTTCGATGCTCAGGGCCGGCCCGGGCCTGTAATCCAGGGCGCTGAAGACCACCGGCACCTGGGGGATGTGGAGGTCCAGATATCCTGCAATATGGACGTAGTCGCCATAGGCCAACAAATTCACTGGACTGAAGGTGGCGATTTGATAGATGGTCAGCGGCATCTTCTCCACGGAGAACCTCTGTTCGCCGTTGGATAGCAGATAGAAATCAGTGATCCCTACCTTCACCCCAGGAGCCAGGCCGGGCAGGCCGCCGAAGCTGGCGCAGCGGGTGCTGCCGGGTTTGGGAATGACGAACACCGACCAGTGCCCCTTACCGGTGTTGTATCCGAAAAAGGGATCCCCCTCCACCGTCAGCGGGATGATGCCCTTGATAGAGAGCGATTGCAGGTCGAAATCGCCCCCGGCTATCTCAGTGGGCGTTATCCTGACGCTTCGGCAGGGGATGTCCACCATCCCGGCCTTGACTGTCCCCTCCGAGATCACCAGTCCTTGCTGGGACAGCGACCAGTTACTGCCGATTAGGGTCCAGTTCTCCAAGGGGATGGAAACAGGGGCCGTCCCCACCGCGGCATCCAAGCCCCAGCTATGAAGCTTCAGCTGCCCCAGGTTGAGGGCCAGATCCGACGGAGCGACATGGGCCAAATTGGTGTGGAGGACGGTCGCCAGCCGCACTGTGTCCCCTTGGACAGTTGAGGCGGCCGGATCGGCCTGGGCCGGAAACCCATAGACCTTAAAATCCAGCGGTCCGCCTCCCGGCCCGGTGACCAACAGGCCTCCGGCCGCGCTGGCCAGGCTCTGCGCCTGGGCGGCCAGCACCGGGATCCGGCGCCGGGCCGCGGGGTCGGCCACGTCCGGCCTGGCCAGCCAGAATCGGCCGTTGGGAAAGTCTATGGCCGAAACCCCGAAGGAGGCGGCATCTACCCGGACCAGAGCTTTGAGAACCCCCCGGTTGCTTCCGGCGCCATCCTCGCTGATCACTATATTGTAAGGATCCTCGGCCACGGCCTTGAAGACGCCGTAGGCTCTCACTGCCAGTGTCTTGGCCTCTGTGGTCACCGCGCCGTTTTTGGGCCGGGCCAGAGGCTTTCCCTGGCCGCTGGTCTGGGAGGAGGGGACGACCTCCACATCGTGGAAAGCCAGTTCTCCATTCTGGTCGGGCACGAACTGCTGATTGGCCGGCAAATTTACAAACCGGCCGCTTATCTTGGTAACCGTATTTGCTCCGCTGCCGCTGGTCGTCATTTCATCCACCGAGATGGGAAGGCCTAGCAAGGTGGACAAATCCATATCGTTGTAGACGCCTAATTCGAAATTCAGGGTGTCGCCGTGGGAAAGCTCGGCCTTGACGGTATGGGTTCGGCTGGCGCCGATGAGGTTGGACTGAGGCTTTTCCGCCCGGAATGTATGGTTCCCCAAGGGCAGGTTTCTAAGCCGATAGATTCCGTCCTGTGCGGAGACCGTCTGGATCGGCGTCGGCGTCTGCTCATCCAAACTCACCACGGCACCGGCCACCGGCTGTCCCTGGGACATGACCCGCCCCACTACCTGGCCGGCTGGCTCCAGAGTGACGGTAAAGACCGTATCGGTTTTCGTTTCCGGAATGCCCGAGAGGCTTATCGTCTTGGAGACCAAGTTCTCGTCCTCCGGTCCGACGATGCGGACAGAAAAATCATTGCCGGCCGATTTGAAGGCGAAAGAGGCCCGGCCCTGGCCGTCGGTGATCCGGCTCAGGGGCTGGGCCAGGTTTTCCACGGTGACCGTGGCCCCCTTAAGCGGCTCCTTGACATAGGTCGTGCTGCCGCCCGGGCCCGGCATGGCCCGGCGCTTGTTGACCACGATGCCGATGTGGTGCATCTTGCGATGCACCACCACCGGCGCTAAATTCATGTTATAGCTGTTGACGTTGACCATCACCGTCTCGGCGGTGAAGAACTCCGACTGATTCATGGGCTCCACCACTAGCGGCTGCGGCCCCACATTATACAAGGCATAGCACTGGAAGGCGGCCGGCTTCACCGTCTTCCACTTTTGCAGCAACGGATTATAACTTCTAATGCCGATGGCCTCGACTGCGGCCAGGTCGCCGATATGCACCCGGCTGCTGACGCAGACGCCGTCCTCGTCCACCACCGTGCCGCTGACCCTGGCCCCCGGCTCCAGCAGGATGGGTGGATCGACCACCTCCTTCTGGCCCTGCTCTAAGGGATCTATCTTGGGTTGATAGGTGGCCGGTTTGAATCCCGGTGCCGAGATCACCAGCTTCCGATGGACACCCGGAGCCAAGTTGGATATCTGAAATCCGCCGCTGTCCGAGGTTACCGTAACATTCTCCAGCTGGTCCCATCCCTGTTTGTCGACGTTCATCACGCCGATGCAGGCTCCGGGGACGCAATTGTTGGGATCGTCCTTCCGATGGACATAGCCCCGGATCTTGGGCGGGAGGGCTATCATCTTGATGGTGGCCTGGCCGCGCAGGGTTTGGTATTTGGCCTCGTACTGGTCCCGGAACTCAGCCTTATCGGCGCTGCAGGGATTGCGATATTCCATCGGCAGCGAGGTGAAATTCTTCTCACTGCCGGGATCGGATTCTGCCCAGATGAAGTAACGATCGGTGGGGTTTAGGTTCTTGGCCAGGCGCAAAAGATGGCGAGAGCAGGTGCCATCCGGCCCGGTGGTGTCAACCGCCACCACCTCCATCCCTAATTTATACTGGCGGGGCTGGGGAGCGGTCCCCTCGTCGTCGGGAACGCTGGCCGGGCGGGTGTTGGGTTTGCGCAGCACATAGACGATGATGCCGGAGAGAGGCTTGTTGTTCTGGCCATGGAGAGCGCTTACCGTCAGCGGATAGGTGCGCAGCACCGCCGTCAGGTTGCAGGTCTGGGTCTGGCCGGGCTGGACCATGATCTCATGCTGAGGATCGTTATAGAGATAGGTGGTTGCCGGACCGGCATAGTAGGGATCGTCCACCTCCACCCGAAGAAAGCGATAGACATCGCCGATATAGGAAGGAAATTCAATTGCGCCTATGATGACATTCTTGGCCACCAGGCCCATGCTGTCGGTGTTGGTGAACAGAAACTGATAGTTACCCTCCTGATCGCTGGTGGTCACCGCAACTACTTTTCCGTTGTCCGCCGCATTATAATAGTATGGCCCCTTTTCCTTAGCCAATAGATAATAGCCGGCGGGCTGGTTGCTGACGATGCCGTAGCGAACCACCAATCGCAGGGTGGCATTCTTAAGCGGCTTGATCCAGGCGGAGCCCGGGTCGGCATAGTTGTAATAGATCTTTCCTTTGAGCCCGCAGTTGAAGAGGGTTTTCGGCAGCTTGGATTTCGCCTGGCCGAAGGACGTGCCCTGGCCGCCGTAGGTGAAGCTGTATACCTGGCTGGCCCCCTGGTTGCGGAAATGGGCCCGGGCCTTGGGGTCCATCGCAATGATCTGCAGCGCGTAACGTTTCCCCGGCACCAGCTGGGGATCGGCCGGGCCCAACATCAGCGAGGTGGTGCCGCTCACCGTCCGCTCCAACAGCGGTGGAGTGGTGGCACTGGCCATGGCGTCCGCCGGCGATCGCTGGGGCGAGTCTATCTCCACCAGCCTCACTTTATACTGGATATCGGCCGGAGCCCCGGCGGGACGGGTCCAGGAAAGCTGCATGGCCTGGGTGGGTGGGGCCGGCACTTCGCTTCTATCCGGCGGATAGAGCAATTGCGGCGGATCATAACCGGAGACGGTGAAAGGGTTGCTGCAGCCGCCTTCCGTCAGGTCCCGGCCGGTATAATAATTCAAAGTCCGGACGCATAGCCGGTAATTCCCCTCGGGCAGGCCGGCGCCATGGGCCAGCTGTTGCTGGGTGACCCCGCTCAGGGTTGCCCGGCTATATTCCAAGTACGGCGCCAGGGCGCTGCCGGTCAGTTGGATTGGGGTTCGAGGATTGACGATGAGCGGCTGTGATGGCCGGTAGGTTGGATCGCTGACGATCCTGACCCCGTTGTCGCCGGTCAGTTCGCAGGCCAGACAGACGGTATCCAATCTGTCAGGTCCGCCCCTGAGGGTGATGAGCACTCTGTTCTGACTGCCTAAATAATCCGTCAGATGTGGTGAATATGGCGGCATCACCTGCACCTCGACGATGACGGCCTGAAGCGTCCCGGCTGCCAGACAGAGCGCCATGGCGGCCGCCAAGATCGACTTGCCGTGTTTAGAAGGACAAGGCATAGGATAGTTCTCCCTTTAACTCGCTGAATGATTTCTGGCCCGAGGCACAGGCCAGATATCGGGTGAAGTTCATGCCCAGGGAAATGATATGTGATCCGTAGGGGCGGAACTGTGAGTTGATGCCGCCATTTAAGGTCCGCCCGGTGAGAGATCGTCCATTATAGCTTTGGCTGTAGCCTGTATTGCCCGATAATGTCAGTCGCCGCTCCCAGAAAGACAGCGAGGCCGAGGGCGCAAGAGAGAGGGTCCGGTTGTGGGCCGAGGAGGTGTTCATGGCCGAAAGGGTGGTCCCCAAGGAAAGGCTGCCCTGGCCCGCCGTCCGGGTGTAGGTCAATCCGGCCACGGTGCCGTGTGACTGGCTCAGCCCCCGGGTGAAGGGATTGTCGTCCTTCAGAAATTGATAGAGATAATTGCCGGCGATGATATGCGAACCATTGTTTGCGGCCAACACCAGCCGCGGTGCCAGTCCGATGGTGTGGAAGGATTGCGCTAACTTGGTGGAATCGTTCAGGGGCGCCGCTCCTGCCGTCTGCGCGCTCCGGGCCAGGCTGTAGCTGAGATCGATGGCAAACCTGCCGCTGTCATAATTCAACAACAACTGCAAACCGGTCTTATGTGAAGTGGCTCGCTTGGCCGAGCCCAGATTGTCCCGCTGCCGGGAAAAAATGGCCGAGGTCCTGATTGCGTTGCGGGGCATCCAGCTTATTCGGCCGCCCCATGATTTGACGTCATCCGCTATGTAGGAAATGCCCATAGTAGCGTATTCGGGGTCTATCTGCTTGAACTCGGCGGTCAGCTCCAAACTGGTCCAGCGGCAGCCCAGGGCCAACTCCAGGGCCCTGGCCAGTTTGGTGGAGGTTTTGGGAACGATGAATTTCGCCGCCATTTTGGGGCCGATGCCGCTCGGCAAAGATATCTCCGGAGCGTTCTGATCCCGGGTATAGGCGCTGTAGCCGGCCTCAAGGTCCAACGACAGAAAACCCAACATCCGATAATGCGACGACAGGCCGAAGGCCACGTTCTCCCCCGGCAGAAGAGGCGTTTTCACCGGAAGGGTAGGAAGGGAGCCGGGCTCATCTTTTGCTCGGAGCAGGGTGAGGTCGGTGTAATTATCCCGGCTGCCGAATCCGATCTTGGCGGCGTAGCCGGTTCGCCGAAAAGCCGGGGTCTGGGTCTGGGCGGCCAGCGTATCCTCGGCCACCGCCCTCTGGAATTGGCCCTGAACGAAGCCGGTACGCAGCCGCCAGGGATTCAGCTCTAAGCCCCAGCATAGAATGCTCTGGCCCGAGAATACCAGCGGTGAAAACGACAGGCTGCGATAGCCACCATGGGCCGTGGCCCAGCGATAGGAGGGGCTGAGTCCGAACTGGTTGAAGGGCTGCCGAAAAGATCGCTCCTTCTCGCTGACGGTGAAGGTGATCGGCAAAACGATGCCGTATAACCCCAGGCTCAACTGGCCGCTGTACTGCCAGGAGAACGGTTTCTGCCGGTTATCTATGCCCCGAACCTGATAGAGGGAGGCGCCAGCATTCATGCTGCCGGAGAAAGATACCGGCCGCTGGGATGTCAACGTCTCCAGATCCTGGGAAGCGGCGATGCCCGACATACCGAGCAGGAGGATTAAAAACGATATCCCTGTCCTCATCATGTATCTCCACTATATCAAGGTCGGCATTGCTTCTAGCCGATATCTAAAACCTAAGTTTTATACTGCAGAACACACGGAGAGAATATTGATTGATTCTACACTAACTAAATCGAAACCTTTCGACACCGGCTGTGCCCTCATAAATCTCGATAAGCGAAACTCGGAATTTCTATTTATTTAACAATCATTCCCACAAAATCTTCCGCTCCTTGCCTACATCGGATTGAAAAACAAAAAATGCCGGCGATCTCAGAAATCCCTGTATTCTAAAGTGGGAGCGTGGCGAGATCGTCGGCATGGTAATAAATATCCTAGCCACAGACCCCTGATTCTATGGGGCGAGAATAATTTAGTTACCAATACGAAATCTTTTTGAAGAACTTCACGGTCGAGGTTATATTATCGTTCTTCAAATTTTTTATATTTTAATTATATAATAATTAAAAGAATACTGTCAATAAAGAATATTCCATCATCTTTCAATATCTTTAAGCCTCCATTTCATGAAATCCTGAGTCATACTTTTCACGACCGCCTGTCCGGATGACTTCTTCGATTTCTGATCAGCAAGTTAAGGTGCAATGAAATCTGCCTGTTTTTCTCATCCCGACCGCCGGGCCCTGCCCAATCATCAAATGATACGGATCAACAAAAACCCCGATCTATCGAGAACTTCGTCGTCCCAGTTGTATCCGGAACGCTATTATGATATATTATCTGTGAAAAAGCCATAGGAAGCCTTATGCTTGCCGACCTCTTCATCCTGAAAAAGACCCCAAGCAAGGGCAAGGGCCTCTTCGCCAAGAGGGACATCCCCCGCGGCACCATCGTCTTCTTCGAATGCCCCGATTGCAAGGTGATGCCCAAGTCCGAGTTCCAAAAGCTTTCCCCCCGGCAGAGGGAACGGATGCTCTTCCATGCCTACACCCGCCGCGACGGCTCGGTGGTCCAGTCATGCGGACTGTCAAAGTACATGAACCACTCCTGCGATGCCAATATATTGGACACGGGCCGCGGCTTCGACATCGTAGTCAAAGATATCAAGCGGGGACAGGAGGCCACCTACGACTACCGCGCCTTCTATGACGAGGACTGGGGCTTCAAGTGCCGCTGTGGCGCCCCGGACTGCTGCGGCACCTTAGCCTGCCGGCACCCATTGCCCCGCGGCCTGCGGGCCAAGTGGGATGGACTGCTTAAGCCGGCCATGGGACGGGCCCGCCTCGTCCCCCAGCCCCTGCGGGATCAGCTTATTAAGCACGTCCCCAGGGCCCGGAGATACCTCGGCTCAATCCAGGCGCCTGGTTGTTTTTCCTTAAGATTTTATTCGTTTTCGTTATAGGTTTTCTTTTCTGGCTTTCGCTTTTTTCTTGACTTTGCCGTTAAATTGATATAAAGTAATCGGTTAAGGAGGTTCTGCCGCCGGGCCGCACCGGCGCAGGGAATTCAGAAAACTACCGAGATCAAGCATATGAAGATTCGCGTTCTGGGCGCCTCGGGCTCGAAACTTCCGGGCCTCCACCTTACCAGCTTTTTATTGGACAGAAATGTTCTCATCGACGCCGGCTCGGCCGCCTCCCGGCTGGATTTCGACGAGCAGGCCAAACTGCAGGCGGTGCTTCTCTCCCACATCCACATCGACCACAGCCTGGGTCTGATGCTGCTGGCCGACAACCTGGTGAGTAGCCTGAAGAAGTCAATCCAGGTGTTCTCGGCTCCGGAGGTGTTGGACGGACTCCGCATGCACCTTTTCAACAACCAGGTCTGGCCCGACTTCACCGCCATCCCCAATAACCGCTCGGCCGTCTTCAAGCTAAGGCCCATGGCCAACGGCCATTCGGCGCGTTTCGAAAAATACACCATCAAGGCGGTCAGGGTAAGCCACTCGGTGCCCACCGTCGGCTTCATCGTCTCCGACGATAAGAGCAGCTTCGTCTACACGGCCGACACCCGGCCCACGGACCGCATCTGGCAGGAAGCCAAGAAGGCGAAGAATCTCCGAGGCGTATTGATCGAGACCTCCTTCCCCAACCGCATGCAGCAGCTGGCCGACCTCTCCGGCCATCTGACCCCGCATTCCCTGGCCAGCGAGATAGCCAAATCCGGGCTCAAGGTGCCCTTCTATGTCTTCCACATCAAGGCCATGTATTTGGAGGAGGTGCAGAAGGAGATCGCCGCCATGAAGAACCCTCAGATCCGCCTGGCGGTCGAGGGAGCCACCTATACCTTTTAAAGGCTCTGGCCTTGAAAATATACAAATTCAAAATCCAAATTTCAAAAGCGAAAATAAGTATTTTGGATTTTGTCATTTGAATTTTGAGATTCCATGTCATTGGTATCCGTCACCGTACACAGCATCGGGTTGGATCCGGCCAGCAACACACCCTTGGTGATACTTAAAGAGAGCGGCGGGCCGCGGGCTTTGCCCATATGGATAGGCTCGGCCGAGGCCCTGGCCATCAACCTGGCCCTGGAGGGGGTGGTCTTGGAACGGCCCCTGACCCACGACCTGATAAAATCCATGTTGGACGGCCTGGGGGCCAAGGTGGAGAAGATAGTCATCACCGAGCTTAAGGGCAGCACCTTCTTCGCCCAGATCATGCTGCGCTCCGACGGCCGTCTGATGGCGGTTGACGCCCGGCCCTCGGACTCCATCGCCATCGCCCTCAGGACCAGCTCCCCGATATTCGTGGACGAGGAAGTGCTGGGCCGGCATGGTTTTTCCCGATCCCAGGCCGGGGGCTCCGACGATCTGGCCGAACGGCTGAAACGCATCAAGCCCGAGGAATTCGGAAAATTCACCCTTTAAGCCGGAAAAAATTACCCACCCGGCCGGAAAGGCGCCCATATTCCGGCCATATTTTATGCGAATGGGAAAAACGACAAGATTTCTGACAGTCCTGCCGGCCTTCCTGATACTTCTGGTCGGATGCACCCCACGCCAGTCGCTGGGAAAACTGGAGGCCGACGACCTTTATCTGTCTCTTATAGCCCAGGCCTTGTCTAGCGAGCAGTCGGGCGACTTGAATCGGGCTATCGCCGCCTATCGTCGGGCATTAAGGCTTAATCCTGGCTCGGCCCTATTGAACATGCAGCTGGCCCACGCCTATTATCAGCTGGGCAACCATACCCTAGCCGTCCATTTCGGCAAACGGGCCGTCAGGCTGGATCCTGGCGAGGCCGACTACCGCCTGGTGCTGGGCAACGCCCACATGCTGGCCAAGGACCTAAAACAGTCCGCCGCCCAATACCGCCAGGCCTACCGCCTGCGTCCGGCCGACAACATCCTTCTTACCTTGGCCGGCCTTTACGAGGCCCAGGGAATGGCCGATTCGGCCGCCAACATACTCCAAAGGCGCCTGGAGGGCAGGGATGACCCGGCCTTAAGGGTTCAACTGGCTTCCATGCTGGCCAGGGCCCGACGCTGGGAAGAGGCTTTGGGCCAGTATCGTCTGGTGGCGGCGGTCGACTCGAGCAATCCCAGTACTCTGGCCGCCTTGGCCGGCCTGCACCAAGTCCTGGGCCGCACTGATTCAGCCCTGCATTACTACAGCAAAGCCGAAGAGTTGGACCCGGCCAATGTTCCACTCAAGGCCGGCATAGTCAACCTGCTTCAGGGCATCAAGGACTACCGGGCGGCGGCGCTCCAGGCCCAGGACATCCTTAAGCTCGACCCCTCCAACCAAGCCGTCCGCCTGCAGCTGGCCCGCCTCTATTTCTTTCTGCCCGACCTCCGCCAGGCCGAGGCCCAGTATCTGGCCCTGCTGGAATTGGACAGCGCCAACACCGAGGCCCTTTACACCGTGTCCAAGATCAGGCTGGATCGAAAGGATTATCCCGGGGCGCTTGATTTTTTAAGGCAAACCCTGTCGTTGATGCCGCGCCTTCAGGACGGTTGGTATTACCTGGGCCTTTGCCATCTGGCTTTGGATCATTCGGATTCGGCCCGGGCCGCCTTCGAGCTGTCCCGCAAGCACGGCAACCGGCTGGAGACTGACTATCAGACGGCCATAGCCTACTCGGCTTTGGAACGCTACCGCCAAGCATTGCCTTATTACCAAAAGCTCCATCCTAAAAAGTGCAAGAACGTCCCCTTTCTCTTCGGCTATGGGTCGGCCTTGGAGCGCAGCGGGGATTACCCGGCGGCCGTGCAGGTGTTCCGCCAGTTGTTGAAGCGAGATCCCGGCCATGCCTCGGCCCTGAATTATCTGGGATACATGTTCGCCGAGCGGGGAGAAAATTTGGCCGAAGCCGAGAGCCTGATCGCTAAAGCCATCCAGGCCGAGCCGGACAACCCTTATTTCATAGACAGCATGGGCTGGGTCTTCTTCATGTCCGGCAGGTTTGAGCAGGCCAGGTCTGAGCTGGAGCGGGCGGTGTCGCTGATGCCCGACGATGCCACCCTTCGCGAGCACCTGGGCGACGCCTACCGCGCCCTGGGGCAAAGGGATGCGGCCTTGGCCCAGTGGCGAAAGGCTTTAGAGATCGAACCGGGGAAAAAGGATCTTGAGGGCAAAATCGATGCGCTTAGCCCCGGCCCATAGTTCACAGGTAACTCAGGCCATGGCCATTTTAGCCGTGGCGCTGATGTCCGGCTGCGCCCACCAAGGGCGGCACCGGCCGGCCGATCACGCCCGTTTTCTCGAGGAATCACGCCGCCGTTTCGAGGAATCGCGCGCCCCTTACCAGACCACCGGCCGCATGAGCCTGACCGGACCGTCTTACCGCCACAACTTCGACTTCAGGCTGAGGTGGGAATCTTCCTCGCGTTCCAGAATCGATGTTACCGGACCATTGGGCCTGACCCTGGCCTCGGCCGCCGTGGGCGACTCCCAGGCCTGGCTTTCGGTGCCTATGGCCGGTTTGTTCCTGAAAGGCTCAACGGCCGCCATGGACTCGGAGTCGGCCAAATGGTTGGGATTTCCGGCCGATGCCTTCTTTAAGTATCTTGAGGGCTGGCCCCAGCTGACGGCCGACATCGCCCCTAATTTTTCAGCACAAAAGGGCTTGGTGGAGTACAGTTACGAATTCCACGACACCTCCTTTGTTCTGTCTCTGGACCGCTCCGACGGCATGCCGCGCAAGCTCTCCGCCTCGGTTTCGGGCCGAGTTTTCCTGGAGGCGGCTTTCGACGAACACCGCCGCTTCAACACCGGCCTTCGTCCCCACCGCCTGGCCCTGGCCGCGCCGGCCCGCGAGTTAAAGCTGGAGATCGAGTTGGACGAGTTGCGCCCGGTTGAAAGCTTCCCACCCGGCACCTGGCTGCCGCCGGAAACCCTTAAAACCGAATAACTGGATAACCAAAGTTAGTTGTCTCCTGTTATCTGTCAGTTGTATCAAAATGAACTGCATCCTGGTCTATTGCACCTTCCCTTCTAAGGACGAGGCCGTCAAGATCTCCCGAACCCTGCTGGACGAACGGCTGGTGGCCGGGGCCAATATGTTCGGGCTGGACTCCATGTTCCGTTGGCAAGGGAAGATCGAGGAACGGGCCGAAGCCGGCGTCCTCTACCAGGCCGAACGCCGCTTCTTTAAGCGGATAGAGAAAAGGATCAAACAGCTCCATTCCGACACCGTACCCCAAATAGTGATGTGGCGCATCAAGGATGGCTATCCGGCCTTCCTGAAATGGATCATGGACGAGACGGTGCGTCCGGTGGAGAAAAAGGAGCGCCGGGAGAAGAGGGTGGCCTCAAAGGAGGCGGCCCGAAACTTGCGGAAAGGGGGGAACGACCATGGAGCCGAATAGGCCGGCCATTTTCCGGGAGGAGCAGCGCTTCGCCCAGCCCTGGCTGTGGGCCCTGCTGCTTGGCGGGCTGGCGGTGGCCCTGGCCACCACCTATCCCCTGGTCGTCAAGCTCCAGCAGAGGGCCTGCCCCGTGCCCCTATCCGTCTGGCTGTCCCTGGCGTTCCCCTCGGCCTTCATGCTGCTGATCGTCTCCCTGTTCGCCCTGACCAGAATGGCGACCGAGGTCCGCCCCGAGGGGATTGCCGTCTCCTTCAGGCCCCTTCAGTTCCGTCCGAAATTGATACCCTATACAGACATAGTTAAACACGAGGCCGTCGCCTACCGGCCCATTTTGGAGTACGGCGGCTGGGGCATCAGGCGAGGTCGGAACGGTTACGCCTACAACGTCTCCGGGAACAGGGGCCTTTTGCTCACGCTCAAGGGCGGAAAGACATTTCTCATCGGCTCCCAGCAGCCGGAGCGGCTGAAGGCGGCGGTGGACTCGGCCATTGGAGGCAAATCGCGCGCATGACTTTGATAATTTTCGAGGAGGTTGGTTATGAACTGCCAAAAAGATAAAAACCTATCCGCCTGCAACTGCACCTACGAGCCTTGCCCCCGCAAGGGGCTGTGTTGCCAGTGCCTGGCCTACCATCGGGACCATGGTGAGCTGCCGGCCTGCTTTTTCTCCGCCAAGGCCGAGGCCAAATACGACCGCAGCATCGCGGCGTTTATCAGAGACCAGAAGGGCATCTAACTTAAGCTGTCATTCCCGCGTAGGCGGGAATCCAGGCACACACCGCAATGAAAAATAGTACTGGATTCCTGCCTTCGCAGGAATGACAGGCACTCAGTACAAATAGGAACACACCATGACCGCCGAACCGCTTATCATTGCCAGGGGCCAGGGCGACCTCGCTCTCCTCCCCCAGATGGCCAACCGACACGGCCTGGTGGCCGGGGCCACCGGCACCGGCAAGACCGTCACCCTGCAGGTGCTGGCCGAGAGCTTCTCCCGCATCGGCGTACCGGTTTTCATGGCCGACGTCAAGGGCGATCTCTCCGGCATCTCCCAGCCCGGCGGCGGCAACCCCAAGGTCGCCGAACGTGTCAAACAACTTAACTTGTCAAACTTCTCGAACGAAGGCTATCCGGCCGTCTTCTGGGACGTCTTCGGCCAGCAGGGCCACCCGGTGCGCACCACCGTCTCCGAGATGGGTCCCCTGCTTCTGGGAAGGCTGTTGAATCTCAACGAAACCCAGTCCGGCGTTCTCTCCATCGTTTTCAAGATTGCTGACGACCAGGGCCTGCTATTGCTGGACCTCAAGGACCTGCGCTCCATGTTGCAGCACGTGGGCGACAACGCTGCCAAGTACAAGACCGAGTACGGCAACATCTCCACGGCCAGCATCGGGGCCATTCAGCGCGGCCTGTTGTCGCTGGAGGAGCAGGGGGCCGACCGGCTCTTCTCCGAGCCGGCCCTTAACCTGGACGATTTCATGCAGACGGAATCCAATGGCCGCGGCGTTATCAACATCCTGGCCGCCGACAGGCTGCTGCAGTCTCCCAAGCTCTACGCCTCTTTGTTGCTGTGGCTGCTCTCCGAATTGTTCGAGGCCCTGCCCGAGGTGGGAGACCGCGAGAAGCCCAAGCTGGTCTTCTTCTTCGATGAGGCCCATCTTCTGTTCGACGATTCGCCCGAAGCCCTTTTGGACAAAATAGAACAGGTGGTCAGGCTGATCCGCTCCAAGGGGGTGGGCATCTATTTCGTCACCCAAAATCCGTTGGACATTCCCCAGAAAGTATTAGCCCAGCTGGGCAACCGGGTGCAGCACGCCCTGCGGGCCTTCACCCCGTCAGACCAGAAGGCGGTGCGGGCCGCGGCCCAGACCTTCCGCACCAACCCCGAGCTCAATGTGGAGGAGGCCATCACCCAGTTGGAAGTCGGTCAGGCCTTGGTATCGTTTTTGGACGAGAAGGGCAGTCCGGG
>CAZPNX010000024.1:0-37193 GCA_964588285.1 uncultured bacterium
GCGTAAGGCGTTAAAACACCCATGGCTCCCTCCAGATGTAAAAAATCATCGAAGTTCTCAGAATGGGTTATCTGTTGAAAAGAATCTCAACCCGCCGAATAGCGCTTTTCGATTCCTCCGGGCAAACCCTTATAGGCTTGATGCTGCTGCCCTTGGAAAGCGAGACCGCGCAGTCATTTTCGCATGGCTACGGCCCTCTTCACTACAGGAAAGAATGCCTCAATATCGGCGAGTTCCCCGAATTGTCGCACGTGGAATATTTCATTATCGAGCATCTGACGGAAGCGGAAAAGCAAACCGTGCTAAGTCAGTGCCCACCGTAGCCTACACGGACTGTGGCCATGGCCGTCCGGCCTTCTGATGCTTATCGGCTTTAACTTCGCTTGGATAAGATAACAGCGCTAAAAGCGCTTTTCAGATCATCGCTGACCGAAGACAGGCCAGAGGATTAAGGTGGCGAAAAGCCCTGCCTTGTGGCAGGGCTTTTATAGCTAATCTGATAGCCTCTTATGCCATATTGGCCAGCTCCCGGGCGATGGGAATATCCGCCGGGGAGAGATCGAAGCTTAACAATTCAGACAGCGGCACCCACTCGGCCAAATCGTGGTCGGTCAGCTTGAAATCCAACGACTCCAGCTCGGCCTGCACCGCAACCAACATGATAGCACCGTCGGCATAGCGGTACTCGTTCCTGGCCACCACCGGCCCGGCCTTGGCCCTAACTCCCAGCTCCTCGAGTATCTCCCTCTCCAGCGCCTGCTGCGGCGTTTCGCCCGCCCTGACGGTCCCTCCGGGGAACTCCCAAAGACCCTGGTTGCTCTCCCCGGGCTTGCGGCGGGACAGCAGGACGCGCCTTCTCCTGATCACTATGGCCGCCACTACGGTCTTCATTTAATTCAAATAGGGCCGGAAAGCACATATTCGGCCAGCCCGGCCACCACGCTCGCCATTTTTGCGTAATCCAGGGTCTCCGGAGTATCGCCGGCTTCGTGGTAGTTGGGGTTGCGGAAGAAGGCGGTGTCGGTGATCATCACCGCCTTGTAGCCCGCTTTCCAGAAGTTACGGTGGTCCGAGAAGCCCAGCCCGGGCAGTTTCCTGGGGCCGGCCAGGGTTCGGCAGGGTAGGCGCTTATTGAGCGCCTTCCGTATCGGGCGCAGGAACTTTCTACCACCGAAGTCGCTCACCGCCGCGATGAAGTTGCCGCGCGACGGGTAGAAAGGCTTCAGAAGGGAAGAGGGATAGCGCTGGGAGCTCTTTTCCTCGGTGTAGTAGCCTATCATTTCCAGGCAGAGCATCAGCCTGACGTCGGCCGACTGGTCCCTTAGGGACTTGGCGTGGATCCAGCTTCCCATCAGCTCGGTGCCGAAGTAGGGAGGCTCCTCGTTGGCATAGAAGGCGAAGACGACCTGGAGATCCAGTGAATCCCTATGCCGGTTGACCATCCGGGCCAGCTCCAGAAGACCGGCCACGGCCGAGGCGTTGTCGTCCGCCCCGGGCGTGTTGCCGCAGACATCGTAGTGGGCGCCTATTACCAGGATGCGGCGGTGCTGGGGGTTGACCACGGCCAGAACATTGGCGAAGCTGTCTCCGCCGGCTGCGAAACATTGTCTTTCCGGTTTCAGGTCCATGCCGGCCAGCTTCTGCTCGATGTAGTCCCGGGCCTTTTCGAGGGAGCCCGGGTTCTGGCTGCTGCGCGGTGGGTCCAGCGCGGACAGGTATTTGACATGGGCACGCAGTGAGTCGGAAGAGGCGGAGAGATCCATTGAAGGCATTGTCAGTTCTTTTTTGGCAATATATAGCACGGAGAGGGCTAAAAAAACGCAAGTGTTCAGGTTCTTCATGGTATTCATGGCCGGCGGGTGTTGCCGTAAGTATAATTCTAAAACAGTCAAAATACAACTCTTTTCATAAGGAAGGGCCTCGTTAAGAACGGTCCTGCAGCCACCCCCTTGAAAAGGCGGTAAAACCGGGGTATATTGTATCAGGAGGATGACGATATGAAAACGACGGCATCACTGCTGATGGTGTTGCTGGCAGCCGGGATGTGCCCGGCAGCCGAGAAAGGAGTTCCCAAAACGATGTCCAACCACCGACAGGCCTATTTCGCCGGAGGGTGTTTCTGGTGCCTGGAGCACCCCTTCGATTCGATTCCCGGGGTAACCGAGGTCATGCCGGGCTACGGCGGAGGAAAGACCAAAAACCCGACCTACCAGGAAGTCTGCTCGGGCAAGACCGGGCATTACGAGATGGTGCGGGTGACCTACGATCCGTCCCAGATCTCCTATCGGCAGTTGCTGGAGGTTTTCTGGCGCCAGATCGATCCCACCGACGACGGCGGCCAGTTTGCCGACCGCGGCAGCCGGTACCGGACGGCCGTCTTTTACCAGGATAACGCCGAGAGGGATCAGGCCCAAGGCTCAAAGAAGGCGCTGGAGCGGTCCGGGAAATTCTCCCAGCCCATCGCTGTAAAATTACTCCCCTTTAGCAATTTCTATCCGGCCGAGGAATACCATCGGCAATACTACCGGAACTGTCCGGCCCAGTACCAGCGCTACCGGACCTTTTCGGGACGGGCCGATTACCTGCGCAGAACATGGGAGGATGATAAAATGCCCTTAAAATACGCCAAGCCCGACAAAAAGGAACTCAAGAAGCGGCTCAACCCCGTCCAGTACCGAGTAACCCAGGAGAACGCCACCGAGCCGCCGTTCGCCAACGAGTATTGGAACGAAAAACGCGACGGCATCTACGTGGACGTCACCACCGGGCAGCCGCTGTTCTCCTCCCGCGACAAGTTCGACTCGGGCTGCGGCTGGCCCAGCTTCACCCGGCCGCTGGATCCGTCGCTGGTCCAGGAGAAAAGCGACCGTTCGCACGGCATGGCCCGCACCGAGGTCAGGAGCAAGGCCGGTGACGCCCATCTGGGGCATGTCTTTACCGACGAGCCGAAGCCGACAGGATTGCGCTACTGCATCAACTCGGCCTCGCTGAGGTTCATCCCCAAGGAGGATATGGAGAGGGAAGGATACGGCGAATACCTCAAGCTTTTCGATAAACCGTAGGGTCCAAAGATGGATTCAAGGGCGGGCTTGACGCAAGCCCGCTTTTTTATTGACAAACGGCGCGGTATATCATAAGATTTCTACTAAAGGCTTATGGGGAGGGATAGTGAAAAGAATACTTATCTGTCTGCTGCTGTTTCCGGCCATGCTCTCCGGCCAGCATGTAACCATTGCCGACAGCGGCGCCTATTACCACGTGGTCTGCGATCTGGCTGCGGCTGGCTCGCACCACCAGATGGGCCTGGAGCTGGGTCAGCAGATAGCCGCGGCCGCGCCTGAGTTCGAAACCCTGGTCGACTCATACCTGGCCGAGCGTTCCGGAAGCAACTCCACATACAATGCCTGGATTGCCCGGATGGGGGACATATGGCCACAGGTGCCCCAGGAGTTGCAGGACGAGATCGACGGCATGACCGAGGGAGTGGCCGCCGAGACGCTGAATGTTAGGGGCGACGGCAAGCTGTCCCGCGACGAGATAAGGGTTCTCAACCTTTTTCCTGACTGCGCCCGCACCAGCCAGTGCGCCGGATTAGTGGTCTTCGGGACCGGCTCGTTCAGCGGTCATCCCATGACCGCCAGGCTCTTGGACTGGCATTCCGGCAACCAGAACCAGCTGGGCCAGGTCCAGGCGGTGACCTTCATCCAAAACGGCAGCCGGTCTGTGTGCCTGGTGGGGCACCTGGGTTTCCTGGGGGCGGTGACGGGTTTCAACGATGACGGTCTTTTCGCGGGTATACTGGACTCGCCCACCGGCACCGCCTACACCTCGGCCGGGAAAAGATCCTATGCTATGGACATTAGACGGGCGCTGGAAACATTTGAGGATATGGACTCGGCCGCCGCATATCTTTCGGACACCACAAAGCACTATGCCTACAACCACCTGGTGCTGATGTCCGACAGAAGCCGGGGCGGAGTTCTGGAGAATAATTTCTCGGGCTCCGGGACCGATATGCATCGAGATCTCCGCCGGGATACTTCAAGCCTCAACCCGGGAATCGAGTGGGAATACGATGGAGCGGTGGCCGCGGTCAACTCCTTCGTCCTTTTGGGCAATCATGACAACCACACCGGATATCAGTTCAACACCGGACGCTGGTCCAGCTTCCGAAACCAGGTGGGATTGTGCGGCAGCGGGGTGGACTGGGAGGAGCTTAAGCTTATCGCCGGTTTCGACAACGGAAACGGGCCCGGCTACGAGTACACCGACATCTACAATGCCGGCAACCACCAGATCGTCTGTTTCCGGCCGGATTCCATGATACTCGAGGTTGCCTTCAAGCCAAAGTCCGGGACACTGCCCAACGATCCGGTTTTCCAGCGGGTGTCCTTAGCCTTTGACAGCGCTGCCGGCATCGCAGAAAGGCCGTATTCCCTGCCTCGGCCGGTGGGGCGAATTAGCCTGGTGGCCTATCCCAACCCATGCCGGGGACGGATATGGATCAAGGCCGGGGGAATGGGGCACGGGCTTAGGCCGGCAGCAATATACGATGTTTCGGGAAGGCGAATGGCCTTTATTCACCCTCCGGCGGCGGCCGGCGGATCGATGTTGTTCGAGTATGACGCTGGAAACCTTTCTCCGGGGGTCTACTTTCTGGTCATGGGAGAAGGAGCCGCCAGGCAGGCGGTCAAAATAATCAAAGCGGAGTAACCAAGACGTGAAACTTCCGGATAATAAGACCAAGATCGTGGCCACCCTGGGCCCGGCTTCGGCCGACGAGAGGACCCTGTCTTCCATGGCCCGGGCCGGCCTGAGCGTCGTCAGGCTCAACATGTCCCACGGCTCTTTGGAGAGCCATGCCCAGAATATCCGTTTGGTGCGCCGGGTGTCGGAAAGGCTGAAAAAGCCGCTGGCCATACTGATGGATCTTCCCGGGCCCAAGATACGATTGGGGAAACTTATTAAGGAGCCGGCCGTCCTCAAGCGGGGAGATGAGGTGGTCTTCACCACCAGGAGCCATGAGGCTGCCGAGGGGATTCTGCCGGTAGATTTTAAGCCGCTGTCCAAATGCGTCAAGCCGGACGGATACATCTACCTCAACGACGGCTTCATCCAGCTCAAGGTGATCTGGGTGCGCGGCCATCAGGTGAAATGCCGGGTGTTGGTGGGCGGGCAGACCCGTTCCCGCAAGGGCATGAACCTGCCCGGGGCCAGGGTGCTGTCCGATGCCGTCACTAAAGAGGATTTGAAATTCGTTGACTTTGGGCTGAAGCACGGGGTGAATATCTTCGGCGTCTCCTTCGTGGCCGACGCTGAGGACATCCGAAGGCTGAAGAGGTTCGCCGCCGGCCGGGGGAAGATGGTCTATACCGTGGCCAAGATAGAGCGTCCCGAGGCCGTGGCCAGGCTGGACGGGATCCTTGAAGAGACCGACGCGGTGATGGTGGCCCGGGGCGATCTGGGGGTGGAGATCCCCATCCACCAGGTGCCGGTGGTGCAAAAGGAGATAATAAGAAAGGCCAACATCGCCGGCCGGCCGGTGGTCACCGCCACCCAGATGCTGCTGTCCATGGTGGACAGCATCCGGCCCACCCGGGCCGAGGCCGCCGATGTGGCCAACGCCATCATGGACGGCACCGATGCGGTGATGCTGTCCGAGGAGACGGCGTTGGGAAAGTATCCGGTGAGGGCGGTGGCCATGATGGCCGCCATCGCCAAGAACGTTGAGGGCCACCGGGAACAGAGCCTCTCCGCCTCGGAGGTGGAGGAGGCCTTGCTTTCAGGCAAAGGCCCCGGAGGGCTGGCCGCAGAGGACGCGGTGTCGCTGGCCGCAGTGCAGCTGCAGGAATCGCTGGGGATCGGTTGCCTCCTGGCGCCGACCCGGACCGGAAGCACCCCCAGACGGATATCGCGCTTCAAGCCCAGGGCCTGGGTGCTGGGGTTTTCGGACGGTCCCGGCGTCAGGGAGTTCATGCAGTTCTCCTATGGCGTCCATCCGTCGGTCCTTCCCGGCCTGAAGCCGGGCGGTGTTCGGGCGATGATGAAAGAAGCGGTCGAGCTGAGGGCGGCCCAAAGCGGAGGGAAGATGCTATTGATTGAAGGATCATCCCAAGGGATGACCGATACCCTGAGGGTGATCGGGCCGTAATCTCAAAGGGGTTTATCCAAGAAGAGGCCGTGGGGATATTTCCCCACGGCCTCTCTGTAATCGACGACGTCACTTCCCCGCCATCACCAGGGGCAGGTCCTGCTCCACCGTCGTCGTCGGTTGGATGTTGAACTTGTCCACCAGGATTTTGAGCACGTTGGGGGAGACGAAGGCCGGCAGGGTGGGGCCTAAGTGTATGTTCTTGATCCCCAGGGCCAGCAGGGACAGGAGGATCAACTCCGCCTTCTGCTCGTACCAGGCGATGTCGAACGACAGCGGCAGCTGGTTGACGTCCCCAAGGCCGAAGGCGTCTTTGAGGGCCAGGGCGATCTGAATCAGCGAGTAGCTGTCGTTGCATTGACCGGCGTCCAGCACTCTGGGGATGCCTCCTATATCTCCGAGGTCTAGATTATTGTACCGGTATTTGGCGCAGCCGGCGGTCAGGATCACGGTATCCTTGGGCAGGGCTTTGGCGAACTCGGTGAAGTATTCCCGGGTCTTATGTCTGCCGTCGCAGCCGGCCATGACCACGAAGCGCTTGATGGCGCCGCTCTTTACCGCGGCGATCACCTTATCCGCCAGCCCCAGCACCTGGCTGCGGGCGAAGCCGATGGTGAGACTGCCGTCGGCGATTTTTTCGGGCGCCTTGCAGGTATTGGCCCTGGCGATCACGGCCGAAAAATCTTTAGGCTTGCCCGGTTCGCGGTCGGGGACATGGGCGACGCCAGGGTATCCCACTACGCCGGTGGTGAACAGCCGGTCCTTATACGAGTCTTTAGGCGGCACCAGACAGTTGGAGGTCATAACGATGGCGCCGTTGAATTTTTCGAACTCCTCGGGCTGGTGCCACCAGGAGCTGCCGTAGTTGCCGCGCAGGTGGGGGAACTTCTTGAAAAAAGGATAAGCGTGTGCCGGTTGCATCTCACCGTGGGTGTAGACATCGACACCGGTGTCCTGGGTCTGCTCCAGGATGTCCCGCAGATCGGCCAGGTCGTGGCCGGAGACGAGTATCCCGGGACGCCCCCCCGGCGCCAGGCTCACCTGGGTGATCTCGGGATGCCCGAAGCTTTCGGTGTTGGCCTTGTCTAAAAGCGCCATCACCTTGACTCCGGCGTAGCCAACCTGGAACACCCAATCGGTCAGCTGGTCGACGGTCAGCGACTCGTCCAGCGTGGCCGCAAGGGCCTGCTGGGTCAAGAGCACGACATCGTTGTCGCGGTATCCCAGGGCGGCGGCGTGGTGGACATAGGCGGCCATGCCCTTGAGGCCGTAGATCACTAAGTAGCGCAGGGTGCGGATATCCTCGTCTTTGTACGAAAGCACGCCCTCCTGGTAGCCCTTCTGGGCCAGGTCATCGACCGACCCCTGGCCGTCCCAGGTCGCGGCCTCAGGGAGATCCACGCCCAGCTTGCTCCCGAGCCTTTCCCTGATCCGATCGCGCAGCGCCACCGCCTGTCGGATCTTTTTGACGAAATACTCTGGATTGAAGTTGACGTTGGTCAAGGTGGCGAACAGCACATCGTTGACTAACATGGCGGCCTCCGGGTCGCAGGCGCCGTTCTGGTCGGCCCGGACATTGACCCAGGCCAGGCCCTTGAGGGCATGGATGGCGGCATCCTGCAGGTTTGAGACCAGATCCGGCTTGCCGCAAACGCCCCGGCTCCCGGCGCATCCCTTGTTGCCGGCCGTCTCCTGGCACTGATAGCAGAACATGGACATGTGGTATCTCCTTATATTGATTATGATCAGATTATTCAAATATGCTCAGCTCTTTATCATGGTCAACAGCATTTTGAAACGGGTCAGAGCCTGAAGCTGGTGGGGGCGGTTGGCCGGCATGATCATCATCTGGCCCCTGGAGAGCCGAAACGGTTTGCCGGAGATAATGATCTCAACCGCTCCCTCCAGCACCTGCACCAGGGCATCGTAGGGTGCGGTATGCTCCGACAGTCCCTTGCCCTTATCGAAGGCGAAGACGGTGACCGTACCGCCTTTTTGACGGATCACCTCACGACTGACGATGTTATTCTTCTGGTAAGCCACGATTCGGATTGTCGTCTCCACCAGCGGCTTGCTTGCTGATGAAGTAATGTTTTTGAGGGCTGCGGCTTTCTTGGCCGAGCACTTGGGGCAACCTTTCATGATTTGTCTCCTGTTTAAAGCACGAAGATACCAAGACCATAAAGAGCTTAAAGCAATATCGAAAATACCTCTGTGTCTTGGTGCCGCGGCGGCAAAATCAGTCCACCGGCTCGAAGTAGGACTTGTCCACCTGGCAAAGAGGGCAGACCCAGTCGTCGGGCAGGGACTCGAACGGCGTGCCCGGCTTGATGCCTGAGTCCGGATCGCCCTTGTCCGGGTCGTAGATGTAATCGCATACGGTGCAGCGATACTTCTTCATGGTAGCTCCTTTCTCAATCTGATTGCAGTTCAAATACGGTCAGGTATTCTCCAATAACCTGGCCATGGTCGTTGTAGTTCTTTTTATGCCGGAAGGCATCCAGGGCTTCACTCTGGTCCGCATCCAGGATTTTAAGATCCTCCAGGATCTTCAGTACAACCGGATGGATGGCCCGGGTGTTGCCGTCCTCTATTTTGAGCGCTAAGCCCAGGCCGCGGTCCTTGACGCCCACGCAGTAGACGCCCTCGGCTCCCAATTTGGCGATGATATTACTCCGGCCGTGGCGGATCAGCTCCGAACAGAAGCCCCAGGTGCCGGGAAGCGGGCCGGGCGTGCCTGAGATCATCTGGGGATGGGAGGCCATGGCCCGGGTTATCCGTTCTGCGGCCGTGTAAAATTCTTTGGCGAGCGTTTCCGGCCTGGCCAGCCGGGCATAGCCCAGGGCCATATTTTTCAATGGCAGGGCGAACACCGGCACCGAACAGCCGTCGATGCCGATGGCAATCCTCTCCTCCTCTATGCCGCAGAGCTGAGATACCAGCTTCAAAAGTTTTCTCTGCAGGGGATGCTCCGGCGATTCATAGCCCAAGATGTCATAGCCCAGGTGTCGGCAGACGGCCAACATCCCGGCATGCTTTCCCGAACAATCGCTGAAAAGCGGACCGGACGCAAGCCCCCGGCGGGCGGCCTCCAAAGCGTATTCGGTTTTTATGGAGGGCGGTGAGCCGCAGCGCAGGGCCGAAGTATCCAGCCCGATTTTATCCAGGATGGATTGCACCGCCTGCCGATGAGCATCTTCGCCGTAATGGGAGGAGCAGATGACGGCCAGCTCCCGGTCGTCCAGGCCGTAGCGGTCGGCGGCGCCGGAAAGGATGACCTCCAAGGCCTGGATGGGCTTGGCCGCGGAACGAAAATAGGTGATCACGTCAGGGTCGCCGGCCCGAGCCAGGAGTCTGCCCCGGCCATCCACCACGGCGATATCGCCCCGATGACGGCTTTCCGTAAGCAAACCGCGGGTGATCTCCACCAACGGGACTGACATATCACCTCCGTTCACCTTTGGTGCTTATCACCTCGACCGTGATCGGCATCCTCTTGCCGGAATTTTTGAGGGCCTTCCTGGCCAGGCCGACCAGCCCCTGACAGCAGGGCACCTCCATCACGGCCACGGTCAATGATTTGATATCGTTGCTGAGCAGAATGGCAGTGAGCTTTTCTAAATATGGCTCGGTGCGGTCCAATTTGGGACAGGCGATGATGAGCGATCTGCCGGCCAAGATGTTCCGATGGAATTCGGCATAGGCAAAGGGGACGCATGAGGCAGCCAGGAGCAGATCGGCTTTTTGGAGGAAAGGAGCGTTGATGGGGACTAAATGCAATTGGATGGGCCAATGGGAAAGTTGCGAGTTCTCCTGTTCCGTGTTTTTCTTCTGGTTTGGTTCCTGGAAAACTGATATTTTAGAGCCTGGGCAGGCATGTGCGTGGTCCGGCGGCCGTTGAACCGTCCGTGGATCGAATTCCTCGGCCTCCCGCTCCACGATCCGGATGGCGTCTCGGGGGCAAAGGCCCAGGCAGGCGCCCAGGCCGTCGCAGTAGCGGTCGCTGGCCAGCACCGCCTTGCCGTTTACTATCTTGAGGGCCCCCTCGGCGCAGTTGGGAATGCAGGCGCCGCAGCCGTCGCAGCGGTTGTGGTCAATTTCTACAATAAGCCGTTTCATGGTTTGACTCCCTTGGCCAGGTCGGAAAGCCTGGCATCGTTAAGCCGGCCATCCAATTCTTTCTGGACCTGTCCTAGCACCGGGTAAAGAGGACAGGCCAGGTGCCGGCATCGGCCCTGCTTGAGGCAGGCGGCCATCAAAAGGGGGCCGTCGACCGCCTGAAAGATGTCGCGGACTCTTATCTTTTCCGGAGGGACCGCCAAGGCCAGGCCGCCTGTTTTACCGCGAACGGAGCGTAAAATGCCGGCCCTGACCAGCTGCTGGGCTATTTTGGACATGAAGGCCGGGCTGGCTTTGAGGGTTCGGGAAAGCTCCGAGGCCGGCATCAGGCGGCCGCTTTTTGCCAGCAGGACCGAGGCCTGAAGGGCAAATTCGTTCCTTTTGGTGAGCAGCATAATATTTATATGAGATTAATATGGTCCTATTATAACAAATAATACAAGACTTGTCAAGTCTTATTTAAATATATTTTATCCGGAGCCGATTTGTTGTATAATAGTGACAAACAAAAGGGAGGGAGGCATGAGATCCTATTTGCTTTTGGCCGCTGTTCTGCTGGGGGCGGGGACCTTCATTCCGGCCCAGGTTTTGGGACCGCTAAAGGGCGGAGAAGACCGGCCCTGTTCGACCCTGGCCGCCGCCAGGCAGATCACCAGTTTTGATGAGCTGATGGAGGTGCTTAAGTCCGGAGGAGAGGTGCGGGCGGTCTTTCATTACGCCCGCTGCCGCCTGGTGGCGGACGGCGACACCACCGAGGCGCCGGACGCCGTCGGCGGAATGACCCTGGGGACATTCGAGTATTTCGCCCCCAACTCGGTGGGAAATCCGCAGGCCTTCGTCAGTTCTTCGCAGACTTCGTTGATCGCCAGGAGAAAGGGCCATGTCTACAACTATGTCAAGCTGAAGATATACCAGGACGGGAGGGCCGAGGTCACTGCCCGCTATCTGGAGCCGCCGAAGATGAAGATCCGCATGGACGAGACCTTCCTGGGAAGGCTGGACGACGGAGAAAACCAGGGAGGAATAAATCTTTACCAAGCAGGATGCCGTAATTGACGTTGTTCGGGAAAATAGCCTTGGGTCTGGCGGCCGCCGGTCTGGCGATCCTGCTGCTTCACCTGTATTGGCGTCTGCGTTGGGGGCGGCCGGCAGCAGGGTCAATAGCCATCCTGGCCTACCACAAGGTGGATTCCAGGTTCGAGCTGGGAGGCACCTGGGTTACGCCCCGGCAATTCGCCCGACAAATGGACTGGCTCAAAGCCAACGGATATGGTACGGTCACCCTGTCGCAGGCGGTCGAGATGATGGCCGGCGGAAAGGACGGTTCGGAAAAGCTGGCCTGTCTGACCTTCGACGATGCCTATCAGAACTTTTACCGATACGCCTGTCCGGTGCTTAAAGAGCGCGGGTTCAAGGCCACCGTCTTCGCTTTGGCCGATTACGTGGGACGGGACAACGATTGGGACATAAACTGTGGTGGCCGCCGCTTCCGCCACTTGAACTGGGAGGAGATGCGGGAGATGCGGGCGGCGGGGATGGAGATAGGCTCGCACGGCAGGAACCACCGCAGCCTGGTAGGTCTCAGCGACCGGGAGCTGGAAAGCGAGGTCAGAGGCTCGAAGAAGAAGCTGGAGGACGGTCTGGGGACAGAGGTGACTTCCTTCTGCTATCCCTTCGGACGATACGACCGAAGGGTCAGGGAGGCGGTGATCAGTGCCGGCTACCGCTGCGCCTGCAGCCATTCACCGGGGATGCGGAATTCAAGTATCGATTATTTTGCCCTGAGGCGATGCGGAGTTTACATCACCGATGTGGTTTGGGACTTTAAGCACAAGGTGCAAATGGAGTCGCCTTGGTTTTGGATTCAGGATGTCTGGAGTCGGACGGTGAATTTTTGTGCCGCAGGAACGGCTTTAGTGCAAGGATTGAAAAAAGATTCCAGACAAAAGAAAGCGTAGAAAATTGAAAGCTGTTCTACCGACGGTAACTGGATAAAGCAAGCCCGGTATTTGTCAAAAGCGCGAAAATATAGTATTATCAAGGCCTGCGCAAATTTTTATTTTTGATAACTGATGAAAACCCTTATAAATAGGCATTCTTAGAGAGATTTTTCAAAAAATCTCTTAAAAATTTTATCAACCACGGGGCTCCACAATATATTGTGGAGCACTTTTTTTTTAATACATTTTTTAACCAACAACGGTAAATGCTTTTAAAAGCCTTTATTTACAAGGGTTTTATGGACTCTATCCGATTTTAAGGTAAATTGTGAAAAATTTTTGTTTTTTTATCAAAAAAAATACTTGACAAAAATACAATATATTGTATATTTATACTTAAATAACACTAGAGTATTATAATCTATTAATATTCTGCGTCTTAGCGCAGAGAGATAAAATTTTAGAAAAAAGGAGGTGATTATCCATGGCATGTGCCAAGAAGCCGGCTAAGAAGAAGGTCGCCAAGAAGAAGAAGTAATTTGCTTGCTTACTATACTCAGCCAACTTAAACAAAACAAAACAAGGAGGGCAGACAATGCCGGCCAAGAAAAAGGCAAAGAAAGCCACAAAGAAAAAGAAGTAACTGGATTGTTACTTAAAAGTGCCCCGAAATATTCGGGGCACTTTGTTTTTATTATTTAAATTGTTTTTATATATATTTATATATATTTATTTTTTATTAGCACTTTATATATTATATTCAATCGTTTTAACTAATAGTTTTTTATATAGCATTTTACCATATTAAAAGCGCCATTGACTTTCTTCCGGTTTTATTATATATTTAACCGGTGTATAATAACCGGAGCCACAACACTTCTTAAGATCGAGCTTTCAATGGAATTTGAAACGGAACGCCATTTTAAAGCGGGGCGCGAGCTGTTCGCCAAAGGGCGATATGGAGAGGCGGTGCAGGAGTTCAAAAAGGCCATCAAGCTTTCGCCCAACTTTCCGGATCTCCACAACCAGCTGGGTCTGGCTCTGCATCTTAGCGGTGAGTTCGAGGAGGCCATCAAAGCTTTCCAACAGTCCATTAAATTCAATCCTAAATACATCGAGGCCCACTTGAACCTGGCCATCACCCTCAACGAGCTGGGCCGCTACGAGGAGTCGGTAGCCCACTTCACCAAGGCCTCGGAGGCCGAGGACGTCAAGGAGGGCATGGCCCTCTCCATCCGCAACCAGCTGGCCGACACCCACACCAAGCTGGGCGACACCTACAATGAGATCGGCTATTATCAGGAGGCGGCCGATGAATACCAGCGGGCCTTAAAGGTCAGCCCCAAGTTCCACGATGTCCGCCTAAAGCTGGCCAAGGCCCAGCTCAACCTGGGAAAATACCAGGAAGCGGCTCGACAGTTGGAGGAGGTGCTCAAGACCAGCCCCAATTATATCGAGGCCATGATCTTTCTGGGGGTAGCCTACCTCAAGGCCGGGAACAAGGAGAAGGCCCGAGAGCAGTGGCAGCAATGCCTCAAGCGCGATCCCGGCAATATCAGGGTCAAAACCTACCTGGCGCTGATGGAGAAGGCGTAAGCTCAAGCGTAATGCCTCTATAAAAGACCGGAGCCGTTAAATAAGCGGCTCCGGTCTTCTTAGCATTCTTCTAGACAATGGCAGGCGAATCAGCCATTCTCGCCTCGGGCGGTGCCAGAGCCAGCAGCTTCAGCATCTCCCTCAGCGAATAGCGCCACTGTCCGCAGTCCTCGTCTCCCGGCCTGTCCAAACACCCCCCCAGGCACCAGGGCAGGATGTTGCAGTTCCGGCAGTGGTAAACCCGGAACGGGTTCCAGTCCAGCCAGCGGATGAAGTTAGGATGAAGCAGGTCATGGATGTCAGGCAGGCCCTGCTGTGGCAGCCCGAAACTGTTCCAGCATTTGTAGAGGTTTCCTTTGACATCCATCAAAAAAGCTTGAGGATCGACAGCTGGGCAGGGCGCCGGGGCCGGTTCCGGAAGGTTGTCGACGCGTAACCCGGAATCGAGCATTCCGCGGACGGTTTCCAGCTCGTCATCGCTGAAGTTTGGGGCCCGTTGGCAGAATCCGTTAAGGTTCCGGCAGAGCCTGGCCGAGGGGCGTCCCGGCTGGAACCTGATGCGGGAACGCGGCGGAAGTTTCCGAACCAGCGATTCCACTTCGTCAAAACCGGCCAACAGGGTGGTCGAATGGACGTCGAATTCGGCGCTGTCCAGCGACCCCAGGTTGAGCCAGACACGGCCGGGGGTATCCGCCGGAATGAGGATGGTCTTCAGATGGTGGCTGCGGCCGTTGGAGAAAATGTTCCAACGGTAGCGGAAGCCTCGGGCCGAGGCCGCCTCGGAAAACTTTCGATTCAGGACGGAAACGGTTTCCCAGTTTAGAGTCGGCTCGCCGCCGAACCAGTTTACCTCCAGCCGGCGCAATATGCCTCCCCTTTCGTTCACTAAAGACCACAGCCTCTCCGCCGCTCCGTCCTTCAGATCCAGCCTTTCTTCCTTATAGGGGCAGTCCGGGCATTCCTCCTCGCAGCGGGTGGTGGCCTGGACCCAGAAAATTAGCCGCCCTTGGTCGAATCGGAACTGCTGGCTGGCCACCTCCAGCTCCAGGATCTCCTGACGGTCGTCGGGAATGAAGAACCCCTGGCCGACCAGCAGCTGCAGGAACTGCTCCACCGCCGGGTCGTGCAGGTTCATCAAATTGCGGGTGATGGGCACGGCCAGGCCGCCGTACATGGCCGACTGGACCGGGCTGAGCTCCAGCAGACGGCGGCTGAGGATATTATAGAGTAGCTGGGGCCGGCCGCGGCGTCGGATTATGTGATTGTAGAGGGAGGGCTTCAAACTTTTCTCCCGCAGAGGCGCAGGGGCATTCTGTTTTTAATTTTCTCTTAGAACAGCAGAAAACTCTCCAAGACATAGCCGGACCGAGAACCGTTAAAACAGCAAAAGGCCGGAAAGCCGACCTTTTGCTGTCGCTATTATTAATACGGCCCTAGGCCGCGCTCGGGGACGCCGGCCTGGCTAGCAGGGCCTTGAGGTCGTCCGGGGTGTCGGTATGCGACAGAGCCTCTTCGGCGGTGATCACCTTCTTGCGGACCAGGTCGGCCAAGGAAAGGTTCAGCGGCATCATGCCCTGTTTGGTGCCCATCTGGATGGCCGAGGGGATCTGGGAGGTCTTGGCCTCGCGTATCAGGTTGCGGATGGCGCTGTTTATCAGCATGATCTCGTAGGCCAGCACCCGGCCTTGGCCGTCGGCTCGCTTGAGGAGAACCTGGGAAATTATGCCCAACAGGTTGCCCGAGAGTTGCAATCTGACCTGGGTCTGCTGATGAGGCGGGAAGACGTCGACAATTCGGTCAATGGTCTGCATGGAGTTGGTGGTGTGCAGGGTGGACAGCACCAAGTGCCCGGTCTCGGCCGCGGTGATGGCCAGGGTCATGGTCTCCAGGTCGCGCATCTCGCCGACCACGATGACGTCCGGGTCCTGGCGCAACACGCTCTTGAGGGCATTGGCGAAGGACAGGGTGTCCTTGCCCACCTCCCGTTGGTTGATCTCGGCCTTCTTGTCCTGGTAGACGAATTCGATGGGATCCTCGATGGTGACGATATGGCATTCCTGGTTGGTGTTCCGGGTGTTGATCATGGCGGCGATGGTGGTCGATTTGCCGCAGCCGGCCGGCCCGGTCACCAGGATCAGGCCCCGGGGCCGCATGGCCAGGTTTTTGCAGACCACCGGCAGGCCCAACTCGTCTATGGTGGGGATCTTGTTGGGGATCATGCGGAACACCAGGCCGAATTCGCCGCGTTGAACAAAGGCCGAGGCCCGGAAACGGCAGAGGTTGGCGATGGCGCAGGAGAGGTCGATCTCCCGTTCCCGCTTGAACCGCTCCAGCTGCTCCTTGGTCATGATGTCCACGGCAAAGCGCTTGGTGTCGTCGGGCTGGAGCACCGGCAGTTCCAGCGGCGTCAGGTGGCCCTGGAGCCGCAGCACCGGCTTGGACCCGACCTTGAGGATCAGGTCCGAGGCCCCTTTCTGGTACATGGTGTAGAGAAGTTCGGAAAGCTGCATGGCTTCACCTGGTGATGGCCTGTTCCAGCTCCTGGGGATTGGAGGATTTGGCCAGGGCGTCCTCCAGGTTGACCAGCCCCTTGATGTAGAGGTCGCGCAGGGCCTGGTCCAGCGACTGCATGCCGAACTTGGCCCCGGTCTGGATCAGCGAATAGATCTGGGGAGTCTTGCCGTCCCGGATGACGCTGCGGACGGCCGGGGTGCAGAGCATTATTTCGAAGGCGGCCACCAGCTTCTTCTGCTTGATGGATGGCAGCAGGGCCTGGGAAATGACAGCCTGGAGCACCGTCCCCAGCTGCACCCGGGCCTGGGCCTGCCCCTCGGGCGGGTAGGTGTTGATGATGCGGTCCACCGTCTGGGCGGCGTCGGTGGTGTGCAGGGTGGCCAGCACCAGATGTCCGGTCTCGGCGGCGGCGATGGCCAGGGACATGGTCTCGTAGTCGCGCATTTCGCCCACCAGGATGACATCGGGGTTCTGGCGCATGATATGGCGCAGGGCCAGGGCAAAGGAATTGGTATCCGAGCCCACCTCGCGCTGTTCGATGATGGACTGGGCGTCCTGGTGGAGGAACTCGACCGGGTCCTCCAAGATGATGATATGTGATTTGCGGCGCTGGTTGATGTGGTGAACCATGGCCGCCAGGGTGGTGGACTTGCCGCTTCCGGTAGGGCCGGTGATCAGTATCAGTCCCCGGGGAAGCAGGGACAGGTCCTTGAGTATCGGCGGCAGGCCCCACTCGTCGATGGACTTGATCTTGAGGGGGATGACACGCATCACCGCCCCCATGTAGCCGCGCTGATGGAAGACGTTGATGCGGAAACGGGCCACCCCGGGCAGGCCGAAAGCCAGGTCCAGCTCCCGCTCACGCTCCAGGCGCTGGCGCTGGGTCTCGGACAGGATGCTGTGCATCAGAGAAACGGTGTCGTCCTCCTTGAGCACCGGGAACTCGCTGCGCACCAAACGGCCGCCGATGCGGTAGATGGGCGGCTCGCCCACCCGCAGGTGCAGGTCGGAGGCCTCGCGGAGCACCAACTCCTCGAGGAGCTGGTCCATCTGAGGAAGCTGGGGTGGCGGTGTCGGCTGTGGGTCGGGCATCAGCTTTCGATCATTCCTGCGCTTAGTTTCACTCTTTACATGAAATCCGGCAGGAACCCTCGGTTGTTTTTTAGGACAATCACGTATTACCGCTTTCGCGATAATGACAAAGTGAAAAACAAGTCTGGTGCCGGCGGAGGGAATCGAACCCCCATGGCATTGCTGCCGGAGGATTTTGAGTCCTCTGCGTCTACCAGTTTCACCACGCCGGCATTCCGTCCTGATTAGGATAACAGAAGAATATCATTTTGTCAACCGTTTTTTCAGCCAGTGGACAAATACAGGTTGAGCCGGGGATAAATGGTTCCAGGTGACCTTGACATTGGCCCGGCCTTGCCGTAAACTTGATCCGTGAACCCGCCCAACCTGTTGTCCCTGTTGCGCATCGTCCTGTTGCCGTTCATCCTGCTGTCCCTGAAAAACGGCTGGGACGGCCTTCTGTTGGCGCTGATGCTGGCGGCCGCAGCCACCGATTTTTTCGACGGTCTGCTGGCCCGCCGTCTGGGTATGGTAACGGAGCTGGGCAGGATCCTGGACCCGGTGGCCGACAAGGTCTGTCTGAACAGCATGGCGGTGGCCCTGGCGCTCTGGAGGGATTTCCCCTGGTGGGCCACCGGATTGATCGTGGGGCGCGATGCGCTTATTCTGATGGGAGCCTTGGTTTGGATGAGACGGGCCGGGGCAGTTCCGGTGTCCAACTGGCCGGGCAAGGCGGCGGTTACTTTTTTGGCCGGGGCCATCGTCTGCTACGCCATGCGTTGGCAGCCGTGGGGCCGGTTTATATTGCTGGCCGGCATATTGCTGGCCGCCGTCTCCGGGGCATTCTATCTGGCCGGATTGATAAAAAGAATGAGGGCAGCATGATTCCTTCAGAGGTTTATTTCGCCGCGCTTGCCAGTCAAGACCAGGATGACGCCGAGGGGAAGATCGCAACATTGCTGGAGCGGTTGCCGCTGGCCGATGTCGCCGCCAAGGGGGATCTGACGGCGGTTAAATTGCATTTCGGCGAGGTGGGGAACAAGGCCTTTGTGCCCCCGCGGCTGGTGAAACCGGTGGTGGAAGCAATCAAGGCCCTGGGAGCCAGGCCGTTTCTCACCGACGCCAACACCCTTTACGTGGGCACCAGGTCCGATTCGATATCGCACCTGGAAACGGCCCACCGGCATGGATTCTCCTATGACGCCATGGGCTGTCCGGCCCTCATTTCCGACGGGCTCCGCGGCGGCTCCTATGTCGAGGTCGAGGTCAACGGAAAGCACTTGAAGAAGGTCAAGCTGGCCCACGACCTGGCCAAGGCCGACGCCATCGTCTGCGTCACCCACTTCAAGGGGCATGAGCTGGCCGGCTTCGGAGGCTCCTTAAAGAATTTGGGGATGGGCGGGGGCTGCCGCGGCGCCAAGCTGGCCATGCATTCCGACATCTCCCCTCAGATCAAGAAAGAAAAGTGCACCGCCTGCGGCCGCTGCGCCGCCAACTGCCCGGCCGCCGCCATCGAGATCGATAAACACGCCAGAATAGATGCCAGAAAGTGCATCGGCTGTGGTTCCTGCATCGTGGTCTGCCCGGAGCACGCGGTGCGCAACGCCTGGGACTCGGGTCCTGAGAAGATGCAGGAGAAGATGGTGGAGCATATGGCCGGGTTCAACAAGCTCCATCCGGGAAAGCTGGCCTTCCTCAACTACATAATCAACGTCTCCCCGGCCTGCGACTGCTACGGACGGACCGATCCCTATATCGTTTCCGACATCGGCATCTGCGCCTCTCGGGATCCGGTGGCGGTGGACGCAGCCTCAAACGACCTGGTCATCAATGCCCCGGGCATTAAGGGGACGGCTCTAAAAAAAGCCCTGAAGCCCGGCAGCGACAAGTTCCGGGACATCTATCCCGAGGTCGACTGGTCGGTGCAGCTCAGGTACGCGGAAGAATTGGGTCTGGGGAGCCGTAATTACCGGCTGGTAAAAGTTTAACAAATTTACATGAAAAGAGGCTATCGGGTCGGGGCTTCAAGGTTTAATATCTGACATCCCTTCTTAAATCAATGTTGATTTTTTCAGCATTATGACTATAATTGCTGTCAAGCATAAAACAGTTCGCTAAGAAAAATGGGCGACGTAAAAAGGCTTTCGATTCTGGGCCGACGGATACGACGGCCGCTTAAAAGGCTGGAGGCTTTCCCCAATACCCATCCGGGCCGGGATTACCGGGTTGTCTTGGAAACCCCGGAATTCACCTCCTTATGCCCGGTGACCGGACAACCCGACTTCGGGACCATCACCATCAGTTACGTCCCGGACCGGCTGATTGTGGAATCCAAATCGCTCAAGCTTTACCTGTGGAGCTACCGAAACGAGGGGCATTTCCACGAGGAGGCCGTCAACCGCATCCTGGACGATCTGGTGAAGGCCGTCAAACCGCGCTCCGCCGAGGTAAAGGGGGTTTTCAACGTCCGGGGCGGCATCGGGATCACGGTGACCGCCAGTTACCCCTGACGGCCGTCCCACGCCGGCTTTTGAAGATCGATGAGATAACTGGATTCCCGATTTTACGGGAATGTCAACGCCATGACAGGAGGCCAGCATGTACTATGTGACCGCCACCCAAACCTTCTCCGCCGCCCACAGCCTGAGGGATTATGAAGGCAAGTGCGAGCGTTTGCACGGGCACAATTACAGGGTGGAGGCCACCCTCAAGGGCCCGGTGCTCAACAAGGGCGGCATGGTGGTGGATTTCACCCTGCTGCGTCAGGTGCTGGAAAAAGCGATCTCCAAGCTGGACCACCAACACTTGAACGAGGTCAAGCCTTTCGACCGCATCAACCCCACGGCCGAGAACATCGCCAAGCTGCTTTACGAGGAGATGGTCCTCAGGTTCAGCTCCCAGAAGATAAAGGTCCACGAGGTGACGGTCTGGGAGTCCGAGGGCTGCCGGGCCAGCTATGGCCCCAAGTAGGAAGAAAAAGGCGGTAGTCCTTCTCTCCGGCGGGCTGGACTCGGCCACCGTCCTCTATTGGGCGATCTCCAGGGAATGGCAGCCTTCGGCCCTGGCCTTCGACTACGGCCAGCGCCACCGTCGGGAGATGGCTTCAGCACGGGCCCTTTGTCGGCTGGCAGGCGTTCCCCTGCACGTGATCAGATTCCCCCTCCCCTGGAAGGGCAGCAGCTTGCTCAACCAGAGATCCAGGCTACCATTGTCCAAGAGCCATCGCTCCATAGGCAGGTCCATTCCCTCCACCTACGTTCCCGCCAGGAACACCATCTTTCTTGCCTTCGGCCTTTCCTGTGCCGAAGCCATAGGTGCCGGGGCGGTTATGATCGGCGCCAATGCCCTGGACTATTCCGGCTATCCCGACTGTCGTCCCGACTATATTCAGGCCTTCGGTAGAGTCTTCAAGTTGGGCACCAAGGCCGGCCGGGAGGGGCGCGCCATTAGGATAATAGCCCCGCTGATAAAATACAGCAAGGCAGAAATAGTCCGACTGGGGTCGAAGCTGGGGGTGCCCTGGGAGCTGACCTGGTCGTGCTACCGGGGAGGGGACAGACCCTGCGGCAGGTGTGACTCCTGCCGTCTGCGGGCCCGGGGTTTTAAAGAGGCGCGGGTATCCGACCCGCTTATCAAGCCAACCTTTTCCAAGGAGAAAAGCGATGAACCATAAAAAGTCGGCAACGGCCTGCCTTCTGCTCCTGGCATTCATGTCCGGGGCGGCCCGGGCTCTGATCATCGACCACACCTGTGCCGACCTCTCCCAGGTGCCGGAATACTGGATCAGCCAGGCCCGCAGCACCATCAATCTCACCTACGGCCACACCTCGCACGGCAGCCAGGTGGTCACCGGCATGGAGGCCCTGCTGGACTCCTTTCCGGTCTATGATTTTTTCGACGACCATGGTTACTACGCCTGGCAATCGGGGTTGCCTGCGCCGGACACGGTCATGTCCTTCTGGGACTATGTGCCCGACGGCGACCTGGGCAATCCGGACCGGGTGACTTGGAAATACCTGACCGACACCATGCTGCTCAATCTGGACGGCTCGTATCAGATATATCCCCACTTCCGCAACTTAGTGATGTGGTCCTGGTGCGGCCAGGTGGGCTGGGCCGATTCCCTGGATATTGCCACCTATCTGAATCTGATGGATGAGTTGATCCAAAATTTCCCCGGGGTCACCTTCGTCCATATGACCGGGCACTTGGACGGCACCGGGGCGGCCGGTAACCTCAACATCCGCAATCAGCAGATCCGAAACTACTGCCTGGCCCATGACCGGGTGCTGTTCGATTTTGCCGATATCGAAAGCTACGATCCGGACGGCCAGGTGAACTATATGGAGCTTTTCGCCGACGACAACTGCGATTACGACTCCAGCGGCACCACCATAAACTGGGCCCAGTCGTGGATAACCAGGAATCCCGGCCACGAGCTGACGCGATTGACGGCGGCCTGCGGAGAATGCGCCCATTCCCAGCGGCTGAACTGCATCCTCAAGGGACGGGCATTCTGGTGGATGGCGGCCCGGCTGGCCGGCTGGGAGGGGCCTTCGGGCGTGGCCGGTGAAAAGCCGCAGCCGCTTAAGACACAGGAATTCGCCGTCTGGCCGGACCCGGTCCGGTCGCTTTCGGAACTGAGGTTCTCGGCCCCGGGCAGGTACCAGATCTATAACGCCCTGGGCCAGCTGGTGGCCGTGGGCGACGGCCGGACCCCAGTCGCCAAGCGCGTCCGGGCCGGGCTTTACTTCGTCCGGGAGATGGAAAGCGGCGCCTGCCGGCGGGTGACGGTGCTGCGGTGAACCGGTTAAGCCGGTGGGAAACGGATTCCCGGTCCAGCTCCAAAATTTTTCAGGCATGAACGCCAAGATCGTCGAGATCTTTCACTCCCTGCAGGGCGAGGGGCTCTTCCTGGGCGAGGAGACCACCTTCGTCCGCTTCCTGGGATGCAACCTGTTCTGCTCCTATTGCGACACCCTCTACGCCCGGGACGAAAAAAGGGCGGCCGAGATGACCGTTGACCAGGTACTTTCGGTAGTCGGCTTGACGGCCAGGCCGGGCCAGTACGTTTCGTTGACCGGCGGCGAACCGCTGCTGTGGAACGATTTCGTGACCGAGCTTTGCCCCAGGCTCAAGGAGAAAGGCCTTAAGATCTATTTAGAGACCAACGGCTCTCTGCCGGACGTTATGGCCAGGCTGGCAGAAAAGGTGGACACCGTGGCCATGGACATCAAGCCGCCCTCGGATTGCGGCCAGGACCTGTGGGATGTTCACCGCCGGTTCCTGGAGCTGGTCAAAGATAAGGCGTTCGTAAAGCTGGTGATCACCAGCGGCATTTTATCGGACGAGGTGGAGATGGCGGCGCAGCTGATAGCCGGAATCGACAGAAAGATTCCCCTGGTTCTGCAGCCGGCCTCAGGGGAGCTGGCTCCGGACATAGGTATGGTGCGCCGTTATCAGGCGGCAGCCTCCAAACTTCTGGATGAAGTCAGGATCATCTTTCAGATGCATAAGCGCTGGGGGGTGCGCTGAAGTAAGAGGGCGACCCTCAACCCTAAATGACTATTTGCTCAACTGGTCCCAACGACGGGCAGGCAAATTGCCTTGCAAACAAGACTTCGGATGGGGTATAATATATGGTTTTCCAACAATCAGAGACAAGCTTCCGGAGGAGTAGATGAAGCGCACCTATCAGCCCAGCAAGGTCAAGAGGGCCAGAAAGCACGGTTTCCGTAAAAGGATGTCCACGGCCGACGGCCGCAAGATCCTGGCCCGGCGCCGGGCCAAGGGCCGGTGGAAACTGACGGTATCGGACGAGAAGAAGGAAAAGTAACCGGGAAGTGCTTTCCGTCCCCCGTGCCGGAGAAAAGCTTCCCCAAAACGGAAAGGCTGCGCCGGTCCGAAGACATCCAACAGGTGCTGAAAACAGGCCGACGTTATTTCCAGGAAGGCCTGCAGCTGCTGATAACCCCGAAAACAGGGACGGGCGGAAACCGGGCCGGGTTCATCGTAAAGAGAAAACTGGGCAGCGCCGTTTGCCGGAATCTGATGAAACGCCGCATGCGGGAGGCTTACCGGGATCTCAAGCATCGCCTCCGGACCGGCCATGATCTGGTGATCTCGGCCACCAAGGACATGGAATACGCATCCGCCAGACGCGTTCTAGAGCAATTGCTGGCCGAGGCCGGAGTTTTGGAAGAAAATGACAAAAATGAATGACTGGTTTGGCAGGGGGCTGATGCTCCTGATCGACGCCTATCGGCTGAGCCTTGGCTTGGTACTGCCAAACTCCTGCCGTTTCCATCCCACCTGCTCCTGTTACCTGCGGCAAGCGGTGAGCCGCCATGGGACTTGGCGGGGCTTAAGGCTGGGTTTGGGCCGGATGCTCCGTTGCCATCCCTTTCACCCTGGGGGATACGACCCGGTTCCGGAAATCATCACCAAGAATAAAGCATGAATTCCAACACCAGAACCATACTGGCCCTGTTCCTGATTTTCGGGGTCTTCGTGGCTTTCCAATTGATGGCCCCCAAGACCCAGCCGGTCAAGGTCCAGCCCAAGCAGGAAGCCGATCAAACCCCGATAGTACCGTCAGTCGTTCCCATAGCCCCGACTGCGGCTACGGCCGCCAAACCGGTAAAAGCTGCCAAGCCGGTCGAGGTCGAAATTAAGGAATTGCCTCTTTCCTCGAACGGCCTTTCGGTCAAGCTGTCCAGCCTGGGGGCGACCCTGACCGAATGCCGGCTGGAAAAATACCTGGGTCCGGACGGCAAGCCGGTGCAACTCATTCCTCAGGGAGGAGCTGCCCTGGGGCTTGAGGTACAGGCACAAGGACAAACGTTCGATCTTGAGAAATATCCTTTCACCGTGGTTGAGGCCGGGACGGAGCGGGCGGTGTTCGAGGCATTGTTCGATGGTTTTCTGGTGCGTAAGAGCTATACCCCGCTGGAAGGCGGCCTGGGTCTGCTGTTGGCGGTGGAGATCATTCCCAACTCAGAGAAAGTCAGCTTGGGTCCCAGATATCGGCTGGGCTGGGGCTGCGGGCTCAACTCGACCGAGAAGGACCGCAAGCTGGACTTGAACGAGTTCGGGGCCCTGGCCATGCTGGGCAATGATCTGGCGACAGACAAGCTCAAAAAACTGACCAAGCCGGACCTGGAGGAGATCGAGGGCAACATCGCCTACAGCGGGGTGCGGACCAAGTACTTTTTGGCGGCCATGGTGCCGCCGCCGGGGCGGGCGGTCGAGGTCAGACAGGGGCTGGCCGGGCCGGAGAGGGCCACCAGCACAATTTCCCTGACGGCCCAAGGCCGGGTGGCGGACAGCATCAAGGTCTACCTGGGGCCCATCGAGCACCAGAGGCTGGCCAGGGTGCATCCCGGCCTGGACCGGGTGGCCGATACCGGCTGGAAATGGCTGCAGTGGATCTCGCGGGGGATACTTTCCATCCTGACGGCCATACATGATCCGGTTCCCAACTGGGGGGCGGTCATCATCATCTTCTCGGCCCTGATGAAGCTGGTCTTCTTCCCGCTGACCTACAGCGGCATGAAGTCCATGAAGCGGATGCAGATGCTCCAGCCCAAGCTGAAGAAGATACAGGAGCAGCACAAGGGCGACCAGGCCCGGATAAGCCGGGAGACCATGGCCCTGTACAAGGAGCACGGGGCCAACCCGCTGTCCGGCTGCCTGCCGCTGCTCATCCAGATGCCCATCTTTTTCGCTCTTTACCAGGTGCTGGTCAACACCATCGAGCTGAGGCAGGCGCCGTTCCTCCTGTGGCTGGCCGACCTTTCGGTCAAGGACCCCTACTACGTGCTGCCGGTGCTGATGGGCATCGCCATGTTCGTCCAGCAGAAGCTGACCACGGTCGACCCCAAACAGAAGATGATGGTCTACATCATGCCGGTATTCATGGCATTCATCTTTCTGAGCATGCCGGCCGGGCTCAACCTCTACTGGCTGACCAACAACGTGCTGTCCATCGGCGAGCAATACCTGATACACGTGCGCACCCAGCCCATCCCCCAGGACTGAGGCGGCGCCGGGATAAAAGCAACACACATTCCATTACGAGGACCCATGAGCATCATCGAGAAAGAGGGCAAGACGGTAGAGCAGGCCATCGAGAAGGGCCTAAAGGAAATGGGGCTTTCCCGGGACGAGGTCCAGGTGGAGATAGTCAGCCTGGGGACCTCCGGGTTCCTGGGGCTTTTGGGGGCCAGGCCGGCCAAGGTTCGGCTCAAGGTCCAGGCCCAGCCCCGGGTGAAAAGGATCGTGGAGAACATTTTAGCCAAGATGGGATTTCCGGGAACGGTGCGCTCGTTCAGCGAGGAGGGCGGCCGGCTTACGGCAGTCATCGAATCGGAAAGCGGCGAAAAATACCTGCAGGCCAATAACGGGGCGGCCTTAGACGCCCTGGAGTACCTGCTGGGCAAGATCTGCCACGAATCAGAACAGGACATTCACCTGGACATCGGCGGCTTCAGGCAGAGCCAGGGAGACCATCTGAAAACAATGGCCCTGAACCTGGCCAAAAAGGTCAAGGAGACCGGCCAGGAGCAAAAGCTGCAGCCTATGCCGCCGCACCAGCGCAAGATCATTCACAAGGCCTTGGAGAACCACCCGGACGTCAAAACCTTTGCCGTGGGCGAGGGAGATCGGAGGCGGGTGATAATCGCCCCTCGGCACGGCCCAGCGACGGGTTCGACAAGCTCACCGCAAGCAGGCTCGGGGCAGCGCTCGGGACAGGCCCCTCGATCCCTCGGCTCGGCTCGGGACTCGGGGCAGGCTGCTCGGTCAACCGACTCCACACGAGGTTCGGGACAAACCCCAAAGCCTGCTGCCGGCCAGTCCGGTCAGAAACCGCGGGGAAAATCAGGCAGAAGGGACCAGAGCCGCAAGCCGCAGGCCAAGCCGGCGCGTCCTTCGGAAAGACGGGAACAGCCGCCCCGGTCCAGTTTGCGTCAGTCTCAAGCTGTCAACTCGGGACAGGCCCCCAAGCCGGTATCAGCGCCAACTCCCGCTCCGACCCAAGCCGAAACCGGCCAGGAGGGCTGGAGCCAGGAGGCCGGTTTTGTGCCCCGGAGCAGGAAGAAGGCCCGGCGGCCCTGAGCTTAGTAATACATATAGCAAAAATGCTATATATTTCGGGTATTGACAAATTTCCCGTTTTCTGCTATCATTATCAATGTAAACAACCACGCGTCCGGATGAAACCCCGTACCAGTTGTTAACGGTACGGGGTTTACTGACGGAACGGAACAACCCTAATCCAAGGAGTACCATGAGTTTCCAGGACAAGACCCTGACCTGCAAGGACTGCGGGAACACCTTCACCTTCACTGCCGGAGAGCAGGAGTTCTACCAGCAGAAGGGCTTCCAGAACGAGCCCCAGAGGTGCCAGACCTGCCGCGCCGCCAACAAGCAGCAGCGCCGCGGGGCCCGACAGATGCACCAGGTCACCTGCGCCGCCTGCGGCAAAGAGACCGAAGTGCCGTTCAAGCCCACCGGAGAGCGTCCGGTCTACTGTTCGGACTGCTTCTCCAAGCAACCCCGGTCATAATCGACATCATCACGACGACGATATAAAGCCGGAAAGAAAGCCCCCCGCCGAAGGCGTGGGGCTTTTCACTTGGTTTTCACAGGGGAGAGCTATCTTGACTTTGCCCGGCCCATTGCTTATAATCACGCGTTCATCCTTAAATACCTAACTCGATAAACCGGAAACTATAAGGAATTCAGGAATCCCGCCTTCCTGTCCCGGTGAGGCGGTGGTTCGCCGAAGTTGGAGCATAGGAAGGAAATCAGGAAAGTATTTTTGGCTTCATGGTTTTCTTATAAAATGTAACGGACTAACCGAAATCAGACCTGCTCCGTGAAAGAGCTCCTGGCCCTCCGCAAATACGTAGCCCCCCACCAATGGGCCATCCTGGGCGGCCTGTTGTCCTTGGTGGCCATCGACCTGCTGCAGCTGGCGGTACCTTATATTATGAAGCGGGTGGTAGACGACCTGGCCCAGGCCGCGGCCACGCCGCAAAGGCTCATGGCCTACAGCCTGTGGGTAGTGGGGGTGGCCCTGGCGATAGGGGTGGGTCGCTTTTTCTGGCGTTATCTGATAATAGGCTCGGCCAGGAAAATTGAGAACCGCCTGCGGGGGGACCTGTTCGCCCATCTGACCACTCTGGATTTCTCCTACTACGACTATCACAAGACCGGCGACCTAATGGCCCACGCCACCAACGACATCAACGCAGTGCGGATGTCTCTGGGCTTCGGCCTGGTGATCCTGACCGACATCGTGGTGCTGGGGCTGGCCTCCCTGGTGATGATGTTTCGCATCTCGCCCCGGCTGACCCTGCTGGCCCTGATTCCCCTACCGGTGCTGTCGGTGGTGGTAACCTTGTTCGGACAGATGATCCGCCGTCTCTTCGAGCGGGTTCAGAAATCGTTTGCCGACATGACCGAGCTGGTCAGGGAGAACGTCTCCGGCATCCGGGTGGTCAAGCTGTTCGTCCAGGAGGGGGCCGAGCGGGAGCGTTTTTGCCGGGCCAGCCAGGACTATCTGAGCAAGAACCTAACCCTGGTGCGGCTGTGGGGCATGTTCTTCCCCCTGATAATGTTCATCGCCTCGCTTTCCCAGGGCATCGTCTTCCTGGCCGGCGGCCGGATGACGGTTTACGGAGAGGTGTCGGTGGGCGACTTCGTGGCCTTCAGTTCCTACTTGGGCATCCTCATCTGGCCCATGATCGCCATCGGTCAGGCCATAAATATCTTTCAGCGAGGGGCGGCCTCCCAGGGCAGAATCAACCGGATCTTCGAGACCAAACCGGCCATCAGGGATCTGCCCGGAGTCCTGCCGGCACCGTCGGGCCGCCATAGCGGGGCTATCGAGTTCGATGGCGTCACCAGCTACTACAATGGTAAATCGGCCCCGGCCCTGGAAAACCTCTCCTTTGTCGTCCCCCCCCGCCAACTGGTGGGGATCACCGGCAGCATCGGTTCCGGCAAGTCCAGCTTAGTAAGCCTGCTGCTGAGGCTGTACGAGCCTACGGCCGGGCGGGTGATGGTGTCCGGCCATGAGATCAGGGAATATTCACTGGCCGCCCTCCGTTCCATGATTTCCTTCGTGCCTCAGGAGACGTTCCTTTTCTCGGACACCATCGCCGAAAACATCACCTTTGGGCGGCAGGAAATGCCGGACCAGGCCGAGCTGGAAAGGGTGGCCAGGCTGGCCTCGATCCACGATGAGATAGCCGCCCTGCCCCGGGGTTATCAAACCGTCATCGGCGAGCGGGGGGTGACCCTTTCCGGAGGCCAGAAGCAGCGGCTGGCGTTGGCCCGGGCCCTGCTGGCCGATAAGCCCATACTAATCATGGACGACGCCCTGTCGGCGGTGGATGCCGACACCGAGAGGCGGATATTGGACGCTTTGCGCTCCGAGCTGAAAAGAAGGACGGCCATCGTCATCTCCCATCGGATATTCGCCATACAGAATGCCGATCTGATACTGGTTCTGGACCAGGGGAAAATTGTAGAACGCGGCAAGCACCGGGAGCTGCTGGCCAGGAAAGGGCTGTATCACCAGATCTACCAGCTGCAGCAGCTGGAGAGGGCCATAGCCAAGAAATGATCAACCTGCAAGGGCACAAAAACGCCAGTTTTTTCCATTTTTTTGGAAAAAAAGACATTATAGCGCCTTGGTGTGGTTCGGCTGAGCGTTCGACTGAGCCTTCGGCCCGAGCGGCTCGACTGAGGCTTAAACAGGCTCAGCCTGACAGCTCGCCGAAGTCTCAGGCCGAGGGCTTACGCCAAAGCCTTTGCGGTGAGAGGGATATGAACTGATGCACGGCGGACACGGCGGAGGACACGGAGGGGGCGGGGGGCACGACTTTCATGAGGAAGCGGCCCTGGGGAACATCTACGACGCCAGGCTGGTAAAAAGGCTTTTGGGGTTATTGCGGCCTTATTGGCTGCTGATGGCCCTGGCGGTCCTGGTTCTTTTGGCCGTCACCGGTTTTGAGTTGGTGCTGCCCTACCTGACCAAGGAGGTTATCGACCGCCATATCGCGGTTTCCGGCCGCAAGGCGGCCGTAGACAAGCCGGTCGAGAACACCGTTCCGCTCAGCGGAGACACGGTGCTGGTCGTTCCATCTAAACTGGCCAAGGAACAGCAGGGGCTGGTGGCTGAGCTGGAGCGCCAGGGACGGCTGGGATCCGAACGCTATTATTTCTTCGAACCGGAAAAGGCCGGAGTTCGGGCTTCGGCCGCAGTATTCTCTCATCCGGAATTGTTCGAAACCCACGGGAAGATTGTCCTCATCCGCCACCAGGACCTGAAAAAACTGTCCCGGGAGGAAGCAACCGCAATCCGGGGCCGGGATCTGGCCGGAATCTTGCGATTCGGCCTGACATTCCTGGGGCTGTTGGTGGTCAGCTTCGGGCTTAACTTCGCCCAGGTGTTTCTGGTGCAGCTGGTGGGGCAGCGCTTCATGCACGGACTGAGGCAGAGGGTGTTCGCCAAGCTTCAAGCCATGGACATGTCGTATTTCGACCGCAACCCGGTGGGCCGGCTGGTGACCCGGGCCACCAACGATGTCGATGCCATCAACGAAGCCTTCGTCTCGGTCTTTGCCCAGCTTTTACGGGACGTGGCCCTGATAGCCGCCCTGATGGCCATGATGGTCAAGCTCGATGCCCGGCTCTTTTTGATCACCTGCGCCGTGCTGCCGCTGATAGGCTTCTGGACCGTGTTCTTCCGGATCAGGGCCCGCGACATCTACCGCCGGATACGGGTGAGATTGGCACGGCTCAACGCCACCCTGCAGGAGAACATCTCCGGCATCCGGGTGACCCAGATCTTTCGCCGCGAGGCCGAGCAGATAAGGCGCTTCGAGGAGGTCAACCGGGACTATTTTCAGGCTTCCATGCAGGAGGTGCTGGTGATGTCCTTTTTCCGGCCTTTGGTGGAGATCATCTCGGCCGTCGGCCTGGCCCTGGTCATCTACTACGGCGGCAACCAGGCCCTGAGGGGCGCCATCTCGCTAGGGGTGCTGGTGGCCTTCGTCACCTACCTCCGCATGTTCTTCCGGCCCATCCAGGAGCTGACCGAGAGCTATACCGTGCTCCAGTCGGCCATGGCCTCTTCGGAAAGGATATTCAACCTGCTGGACGAGCCGGTGGCCATAAGCAGTCCGCACCGGCCTAAAGCCCTGGATAAGGTGAAAGGACGGATTGATTTCGATGACGTCTGGTTCGAGTACCTCCCGGGCGAGCCGGTGCTTAAAGGGGTGTCCTTCACGGTCGAGCCCGGCGAGAAAGTGGCCTTTGTCGGGGCCACCGGCTCGGGCAAGACCACCATCATCAACCTTATCGCCAGGCTGTACGATATCCAACGCGGTTCCATCGCCTTGGACGGGGTGGACATCAGGCAGCTTCCGCTGGAGAGCCTGCGCTCGGCCCTGGGGGTGGTGATGCAGGATGTCTTTCTTTTCTCCGGCGATATAAAGGGCAACATCAGGCTCAATAAAGGATTGTCCGACTACCAGGTGCAGAAGGTGGCCCAGCAGGTGCATGCCGACACCTTCATCGAGCGCTTTCCTAAAAGCTACGACGAAGAGGTTCGAGAACGCGGGGTGACGCTATCGGCCGGGGAGCGGCAGCTGCTGTCGTTCGCCCGGGCTTTGGCCTTCGACCCGCCGGTGCTGGTGCTGGACGAGGCCACCGCCAACATCGACTCGGCCACCGAGAAGCTGATCCAGGACGCCCTGGAGGTGCTGATGAAGGGCCGGACTTCGATCGTCATCGCCCACCGGCTGTCCACCATCAAGCACGTGGACCGCATCTATGTCATTCATAAAGGCGAGATACGGGAGGTGGGCAGCCACCAGCAGCTGTTGAGGAAGAAAGGGCTTTACTACAAGCTCTACCAGCTGCAGCATGGGGGCGGGGAGTGAAAATATGTTCTCCCGCAGAGGCGCAGAGGTTTATAGAACATGCCAAAGACCGGATCTCAGAAAGTAAAGGATGGAGGCAACCTCAGGTTGACGTTGGCAGGTTCGAAAGTGAAGCGGCTTAAAAGCGAAATTATTTTCGTCTGCCGCAGGCTGGATTCCCTGGGTTTCGTTCCGGCCACCGACGGCAATGTTTCCGCCCGGTACGGCCGCGGCCGGCTGCTGATAACGCCGTCCCTGGTGTCCAAAGGAACGGTCAAGGCCGGCCAGCTGCTGGCGGTTGACGAGCGGGGCCGGGTTTTGTCGGGAAAGGGGAAACCGTCCTCGGAGATGAAGATGCATCTGGAGGTCTATCGGCAGAGGCCGGAGGTGGGGGCGGTGGTCCACGCCCATCCGCCGGCGGCCACCGCCTTTGCCGCCTGCGGAAAAGGTCTTGTCCGGCCCATCCTGCCCGAGGCAGTGGTCATGCTGGGTCCGGTGCCGCTGGCCCGCTATGCAACGCCGTCTACCGAGGAGGTTCCAAAATCAATCTCCAAGCTGGTGAAGAAGCACCAGGCGGTTCTTTTGGCCAACCACGGCGTACTGACCTATGGAAAGAACCTCCAGGAGGCATTGGACAGGATGGAGCGATTGGAGCATCTGGCCAGGGTGGCCCTTGTCTCCAGTTTGCTCGGAGGGGCCAAGACTCTGTCTTCCAAAGACTTGGCAGCCCTCCGGAGGCTTTTCGGCACACTCTGATATCCCGGGCCTGTCACACCAGATGCATCTTCTTGTCCAAGTCCCCGTAATCTAAAGGGGACCCAACATGATCAATCCCTTCCTCGAGAAAAGAATTACCGAACAGACCGACCAAGCCCTAGCCAAGGCCGCCGTCCTGGGCGGTAAAAAGGCCCTGGAGGAGCTAATCCTGAGGCACCAGGCCTGGGTCTACAATATCGCCCTGCGGATGGTCTACCACCCCCAGGAGGCCGAGGACATCACCCAGGAGATACTGGTCAAGGTGATCACCAAGCTGGACACCTACCAGGGAAAATGCAAGTTCCGCACCTGGCTCTACCGCATTGTGGCCAACCACGTCATCAACATGAAGAAGGGTCGGGCGGAGAAGATGCACTGCACCAGCTTCAGCGAATATTGGCGGGCCATCGAAAGTACTCCGGATCTGGAGCTCCCGGATGAAAAGGCCCTCCCCCTGGACAGCCAGCTACTGGTGGACGAAGTCAGGTCGAGCTGCATGCAGGGAATGCTCCTGTGCCTCGATCGGGAACAGCGTCTGACTTTCATTCTGGGGGCGATCTTCGGGGTCAGCGATCGGGTAGGGGCGGAGATCCTCGAGCTTACCAGGGAGAACTTCCGCCAGCGCCTGTCCCGGGCCAGGGCCCAGCTGCACAACTTCATGGAGGGGAAGTGCGGCCTGATGCATCGGGACAACCCGTGCAGCTGCCGCAGCAAGACCAAGGCGCTGCTGGACAGCGGCTATGTCAATCCCGCCAACCTTCTGTTCAACAAGGCGAAGAGCCGCTCGGTGGCCGAGACTATCCCGTCCAGGCTGGCTAGGTTCAACGACTTTTACGACGCCAAATGCCTGAAGCTATTCCGGGCGCAGCCTTTCGCCCAGCCCCAGGATTTCGCCGCCAACCTGAAAAAGGTAGTTGAAAGCAGCGACTTCAGGCAGATATTCAACCTGGCCGGTCCGGAGGGCGGGTTATGAGGATCGCGGAGCTGGTTGTCATTATTGCCTTGGCCGGCCTGGGGATCGCATGCGGCCCCCGGAAACTGGCAGCTCCCGACGCGTCGCAGCTGATGGAGGCCGACCGGGCCTTTTACCGGGCTACGGCCGAAATGGGCCGGGAGGGCTGGGTCTCCTACCTGCATCCTCAGGCCGTCATCTTCCCGGCCGGCCGGCCGGCCATCGCGGGCCTTGACTCCATCAGGACGTATTATGAGGCGACCAAGTTCGACCCCAGCCAGCTCAAGTGGGAGCCGGTGAGGGCCGAGTTGTCGGCCTCGGGCGACCTGGGTTTCACCCACGGCACATGGGAGAAGCCGGGAATGGACAAGGAGGGTAAGAAGACGGTTTACCGGGGCAAGTACCTGACGGTGTGGCGGCGGGACGATGATGGGAGATGGAAGGTGGTCGCCGACATCGGGACATTGTAGCATGCCCCAGAGCAAACATCTGGCCAGCCCCCTCTTTGGAGGGGGCTTTTGTCACAGAGTGGCGGAAATGTTGTCTAAGTTTGTAGAAAGGAGATAATATGAAAAGCATTGCCGCCTTACTCACCGCGGTCGTGACGGCCTTAGCCGCCCAGGCTGCCGTTCTCAATGTACCGGCTAACTACTCCGACATTCAATCAGCCATCAATGCCGCCCAGCAGGGGGACACGGTGCTGGTCGGACACGGTGTTTGGGGGAACATCAACTACAGGGGCAAGGGGATCGCAGTGGCCAGCCGGTTTATTCTGGATGGTGATCCGGCCCATATCGATTCCACGATCATTGACGGCACCAATCCATACCATTCCGACACCGCCAGCTGCGTGCTGATTACGTCCAACACTCCCGCCACTTCGGGCGACACCTCGGCGGCCCTGATAGGCTTCACCCTGAGGAACGGCCAGGGCACGGTCTGGGATGACGAGCACAACCCTGGCTCCAAATACCATGAAGGGGGAGGAATACTGATCCAGTACCTGGCGCCCAGGATACGCCATAACCGGATCATCGGCAACTCGGCCCGCTATAAAACGGGCTGCGTCAGCGCCGGAGGCGGGGCCATCCGCTGTGGGGACGGCTATCCGCAAATAGAGAACAACCTCATTGCCTTGAACCAAGCCGGGGGCTATGGCGGAGCCATTGTTCTCAATTATAGCGGGGCCGTCATCCGCAACAATCTCATCGTCCGCAACCGGGTGGGCGACCAGTTCGGCGGCGGGGCTGTCTGGGTATACAACAATGGGACATATCCCCGGATCTTGGCCAACAACACCATCGCCGATAACCAGGCCGGGCCGAGCTCCACCGGAGGCATCAGGTTCTATGCCACAGTCGCCTCAATGCAGAACAGCATTCTGTGGGGCAATTCACCAACACAATTATTAACCCAGGGCGCAACGGTTTCTGTAAAATATTGCGATGTGCAGGGAGGCTTTGCCGGCACCGGCAACATCGATGCCGATCCGTTCTGGGCGGACGATCGATACTACTTGATGGCTGAGTCGCCCTGCATAGACGCCGGAAACGACAGTTCGGCCTACAATGATCCGGAGAACACCGGAAACCCAGGCCAGGCCCTTTGGCCGTCGCTGGGTGGTCTTAGAAACGACATGGGCGCTTACGGAGGCCCTCTAAGATCAGACCTCTATGATCTGCCGCCTTACATTACCTCTGCCAGTCCGTCCAATGGCCAGGTGAGGGTGGCCTACGACGTGCCGCTCTGGGTGGCCTTCTCACAGGCCATGGCGCCGGCCACCGTTTCCTGCGAGCTGAGCGATCCGGGCATCTTCCTGGACAGCTCTTGGAGCACCGGACACGACACGCTCTACCTGTCCCACGCCCAGAACTTTGCCAACTTCACCCGATACAGCCTCAGGGTCCTTTCCGGCCTGGGAGAGGACGGCCAGCCGCTGGCACCGCTGCCGGATTCGGTGTCCTTCCGCACCTTGGACACCGTCCGTCCCAAGCTTTATGCCACCCAGCCGGCCGACGGCCAGACGGGGGTGGCCACTAACGCCATCATCAGACTATGGTTTTCTAAACCGGTAAGTAAGAATACACTTACCTATATCTTCAGCGATACCAGTTATCATTTCACATTGTATCAAACCAGCGATAGCGTCATTACTTTAGGACATGTCGGCCATCTTTTCGTCGGGGGAACTACATACAGCTTGGAACTGACAGCCTTTCAAGATACTGCCGGTAATCCCATGGGTCAATCTTTGGTTTCAAATCCCTTTACCTTCACCACCGCGGGCACCGGGGTGATGGGCTCGCCCCTCAATGTTGCTGGGAGGTTTTTCCTCGCTCCGGCCAAGCCCAATCCATCGACTTCAGGGGGCAGGGTACGGTTGGAATTCGAACTGGAGTGCGAAGGTCAAGCGGAGCTGGCAGTATATGACATCCTAGGGCACAAGTTGGCCGATTTATATCGAGGCTGCCTTCCCGCCGGCGTACATTCGATAGACTGGGAATGCCGGGACAGGCAGGGACGGAAGCTGGCAGCCGGCGTCTATTTCTACCGGCTGAAAGCAGGGGAGAGGACGGCTACGGAAAGACTGGTGGTGGTCCGTTAGATTGGGTGATATCTATAAAACAGGGGGCTTTCCTTGCGGAAAGCCCCTTTCGGTATTCTGTCATGTTGAGATTGCCCGCCTGCTAGGCAGGTTGAAACAAGACGGGCTTGGAGTGTCGCCCCGAGGTCATGTTGAGCGCGTCGAAGCATGACAGGTTTAGGCGTCACCCTTCAGCTTGCAGGGCAAGGAATCGTCTCAGGGTGACAGGTGGATGATTACGTCAGCAGCCGCTGCTGGCCCTCCAGCTTACGGATTTCCTCCACGTCCTGGGTGCACTCCAGGCAGCCCAGGTATTTTCCTTCGGGGTCGCGCAGGGCATAGAACTCAATGAGGATCTTGTGCGTTTCCTTTAGCGGACCCACCGGCAGGTCTATCCAGAAACGGGCCCTGTCCCGCTTTCCCTCCTTCATCTCATTGACGATGGCCTCCACCTTGTGCAGGCTTTCCTTGGGATGGCACTGACGGAAGTTGACCCCCATGCTGGAGATGGGCCGGTGGAAGAGCCGGGTCTCGTGCTTGTTCCAGCCGATGACCTCGTCGTTGTGGTCGATGACGGTGATCTCCTGGGGGATGGTCTCCAGGACGGCTCGCACCACGGCTTCGTTCATACGGTCGATCATGGGAAAATGCTTGGCGGTTTAAGATGGTTAATATATTATCAAGATAACGTTAAAATTGATGAAGTCAGAGCGTCTAACAAGGGCGCGAGGATCTGGGTTAGGGCTCGCGGGGTTCGCGCGTCCCGAACCCCGTGCACCGCAGGCCGCTAGGCCGAGGAGCGGAGTTTTAATTTTGTGTTATGTGTAGTTGGATGAAAAATGAGTATTAAAATATAATTTTATATTTTATCCAAACATAATCACCCTCGATATTTTTTACTTCTATTAACTTTAAATCAATAACATCCTTTAATGAATTTATATCAGGTGCAGAGAAAATAGTTTTAGGGCTTGTCCCTCCTGTTATTTGAGGAGATATTAATACACTAAGCTCATCAACTAATTTTTGTCTTAGCATGATCCCAGCAAGAATTCCCCCACTATCTATGCGCATATTGGCAATATTATATTTTGTATATAGATCCTGAAGTGACTCGGGAAGGTCAACTTTGTCTATTCCATGAATTAAGTATTCTATCTTAATTGATTCTAAATACTTCAAATACTTTTTTGGCGTTTTTTCAGAACATAAAACAATAGGGTTGTTATTCCACCAGGCCTGTTTCCTTATTAATTCCCAATTATCAATAGTACCTTGACTGTCAACAACTACTAAATATTGATTATCTAATTTTTCTATATTGTCTTCAGTAGACATTTCAGCACTTTTTATTGTGGAGCTTCCTGAGATGATTGCATCAAACGGTATTCCTTTTATAAGCCGGTAATATAGGAAATTATCAGGCTTTATCCAATCTATTCTGCCGTCAAGACTACAACCGATATGATATAAGATTCTAGGCCTCATAAACACTCCTTTTTAAAGAATTATCCAAAATGTTCCGGAGCCGCCGGAACGACGCGCATAGCGGCGGGCGGCGCGGAAAGCGAGG
>CAZPNX010000025.1:0-33288 GCA_964588285.1 uncultured bacterium
CGCTCCTCGATCTGCTTGAGCCTGGGAAGAAATTTGGCCACTTGTTCCTCGGTGAGTTTCAGGACCTCGGTCATCCGAATCACCCGAATGGCCTCCAACATGCGGCGCTCCTTCTCCATCTCCGGGCTCATGGGGCAGGGCTGGTCCGGCGGGCAAGGCTGATTTGCTCCGCCCGGCGTCTCCGGCGGCACCGGCGGCGCCATCTGGCAATAGGGACTGGCCCAATCGGCCGGGGCATCCGGCGGGCGGGCATCTTGGCCTGTGGCTATTAACGCCGAAGCCAGCAAGACGGTTAAAAGATAAGAGGTTTTCATTTATTCTCCTTTCCTCCTAACGGGTCATTCCTCGCCCAACTAATATTCATCAATAGCGGCCAAGGTGTATTCCTCCAAGGCCGAGGAAGCCTTTTCTAGACTGGAATTCTTGAAATACCTATGCAGTCCGGAAACGCTGGCTTGATCGGCCTCGGCCAGCAGACCGTCTATGTCCTCCCAATCCTCATCCTCCACCGACCACTCCACCGCGGCTCGTGCCAGACGGTTGTTTTTGACGATCTCCCGGCCGGTTAAAAGCGATCCCAGGCCCAGAAAAACAACCATGGCCGCCACCGCCCCGGCAGGGACCGCCGCTATTGACCACCATGGCCTGGGCGCCGCCTGAACGCTCTCCAGCACCTTGACCGGCAGGTTGATGAAAAATCGCTCATCCGGCATCTCCACCTGCCAGGCTTCGGCCAGCTGTTCGATCTTTCTTATATCGGAATCGTTTATCTTCATCTTCATCACCAACTTTAATTAAAGGACGATCTTTGCTTAACTTCACGAACCTAACCCCTTTCTCCCCTTCCCTCGAGGGAAGGGGTTGGGGTTAGGTCAATAAGTTCACAGGAACCCCTCCAATTTCCTCTTGAGCTTGGCCACCGCCTGGAAGTAGTTGGCCTTGACGCTGCCCGTCGACCGGCCGGTGATCCCAGCTATCTCCTCGTGCTTAAACCCTTCGTAGTGGTGCATGACGAACACCGATCTCTGCTTGAAGGGCAGGCTTTCGACCGCCTCCCTGACCGCCATCCTGAGCTCGTTGTCCTCTCCCGGCGCCGGGACATCCAGGGCCTCGTCCATCTGCACGATGGCCTTCTCCCTTTTCCTCCAGGAGGACCCGGTATTGATGGCGATGCGGTAAAGCCAGGTCTTAATATCGCTTTCGCCCCGGAACCCCGGTAAAGAGCGGTAGGCTCTCAGGAATACCTCCTGGGTGAGGTCCATGGCGTCCTCGACATTGCCGGTCAGCCGGTAGGCCAGGCGGTATATCGCTTGCTGGTGCGCCCTGACCACCTGAGTGAAGGCATTGGAGTCCTTGGACTTGAGAAGCTCGAGCTGATCCAAAGGCCGGTCGGCCATGCCGTTCTTTATCAACGAATTAGACGGAAATGCTTTGTATAAGGTTTAAAGCAAAACGCCCCGCCCCGGTGACCGGGGTCGGGGCGCTTACGGTTATGTTTTTCTACTTCAGCATGTATTTAATGCCGGCAAAAAGCACAATGTCGTTCGAGCTGCTGCCCTCGGACATGATTGTCTGGAATGCTCCGGAAAGATCGAATTTCATCTTTTCATTGATGGGCATTTCCATCCCGCCGCCGAAATCGAAACCGAAGTAGGTCTCGCTCTCGGACTCGCTTTCCCCTGCCACTTCGACCGAGACCCCGAACATGTGCATGCCGAACTTGGCCATACCATATGGCTTCATCTTGCCTTCGCCGAAGTAATACTTGGCTCCGGCCAGGATCGGGATATCATGAAAGCTGTATTCCCAGGTGCCAAAATATGGAACGGTCACCGACTCGCCGCCCCATGACACATAGCCGACGGTCCCTGTCAGGTTCAACTTATCGCTCATGGTGTACTCGAACTGGGGGAGGATGCCGAAGCCCATGTTGGCGACGTCGGCAAAGTCACCCATCGGCAATAACAAACCAAGCCCGCCGCCGAGGGACATCGCGCCCTTCTGGGCAAAGGACATAGAGCCAAGAGCCGCCACGGCCAACAGGACCAGAGCCAGTTTCTTCATGGAACCTCCTATTGTTTAAGGTTTAAATTTAATGGCGTAATGATAATAGATTTTCTATACAATGTCAAGCATCTTCTCCTCTTTTGCACGGTAAATATTTTACCGGCAAAAGCCTTACGGGGTTGCTTTCAGAAAACAATGATTAGCCCTTGACCACCCCCAAAGGTTTCAACCTGGCCACTTTACGCGAGAGCCCGGCCCGGTGGACGATCTCGACCACATGGTCCACGTCCTTGTAGGCCTCGGGAACCTCCTCCCGCAGGGTGTCGGCGGTGTGGGAGCGCACCAGTACCCCCTTGTCGCCCAGTTCCCTTGCGATGGAGCGTCCCCGGGTATTCTTCAGGGCTTGGGTGCGGGACATCAGCCGCCCGGCCCCGTGGCAGGTGGAGCCCCAGCTTTGCTCCATGGCCTCCCTTGTCCCGGCCAGCAAATACGAGGCCCGCCCCATGTCGCCCGGTATGATCACCGGCTGCCCTATTTTCTTATAGCGCCCGGGCAGGTCGGGATGCCCCGGCCCGAAGGCCCGGGTGGCCCCTTTGCGGTGGACCAGCAGCCTTTCGGTTTTGCCGCCCACCCGATGCTCCTCGAACTTGGCGATGTTGTGGGCCACGTCGTAGACCAGCCGCATCCCCAGGTCCTCGGCGCTCCGCCTGAAGACCTTCTCGAAGGCCTCCCGCACCCAGTGCATGATGCACTGTCGGTTGGCCCAGGCGTAGTTGGCGGCGCAGGCCATGGCCGCCAGATAGTCCCGGCCCTCCTGCGAGTCGATGGGACAGCAGGCCAGCTGGCGGTCGGGCACCTGTATGCCGTGGCCGGCCATGGCCCTCAGCATTACCTCGACGTAGTCGTCGCACACCTGGTAGCCCAGCCCTCGAGAGCCGGAGTGGACCATGACCACCAGCTGGTCCTGGCGGATGCCGAAGGCCGCGGCCGCCTCCGGGTCGTAGACCTCGGACACCCGCTGAATCTCCAGAAAATGGTTGCCGGCCCCCAGGGTGCCCAGCTGCTGTTTCCCGCGATCGAAGGCGCGTTGGCTTAGCTTCGAGGGATCCGCTCCCGGCAGACAACCACCGGACTCGGTGGCCTCCAGGTCCCCGGCCCAACCGTACCCCCGTTTGACAGCCCAGCCGGCCCCTTGGGTGAGAACCCGTTCCTCGTCCCCGGCGCTCAGTTTGATGCTGCCGGTGGACCCCACCCCCGAAGGAATGCCGACGAAAAGCGCCTCCACCAGCCGGGGCAGATGGCCCTTGGCTTCCTGGCAGTCGAGTCCGGTGGCCACCAGCCGCACTCCGCAATTTATATCAGAGCCCACCCCGCCCGGGGAGACCACGCCGTCCGAAGACATGGCCGCCACCCCGCCGATGGGAAACCCGTAGCCCTGGTGGATGTCGGGCATGCCCAAGGCGAATCCGACGATGCCCGGCAGACAGGCCACGTTGGCCACCTGCTCCAGGGCCTTGTCCCGTCCGATCTGCTCCATCAACCGGACATCGGCGAAGACCCGGCCCTCGGTCAGCATCGGACCTTGCCGGGGGATGCTCCAAAGGTAGTCGTTTATCGGCTCCAGATACATGGCCGTTGATCGTATTTTTTCCCTAAAAGTCCTTCTTCCCGCGAAATCACCGCTAATGCGATGTGAGTACGCGAAAACTTGTCCCGAGTCGTGTCGAAGGAACACAAAAGAAAGATTTTTGACAGGCCATTGTTGCCGGTAGCTTTATACTGGTTGCATATTTATTAGATTTAGCGTATCGGGCGCGTTTAGCGGCTTTTCAGGAGCAATTATTTAAGGGCGACGTTTGTTGGCTTCCATGCAAAACGAACCGGGGCCGCCCCGCAGACGGGACGGCCCCTTTTGGCATCAGCGGATCTTCTTCTTGTGCCGGTTGGCACGGAGCCGCTTCTTCCGCTTGTGGGTGGCCATCTTGTGTCTCTTGCGCTTCTTACCGCAGGGCATTCGTTATATTACCTCCTTTTTATTTATTTCAAATCTAGATGTATAATGCACGGACAATCTGCTGCATCAAAACTTCAGAAGTTCATAACTCACCCACTTAAGAAGCTAAGCGCTGCTTAGCTTCTTAGGATCGCAACCTCGTCCCTTCGTGGTGCTACTTCTGCGACACAATGGCCTTCAGTTCGTTGGACGGCTGAAAGATGGGCACCAGCCTGGCCGGTATCTGCACCGTCTCCTGCGGCTTGCGGGGATTGCGCGCCAGCCGGGGCTTGCGCTCCTTGACCTTGAAACGCCCGAAGCCGCGGATCTCGATGTTCTTGCCCTCGGAAAGGGTCCGGGCAATGGCGTCCAGAAACGAGTCCACCACGATCTTGGCGTCGCGCTGGGTGATACCGGTCTTGTCGCAGACGATCTTCACCAGATCGGCCTTGGTCATGGGTTTACCTCCTTAATGGCAGCTGCTGCAGTTATGGGTGGAACAGCTGGCGCAACCCTGGCCGGTGGACGAGGAAGAAAAACTACCTCCGCAGGAGAGGCCGAAGGATGAGAACAATTTTTCGGCATCCTGGCTTCCGCAAGACCCGCACCTGGGAGGCTCGTCCCCGGAGCGCACCAGCAGTTCGAATTTGTGGCCGCATCGGCGGCATTGGTACTCATAAATGGGCATGGGGCAAATAAGGCTTATAATATATTATGATACAACGGAATACAGCTTTTGTCAATATATTTTTATATTGAAAATAATAAAAAAAGCCGGGGGACCTGCTGGTAGCCGTTCCAAAATAGTCTTTAATGAATCCCTGATGTCTGCGGATACTTCCTGGCTGAATTTTATCAGTGAAAAACTTTAAAAATAAGGCCTATATACAATATTAATGTTGCAAAAAACATTTCAACATCAATTATGGGAATGGTGGCTGATCTCTGCCAGAAGTTTCAATGCTTCCGGGCTGGGGAAAATCGGCCGTCCTCTGTGCCCCACCAACCGCAGCAGCGGCCCTTCGGCCGGAAGGCCGCGGGTTCCGCCACGGACAGAAATGACCGAGGGCACCCGAAGCAGGTAAGCCATGCTGAACAGGTCATTTTTAACCCCGACGAAACCCTGGGCGCAGGCCAGAGCCTCGGCCGTCTCGGCTGCTGACGGCGCATCCAATCTGATGACTGGCATCTGCACCTTTGGATCAGCCAGATCCGCCCCGTTGAAAAGAATGACCGCTGATGAAGCATTTTGTCCGGCGGCTTCCAAAAATACGCCCAGCTGGCGCTGATCAAAGGACCCGGCATCTACTGCCATAACGACTTGATGCCTCCTTAGGCCGTCCCCTTTCAGGCGCTCGCGGAACTCGCGCTTGCCCTCGGAGTCGGCCAGTCTGGGCCAGATGGCGGCATGGCCCTCGTAGCGGATTCCCAGCACCCGCAGCAGGGCCAGATTCCGTTGCACCTCGTCGGCCGGCAGGCTGACGTTCCGCACCACCAGGTTGCGATACTTGTCCGCCTCCCCGGACTGGACTCCGCAGAAGACGGCCGGCCTGGAGCGGTGGATCAAGAAACTCCACAGCGGCTGGGGTCGGTAACCCAGATCCAAAACCAGGTCAAAATGCCGGTGGCTGATGACATCAGACAGGCGTTTGAACTCGGTGCTGGAGACGCCCTTCAACAGCTCAGGACGGAATTCGATGACCTCGTCCACCTCGTCGTCCAGCCGCCACAGTCCCCTTTTATGCTCCGAGACCAGCAGGGCCAGCAGCGATTCGCGGTAGTGGCGCCGCAGGCTGCGGATGGCCGGCAGGGCCAGCAAAAGTTCGCCGTCGTCCTGGGCCGGCAGGCACAATACCTTTTTGGGCTTCTTGACGGTTTTGGTGAAATCCACCGGCCCCCGGGCCGAGGCCCCCTTGGAGAGCGACATAGCCAGCGAAGTCAGAATGCCCATCAGTTTTTCACCCCGCCCCTCTTGCCGAAGGCCACCGGCAGCACCTGATCCATCCGATCCACGAAGTGGAACTTAAGCCCCTTCCTGACGTGCTCCGGCACCTCCTCCAGGTCCTTTCGGTTCTGTGCAGGCATGATGATCTCGGTGATGCCGGCCCGCTTGGCTCCGATGACCTTCTCCTTGATCCCGCCCACCGGCATCACTTTCCCGCGCAGGGTGATCTCGCCGGTCATGGCCAGATAGGGCCGGACCGCCCTCTTGGTGAGCAGGGAGATTAAAGAGACGGCCATGGTCACCCCGGCCGAGGGTCCATCCTTGGGGATAGCGCCCGAGGGCACGTGGATATGGATGTCGTACTTGTCGTAAAACTTGGGATCGATCTTTAGCTGCCGGGAGCGGGAACGGGCAAAGGAAAGAGCCGCCTGGGCCGACTCCTTCATCACTTCGCCCAGGCTGCCGGTCAGGGTCAAACCCTTGCGCCCCGGCATCCGGGTGGACTCGACGAACAGGATCTCCCCGCCGGACGGTGTCCAGGCCAGCCCGGTGGCCAAGCCCGGTTCGCCGGCCCTCTCCGCCACCTCGGGAAAAACCTTCTGCGGCCCCAGATATGAATGGAGATTGTCCTCGGTGATCTCGGCCCCTGAGGCTTTGCCCGAGGCCACCTCCTTGGCCACCTTGCGGCAGATGGCGGCCAACTCCCGCTCCAGGTTGCGCACCCCGGCCTCCCGGGTGTACTCGGAGATGATCTTGCGGATCGTCTGGTCGCCTATGGAGACCTGGTCCGGCTTCAGGCCGTTCTCGGCCACCTGCCGCGGCCATAGGTAATGCCGGGCGATGTGCAGCTTCTCCTCCTCGATATAGCCAGGCAGCTCCAACACCTCCATCCGGTCTTTCAAAGCCGAGGGAATGGGATCGATGACATTGGCGGTGGTGATGAACATCACCCGGGAGAGATCGAAGGGTATGTCCAGATAATGGTCGGAGAAGGTGTTGTTCTGCTCGGGATCCAGCACCTCCAACAGGGCGGCGGCCGGGTCCCCCCGAAAGTCCTGGCCGATCTTGTCCACCTCATCCAGCATGAAAACCGGGTTGCCGGTGCCGCAGTTCTTCATGCCCTGGATTATCCGGCCCGGCATGGATCCGATGTAGGTGCGGCGGAAGCCGCGGATCTCGGCCTCGTCGCGCACCCCGCCCAGCGAGATGCGGTAGAACTTGCGGCCCAAGGCCCGGGCGATGGAGCGGCCCAGCGAGGTCTTGCCCACCCCCGGCGGCCCCACGAAACAGAGTATCGGACCTTTGGCATCGCCCTTGAGCTTGCGCACCGCCAGATACTCCACTATCCGGTCCTTGACCTTCTCCAAGTCGTAGTGGTCTTCGTCCAGTATCCTCCGGGCGCCGTCCACATCCAGATTGTCCTGGGTGTCCTTTCTCCAGGGCAGGTTCAGGATCCAGTCGATGTAGGTCCGGGAGACGGTGTATTCGGCGGCATGGGGCGGCATCCGGGAGAGGCGGTCCACCTCGTCCGAGGCCGCCTTCAGGGCTTCGGGGCTGAGGCTGGCCTCGGCGATCCTCTGGCGCAGGGCGTTTATCTCGGCGGCATGGTCGTCGCCCTCGCCCAGTTCCTTCTGGATGGCCTTCATCTGCTCCCGCAGAAAATAGTCCCGCTGGTCCTTGTCCATCTCGGCCTTGACCTGGCTGCGGATCTTGTCGCCCAGCTCCAGCACCGACAGCTCCTTGGTCAAAAGCGGAATCAGCTTTTGCAGCCGTTCCTTGGGATCGGCCGCCTCCAGCACCGCCTGTTTTTCGGCCACCCCCAGATTGAGGTTGGAGGCAATGAGATCGGCCAGCTTGGAGGGGTCGTCGATGTTCATGGCCACCGTCTGCAGCTCGTCCGGCAGGTAGGGGGCCAGAGCGATCACCCGCTGGAAGATGGAGGCCACATTGCGCATCATGGCCTCGGCCTCGATGGTCTTGCGCGCCTTCTCCCTGATCACTTCGACCCTGGCCCTAAGGTAGGGTTCGGTCTGGGTATATTTGGCGATGCGGATGCGGTTCAGTCCCTGAACCAATATCCGGATGCTTCCGTCGGGAAAGCGCAGCATCTTGACGATCAGGGCGGCCGTCCCCGTGCCGTAGATTTCGTCCGGGGCCGGGTCGTCGGTGTCCTGCCGGATCTGGGTGCAGATGCCGATGATCTTGTTGCCCAGCAGGGTCTCGTCGGTCAGCCGGATCATCTTCTCGTTGGTGACCACCAGCGGAATGATGAGGTAGGGAAAGACCACCTGGCCCTTGAGGGGCAGGATGGGCAGTTCGGCCGGTATCTTGATGTCCTTGCCTTCTTCTGGCATAACGGAACGCTTCTCTTTCAGTCTATTTTTATCTCCACCGGAACCTTTTCCCTCTTGGCCAGCCGAATCTCCAGGATGCCGTCCCGGTAGGCGGAGGAAGCTGGACTGTCGACGCATGATTCCGGGACCACAATGATCTTCTCGAAGGTGCCCTGGTTGATCTCCATGGTGTGGTAGAGCCGCTGGTCGTCGCCCTGCCCCATGTCCTGGCGCATACCCCTGACCGTCAAGTGGCGGCCCTGCAGGCTGACCGAAATCTGGCCGGGATTGACGCCGGCCAGTTCCAGCTTGACTACCAGCTCCCCGCCGGTTTCGTAGACGTCGCAGTAGGGGTGCCAGACCGTCTCCTCGGAAAGCAGGGCCAGGGGGTGGATGGAGTCCCGCAGGTCGCTCAGCAGGCGGTCGAAGTCGTGCCGCAGGGAGCGGGCTTTGATGTTGTTGGTCGGTTTCATGATTGCCTCCGTTATTCGGCTTGGACCACCACCGGCAGTCCCCGGCCCTTACCCAGCTTGTTGGCGGCGCTGCCCTTGTTGACCGAGATCTCCAAGGTCTGCTGGCAGCCGAACAGGGCCAAAAGCTGGCCGGGCTGGCCGTCGGCATAGCAACGGCTGATCCCCCCCAACGTTTCGGTTCCGATCGTGATCCGGTAGCGCCGGCCCTTGACTAAGGCATAAAAACTGTCCAAATCGATGTTGGTCACCAAGTTGCCGAAGCGGTCGACGTAGATCACTTCGCCGGACAGGGAATTGGGGGTCTGCTTGAGCTGGGGCAGCGCCAGCCTGACGAAATCTTCCACCGGCTTTCCGAACCAGCGGGCCTCGACATCGTTGGCCAGATGGGCGGCCACCGGGCCGAAGATGTCCCGGCCATGGAAGGTATCGCTGATCTCCGGGGCAAAGTACTGGGTGGCCGTTAGATGAATTACCTGGGAGACGTTCTGTTCCTGGTAGACATAGCTGAAGATGCCGTTGTCCGGACCGATCAGGTAATGGCCCCGGGTCTCCACCAAGATCGGCCGCCGCGGCCCGCCCACCCCGGGATCGACCACCGCCAGGTGGATGGTGCCCTTGGGGAACTCATGATAGTAACCTTTGAGGATGTAGGCCGCCTCCAACACGTCCTGATGGGCGATGGTGTGGGCCACGTCGACGATCTTGAGGTGGGGGGCGATGGCAAGCATGGCCCCCTTGAGGGCTCCGACATAGCAGTCCCTCAGGCCATAATCAGTCAGCAGGGTAACGATGCGCTCTTCGGGCATGGATGTTGTTTCGACAGCGATGCTTTACTTGATGTTCCTGTAATAATTGGGCGGCTTGACGCTTAGGGACTCTATCTCTTGACGGGTCCTCTCCCCCAGGCCGAATTTGGCAACAGCCTCTTTGAGCATGGAGATGTGACGCTCGGTGCTGTGGTGAAAGGACATCACCTTAAGCCAGGGTACCAGGTGGTTGGTGTAGAAGTGCAGTACGCTCTCGTATATGGAGTTAAGCTCGCCCTTCTCCATCCGGGCCAGGGCGTAAAAGAGCTGATCGGCGTTACCGGACTTTCGTACCGCCTCCATGGCCTCGTCGACCGTTTTATCTACCGCCTCCAGGTCCCCAGCCGATAAGGCCAGATCAAAGGCTCCGAAACGCACCTGGGGTGACATCTCCAGCAGGGTACGGGCGTGCTTCAGCTCCTCCTGGGCCATGTCGACGAAGAACTGACGTACCTCCAGCTCGCTACTAGCCAGGGCCGCCCGCAGGTAAACTTCTGATGACTTCAGCTCGGCCGACGAGAGACTCTCTATGGCCAGGAAGAGATCCATCAGTCGGTGAATAGACGGTAGTAGCCTCGGTCCTTGACCATCAGCTCGTCCAGGGCGGCCCTGGCCTCGGAGGCGATGCCGAACCTGTCGGCCGCCTCCCTGACCGAAGCGATGTGCTGCTTGGTGGTCAGCTCCAGATGGGCCAGGTTGAGCTCGGCCAGGCCGCGGACAATGCTGTCGAAGACCGCGTTCAGCTCGCTTTTCTCCAAGTCGGCGATCAACTGAAATACCCTTTGCACGTCCCTTTCTCCGCTCAACTCTCTCACCCTGGCCTCCAGATCCGCCCTTATGTCGTCGACCATATCCGGGGATATGTCAATTACGGCCCTAGCTGTCTCCGGCCTCGACCCCAGCGATTCCAGCGCCCGGGCGTGCCCCAGCTCGGCGTCGGTCATCTCCGAGAAGAACTTGCGCAGCTCGTAATCCTCGAAGTTGATCGAGCACCACAGATAGGCCTCGGACATCTTCAGTTCCAGACTCTTGAAAACGGGCAGGGCCTCGGCCAGCATCATCTATTTCATGGCCTCCCGTGCTGCGTAGGACCGGTTTAAGGAGAAATCGGCCAGCAGAGGGTCCCGCTCTCCGGCGGCGATGAACCCGGCGGCCGCCCGGCCCGAGGCCGGCCCCAGCATGAACCCGTGACCGCAGAATCCGGCTACTATGTATAATCCGGAGAGCTCGGTTTGGTCGATGATGGGGTTTCCGTCGGGCGTCATCTCATAGGAGCCGGCCCACTGCCTGATAACCTTGATGTCGGACAAGGACGGCACCAATTTCAACATGCGTCGGGGCATCTCAGTCAAGAATTCATAGGTGGAATCGCAGGAGGTGCCGGGGACATTGAGCACCGGGGTGTAGCAGCCGATGAACTGGCCGTTGTGTTTGAACTGCTGGAAATAGCCGCCGTCGGCCCGATAGTCCACCAGCATGGGGATGCCCATATATTCCACCCCCTCGGTGATCAGGGCCTCGTGCCTCTCCGGCTCCACCGGTATCTCTATTCCGGCCAGCCGTCCGATATCCCTGGCCCAGGGCCCGGCACAGTTCACGATCTTGTCGGCAAAGAACTCCCGGCCGTCTGATGTCCTTATGCCAAGTGCCTTTCCGCCCTGCTGTAAAATGCCGGTGGCCTCGGTGAAAGCATAGATGCTGCCACCCAGCTGCTTGATCCTCTGCGCATAGCCGTTGACCACGGCGAAGGGATAGGCCTGGCCGTCGGTAGGGCAGTAAGAGCCGCCCAAGAGGCCTTCGGTGTTCAGAAGCGGCACTATCTCCTTAGCCTCGGCAGCATCCACCCAACGAACGGTTTTGAGCCCGGCCGCCTGCTGAACCCTGATGTTATCCAGAAAGGACTTTTTCTTATCCTCATCGTGGGCCAGGAATAGATAGCCGCCGGGGTGCCAGTGGACCTCAGCGTCCAGCTCCTCATCCATCTCCGAAAATAGCCGGACGCTCTCCATCATCAATTTAATGGAAGATTCCGAGGTGAACTGCTGGCGGATGCCGCCGATGCAGCGTCCGGTGGATCCCGAGCAGAGGTAGCCTTTGTCGAACAGGGCCACCTTCAGCCCGGACTTGGACAGATAGTAGCCGGTGGCAGCGCCTACAATGCCCCCGCCGATAATGATTATGTCAGACGTATTGCTCATACTGTTTTCTTTTTACTAAACACGCGAAACATATGGAAATATTTTTAGAAAGAATAGACAATCTTTAGCGTGTTTTGCGTTTCCCCCAAGAGCTAATCCTTGGAATCCGCGAGTATTTTCAGACTGACCGGCTGCAGAGGCGAGCGCTGGGTGACCGGCCTCTGCTCCGCCGGTTTCTGGCCAAGTTTTCTGGCCAGGATCTGGTTGACCAGTCGGCGGCAGGTGCGGCCCTGGCAATGACCCATGCCGGCCCGGGTGAGGCGTTTGACTTCGTCGGCCGTGGTGGCCCCCCGCTCTATGGCCGCTAAGATCTCGGCCTCGGTCACATCTTCGCAGCGGCAGATTATCAGTTCCTTGTCAGCCATATTTCTATCTCTCAAATCCATCATTCCCCTCTATAGGAGGATATAGGAGATCACTTAATTACCAGCAGCTTCCCGGCAACGCTCTGCCCGCCGCAAGACAACCTCACCAAATACACCCCACTGGAGACCCTTTGCCCGGTTTCATCCCGCCCGTTCCACCTGGCTTCATAGCTTCCGGATTGCCGGTATCCGTTCAACAGAGTCCGCACTTCCTGACCCAGCAGGTTGTATATTTTCAAAGAAGCTTCACCATTTTGAGGAATTGAATAAGCAATGGCGTTGCCAAAAGTACTTAACGATATTTTTTTAATTTTGATTTTTGAATTTGGTATTCCCTCCGAAGCCACCCCCGCTGGCCCATAGCCCTGGCATATCCGCAGCCCGGCAGGGCCATCAGCTACATAAATGAAACCATCCGAATATTTCACTTCATAACCCCACCCAATGGTCTCATAGTAACCTACTTGAAAAGGGTTGGCCAGATCAGAAATATTTATAATCTGCAAGCTAAAATTGCCATCGGCTACATAGGCATAACTCCCGACGACATCCACGGCCAAGGCATACCCTGGTGTATCATAGGATCCCACTTCAAATAGATTGGATGTATCAGCAACATTTACGACACGCAACCCGGCATTCCAATCCGCCACATAGGCGTAGTCGCCCAAGACCGTCACATCCATAGAATATCCCGACGTGTTGTAATAGCCCGCCAAAGCGGGGTGGGCCGGATCACTAAAATTGATGATCAGCAGGCCTCCGCTTTCATCCGCTACATAGGCGTAATTAGCACAAACCTCCACATTATCGGCCCAATCCATTGTGCCGTATTGGCCCACCTCGGTGGGGTTATAAGGATCAGAGATGTTGACAATCCGCAGACCAGCAGAGCCATCAGCCACAAAGGCGTAACTGCCGAACACCGCCACGCCGCTAGGATTCCCCGGCGTGTCGTAGAGCCCCGATTGAAACAGATTGGACGTATCAGCGATATTGATGATACGCAAGCCGGCATTATAATCCGCCACATAGGCGTAGTCGCCGCTAACAGCCACGGCCCAGGCATCCCCCGAAATGCTGCAGAAGCCGGCCTCGGTTGGATTGGCCGGATCGGTAATATTAATAATCCGCAGGCCAGAACTTCCTTCCGCCAGATAAGCGTAGCCGTCTGAGATGAATACATCCTTGACCTCTCCTGGTGTGACGAAGCAACTAATTGTCCGCACATTAGAGCTGTCCTGCGCTCCCGCCAGCCCGCAGATTGTCACCAGCAAAGAAGAGATGACTAACCATCCTTTCTTCATATCCGCCTCCTTGTTATTTTGTTTTGGCCGTTTCGGGCTACTCTTTACTTAAGAGGGACAGAAGTAGCCGGATTGTTATAGCCGGGTTGCGTCCTATCAACAACGGACGATAATTTGCTTTTCAATCATGACGCTGTGAAAATTATCGCCCTCATCTGCCTTTTTATCTCTTATTTTATTATATGTATCCATTCGGTCAGCAGGAATTGCACCCGGCCGATCAACAGACTGATCCGGGCCATGACCGTGTTGCCGAAGGAGGCCCCGAAGCCGATCATGATGAACCAGATGCCAACGTTGGCCGAGAGCTTGAGCACCCCCTTCTGCTCCCGGGAGAAGAAGAAATAGCTCAGGGTGGCGATCACCCCCAGGAAGGTGACCAGGCCCCAGACCAGCGTCATCCCCCCCATTGCCACGTTGGTGGCATCTCCCACGGTGCTTTGCATCTGCCTGATGATGTCCGCCTGGATGGTGGGCGCCAGCCCCATGCCGTTGCCCACCCCCAGCAGGAAGGCCATGGGGATCAGAATCAGCCAGCCCAGCTTGGGCACGAAGCGGAAGAAGAAAAGCACTCCTAAAAGACCGGGGATAAGAAACCAGTAATTGTGCTGGACGAACACCGGAATGACCAGATTGGGCCAGATGGCGTTGTTGAAGTAGACGGCCACCCCGTAGCCGGCCGAGACCCCGACGAACAGGTGCTCGGCGAACCGGTAGAACGGGTTCTCCTTGTAGAGGAAGGAGAATATGCACAGGGTGAGGAAGGCCGCTATCCAAACCCAGGGGTCTGAAGAGAATATCATCTTCTGCCTCCTACTTCTTCTTGGCGGCCGAGCGGCCGACGAAATATCCGATGTTGCCCAGGACGATGAAGGCCATCAGCAGCAGGTGGACGATGGAAACCGCGTCCATGCCCTTGCCCGCCACCCGGGCCGAAGCGGAGTAGCCACGTTTCTCGTTGAGCCACTCGTATTCGCTGGCCCCCTTCATCCCGTTGAGCAGGCCCACCAGCTGGCCGGATTGAAGGAAGGGATAGTAGTCGGCGGTGCTGACCGCGGTGCAGCCCGCTCCCACGTTGGCGTGATAGCGGGTCCCGGCGTAAACGATCCAGCTCTGGGTGATGGCCGATCCGGCGATGGAGACCACCAGCGGGATGTCGGCATAATTGCGGACATCGGCCATCATGGGCAGGTCGGACATCGGCTTGCCGTTGTAATCGGCGGGGAAGGCCTGGCGGACGTTCTCCCCGATGGCCATCATCACCGCCGCCCCCCCGGGCTTGAACCCCAGGAAAACGTAGTCCTCGCCCTCGACCGCACCGAACTCCGGGGCCGTCTCCCCCAGGGCCTCCTGGCACAGGGCCGGCCCGTTGGCGTCCAGGGTCATCAGCAGCACCCGGATCTTCTTGGCAAAGCAGTGCCGGAGCACGGCCTTGAGCATGGGCTGCAGCTCCGGCATCATGGCCGGGCTGTAGGTGGCGTCTATCAGGATCGGCTGGCTCTTGGGCGGCAGCCGGTCTATGAAGTCGTAAAGCTTGACCGTGTATTTCCCGGGACGGGACGGCAGGCCGATGTTGATCACCAGCGGCACTACCACCGCCAGCCCCACCAGCAGGAACACGATGCGGCGATCGATGGCGGCCAGTCTTTCGAATATCTTCATCACTTGCCTCCTCCTCCCAGCCAGCTGCGTTCGATGCCCAGGATGATCTTCAGCGAGGTGGCGGCAATGCCCAGTCCGACTCCGAACAGGATGCCGCGCTTGGCCGCCATGTTGGGCACCATCATTATCCACTCGGCGATGTCCGGTATCCGCTGCCAGATCAAGGCTCCGAAGGGTATCACCCCCAGCATGATGATGAAGCCGGAGACCAGCAGCAGCAGGGCCTCCTTGGAGCGGGCCCTAAAGGCGCGGTAGGCGGCCGAGGCCATGTAGAAGGCCAGGATGGCGAACATGGTGGCGTCCATCGGGGCCTGAATGTGGAGGTAGATGCGGTAATACCATTCCGACAGGAAATGAAGTCCGCCGAACCGGCCCAGGATGCCCAGCAGGGACATGACCACCAGTCCGGCCAGGGTGGCGATGCTGTAGGGCCAATGCTCCCGGCGCCGCTTGATCTTGAGCAGATGGTGGTTGACCAAGCTGCCGATGGCCAGCACGATGGCGAAGGCGCTGATCAGGATCTCCCACTGCAGGGTCACCTGGTAGATCTGGGTGGAAAGCCGGCTGGGAATGAAGAACTGAAAGAAGAAGAAAATCCCCAGCACCAGCACCATTATCAAAGGTATCTGTCGCTTCATGTCCGCCCCCTATCCCACTGTTAGCATGTTAAGGACAAAACCCCGGATGGCCGGGCTGGCCAGCGATAAGATCAGCGTCAGGATCAGAAGCATCACAATGATGGCCTTGCTCCAGTCCTGCCCTTTGAGGGTGCCCAGCAGCTTGGGATCCCGGGCCAGGTAGGCGCTGGCGGCGTAGAGCTCCTCGCCTATCAGTGTGTAGTCGCAGGCGGTGATGAAGAACGGCAGCTGGTGGACGGCGTCGGTGCCGGCTATCTGGATGGCCCCGGTGGCCGCCCCGGTCTCGGCCAGCACCAGGGATTCGGCCCAGAACATGCCCATGAAGAAGTTGGTGGCCGGCTTCTCCCGGGCCATGATGCCGTCCACTCCCGAGGCGTAACCCATCTGGCTGTCGGTCAGGTAGAATACCGAGTCGTGGTTGAAGGCGTCCGGCCGTCCCACCTCGCTGTATGCCTCCTTGACCACCTCCATGGCCACGGTGTAGACTACCGGGTCGCGGTTGGGCACCAGCAGGGGCGTGTCGTACTCGGCCGTCTTCTTGGCCACCTGCCCCAGAATGTTGAGGGCGGCGATGGTGGCCACATCGGTAATGGTGGACAGCCCGGGGACATAGAGGATGGGCCGTCCCATCTCGGTGGCCCGGCCCACCGCCTCCTCCACCGCGCTCAGTCCGGCAATGCGGCGCACGAAAAGGTGCTGCCCCCTCTGGGCCATGGTAATGAAGTAGACCACGATGGCCACGAAAAGCAGCGAGGCTACCAGGGCGTTGGTCCTCATGGAGTTGTACCACTGTTCTTTCGATTGGGAGGCGTTGGAGACACCGCTCCAGGCCTCTGCTCCCAGCTTGGAAACTGCCTTGACCCGGTAGAGGAAATCTCGCCCGTTGACAGGGACTTCCTGGTCCTCAAAATTGGAAATGCCGTAGGGCACATACCCCACCCTGGTCCACAGGCTGTCTGGCGCTTCCGGGGACTCAGCTCTATAGATGACGTAACCTTCGACCAGACCCCGGACTTCGTCAGGCGACGGGGACCATGTCAGCGAGATGGACTGGCCGGCATCGTTGGGGGTGTCCATGGCTCGGACCTCGCCCGGCGGCTGCACCGGAGGCGGGGCCGTGTCCGGCACGGCCGGCATCGGCTGGGCCAGGGCCGCGGCCGAACTTAACAGAATCAGCCCGATGACCGAGATTTTTTTCATTGGCTTCTCCGCTGTTTGTTTATTACATTATACTGCCGGTGAATACCGTCCTGCATTGTGTTCCCATTCGTTTCCGTATTCAAGTTATTTGATGAGATGTATCCAATCGGTCAGCAGGAATTGGATGCGTCCGATCAAAAGCGACATCCGGGCCATGACCGTGTAGCCGAAGGAGGCCCCAAAGCCGATCATCACAAACCAGATGCCGACGCTGGAGGCGGCCTTAAGCGGACCCTTGTGCTCCCGGGAGAAGTAGAAGTAGAGCACGGTGCAGATGACCCCGGCCACCACCAGCAGGCCCACCACCAGCCCGTGGTGGGGGTCCCAAATGCTGTGGAACATGGAGGTGTTGACCATGGTTCCCTGGACCTGCTTGAAAAGGTCGGCCTCGATGGTCAGGGGGATGGCCATCCCGTTCCAGAAGCCCAGGGATAGGGCGATGGGGATCAGCATCAGGTGCTGCAGCTTGGGGACGAAGCGGAACAGGTAGAGCATGCCCAGAAGCATGGGTATCAGGGTGAGCCAGCGCTGCTGGCTGATGGGAATGACGATGTACTGGTAGGCGTAGTTGTTCCACATCAGGACGATCATGTAGCCCACCGACAGCCCGGTGAACAGGTGCTCGGCAAAGCGGAACACCGGGTTGTCCTTGTAGAGGTAGGAGAAGATGGCCAAACTTAAAAGGGCGGCGATCCACACCCAGGGATTGGCGCTCATGGCTTCCTCCCTTCCCGCCGGCGGGCGGCGAAATATCCGATGTTGCCCAGCACTATCAGAACGATGATCAGCAGGTGCGAGTAGGAGACGGCGTTCATGGCCCGGCTGGCCATGTCGCGTTTGGGGTAGTAGCCGGCTTCGACGATCAGCTGCTCGTACTCGGCCGCGCCCTTCATGCCGCCCAGCTGGCCCGCCAGCTGTCCGGTCTGCAGGAAGGGGTAGTTGTCCGGAGCCATGACCGCGGTCTGCCCGGCCCCCACCTTGACCTTGAACTTGGTGTGGGCGAAGATGATCCAGGAATAGGGCCAGCTGGAGCCGGCCAGGGACATGACCATGGCAATGTCGTCATAGTTGCGCACCCGGCCCATCATCGGGAGGCTGTCGACCGGATTCTTGTAATTGTCTGCCGGCAGCGCCCGGTGGATGTCCTGGCCCATCATCAGCATGACGATGGTGCCGCCGGGCCGGAAACCGAAAAAGCTGTAGTCATGGCCGTAGCGCAGGGTGTCCTGCCCCTTCTCCCGGCGCATCCGGTTTTGCTCCTTGACGATCTGGGCGATGATGGCCTCCCCGATGGCGTCGCCCTGGGGAGCGAAGGAAAGCCCGATCACCCGCACTCCCCGGGCGAAACAGTGTCTGAGGATGGCCCGGGCCATGGGGTCCAGCTCCGGGGCCACCTGGGGGTCGTAGTCGAAGGACATCATCAGCGGCCGGCCGCCGGGCTCGATGCGGTCAATATAGTCGTATAGGCTTTGGGTGGGAGCATCCACAAAGAAACGGGGCTGGATCGAGAGCAGCAACGGAATGATCGAGGCTAAAAGGATCAAAAGGAAGACCCAGCGCCGGTCCAGCTTGCCCAGTTTCGTCAACAGTCCCATCATCATCCGCACCTCCCGGTCGGCATCCCCTTCCGCCTTCCGCTTTCTGATTTCCGGCCTGGCAGCATCCTAGGACCCTCCCAGCCAATTGCGTTCTATGCCCAGAATGATCTTGAGGCAGGTGGCCACCGAGCCCAGCCCGATGCCGAAGGTGATACCCCGCTTGGCCGCCATGTTGGGCACCAGCATCAGCCATTCGGAAAGCTTGGGCATCCCGCTCCACAGGGCCGCCCCCTGGGGAATGAGCCCCAGCATGACGATGAAAGCCGCAAGCAGCAGCAAGGTGGCCTCGGTGGTCCTGGCCCTAAAGGCCCGGTAGGCGGCCGAGGCCATGTAGAAGGCCAGGATGGCGAACATGGTGCTCTGCATCGGCGCCAGGCAAAAGGAGAACAGCTTCATGTAAAAGGTGCCCTCGGCCGTTCCCCCGATGAAGCCGGCCAGGGCCATGAACAGGGCCGCCCCCAGATAAACCAGGCTGTATCCCCACCCCTTTTGCCGGCGGCCGATCTTGACGATGTGATGCCGCACCAGGCTGTCGACGGCGATGATGGCGGCGAAGACGTAGATGATCAGGTCCCACTCCAGGGCGGTGTCGAACAGGATCTTGGACGGCCGGCTGGGGACGAAGAACTGGACAATAAAGGTGATCCCCAGCACTAAGACAATGGCCAGCGGCAGATTTTTCTTCATATCATTGGCCTCAATAGACGCCGAAGAGACGATAGATGAAGTCGGACCTGAAGATCAGGGCGGCCAGGCTGCCCAGCACCACCACCGCTAAAATCACCAGTTTGCCGGCGTCCTGGCCCTTGAGGCTGCCCACCTGCAGGGCGTCCTTGGACAAATAGGCCGAGGCGGCATAGAGCTCCTCGCCTATCAGGGTGTAATCGCAGGAGGTGATGAAGAACGGCAGTTGGGAAACCTGATCGGTGCCGGCGATCTGGATGGCCCCGGTCACAGAACCGGACTCGGCCAGCACCAGGGACTCGGCCGCGTAGTAGCCCATGAAGAAGTTGGTGGCCGGCCGGTCGCGGGACATGATGCCGGCCAGGGCGGCGGCGTAGCCCATCTGGTCCGAGGTGATGAAGAACACCGAGTCCTCGCGGAACAGATCCGGCCGCCCCATGGAGGTGTAGCCCTCCTTGACCATCTCTCGGGCCACGGCGTGGACCACCGGGTCGCAGGTGGGGACGATCAGCGGGGTTTCATACTCGGCCGTTTTTTTGGACACCTGGCCCAGGATGTTGAGCGAGGCGATGGTGGAGATGTAATCTATCAGGCCGATGCCGTTGCAGTAGAGGATGGGCTTGCCCATCTCGGTGGCCCGGCCCACCGCCTCCTCCACCGCGTCCAGGCCGGCGATGCGACGAATGAAGAGATTGCGGCCGCGCTTGGCGATGGCGATGTAGGCCAGGATCAGGGCTATCAATACTATGGTGCCGGCCAGGGTGTTCAGCTTGCCGGTGTTGAACCAGCTTTGCCGGGTGGACACCGGCCCGGCGGCCGCCGAGACCGCCGAGTCGCCGTTCGGGCCCAGGGCCGTCACCTGATAATAGTAATCGGCGCCGATGGCCTCGATGGAGTTGTCCACGTGCTCGGACGTGCCCCGGGGCACCCAGGCCACAAAGCGGAAAGTGTCCTGGGGAGAAGCCGCCCGCTTGATGGTATAGCCCAGGAAGGTTTTCCCGGTATCGGAGGGCGACGGCTGCCAGGCCACCAGCACCGCCGAGCCGTCGTCGTTGGGAACGTCCTCCAGTTTTACCTCCCCAGGCGGCGATACCGGCCCCATCACGGCTTGTGCCGTGTCTGGTCGAGGCACCGGCTGCGCTGCCAGCAATCCCGCCCAGAGACTAATCATCCCGAGAACCCAGATGCCTGTTTTCATACTATACATATATTGTATATTTTTATTATCCATCCGGCGATTTTCGCCTTTTCCGATTTTTGCCTTCTGATTTTATCTTATCAGGTGTATCCAGTCGGTCAGCAGGAACTGGACGCGGGCGATCAAGAGGCTGACCCGGGCCATGACCGTGTAGCCGAAGCTGGCCCCAAAGCCGACCATCACGAACCAGATGCCCACTTGGGCCGAGACCCGAAGCGCCCCCTTGTGCTCCCGGGAGAAGAAGAAGTAGCTGATGGTGCAGATGACGCCCACCAGGATGACGATCCCGACTATCAGCCCGTTGTAGGGGTCGAGGACGCTCTTGAGCATGCCGGGATGGAGCATGGTCCCCTGGACCTGCTTGACCACGTCGGCCTCGATCACCAGCGGCAGGCTCATCCCCTGCCCGATGCCCAGGAGGATGGCGATGGGTATCAGCATCATCCAGCTGAGCTTGGGAATGAAGCGGAACACATAGAGGAGCCCGATGGCCAGGGGGATGAGCATCACCCAGTTGCGGGCCAGGAATATGTTGCGGATGATGTAGTCGGGGATGATGCGGTGCCAGTACTGGGCCACCATGAAGCCCACCGCCATTCCGGTGAAAAGGTGTTCGGCGAAGCGGTAGACCGGGTTCTCCTTGTAGAGGAAGGAGAAGATGGACAGCGTCAGCAGGGCCGCCAGCCAGACCCAGGGATCGGTAGACATGGTCGCTCCTCCTCTACTTTGTTTTCCTGGGGGTGCGGGCCGAGGCGAAGTAGGCGATGTTGCCCACAATTATCAGGAAGATCAGCAGAAGGTGGGACGAGGAGATGGCGTTCATGGCCCGGCTGGCCATGTCCTTCCTGGGGTAGTAACCCCTGTCCACTATCAGCTGCTCATACTCGGCCGCCCCCTTCATGCCGCTCAACTGACCTATCAACTGACCGGTCTGCAGGAAGGGATAGTAGTCCGGGGCCATGACCGCGGTCACCCCCGAGGCGATGTTGGCCTTGTACCTGGTGCCGGCGTAGATGACCCAGGTCCCCACCACTCCGCTCGAGGCCAAAGTCAGCACCACCGGGATGTCCTGGTAGTTGCGGATGTTCCGCATCATGGGCAGGCTGTCGAAAGGCGTCCCGTAGTAGTCGGCCGGGAAGGCCTTGCGGATGTTCTCGCCGATGTTCATGATGATGACCGCCCCGCCGGGCCGGTAGCCCATCATCACGTAGTCAGTGCCCGCCTTCTTGCTGAACTCCCCGGCGGCCTGGGCCACCGCCCTCTCGGCCAGGGCCGCCCCCTGGAGGTACATGCTCATGGCGATCACCCGGACGTTCCGGGCGAAGCAGTGGCGGAGCACCGCCATGGTCATCGGGTCCAGCTCGGCCGCCATGTCCGGCGAGTAGTCCACCGAGATCATCACTGCCTTGTTGTTGGGCTCGATGCGTTCGATGGCGTTGAACAGGCCCAAGGTGCTGCGGTCGACGTGGGTCCTGACGTTGATACTGAAGATCAAGGGAAGGATGACCGCCAGCGTCAGCAGCAGGTAGACGACCCGCCGGTCCAGCCGGCCCAGTTTTTCCAGGCTTCCCATCTCAGCCTCCTCCCAGCCAGTTGCGCTCGATGCCCAGCATTATCTTGAGGTTGGTGGCCGCCATGCCGATGCCCACTCCGAACATGATGGCCCGCTTGGAGGCCATGTTGGGCACCAGCATCAGCCACTCGCCCACCACCGGCAGCCCCTTCCACAGGCTGGCCCCCAGCGGGATCAGTCCCAGCATCAGCACGAAAGCCGAGAGCAGCAGGACGGTGGCCTCGGCCTTGCGCGCCCGGAAGGAGCGGTAGGCGGCCGAGGCCATATAGTAGGCCAGCAGAGCGAAGACGGTGGCCTGCATGGGGGCCATGGCGTAGGTGAACAGCCTCATGAACAGGCTCCCCTGCCTTATGCCCCCGATGATCCCCACCAGCGCGTAGCCCAGGGCGCTCCCCAGGTAGACCAGGCTGTAGGGCCAGTCCTTCTTTTTCTGCCTGATCTTGATGATATGGTGGCGCACCAGGCTGTCGATGGCGATGATTATGGCCGGGATGCCGATGACGATCTCCCACTGCAGGGTGTGGTCGAACAGCAGCTGCGAGGCCCTGCTGGGGATGAAGTACTGGATCATGAAGATTATGCCCAGCACCAGCACCAGGGTCAGCGGTATGGTTCTCTTCATATCTCGGACCTCAATGGATGCTGAACCAGTTATAGAAGAACAGACTGCCGGAGACCAGTCCTATTAGGCTCCCGGCCAACACCAGTCCCACTATCGCCACCTTGCAGAAGTCCTGGGCCTTGATGGTGCCCACCAGCAGGGGCTCCTTGGAGAGGTAGGCGCTGGCGGCGTAGAGCTCCTCGCCCATCAGGGTGTAGTCGCAGGCGGTGACGAAGAACGGCAGCTGGGTGACGGCATCGGTGCCGGCTATCTGGATGGCGCCGGTGGCCGCCCCGGCCTCGGCCAGGATCAGGGCCTCGGCGAAGAACATTCCCATGAACAGGTTGGTGGCCGGCCTCTCCCGGGCCATCAGGCCGCTGACGGCCGCGGCGTACCCCATCTGGTTGTCGGTGACGAAGAAGACCATGTCCTCCCTGAAGAGGTCGGGCCGGCCGGTGGCGTTGTAGCCCTCCTTGACCACCTCCCGGGCGACGGCGTGCACTATGTAATCGTAGGTCGGAACCATCAGGGGGGTCTCGTATTCGGCCGTCTTCCGGGCCACCTGCCCCAAGATGTTCAGACCGGCTATGGTTGCTATGTCGGAAAGCGAGGAAAGGCCCAGCACGTAGAGGATGGGCTTGCCCATCTCGGTTGCCCGGCCCACCGCCTCCTCCACCGCGTCCAGCCCGGCCAGGCGGCGCAGAAACAGGCGCCCCCTCTTGGCCCTCTCCAGGAACAGAAGCACCAGGCCGATGAAAAGCGCGGAGGCGATGAGCACGTTGATCTTGCCGAGCTTGAACCATTCCTCCCGCGGTCGGAAGGGGCCGGCCACCTCGGAGGCGTAGGCCGCCCCGGCCGTGTCCACGGCGTCCACCCGGTAGTAGTAGTCCCTCCTGCTGTCGAGCTCGATGTCGGAGAAGACGGTTATTCCGCGCGGCATCAGGTTCATCTGCTCGAACGGCCCGTCGGGGCTTTCCGCCCGCATGATGGCGTAGCCCATGAAGGCCGGGCTGCCCTCTTCCGGTGACGGCTGCCAGGCCAGGTCAAGTCCGGTGCCGTCGTCATCAGGAATGTCCCGCACCTTGAGTCCCGACGGCGGCTGGAGCGCCGCCAGCGCGCCGGCCAGAATAATAAGAGCGGCCATGATCGGAATTACTTTTCGCGCCATAATTCTCCGATCTTTTAGTTTATTCCATTTTCCTGAAAAACCTCACCTCCCGCTCCAGGCCCTGGGGCACGGCCAGGGTCACCAACGGAGTCCGGTCCTGGGACTTGGTGTTGACCACCTTGACCACCTTGGCCAAACAGCGCACCTTGCCCTCGCGGTCCAGGGCCTCGACCGTCTCCCCCTTGTGGGGTAGGGGCAAAAATTCGAAGGGCAGGGTGATGGTGCTCTCGCGCTCGGAGTATGTTTTGTCGACCACAAAGATGGCCAACCCCGGGCAGCGGGCCGCGCAGATGGAACAGCCGTTGCATTTGCCGTGGTCCACCTTGGGCAGGGCATTGATGTCCTCCCCCACCACGATGGCCTTGCGGGGGCACGAGGTCTCGCAGGGATTGCAGGGAATCTCCTGGAAGCACTCGACGATGACCACCGGGCCCTTTTTCAGTCGTTCCTCGGAGGGCCAGACGGAGTCAAGGTCCGTTTTATCGGCGATGCCTGAAGATTTCAGTCTTTCGCTTATTTGGTATTCGCTCATATCTATATGGCAGATAGGCTATCTCCGACAGGCCGCCAGCTTGGCCTTCCCCTCCCTGGCCTTGCATCCGAACGGCCCGGCCCGCAATGCCGCCAGCCGGCATGTTTTCCCGGTACGCTTCTTCCTCTTCTTTTCCAGCTTGGCCAGATCCACCACGTCCCGTTCTCGGCCGGCGACCCTCTTGGCTATTATCAACTCCTCCAGACCGATCATGTGTGCCGGCGTACCGCCATAGCGCGCGGTTTTCCTTTTCCTCCACGCCTCTGCGAAGGAAACGCCTCCAAGCTCCGTCATGATGTCAATACGGACCGGAGGCACTCCAATCTGGTACGTAGTGCCGCGGGTGGAAAAATCCTCCGGGGTTATGTTGATCAGCGGTGCCCCGAACTCCTTCAATGCCCGATGCACCTTGGCTGCGTTGGTTTTGCTGGGTCCGACCCAGATATCGATATCCTTGGTGTACCTGGGCTCGGTATAGTAGGCCACGGCGTAAGCCCCGACGACAAGGTACTTAACGGACTGGGCGTTGAATGCTTTCAGCAGATCTTCGTAATCTTGGAACAGTTCCATTCATGCCCCTGATCTTTCTGAAATCGCGCACCATGTGCCAAATCGCGGAGAACCTGGCTTGTGCGCCCGCCTTCCGCCAAAATACCTCGTCGAATTCATCATGGCTCGATCCGCGGGTCAGCCGTTCCATGACCAACCGTCCTCTATAGCGTGATCGGGTCACGATACTTTTCATTTGCGGCATTCCATCAATTTTCGCTTTCCCTCCCTGGCCTTGCATCCGAACGGCCCGGCCCGCAATGCCGCCAGCCGGCAGGCCACATCCTCGATTCTCCCTTTTAACTTCTCACTTTCTCCCTTCAGGAACTTGGCCGCCCCCAGCCCGGCCAGCTCCCCCTCCAGCATGGCGGTCGAGGCCTCCTCTATCCCGGTGACGTCCCCGGCGGTGAAGATGCCCGGCACCGTGGTCATCATCAGGTCGTCGTGCCAGGCCACGTGGCCGCCCAGCTCGGGCACGAACTCCATAGAACAGCCTGCCTGCCACAGGATCTCAGTCAGCGGCGAGAGGCCCACCGCCAGGCAGACGGTATCCACCTCCAGCTTTTTTTCGGAGCCGGGCACCGGCTGCCACTGGTCGTCTATCTTCGAGATGACGGCGCCCGTCACCTCCTCTTTTCCAACCGCCTCGAGGATGGTATGTCGGGTGAGCACCGGCACCCCGGCCCGCTGGATCTTGGAGGCGTGTACCAGGTAGCCGCCGATGTTGGGCAGGCCCTCGATGACCGCCTTCACTTCGACCCCGGCCTGCAGCAGCTGGTAGGAGACGATCAGGCCGATGTTCCCCGAGCCCACCATCAGGACGGACTTCCCTGGCCGGATGCCATAGACGTTCATCAGGGTCTGCACCGCGCCGGCTCCGTAAACGCCGGGCAGGTCGTTGCCTGGGAAGGACAGGAAGTTTTCCGAGGCGCCGGTGGCCGCCAGCATGGCCTTGGGCTTCAGGGAAACCATCTTTTGTTTGTTGCGGTAGACGGCCGCCGTCCCGTCCGGGTAGTAGCCCACCGCCGGGGAGTCCAGCCAGACCTCCACCCCCCTTTTTGAGACCTCCTCCGCCAGCTGGACGCCGATATCGATGCCCCGGGTGCCGGCCCGCTCGGCCTTGGAGCCGAAGAACATGTGGGTCTGCTTGACCAGCTGACCGCCCAGGGCCGGGTTTTCGTCCGCTATCAGGGGTTTGACCCCGAACTCGCCGGCCGACAGCGCCGCCATCAGCCCGGCCGGCCCCCCGCCGATGATGAGGAATTCGACGTCCACTAGTTGGTCCTGAAATGCCACACCGGACCCGTGGTCGTAGCCCCGTGGTTGTCGGTAGCCCTGACTTTCCAAGTGTAATCGCTGAGCGGAATAAATGAGCTCACCAGGAAGCTCGTGGTCCGATAGAGGTTGAAGGTATCGGTGTACGAGCCGGCCCCCATGACCACCTGGTAGCTCAGGGTGTCGCCCATATCGGGATCGTAGCACGACCAGTCGAATGTTCTTGGAGCGCTTATGCCAAGGCTGTTGTCAGCGGGGTTGGGATTGTAGGGCGCGACCGGCGCCTGGTTGGTGGCGGCGGGCTGGCCCGTGTCGACCGGGCTCTCTCCCTGGCTGCAGGAGGGCAGCACTATACTGGCCGTTACGGACAAAAGGATGACGAGAAAGCTAATCTTTGTCATTTGTGGCTCCTTGTGACGATGCGGTGTCTTTCAGCCTCCCCCGGCCCTGCTGCCGCCTCACCTGCATGCCCTCTTTGATCGGAGTGACACAGGAGAAGACGTTGGGCACGCCGTCCACTTCCATCAGGCAGGAGGAGCACTTGCCGATGGCGCAGAAAAAGCCGCGGGGGCGGCCCAGCTTGGCGCTGTGGCGCAGGACCTTGATGCCCGCGGCGTGCAGGGCGGCGGCGATGGGCTCGCCCTCGAATCCCTCCACCGGCCGTCCTTCGAAAAAGAAGGTGACCTTGTTCCCCTTCTTGAACTCCAAAATAGGATGCGTTTTGATTCTCATCAAATATGCTGAACTAAAATGAGCAATTATAATAACTTATAATTTTTATAATGTCAAGGTTTTTCAGGGATTTTTTCTTGTTTCCCCGATGACTACCCTCTCGATTCCGCAAAGGTCCTTGGCCTTAGCCACAGCCAAACGGCCGAAAGCCTCCGACATCATAGCCCTCACTGCCGCAGCCTGGCCCGCCCCCACCTCCAACGCCAGCAGGCCGGGCGCCCTAAGCCTGGCCGGGGCCGCCTCTGCTATTTTCCGATAGTATTTGTATCCGTCCCCCCCGCCGTCCAGGGCCAGCCGCGGCTCGTATTTGGAGACCTCCGGCATCAGGCCGTCGATCTCGCCGCTGGGAATGTAGGGCGGATTGGAGACGATGACATCGTAGGCCTTCCCCCCGCCGGGGAACAGGTCGCACTCGATCAGCCTGACCCTGTCACCCAGGCCGTGGAGCCCGACGTTGCGCCCGGCGACCTCGAGAGCCTTTTCCGAGACGTCCACCGCGTCCACCCGGCACTCCGGGACGTTCATGGCCAGGGCCACGGCGATGCAGCCGCTGCCGGTGCCGATGTCGAGAATGCTGCGGAAGCCCGGCCGCCAGCGCTTGACCACCTGCTCCACCAGGACCTCGGTCTCCGGCCGCGGGGACATGACGTTTTCGTCAACCAAAACTCTCAGACCGAAGAACTCGGTCTCCCCGACTATCTGCTGCAGGGGCTGGCGTCGGCAGCGCCGGGCTATCAGCTCATGGAACTTGGCCAAGGCCTCATCCGGCACCGGCCTTTCGGTGTGAATCAAAACGACCGGGCGCGGCCAGCCGGTGGCCCTGGCTAGCAGCAGCTCGGCCTCCAGGCGCGGGGAGGCGATGCCGGCGGATGATAATTTTTCCGTTGCGCAATTGACGACATCCCTAACCGTACCGCTCACAGCTCCTCTCCCGCCTTCAGCCCCTCGGCCATCTCCGCCTCCTGCAGGGCCTGCACCAGCTGGTCTATCTGGCCCTCCATCACCTGGTCCAGGTTGTACAGGGTCAGGCCGATGCGGTGGTCGGTCACCCGGTTCTGGGGAAAGTTGTAGGTGCGGATCTTTTCCGAACGGTCTCCGGACTTGACCTGGCTCTTGCGCTCGCTGGAAAGCTTATCCCGCTGCTCCTGCTCGGCTTTCTCCAGCAGGCGGGAGCGCAGCACCTTCATGGCCTTGGCCTTGTTCTTCTGCTGGGAGCGCTCGTCCTGGCAGGAGACCGACAGGCCGCTGGGGAGGTGGGTGATGCGAACCGCCGAGTAGGTGGTGTTGACGCTCTGGCCCCCGGCCCCGGAGGAGCAGAAGGTGTCGATCCGCAGGTCGTTGGGATTGATCTGGAGATCAACCTCCTCGGCCTCTGGCAAAACGGCCACCGTGGCCGCCGAGGTGTGGAGCCGGCCCGAGGCCTCGGTGCGCGGCACCCGCTGCACCCGGTGCACCCCGCTCTCGTACTTGAAGGTCCCGTAGGCCTCCTCGCCTTCTATGGAGAAGGTGATCTCCTTGAAACCGCCCAGCTGGGTGGCGTTGGTGTTCATTATGTCGATCGAAAACCCCTTGCGCTCGGCGAAGCGGGTGTACATGCGGAACAGGTCCCCGGCGAACAGAGCCGCCTCCTCGCCCCCGGTGCCGGCCCGGATCTCCATAATGGCCGGTTTGAAGTCGCTGGGATCGCGGGGCACCAACAGCTTCTTCAGCTCTTCCCTGAGGGCTTCCAGCCGGGGTTCCAGCTCGGCCAGCTCGGCCCGGGCCAGGTCGGCCAGCTCCTGGTCGTCGGACTCCAAAATCTGCCGGCCGTCATCGATCCGCCTGGCGCATTCCCGGTATTCGGCGGCTTTGGAGGCCAGCTTGGAGGTCTGCTTGTATTCGCGCGACAGCGCCCGGTAGCGCCCCTGATCGGCAATGACTGCCGGATCGGCCAGGAGCCCCTCCAGCTCCCGGTGGCGCTGCTCCACCTTCTCCAGCTTGGCTTCAATCATGCCGTGGTGGTCCTCTTGGGCTTGATGCTGAAGCCGATGGCGAAGGGGCAGAGGACGTCGGCCATTCTGGGCTTGCCGGTCTCCGAATCAAGATGGAAGGCGGCTATTTTGATGAACCAGTTGTCGGTGGTGCCGGAGATGGTGCCGTCCTCGTTATAGCTCCAGTATTTCTCCTTGGCCTTGTCGCGGATCTCGGCCACTATGTAGACCGAGTCCGGCTTCATACTGTCGATGTCCTCCTGCGACAGGGTGATCTCGTGCCTGGGATGCGAGTGGAAATCGCCGATGATGTAAAGGTTGGGAAGGTTCTCGAAGAAGTTGACGATGCGGGCATAGGAGCGCTCCCGGGCCCGCACCCAGGTGGTGTGGCGCTCGGCCTTCTGACAGGCCACCGCGTTGACCACCATGAACATGTCCTTGTCCTTGTGGCCCAAAAGCAGTCCGTAGGACTCCTTGCGGTAGACCTCGATGGCCGAGACCAGTATGCCCCAGAAGGCGGATTCGCTGATAAAGACCTGCATAATCAGATAACGGCTAACAATTGTCAACTTACAATTTGGCAGTTGACTGCCACCATTCACCATTTATGTTTCACATGGATGCCGTCAGTAGGTCACCCTGACCAGGAACAGACCCTGCGGCGGCGCCGTCCGGCCAGCCCGCCTCCGGTCTCTGGCCTTTAGTATGGCCGGGAAATCGCCGGGTTTAATCTTTCCCCGGGCCATGTCCACCATGGTGCCCACCAGAATGCGCACCATGTTGTGCAAAAAACGGTCGGCCTCTATCTCAAAAGTCAGCGTGTCCCCTTTTCTCCTCCACTTGGCCTTAGAGACTCGCGCCTCGAAATTATCGGCTTCGGCTTGAGATGAAGAGAAGGAGGTGAAATCATGCCGGCCAAGAATCTTTTTGCCGGTTTTATCGAGAACGCTGAAATCGAGAGCATACTTTACATGCCAGGCGAAACGTTCCCGCAGCGGAGACCTGGCGGTGATTATCCGATACCGATACAACCTGCTCCTGGCGTCGAAGCGAGCGTGAAACTCAGGCTTAACCTCCCTGGCGTCCAGTACCGCCACATCCTTGGGCAAAAGCCGGTTCAGACCTTGGCAAAAAGCCTTCAGCGGCACATCTTTTTCGGTCCTGAAATTGGCCGCCTGGCCCAGAGCATGAACCCCGGCATCGGTGCGCCCGGCTCCGATGAGGGATACCTTCTCCTGTAGAAGCTCGGACAGTTTTGCCTCCAGCACGCCCTGCACCGTTCTCAGACCGGGCTGCACCTGCCAGCCGAAAAAGGCGGTTCCGTCGTATTCCAGGGTTAGTTGGATATTCCTCATCACGGCCGGTCAAACGGTCAGCTCCACCGACTGGATCGGCTGGTATAGCGGGCCCTCGGGGGTCAGAGTGCTCTTCATCAGGGTGAGGGTGCGGAAGGAGAACTCCAGCGGCCGGGGCCTAAGGGTCTGGATCAGGCCGGCCAGCTCGGCCGCGTTTCGTCCGGAACGGACCCGCCCCAGGGTCAGGTGCGGTGAGAAGGCCCGATCATCTCGCTGGAACCCCAGATCGGCCATCCTATCCTCGACCGTTTTCTGGAGGTCGCCTATCTGCTCCAGTCCCTGATCCAATCCGGCCCAGACCACCCGCGGCTTATGGAGCACGGGAAAGGCGCCCAATCCGGCCAGCCGAGAGTCTATGGCCCGCCATTGCCCCAAGGCCGAGAGGGCGATGCCGATCTGAAGAACCCTGCTGTGCGGGATCTCTCCCAGAAATTTAAGCGTCAAGTGGACGTTCTCCGGCTCCACCCATTTGACGTCGGCCTGAGCGGCCCTGAGCTTGGATGAGGCCTGGGCTAGTTCGGACTGCACCTCTAACGGCAGCTCCAAAGCCACGAAGCAGCGGACCACCTTTATGTGTTGATCAGTCATTATCTAGTCTCTTATGCGTCCTTTGGATTTGAGATACAGCCTGACCAAGTTCAAACCCGATTGGGCCGCCCACTCCTTGACGATGCGCCGGCTGCCGAAGAATCGCCTTTCCCAAAACGCGTCGCCGTAGGGCCCGGAGACAGCCAAGAAAACTAGACCGACCGGCTTGCCCGGCACCGCCCCGCCCGGACCGGCGATGCCGGTGGCCGCCAGACACAGGTCGCATCCGGACAGACTACGTCCCCCCCGGGCCATCTCCAGGGCCGTCTGACGGCTGACCGCCCCATGGCGCTTTAAAGTTTCAACTTTGACCCCCAGTAGTCCGGCCTTAATCCGATTGTTGTAGGCAACCATCCCTCCAAAAAAATATTTCGAGCTGCCGGGGACGTCGGTCAGCCGGTCGGCCATCAGCCCTCCGGTGCAGGACTCGACGGTGAAAATGGTGAGGCCACGGTCCGACAAAGCCCGTCCCACCACCTGCTCCATGGTATCCTGGCCGCGGCCGTAAACCCGATTGCCCAGTATTTTAGTTATCCGTTGAACAGCGGATCGACACCTGGCTTCGGCTGCGCCCCTGGCGCCTTCGCGGAAGGTCAACCTCAGGTCCACCCCACGATAGGAAGGCAGATAGGCCAGACAACCCCGGGGAAGGGTTTTCTCCAACATCCGCAGTTTTTCAGCCAAGGCCGATTCCGCCAGGCCGAAGGTTCTCAGAGTCACCGTGGCCAAATTGATTCGGGACTTGCCAGCCAGAATCGACCGCAGGGTCTGCTCCCAGATGGCCTCCAGCTCCCGGGGCACACCTGGCAGAAGTACCAAAGCCCTACTCCTCTGTCGGAAGAGAAGACCTGGGGCCGTGCCCTGAGGGTTTGGCAAAACCTCGGCCTTGTCCGGCACCAATGCCTGTCTCCGATTGCAGGAGGGCATGACTAGGCCCCGGCAGGAAAAACGTCTCCGAATACCCTCCAGCAGATCTCGGTCCAAAACCAGTCTGGAGCGGAACAGGCGGGCCGCCGCCTGCCGGGTGACGTCGTCGGAGGTGGGGCCCAATCCTCCTGAGCAGATCACCCAATGGCATCTGGCAAGACCGGATCTCATGGCCTCCATTATTTCCGGCACCCGGTCCCCCACCGTCCGGCGCCAAGCCAGCTCTAAACCCAGACTCTGCAGTTCCCGGCCCAAAAAGGCGGCGTTGCCGTCCAAGATCTGGCCGCATAGCACCTCATTGCCGATGGTCAGAATCCCGGCCCGCAAGATCTTCATGGCAGGCCCAGGAAACGGGCGATAACCGAAGCCTGGCGGTAAAACATCAGCGCTGCTATCTGTAATACTATGTTTGTATAGAAACCGGCCAGCAAGTCGTCCAACATCACCCCCCAGCCGCCTGACGCCTCCTGGATGCGGTATATCCCCCAGGGCTTGAAGATGTCGAACAGCCGAAAAATGACAAAGGCCAGAGAATAGAGGACGAGCGACCTGGGCAATAGGACCAGCGCCAGCCACTGGCCAGCCAATTCGTCGATCACCACCCGGGGAGGATCGGCGCCCCAGCGCCTCTCCGCCCAGAACGAGAGAGGCACCCCGGCCATACAGGACAGCAGCACCGCCGCCGGCAGAAACCACCAGGCTAGTGGGTTCAGAATCCAGGCCAAGACAAGGGCCAGCAGGCTGGCGCAGGTGCCCGGGGCCAAAGGCGAATAACCGGTGCCCAGACCGGTGACCACAGCCCTGGCGGCCAGATCGGATAACCTCATATTAGAAATTATCCCGGAAAAGGCTCAATATCAGCCATCGGCTTTTGTAGATATAGTCCAGACCGGATGCCACCGTCATGGCCATGGCCAGATAGAGCAGGACCGCGGCCGACATCATGGCGTCGGGACCTGACAGCCAGTTGTCCGGTATCCAGCCGGCTTCGGCCGCGTCGCCGGCCAAAACGCAGCAGAGGATGGCGGCCACCGAGGCCATTTGAAGAAAGGTTTTGGTTTTAGCCATCCAGCTTGATTCCATGACCTCGCCCCGGTAGGCCACCAGTGTCCTCAGTCCCATGATCAGAAACTCACGGGCGATGATCACCAGCACCACCCAGGCGGCCGCCATCCGCAGAGCCACGAAGGAGATCAGAGCCATCGACACCAGCAGCTTGTCGGCGATGGGATCCATGAAGCGTCCGAAGCCCGTCTCCTGACGCCGCCGTCTGGCTATCATCCCGTCAAATAGATCGGAGAGGCCGGCCAGCACGAACAGGATCAGGGCGGCCAGCCTGGCGTGGATGTCTTCCACCAGCAGCAGAACCATCAGGGCCGGACTGGCGGCCACCCGGAAAATGGTAAGGGCATTGGGCAGATTCACCCCATAAATTTATCAGATTTATTGCTGGCTTGTCAAATGTAAAATCTTGTCGCCTAAAATCTTAGTTGACAAATCGACGGTGTTCGCTTAAAATAGAAACAAATTATTTATTATGGAGCCTACCTATGATTAAAAATGATTATCCCATCCGTTCAGGAAGAAACCAGCTGAGCGTAGGTGACAGGC
>CAZPNX010000026.1:0-32958 GCA_964588285.1 uncultured bacterium
TCCAACCGTGGTCTGTAATGGTAAAAATATCAACCAAATTTAGTTACCCATCCCTGATATTGTAAAGGCTGTCGTTTATCGCGGCCAGGGCGCTTTGTTTGTTTAAATTACGGGTGATTTCGCCTGTAAGGCTGTCGCAGCGGTTGAACAAGGTGTCCGGCCGGAAGCCGGATGGAAGGTATTGGTTGATTATGTATTTTTTGGTGGTGTCGGTCGGCGTGCTAATGTATTTATAGGTGGTGTCGTAAGGCGTGGTTGTGCTGTCTATACTTGCAATTATCCGGGCATAATCCATCAAACCGCCCCAAAAGGCCAAATGCCGGCTGAAATCGCTGCTTGCGGCTAGTGAATTGGTTTCGTAGGCCATGACCTTGCGGACAAAGGTCTGGGCCTGGGCAACGGTTAAAACCGAGGCCCGGCCCACGAAGACCTCGGGGTACATGTCAACTATATCGTTTGTGTCTATTATAGGCGGATCTGGTGGTGGTGGCACCTCTATTATTACTGGTCCTTCGCCAAAATAATTGTCCCCATCGGTGTTCCAGGTCCCGTCCAGATCGCTGTAATACAGGTCGCAGGGTATGGATTCGACACACAACTCGATCGCGTCCGCGGTGTATCCCTTGGAGAAGTTCCGGGTGTATCTGCACGGAACGATCTCCGGCCCTCCGCCCAGCAGCACATAGACCGTGCCCCAATGCGAATAACAATCCCTGATGAAATTGCGCATCTTGTCGGGCAGGTCTATGCCCGGGTAATTGGCGTTTATCCAGCCAGCGGTTTTCACTATGGCGGGTAAACCTTTTCGGGTCTTGTAATCCGCCAGCCTTTGGAACACGGTGTCCAAGGGATGTTCGGTGATGATGATGTAGGGGATCTCGTCGGATTCGACCGAGGGCAGGGGGGTGTATTTCAAGGGCTGGAGGACGCTGCCGTTCCGCTTGTTCGCGCCGTCGGCCTTGAAGGCAGCCGACAGCCCGGCCGGGTTGGAAACCAGGCTTTGGGCCATTTTCCGGTAGATGCCGTCGGCAAATGTTGTGCGGCGATAAACGGGCGTTGGGGAAACCGAGGAAGGTTTTGTTTTAAGTGTTATAATAAGTTTTGTTGCCAGAGTAAGTTTTTTCGCTACCGGGTTGTATTGAACCGGGTGTACAGAAACGGTGGCAATCCTGTAGCCGCCCATAAAGCCGTTGTGTATGCATTGAGCGGTCGTTCCCGGATATTCTGAGTTTACAGCATAGACACCGTTGGGCAAGGCAAATATCACTTCCTTCTCCACTCCGTTGGCCGCTATTGGATATTGGGTAGGATAAATGCTGTTGCTGACGACATATTCTTGAGTGGAAACGATTTCAGCCACGACCCCGGCCGGCTCTTCAGATGCTGGAATAGCAATGTATACGGTCTTAACCGGCAGCATCGGTTCGCTGGGCTTACCGCCGTAAGCGCAACCCTTCAGATTAGCGAAATCATAGATCGTGCTTTCGGCTATCCTTTGAGTTATGAAGAAATCGGATGTAGGGAAGTCGAGTGTGGTGCCGACATCGGCCAGCGCCGGGCATGCAAAAACGCCAAGCGACAATGCAACAAACAACCTCTTCATGGTAGGGCATCCTTTCATCTGATTAAAATTAACTTATTTGTTATAGTTTGTTTGCTGGTTTCCAGTTTAATAAAATAAACGCCTCCGGGCATTTTATTGTTCTTATAATCTATGCCATCCCAAAAAACGTAATGCTCGCCTGGCTCTCTAACGCCCGAAAATAGTGTTTTCACCCTTTGTCCGTAAATGTTATATACAATGATCTCATTGTAACTGTGTTCCCAAATTCTGTATTTTATTTGGCTTTTATCGCTGAACGGATTTGGACAGCTAAATAACCTGTTTTTATAAGGTATCATTGCGTTTGCCGGCCACCCTACTACGCCATTGACATCAACATTGTAAATTAATACTTTCAATGGTGTTTTTGGCGTAGTGTTTGGATTGCAATACGCTGCAATTTCCCTTTTACCGTCATTATTTATATCACCGCAATCCGCCAGAGACCAACCTAAACCGTTCTTTTTATTGCCCGTTATTATTACATGCGGCACGCTATCTAAAATCGAACCACCGTAATAAATATATATTCTCCCTGCAAAAGTATCCGTTCCGTTTGTGTAACGCCCTGCTGTAATCAAAATATCATCAATGCTATCACCATTTAAATCGCCAGTTCCACATACAGGATATCCGAAAAAACTGCCCGTCTGCTCCCCGACCAACAACAGGGCCGGCGCGGTGTCCGGTGCCGCCCCGCCCAGGTATATATAAGCTCTCCCTGTACTGCTGTTATAACCCGGCTCCCCCACAATGACGTCGTCATACCCGTCATTATTAAAGTCCCCGGAAGAGATGCTGCGGCCGAACTCGGCCGCCTTCTGCCGTCCGTCAAAGTAAAGGTCGTAATCAACATCAAACGCGCTGCTGCCGTAAAAAAGATAGACCCGGCCGCAGATGGAGGTATCGTATGTGCTGCCGGGCGCGCCCACGACGACATCAACCCAGCCGTCCCCGTTGAAGTCTCCGCTGCTGAAACTGCAGCCGAAATTTTCGCCACTCCGGTCTCCGGCGCCCCACAGCCGGTAATCCGCCACGCTGTCCGCGCCCGCCATCGTGGAATCGCCAAGGAAGATGCGGGCCGATCCGTCCTGTAAACCCACTCCATTATCGCCCGGCGCGCCGACGATGATGTCCGAGCATCCGTCCCGGTCCAGATCCCCGAGACCGTGAACCGCATAACCCAAACCGGCAAAACTGGCGCCGGTGAGAACCCACAACGGCACGGTATCCGGAACCGGGCCGCCCCGGTATACATACACCCGGCCGTTGCTGTTGGGCGCGTCGTAACCCGGCGAGCCGATCACGATGTCGGTATAGCCGTCGGCACAAAAGTCCCCGGCGTAGCTGACCGACGAACCATAGCTGGTCCAGTCGCCCGGGTAGCCCTGTTCCCCGTGGTACCGCACGTCCCACAGGCTGTCGAACGCGCCCCCGCCGTAGTACATGTAGGCCCAGCCCGGGCTGCCGATGGAGCCGCTGCGGTCGTAGGCGCCTATCAGTAAATCAATCTCCCCGGTTCCCCTAAAGTTCTTTACCGGAGCAATGGACGCCCCGAAGATGGTCAGGGTGTCCGGCCCGACGATGGTCTTCACCAGGACCGCGGTGTCGGCGCGGGCTTGACCGAAAAACAAAATGAGCGCCAGGGCGCTCATCAATATGTCTCTTGCTTTATGCATTTTATATGCCTCAATTTGCCGTATATACTTTACCGCCAAAGCCCGCCTTTGTCAAGCTGTTTTTTGGACAAAATGGAGGAGGCAGTTACTGACGAGTGAAATTCTATGCAAAACCTGTGGTGAGCACTTCGGCAAGTGTTACCGTGAGCCTGCCGAACTGCTCAGTGCAGACTCTGCCGAACCATTGCATAAAATATTTTGAACCACTAAGACTCAAAGAGCACTAAGATATTACAAAGAATATAATTAGTTATATTCCTTCGTGTCCTTCGTGTCTTAGTGTTTTAGTTCCGGCTTGTTCGGGTTAGGTAGAAGGCATGCAAATCGTTTCGGTCAATCCTAAATAGCGCTTGACATCATCCCTCCCATGTGCTAATTTTATGGCGTGACAACAGCTTAATACGGAGCGCCACCATGCCCCTTGCCGATTTCTTCATGCTCTCCAAGGAGCAGATCCTCCAGAAGGCCGACAAGCTCCGCTCCGAAGGCAAGCACGCCAAGGCCGCCGAGCTCCTTTTCTCCGGCCTCAAAAACACCCCAGATGACTTTGAACTGCTGACGGCCCTGGCCTCGGCCCACCTGGCCGACCGCAAGGGCCGGGACGCGGCCCTGGCCTTGAAAAACGCCATGGCCCTGGCTCCCGGCCGATCCGCCGAGATCTTAGAGTTGGCCGAACGGTTCTTCTTCTCCGAGGGGCATCTGCCGGAACTGGGCGACCTGGCCTTTGAATTGAATGTCTCCCGCCGCAATTTCGATTCGGCCGTCAAAATCCTCAAGGCCCTGTCCGACCGGGACGTCGACATCATTGCCTCCAAATACCAAAAGATCAAAGACTCGCTGGACAGGTACTCCGGGCCTCCCAAGCCGGCCGGAGCCCTGGCCAAGGACATGGCCGCGCTCTACGCCATGGCCCTGCTCCTGGACCGCCGGGGGCAACCGCTGCCGTCCTATGACCTGTTGGATCGGATTCTGGCCGCCCTTCCCTCCGAAGAGCAGAACCTTCAGGACTGCTCGGCCCGAATAGCCGAAGGCCACCCCGGACGGGCCGAGGTCATCCTGAGGCACGGCGACATCATGTTCCGCACCGGCAAGCGTGACAAGGCGCTTAACCTCTACGCCGAGGCGGCCAAGGCCGGCCAGGTGGATGCGGTGGTTGACCGGCTGGCCCCGGTGGCCCAGGCCGAGGAGAAGAATACGCCCGTTCAGCAATTCCTGGCTCAGCTTTACATCCAGCAGCAGCGTCCGGCCGAGGCCCTGGCCCTGGTGAAGCGGTTGTGGCAGGCCGACAAGCGCCATCCCGAATCCTGCCTGGGCATGATGCAGGAGATCGTCAAGCTGGATCCCTCGTCGGTCGAAGCCCGCCAGACCTTGGGCGACGCCGCCTTGGAGACCAGAAAATTCGACCTGGCTCTTTCCAGCTTCGCCAAGGTGGCCGGGATGGATCCCTCCCGACTGGACCAAGTGCTGGAGCGATACCGGAAGATAATGGAGCTGGCCCCAGACAACTCCGAGGCCGCGGTCAAAATAGTCGAGGCCTATCAGTCGGCCGGCCGCACCGATCAGGCGGTCGCCGAACTGCGCCAGATGCTCTCCCAGGACGCTTCTCTGCTGGACCTGGCCCTGGAGAAGGCCGACGAGTTTCTCAAACCCGATCTCGATCAGCCGGCCATCCTGGCTTTTCTGGCCGAGTGCCACCTGATGCGGCAGGAAACCGCCAAGGCCTCCAAGGTTTACCAATATCTTTCCGGGCTAGGTCCGGAAAATCTGGAGGCCGGGCTTAAAGGCCTTCAAACCCTGGTGGCCGGCAACCCCAACCAGCTCGAACCCATGCTGGCCTTGCTTCTGACCCTGCTGCAGGCGGAACGCTTTCCCCAGGCCTGGCTTATCGGAAAAGAGCTGGCCCAGAGGCATCCCAAGGCTTGGACTTCCTTCCTGCCCCTGCTGGAATCATACTCGGAACCGGGAGGCCCGGAATACAACTCGTCTTTGGCCGCCATCTGCGCCGAGCTGGAAAAATCACAGGGCGCCGAAAAGGCGATCTCCCTGACCATGGCCGAAGCCCTGGCCCGCAGCCAGCAGTTCGCCAAGGCCGCCGAGTTGTTTCTTAATTTGAGCCAGGATGAGCAGGCCGGACCGCCGGCAGTGGCCCTTATCGAGGAACTGACGGGAAAATATCCCCAGGCCGGCCCCATGCATCTGGCCATGGCCGAGATCAATCGCCGCCGCGGAGAGATGGTCAAGATGGCCGCCTCGTTCTTGGCCGCCTCCAAGGTGGACAAGAGCCTCATCCCCAAGGTCTCGGCCAGCCTTCAGGAACTGTTGACAAAGAACCCGGATAATGTAGAGCTGCAGCTGCTCCAGCTGGATCTGCTTTACCAGCAGCGGCTGATGGAAAACGCCTTCAAACTGGCCAACGGCATCCTGGTCAAATGGCCCGGCCCCGAGGGGGCCAAGGCCTATCTGCGGGTGGGTCAGATCTATCTGGAGAAGGGCGAATTGACCAAGGCGGCCGGCGGCCTGCTCAAGGCCTCGGAGCTGGATCACCGGCTTTCGGAAGAAGCCGGACAATCGCTGCGCCGTCTTTTGGAGATCGACTCCGCCAGCCTGGCCGGCCGCTACGCCCTGGGCAAGGTGCTTTACCACCAGCAGCAGTACGACGCCTCGGTAGAGGAGCTGATGGCCGTCTGCCACCGGGAGCCGAAATGGGCGGAGAAGGTGATGGCCGACCTCAAGGCCATCGAGAAGGCGGATCCGGTCAACCGCCACGTGCTTTTGGCCGAGGCCAAGGTCAGCTTCCTGCTCAAACGCAGCGATGACGCGGTGGCCGCCCTCTCCCAGTTGATCGAAGTCTCTCCCGAAAGCTTCGAGCAGGCCCTGGACGTCTATCAGCGGCTGCTGGCCCGGGACCCGGACCAGCCCCGAGTGAAGATGGCCCTGGCCAAGGCCCTGGTCATCAATGGCCGTCCCGACGAGGGGGTGGCCCTGGTGCGCCAGGCCATCTCCCGGGATCTGTCGCTGGTGGAGCCGGCCGTCACCCTGCTCCGGCTGGCTCTGGAGAGGAATCCCGACGATCTGGAGAGCGGTTACCTGCTGGCCAACCTCTACTGTCAACGCGGCAGTTTCGCCCAGGGCCTGGAGATACTGCGCGCCATCATGCAGGCCCGCCCCGACCAAACGGACCGGCTGGCCAGAGAACTGGAAAATATCCTTCAGCTTAAGCCCGATCTGCCCCAGGCCCGTTACTTCATGACCGAGATCCTTATCGGCGGGCGAAAATTCCAGCCGGCGGTGGCCAACCTGGAGGCCATCCTCAGGCAGCAGCCGGCCGAACGCCAGAATGTCCTGAATCTTTTGGAGAAGATACTTTCGTCCCAGGCCGACCAGTTGGAGGCGCTGATGCTCCGTTCCCGCATCTTAGTGGAGGTGGGACAGGTGGAGCCGGCCGTAGACGGTTTTGTTCGGGCGGCCGAAGTCAGCGCCGATATCCGGCCCCAGGTGGTGGCCGAGCTGGAAAAGCTTCAGTCCGGAAACCAGGGTCTGGGCCGGATACACGAAGCCCTGGGCACCATATATTTCGAGATGGGCAAGTTTCCCCAGGCCAGAGAATCTTTGTCCCAGGCCGTCAAGCTGGTGGCCGACAGCGAGACCAAGATCCGCCTATACTTCTTCTTAGCCGAAAGCCATCTGGCCCTGCGCAACGAGGCCAAAGCCGAGGAGGCCATGGACGAGGTCAAGCGCATCATGCCCGACGCCGACGAGGTCTACAAGGCCCTGAGACGGTTCTCCACCCGACGCCTCCAGGTGGAAATCGACAAAGCCTACCAAGCCATTCAGGAAGCGCCAGATGACCAGTTCAAGAAGCTGGACCTGGCTTCAAAGCTTCTGGTGGTCGAGAAATACGAGGCGGCCGCCAAGCTGCTGGCCTTCAAGCCCCAGGACGAAGAGGTGGCCCGCCGCCGCCTGCTGCTTCTGGCCCGGGCCTTTCTGGGCAAGAGCGAGGCCTATACCGCCATCGAGTTACTGCGGCAGGTGCCGCTGGGACAGCATCCCTTCAGCCGCTTCCAGATGGATGTCTGCTACCTGCTGGGACAATGCTACGAGGCGGTGGGCAACTATGCCGGGGCCGTCTCCGCCTATCGCAACATTTACATGGACCAGACAGATTTCCGCGACGTCAAACGCCGCATGGACTACTCGGCCGAAAAGGCGGTGCTCAAGGAGCTGGGCCATCAGGCCACCATGCTGGAGGCCACCGCCGCCGTCTACGGATGACCCCGCACCGGTCAGCCGTCCAGCAAAAGGAGCTTTCCGTTCTTAACCAGATTTAGCTGGTGGCTCAGAACCATATGATTCATGCCTTCCTGGCTTCCTTATAAATATCCCCAACGGCATTCATGAAAAACCAGGAGCTGGCCAAGATCTTCGACAGGATCGCCGACATATTGGAATTCAAGGGCGATCTTGTTTTTAAGGTGAACGCCTACCGCCGGGCCGCCCGGGCTCTGGAGGGTCTCTCTTGGGACGTGGCGGATCTGGCCGCCAAGGGCGAATTGGAGGAAATCCCCGGCATCGGCCGGGCCATAGCCGAAAAGATCGAAGAATATCTCAAGACCGGACGCTTATCCAAGCTGTCCCAGCTGGAGAAAACTGTTCCGTCCGCTCTCATTGATCTGCTGGCCATCCAGGGGCTGGGACCCAAGACCCTGGCCCTTCTGCATCGGGAGTTGAAGGTTGGCGACCGGGAGAGCCTGAGAAAAGTCTTGGAATCAGGCCGGGCCGCCCAGCTTCCCGGCATGGGGCCCAAGAAGGCGGAAAACATACTCAAGGGCCTGGAGCTCTTTGCGGCCGGGCAGCAGAGGCTTTTTTTGGGTCTGGCCTACCCCATCGCCCGGGAGATTGCCGAACTTCTGAAGCGGAAGCTGGGAACGGAACTGGTGATGCCGGCCGGCTCCCTCCGCCGCATGCAGGAGACGGTGGGAGACATCGACATTCTGGCCGCCCACACCGACGGCCGGAAGGCGGTCGAAGCCTTCGTCTCTTTGCCGCTGGCCGCCCGGGTGCTGTCTGCCGGAGAGACCAAAGCCAGCATTTTGACCGAAACCGGCCTGCAGATTGACCTGCGGGTGGTGGAGGAAAAATCATTCGGGGCCGCCCTCCAATACTTCACCGGCTCCAAGGAGCACAACGTCCGCCTGAGGGAGATGGCCCGCAAGAAGGGTCTGACCTTGAGCGAGTATGGGGTTTTTCGCCTCAAGGACAACAGGTTTGCGGCCGGACGCAGTGAAGAGGAGGTCTATGCCAAGCTGGATCTTCCCTTTATACCTCCGGAGCTACGTGAGGACCAGGGGGAGATCCAGGCCGCGTTGGATAACAAACTGCCCCGGCTGGTGGAGATCAAGGACATCCGGGGGGATTTACACGTCCATAGCGATTGGTCGGACGGACATTCCAGCATCCAAGAACTCGCGGCTGCTGCCCGGAAGCGAGGTTACAGCTATCTGGCCATTTGCGATCATTCGCCATCGGCCTCCTATGCCGGCGGCCTGACGCCTGAAAAGTTAGCCGAACAGATCGATTTTATCAAGCGTTTCAACGCCAAACACGGATGCCAACACTTTCGGATATTGAGCGGCTGCGAGGTGGACGTACGCCCCGACGGCTCTTTGGACCTTCCAGACACGCTGTTATCCAAATTGGACCTGGTGGTGGCCTCCATCCATTCGGCCTTCACCAAGAACGTCACCGTCAGGCTGATCCGGGCCTGCCGCCATCCCCAGGTGGACATCATCGGCCACCCCACCGGCCGTCTGATATCCAAAAGGGAGGGCTATCAGGGATTGGACCTGGAGACGGTGCTGCGGGAGGCGGCTAAGACCGGAACCGCTTTGGAGATCAACTCCTACCATGAGCGGCTGGATCTCAACGACCAGAACGCCCGCCGGGCTGCGGAGCTGGGCTGCCGTCTGGCCGTCAACACCGACAGCCATTCGGCCGAGCATCTCTGGATGATGGAGCTGGGGGTGGGGGTCGCCCGCCGCGCCTGGCTGGAGAAGAAGCACGTCATCAATTGCCTGCCCCCGGGTAAACTGGGCAAAAAGCATTCCTCCGTAAAATGACATAGGAGGGTATCATGGACGAGACTAAAATCGAGAGGATCGCATCGCTAAGCAGCCACGGCGTCTTCCGCGACCTGGCCTTCGCCCTGCTCTTTTTACTGTTCGGGGGCGGCATCACCTGCTTCGCCCTGTTCGGCGCCTTCTTTAGGGCCGGCAGCATCCCCAATTGGGGATGGATAGCTCTGGCTCTCATTTCCATCTGCGCCATGAATGTCTCCCTGGCCATGTGGCTGGTATATTGTTTCACCGTCAGGAGGGCCGTTGATGATTGACGCCCTGAGGGCTGGACAGCTTTTCTTCAAGTGGCGCAGCTACACGCCCATCCCCCTGCTGCTGGCCGCACTGCTCTTGGCCCGTCCCACCTGGTGGTCCATGGCCATGGGATACTGTCTGCTGGCCGGCGGTGAGCTGCTTCGGATCTCGGCCGTGGGTTTTGCCTCCGGCTCCACCCGGACGCTGGAGGCCGGAGTGGGGGCGTTGATCACCGGCGGGCCGTATTCCTATACCCGCAATCCCCTTTATCTGGGCAATTTCCTGATAAGCCTGGGCCTATGTCTGGCCGCCTGGTCCTGGATGCCTTGGATGCTTTTCCTCTTCGTGGCCGCCTTCTCCCTGCAGTATGGTTTTATCGTCCACTTGGAGGAAACCACCTTGGCCGAAAAATTGGGCGACCAGTACCGGGAATACCTTAAACAGGTGCCAAGGTGGGCTTTCCGTTTCACCCCTTATCATCCCCGGTATCCGGAACGCGGAGATTTCATGAGAGGGCTGAAATCGGAGCGCCGCACACTGCAATCCATTGCCATCGTCACCGCCCTGTTGATCCTCCGCGGTTTTATCTTTTCCACCTGGCTGCGGTGATCGAGATCGTACGGGGCGACATCACCAAAGTGGCGGTGGACGCCATCGTCAATGCCGCCAACCGGTCGCTTCTGGGCGGTGGGGGTGTCGATGGTGCCATACATAGGGCGGCCGGGCCGGAGCTTTTGGAGGAATGTCGAAAAATCGGCGGCTGCCCCACCGGACAGGCCAAGATAACCCTGGGCTATAGACTCCCGGCCAAGTGGGTGATCCACACCGTGGGACCGGTCTGGCGCGGAGGGAAGAGCGGCGAGCCGGAACTGCTGGCCGGTTGTTACCGAAACGTGTTGGCCCTGGCGAAAAATAACGGCATAAAATCCATCGCCTTCCCCTCGATATCGACCGGCGTCTTCGGCTATCCGGTGGACCAGGCCTGCCGGATAGCGCTGAAGGAGACGAGGGAATTCACCAAGGACCATCCGGAAATTGGCCGGGTGGTCTTCGTGTGTTTCGACGAAAGGATCCGTCAGGCCTACTTAAAAGCATATAGCGAGATAGCGGTAAAATGATTAATGCATTTAAACACGGATTATCTCAGATACTGCCATTCCCGTAAATTATTTCTGTCTGTGTTAATCAGTGTCAAAAAGAAATATGCCCTCAATTCACCTGAAGTTCCTGCTCGCCCTGGCCCTCCTCTACCTCCTGTTGGCCGCCTACGCCTGGCTGGCCTCCGACTCCATGATCTTCCACCCCGAGTACTCGAGGGACCCGGAGCCGCCCGGCGCGTTCAAGATCAGGACAAGTGACGGAGCCCATATCACAGCCGTCCATTTGAAGAACGATTCCGCCCCCTTCACCGTCCTCTTCAGCTACGGCAATGCCTCCAGCCTGGGCAACAGCTACCCGTTCCTTTTATGGTTGAGGGAGGTGGGCTTCTCGGTCCTTGCCTATGACTATCGTGGTTACGGCTCGAGCCGGGGCCGGCCCTCGGAAAGGGCACTATATGCCGATATAGATGCCGCCTACTTATATCTGACCGACAGCCTCAAGGTCCCGCCTGAGCGGATAATCGCCTTCGGCCAGTCGCTGGGCGGCGCGGTGGCCGTGGACCTGGCCTCGCGCAAGAAACTCGGCGGTTTGATCGTGGAAAGCTCCTTTGTCTCCGCCTTCCGTGTGATGACCAAAATCCCCTTGCTGCCCTTCGACAAGTTCAACAGCATCCGAAAGATCGGCCGGGTCCGATGCCCGGTGCTGGTCATCCACGGGGACAGAGACAGCACCATCCCCCTGTGGCACGGGAAGTCGCTCTACGATGCGGCCAACGACCCCAAACAACTGGTGGTCATTCCTGAAGGTGACCACAATTACATACCACCGGGGGCGGCCGAGCACTACCGACAGGCCATGATCGGATTTATTCTATCTCTATCTCAGACCAAATAAACAGGACCATGTTCTGGTTAAAAGAGGCCCCGCATTGCTGCGGGGCCTTGGTAGTGTTATCAGCGTATATCCGCGAATATTTGCGACAAAAAGGCCTAGTCCAAATACGCCTTCAACCTCCCGCTCTGGGTGGCCATCTTGACCTTCTTCAGGGCCCGGTCCCGTATCTGCCTTACCCGCTCCCGGGAGATGTTCAGCTTCTGGCCGATGGAATCCAATGTCCCCTCGGGACTGTTGTCCAAGCCGTAGTACATGCGGAGCACCTTCTCCTCCCTGGGGGTCAACACCGACAGGGCCGTCTTGATGTCATGGGTGAGGGTCTTTTCCATCAGCGCCTTCTCCGGAGAAAGCGAACCCGTATCCTCAACCGTCTCCAACAATCGGCTTTCCCCTTCCTCGGACATGGGCGCGTCCAGCGACACCTGGGTGGCGCTGTGGCCCAGCAGGTCCTGGATCTCCTCCACAGGAATCCGGGTGACCTTGGAGATCTGGTAGAGCGAGGGGCTGACACCCGGGTTTTTGGAATCGGACCGGAGTTCCTGGGCCGCCTTGTAGATCTTGTTCAGCTTGTCTATCCGGTTCATGGGCAGTCGGATGGTACGGGTCTGCTGGGCCAAGGCCTTGAGGATGGCCTGGCGTATCCACCACAGGGCGTAGGTGGAGAACCGGCAGCCGCGGGCGGCGTCGAAGTGCTGAACCGCCCGCAGCAGTCCCACGTTGCCCTCGTTGATGAGGTCGGCCAAGGAAAGCCCCCGGTGCTGGAACTCCTTGGCTACGGAGACCACGAAGCGCAGGTTGGCCTCGGTCAGCTGGTCCACCGCCTCCCGGTCGCCGGCCTTGGCCCGGGCCGCCAAGCTGCGCTCCTGGGCCGGAGTCAGCAGCTTGTAGCGACCGATCTCCCTGAGGTAGATGTCAAGCGACGGCTCGTCGGTAGCCGTGGGGCTGAAGTTGTGTTCTATCATCTTTTTCGCTGATTACGCTGTTGTAAATCAGTGTAATCAAAAATAATCTGTGAAATCGGGTCAGGGTTTGACCGCCACGAAGTACATGTTCTCCCCGCGCTTGATGAGCAGCACCCGGGTTCGTCCTTCGCCGCCCTTGGAGGCCGCCAGATAGTCGTCCATCCCCTTGATGGTGCGATCGTCCACTTTCTTGATGACGTCTCCGGCTCGGAGCCCGGCCTCGTCAGCCGGGGAACCCGGCTCCACCTCGCGGATGACCACCCCCTGCTTCTCCCTGATCCCCATCTGCTGGGCCTCGGGAGCGTTTACCGCCAGCACCCTCTTGATCCCCAGCCAGGGGCTGTCCTCCTTGGCCGGCTCCTGTTTCAGAGTCGTCTCGTCCGGCAGCTCGCCGATGGTGGCCTTGATCTTTTGCTCCTTCCTGTTCCTGACCACCACCAGCTCCACCTTGGCCCCCACCTTGGTCTCGGCCACCATCTGGCGGAACTTGTCAACTCCCGAAACCTCCTTGCCGTCGAAGCGGATGATGACGTCGCCCTGCTCCAGTCCGGCTTGGCTGGCCGGGCTCTCCTCCTGGACGCTGGCCACAATCACCCCCCCGGCTCCGGACTTGAGCCCCAGGCCCTCGGCCAGCTCCGTGGTCACCTCCTGCGGCACCACCCCCAGATAGCCGCGCACCACCTTGCCCTTGTCGATCAGCTGGTCGGCCACCCGGCGGGCCATGTTGATGGGAATGGCGAAGCCGATGCCCTGTCCGGCCGGGTTGATGGCGGTGTTGATGCCGATCACCTGTCCCCGGATGTTGACCAGCGGCCCGCCCGAGTTGCCGTAGTTGATGGAGGCGTCGGTCTGGATGAAGTCCTGGTAGACCGGCCCTCCGCCGGCGATGGGCAGACCGCTGCGCCCCTTGAAGGAGACGATGCCCTGGGTGACGGTCCGCTCCAAGCCGAAGGGGTTGCCGATGGCGATGGCGTAATCGCCCACCTCGATCTCGTCCGAATTGCCCAGCTCGGCCACCTCGGCCTCGGGCAGGTCCTTTTTAAGGTCCTTGAGCCTGATGACGGCCACGTCGGTCCTGGGATCGGCCCCCACCACCTCGGCCTTGAACTCGCGGTCGTCGGAAAGCTTGACCGTCAGTTCGCCCCCTCCGGCCACCACGTGGTTGTTGGTCAGCACCAGGCCCTTTTTGTCGATGATGAACCCGGATCCCTGGCCTTCGATATTGCGCTTGGGCGCCTCGCGGCGCGGCACCTCGCCAAAGAACTCGCGGAAGAAATCGTCGAACGGTCCCTGGATATCGTAGCCCCGCATCTCCACCACCTTTCGGGTGCGGATGTTGACCACCGAGGGCCCCACCTTTTTGGCCACGGCCACGAACGGGCTCTGGGCGGCCGGATTGATGGCCAAGGCCTCGGCTGCCGGCTTCTCGGCCCGGGCGCAGGCGGTCCAGTTAAGGCCCGAAGCCAGGATGATTCCGGCCAACAGGCAGGATAGGCCCACCGCCAGGGTGCGGCCCCAGGCCGGCCAGATCCGTTCATTTCTGCTCGTCATGATTACCCTCTGCTGTTGTGTTTTCGCTTCTGTATGTTTGATGCAGTTCGATGCGGATCCGCTCCACCTGGCCCTGGGGGTCGTTGACCATCTCCAGCACCATCCGCACCCCGGCCAGGTTCAAACGCCGCTCCCTCACCAGATAGACGATAGTCTCGATGGTCTGCACGTCCCTCTGGGAGTAGAGCCGGTTTTTGCCGCTCACCCGGGCCGGCGTCAGGAATCCCTGGCGCTCGTACATGCGCAGGGTCTGCTCGTGCAGGTGGAGCATCCTGGCCACCACGCTGATGGGGTAGAGGGGCTCGTCGGGGGCAGGTCTGAAAGCCATCTCTCTAAGCTAATAACCAAAATTCAAAATCCAAAACCCAACAGGTTTCCCTTTGAGTTTTGAATTTTGATATTTGAGTTTGGCCGTCGGTTATTTGACTTCGATGGCTATTTCCTTGGGCTTGGCCTGCTCGCTCTTGGGCAGCTTGATGGTCAGCACCCCGTTCTCGTAGGTGGCTTTGACCTTGGTGGGGTCGACCTCGGTCGGCAGCCGGATCATCCTCTGGAACTTGCCGTAGGCCCGTTCGATGCGGTGGAAGGTCTTGTCCTTGATTTCCTCCTCCCGCTTGCGCTCTCCGGTCACCGACAGTACGTCATTGTTGATCTGGATCTTGACGTCCTCCTTCTTCATGCCCGGCAGCTCGGCCTTGACCAGGATCTCGTCCTTGGTCTCCTCGATGTCCATCAGCGGCGCCCAAAATCCCTCGGAGAACATGCGACGGCTGGGCAACCGGCCGAAGAAGTCCTCGAAGAGCTGGTTCATCTCATCCTGGAAACCGGAAAGCTCGCGGAACGGCTCCCATTTCTGGATTTCGTGCTTCATGGCTTTCTCCTTATATTACGTTCATTTTGTTTGGATGTTTCTTTTGCCATCACTGATATTATAATACTTGAGTGGCTTATTGTCAAGTGGGAGAAATAAAAAAGTGGATTGAACCATCAATCCACCTAATATTATAAGATTCAATTACTTATGCTGTTCTCTGTCACCCATGGCCGATTTTCCTTCAAAAAAAACATCGTTATCAATTATCAATCCCCTTGATTTAATGTCGCCATGGACCGAGGAGCCGCTTTGCAATTCTATCTTATTGGTAATATTAAGGTTACCAACGATCTTGCCACCGATGATGGCATCCTTGGCCTTGATTTCGGCCTTGATAACTCCTTCCTTGCCAACGACTAAAGTTCCGGTGGCCTCTATCTGGCCCTCATACTCTCCATCGATCCTTATTCCCCCCTCTACCTTGAGCGTCCCATTGAAGTGAGACCCCTTGCCCAGAAGAGTGTTCATGGGGCTGTTGCCGATGTCGACCTTTTTATCCATTTTTTTGCTTTCTGTTTTCTGGCTTCTGGTTTTATTCTATCTCCGTCACCCCGACCTCGTAGTCCTCGCCGTCCACGCTCATCACGAAGCGGCGCTGGGGATGTCCCTCAGGCGTCACTGTGCCGGCCTTGATGGCATCCTGTCTGGCTTTCTTCTTGAGCGGATCCTTCTGGGCCTCAAAGTACTGTTTGGCCACGGCCGGATAGAGGGCATAGGAGAGAATGTCCTCATCCCTGTCCGAAATCCCCTCCATCTCCTTTCTGGCTTTTTCCCATTCCGGAGCAATGTGGTCGGCTGGTCGGTCGGTGATCGGCTTCTCGTCGCCGATGGCTTTTTTGACGACGGCCGGATCGATGGGCGCCGGCGTCTTTCCGTAGAGGCCGCGGCACAGGTCCTTGACCTCCTGGATGATGATCTTGTAGCGCTCTCCGGAGAGGACGTTGACCGTGGCCTGGGTGCCGACTATCTGTGAGGTGGGGGTCACCAAGGGCACGTAGCCCAGCTCCTGGCGCACCTTGGGGATCTCCTGGAGCACGGCGTCAAACTTGTCCAAAGCGTTTTGCTTCTCCAGCTGGCTTACCAGGTTGGTCAGCATCCCGCCCGGCACCTGGTAGACCAGGGCCTTGACATCTACCCGCTCGGCCACCGGGGTGATCAGGTGGGTGTAGGCCGTGTCCTTGATGTCCTGGAAATACTCGGCCACGTCCAAAAAAAGCGATTTGTTGACATTGAGTTTAAACCCGGCCCCAACCAGCATCTCGGCCATGGCCTCGGTGGGCGGTTGGCTGGTGCCCGAGCCGAAGGGGCTGATGGCGCAGTCCAGGATGTCGGCCCCGGCCTGGGCGGCGGCGAAGTATGAGGTGGGTGCCATGCCGGTGGTGCAGTGGGAGTGCAGGCAGACCGGCAGCCCGACTTCGGCCTTCAGCTTGGAGACCAGCTCCGAGGCCGAGGCCGGCGATATCAGGCCGGCCATGTCCTTGATGGTGATGATGTCGCAGCCCAGGTCCTTGAGTTCCTTAGCAAACCTGACGAAGCCGTCGATGGAGTGCACCGGGCTCAGGGTATAGCTGATGGCCCCTTGGACCGTGGCCCCCTCCTTCTTGGCCACGGTGATGGCCTTCTCCATGTTGCGGATGTCGTTTAGGGCGTCGAACACCCGAAAAACGTCTATCCCCAGCTCGGCCGCCTTGCCGATGAACCGCTCCAGTATGTCGTCGGCATAGTGCTTGTAGCCGACCAGGTTCTGGCCCCTAAGCAGCATCTGCAGCTTGGTCTTGTGGGTGTACTTGCGGAAGATGCGGATGCGGTCCCAGGGGTTCTCGTCCAAAAAGCGGAGCATGGTGTCGAAGGTGGCCCCGCCCCACATCTCGAATGACCAGTAGCCTACCTGGTCCATCTTCCAGATCATGGGGATCATGTCCTCGGTCCGCATCCGTGTGGCAATCAGTGACTGGTGGGCGTCGCGAAAGGCCGTCTCCGTGATGTGGACCAGGTTCCCGCCGGAGGGTTTGGGTGCCGGCGCTTTCTTGGCTGGGGCCGGCCGCGCTTTTTTCTCTATCTTCTTGGGCATCTTTAACGCTCGTTGGACGTTTAACGCACCACGTAGTAACGTTCAACATTACTACGTTATTCCGTTACTGGAGCACCACCAGGGGCTCGCCGGCGGTCACCGTCTGGCCCTCCTTGCACTTGATCTCCACGATCTTGCCGGTGACGGGGGTGGAGAGGGTGGTTTCCATCTTCATGGCCTCCAGCTTCAAGAGGACGTCTCCCTCCTTGACCTCCTGGCCGACCATGCACATCACCTTGATGATGGTACCGGTCATCGGCGTCGGCACCACCTTGCGTCCGTCCTGGACCGCCGCCTGGGTTTTGCCCGGCGGGGCGCTGGAGACCTGGGGCACGGTCACCGAAACGCTTTTGGGGCCGGTGGGCACCGGCAGGGGCGGCGGGGCCGGCCTCTTGCCTACCTCCTCCACCTCCACCTCGTAGGCCCGGTTGTTTACCTTGACGATGTACTTTCGGGACATATTTTTTCCCCTTGATTACACGGCTTTCATTTGATTACACCGATCTCCCGGTTGCACCATCTCATCAGATCGGTGTAATCCGGCATCATCCGTGTAATCAAAGACGATCACCTGCTTCTGGGATTGACCATGCTGTTCTGCCGGCCGGACAGGGCCCAGACATTGATGTCCTTGAGATGGACCGGCTTGATGGACACCACGTGGAAGGCCAGCTTGTCGTCCCGCAGATAGCGCCCCATGGCCGAGGCGATGGCCACCACCACCTCTGAGGGGACCTTTTTGTCCTTATGGATGGGCATGCTATATTCTACTATTGGCTATTTTCTGGGGCAGAAATTCCAAAATTCAAAATCGAAAATACTAAATTGGATTTTGCGTTTAGGGTTTTAGGTTTTCTAGAGCGGTATATTGGCGTGCCGTTTGGGCGGCAGCTGCTCCCGCTTGGTCTTGAACACCGCCAAGGCCGAGGCGATCCGGCCACGGGTCTCCTCGGGCGGGATGACCGCGTCCACGTAGCCCCGCTTGGCCGCCTCGTAAGGGTTGGAGAACAGCTCCTCGTACTCCTGGATCAGCTCCTTGCGTTTGGCCTCCTGGTCGGAACTGCCCTCGATCTGTTTGCGGAAGATGACGTTGACCGCGCCCGAGGACCCCATGACCGCAATCTCGGCCTGGGGCCAGGCCAGCATCAGGTCCGATCCCAGGTCCTTGTTGCACATGGCGATGTGGGCCCCGCCGTAGGACTTGCGCAGGGTGACGGTGATCTTGGGCACCGAGGCCTCGGAATAGGCGAACAATAGCTTGGCTCCGTGGCGGATGATGCCCCCGTGCTCCTGCTGTTTGCCCGGCAGGTATCCGGGGCAGTCCACCAGGGTCACCAGCGGAATGTTGAAGGCGTCGCAGAAGCGGATGAAGCGGGCCGCCTTGTCCGAGGAGTTGATGTCCAGGCAGCCGGCCAGCACCTGGGGCTGGTTGGCCACGATGCCCACCGTCTGTCCTCCGATACGGCCGAAGCCGACTACTATATTAATAGCGTAATATTCGTGAACCTCCAGGAAGTCGCCGTTGTCCACCACCCTTAGGATGATGTCCTTGACGTCGTAGGGCATCTTGGGGTTGGTGGGAACGATATTTCTAAGCTCCATGTCTATCCGGCCCGGCTCGTCGCCGGTGTCGACAATGGGCGGATCCTCCAGGTTGTTGGAGGGCAGGAAGGTTAAAAGTTTTCTGACCGAGGCAAAGCAGTGCTCCTCGGATGGCAGCATGAAATGGCCGTTGCCGGAAACCGTGTTGTGGGCTTGGGCCCCGCCCAGCTCCTCCAGCCCCACCTCCTCGCCCATGACCGCCTTGATTACCTGGGGACCGGTAATGTACATGTTGGAGACCTTGTCCACCATAAAGACGAAGTCGGTGATGGCCGGGCTGTAGACGGCCCCCCCGGCGCAGGGGCCCAATATCACCGAGATCTGGGGGATGACCCCCGAGGCCCGGGTGTTGCGGAAGAAGATCATGCCGTAGCCGTGGAGGCTGTCCACTCCCTCCTGGATGCGGGCCCCGCCCGAGTCGTTGATGCCCACCACCGGCACCCCCATCTTGACCGCCATGTCCTGCATCTTGACGATCTTCAGGGCGTGGGCCTCGCCCAGGGAGCCGCCGGTGACGGTGAAATCCTGGGAGAAAGCAAAGATGGGCCGGCCCTCAACCGTGCCGTAGCCGGTGACCACGCCGTCGGCCGGGATCTCCACCTTGTCCATGCCGAAGTTGTCGCAGCGGTGCTTGACGAAGGCGTCGAACTCCACAAAGGAGTTAGGGTCGAAGAGCAGGTTCAGCCGCTCCCGGGCGCCCAGCTTACCCTTCTCGTGCTGTTTGGCGGTGCGCTTGCCGTCGGCGTCAATGATGACCGCCGACTTGTCCTGCAGAGCCTTGACCAGCTGTTCTATGGTTCTTTCAGCCATTTGGTTGACCTCGAATGCTTTTTCGCTCCCAGCCGGAATGTTAATTATATCGCAACCCCCACGCTTTTTCAAGGGCAAAATGGCTCTCTGAATGCGAGTCCCCGCAGTCCCTTAGGACTGCGGGGCTCATTCCGGATTGACCTCAGGAGATCTATCTTACCAACGCCATCCTCCCGGTGACCGCCTCGCCCCCGGCCTCCAGACGATAGAGATATACTCCGTTGCTTACCTGTCTTCCCGCCTCGTCCCGGCCGTCCCAGACCACCTGATGCTCCCCGGCCGCCCGGTAGCCGCAGACCAGCGTCCTGACCAACTGCCCGGCCGCATTGTACACCCTCAGGCCCACCTTCCCCGCCTTTGATAGCTGATATCTGATGGTTGTTATCTGCCCAAAGGGATTGGGCGCATTGGGCAAGAGCTTCAGACTTGCCACTTTTAACTCTGAACCCGGTTTCCCAGCCACCCCCAACTCCTCCCAGGTGTAGCCCTTGGCGAAGATGTCGGTGCCGCAGGTGTCGTAGCGGCAGTCCTCCCAGGCCAGGAAGAACCGTCCCCCTCCGGCAGCTGCGTATGGGGCTCCTTGATGACGCGCCGTCGGATCGTTGTTGACCTTGAACTGGGCGGTATAGGGAGTGTGAGCTGCGGTATACGCCCTGGCATAGATATCCACGTTTTGCCAATCGTGATTATTCGTCCAGAAGACAAGGCTTCTTCCCTGCCGATCGACGGCGATATTGATATCTTCAGGATAGTGGTAATTATCGCTGACATCGAAGCCGTCGCCCAGCGGAACGCCGTCGCGGCTGTACCATCTGGCCCTGACGTTGTAGTATCGCGAATCGTACCAGGCCGCCAGGAAGTTGCCCGCAGTATCGGCTCCCAAAGCGCAGACATAGGAGAAGGTGCCGTCCGGGTTGTCGGAAACCTTGAAGGGATCGCCCACAAAGGTTACCGTATCGCTGCCGATCTCAACCAGACGGCAGTAGAGGTCGGCGTAGGAACCGCTTTCTTGGTTGTAACAAACGGCAAATCGTCCCCCTCCCAACGGAGCCGCTTTCGGGACATAGCCATTGGCCTCGGCCCCCGTCAGGTTAAGCTTCAGATCCTGGCCGGTGCGCGGGACCGCTCCCGGGCCGAACCCCCGGCAATATACCTCGTAGTAGACGCCGTTTCTGGAATCGATCCAAGCCAACAGAAAGCGGCCCTGGTCGTCTATGGCTGCCGCGGCATACATCTTGGTCCAGCCGTTTAAAGTGTCGGCCGAAAACCTGCGGTTGCCCCCTATGGGGCCGACATCTAAATTACCGATGATCCCGGTGATGCCTTGATAGGTATGCCAAGCGCAGACGAAATCGCCCCCCGGGTTGGCGGCAATACAGGGATAGTAGGCACCGGACGAATTCATGGCGCTGTCGCTTATCATCTCATCGCTGCCGAACGGCAGGCCGCTGGCCTCAAACGGCAGGCCATAGATTTGGGCGCTCTGGTCGAGCCGACGCTCATCTGACCAGACCACGGCCCAACGGCCCAGTGAATCGGCGCAGACCGAGGGGGCATTCTGGTAAGCCCCCAGGGCGTCATCGTTGCAGCGCGCCTTGGTGGAGGGACTGTTTAAATCCATGGCATAGACTTCATTGTTGCTGCCCTCCTGGGCATCCCAGGCCAAGGGAACATAGTACCCATAGCTAGACATAAAGCAGGCGGTCAGCTCATGCCTCCCGCTGGGTCGATGCGAATTATCTAGCAGTGGCCCATTTAGGAACATGGTGCCGTTCGGGTAATAACCGGCCCAAAACAACTGGTCGCCGGCGCTGTAATCCAGCCAAGAGATGTATAGTTGCCCTAAGGCGTATCCCTCTTTTACATACATCGCCATGGGATAGTATTGATGGGCGCTTCCGGCATCCTGATTGACCCTGAAATTGGCGCCCTGAGCTGCGGCATTGCAATCGAATCTCTGGGCATAGATGTCGGGGTTGCCGTTGCGACAGTCCTGCCAGACCACGCAGAATTGGCCGGTATCCCCCACCGCCAGGCCGGGACGGAGGCTGTGGATATCGGATAGCGATGCCGAACCGTCGCTGGCCGCCTGCGATGGTCCCAGCGGATTGCCGGTCAGATCGAAAGCCCTGACGTATACCGCCCAATTGCTGCCGCGGCCGTCATACCATGAGGCTATTAACCGATTGCCGCCGACGCCGCAGGCGGCATTGGTTTTCGAGCTGGAGGCGCTGTCCACATAGAAGACCCCGGTCATGGCGCCCGAGGCATTGAACATGGTCCCCAGGATTATATTGCGCGACAGGCCGTAATGATAGAAGTCGCCCACGGTCACGAAGCCGCCGTCGGGCAGCATGGCCACATCCACATTGTCGTAGAACCCGTTGATGCTGTCCGGTTTGACCCTGAAGTTGCCTCCCTGCCGGTTGCCGTCCTTGTCGAACCTCTGTCCATAGGCGAACGGATACCGATCGTCGCGCCAGACCACCACCGCGTTGCCGGCCGAGTCGCAGTCGACGGCTGGAGTCTGCTGGGTGATGGTGCTGATGTCGTCGTTGACCCTGATGTTCCCGCCCGCCTTGTTCATCAGCGAATCGTACCTCTGCAGGTAGATGTCGCCATATTGGCTGCGCCTGTCCCGCCAAACCGCCCAAGCGGTCATGGGCCACCTACTGCAGGCTATGGCTGCCTGCCATTGTGAAAAAGTTGAGTTGTAGTCCTCGCTGTTGACGCGGAAATCTTCAATGACCGCCTTAGGAGACGACGCCTTTGCCGGAGCCGCTGATATGGCCGATCGGTCCTTCGGCCCTCTCGTCTCCCCAATCTGATTTATCTTGGTCGCCCCTTCATCTATAATGGTCGGGGGCCTTTTTTCCTGACGGCCCTGGCCGTATATTTTTCGTTCCAACTGCTCGGCCGACAAGGCGGGGGACCCCACCATCGCCGCCATCAGCAAGAACAAAACCAAGTTCTTCATCAAATCCTCCTGTCCTTGTTGTTTTATTTAGTATGGTTGTGTTTATTGTCTGAAAATTCGAGATATCGGTGAGGAAAATATCAAATTTTTTCTGAAATGTCAAGATGGATAATTCTTTACTTAACCACCGCCATCCTCCCGGTGGCCGCCTCGCCCCCGGCCTCCAGCCGGTAGAGGTAGACCCCGCTGGATACCTCGCGCCCCGCCTCGTCCCGGCCGTTCCATTGGGACGAGTGCCGGCCGGCGGCCTGCGGCTCGTCGACCAGGATCCTCACCAGCTGGCCGACGGAGTTGTATACCTTCAAGCTGATTTTACCCGGCCTTGATAGTTGATATCTGATGGTTGTTATCTGCTTAAAAGGATTGGGCGCATTGGGCAAGAGCTTCAGACTTCCCACTTTTAACTCTGAACCCGGTTTCTCGGCTACCCCGGTCCAGTCGCTGCGGTCAAAGTAGGCGCGGTTCAAGTCGGAGGAAGGCGAAATGTAGGCCACCCCGTAGGCGGTTCCCCCCAGATATTCCACCGCCGGCTGGTAGGCTGCGGTTATGGCGCGGGGTGAGATCACCGACTTGGAAGCGACCCCGCCGGAGTAAGGCCACCACGAGAAGCGGTGTGACTGGGGCAGAGCCTGCACGAAGGTCATTCCCATGCCTCCGCCTCGGTTCATGGCCAGGTCGGGGCAAAAGCAGTTCGTGTCAGCCGGCGTCAAGAAGCCGAAGCTCCAGGAAGTGCCGCCGTTGGATGAATAGGCCTGCTGAATGCGATAGTCCCCATTATACTTATTTTCGAAAGCCAAAAGTACGGTATCACGGTAGGCTCCCACCGAGGTGAAATAGCTGTTGGTATCCACCGAGCCCCATAACAGCGTATCCCAATTCGCGCCGGCGCCCAGCCCCAGCAGCCGCAGGACGTTTGCATCGTTGATGTAGCAGGCGAACAGCAGGTAGCTGCTGTAGGGGTAGTTGCCGTACATGTCCAGCCCCCGTTTGGCGTTATTCTCCGGCGATGTAAACTGCTGCCAGGAGACGCCGCCGGTGTCGTAACTCCAGAACATCCTTATCGTCCCGTCGGTGTGCATGGTGCCGCAGCAGAGCTGGGTGTTTTCATACAGCTCGGCCAGCTTCACCTCCTTGACCGTATCGGTGGTTGTCGTCAGAAGATCCAGATACGCCGAGCCGTTGCTCAGGTTAACCGTATTTCCTGTGGTAAGCGAGGCCCGGCGGATGCGCAAGCTGTTTTGCCTTCCGTAAGCCAAATAGCAATAATTGCCCATCACCATCACTGATGACGGCCATCGCCCCTCTCCCGATGTGATCAGAGGGTTATTCCAGGAAAGCCCCCCATTGTTGGAAAAATGCAACGAGACGTATTTATTGGTTTCGCCGTTCATGCGGGAGATTGCAGCAAAAAGGTTGCCTGATCCCGGGTCACGGGCAAGTGACACTGAATAAACGGAATCATGGGCGCTGATCAGCACGTCGTTGCCCCAATCCGGGGCCGGACTGGGGACCGGCTCTTTCCAGTTGATGCAAAGTTCGACGTCATCGGGATCTACCTGTTCCTCCAACATCTTCAAACGGCCTAGGGCCGCGCCGTGATCCCCGGCGTCCCACAGGCCGGCGACGGCCCTCGCCTCTTCCGCCTGTTGCGGCGTGGCCTTGTCGATATCGACAGAGATGGCAGCGTTGGCCCTTTCCTCCGGCGACATTGACTCCAATGTATGGCTCAAGGGCAAGGCGGCGGCGGTGCAGACCGAAATCAGCAGGCTCAGAATAAAAGCATGGTGCTTTTCCATTTTAATCCTTTCATATAGTAATCCGTCGGTGATTTTTAGCTATAACCGTTTCCGTCCGACTTCACTTCGGCCAGCCGGGCGGGTTGGGTATGGGCGTGGCCGGCGCAGGCCCGGCCGGCTCCTCGCCCCCGCTGGAGATGATGACGGCCGCCGCCGTGCCCACGGCCACCGCGGCCGCGCCGCCGACGATGGCCGCGGTCGAGGTGTACCAGGCCCCGGCGGCCGCAGCCCCCAGAGAGCCGATCTTGACGGCCGCCCCGCCCCACATCATGATGAAGGCCAGCTTGGCCGCAGCCATGGGCACCGGAGACCGGGCCGAGTCGCCCTTGGCGATCACCGTGGACTGCTTCTCGCCCACCAGCACCTCCCGGCCCGTCTCCCCGGCCACCGCCACCTGGCCCTGGACCACATCCAGCTCGGTGGAGTCGCCCTCGACGAAGACGGCGAAGACCGTGCCCCGGATCCCGGCCACCGCCGTCGGGGTGACGACGTTGAACTTCGACTCCTTGGAGGCCAGCTTGCGGACGCAGCCCAGCACCTTGCCGGACATGGCTTGGAGCGAAGTGATGGTGGTCATGGGCTTCTTCTGTTTCTCCATCCGGTCTATGGCCAGCAGACCTTTGTCCCGCATTTTAAGGACGCTGCCGTCGTCGAGTTTAATCTCCAGCTCGGCCCCTTCCTGGGTGGAGATTTTATCACCGCTGCCCAAGGTCATCTTCAAAGCGGCCGGCTCCCAGACCAAGGAGCCACTTTTCTGCACTTCGGCCCGGCCCTTGAGAAAAACGATCCTGGCCTCGACCGGCCTGAAGGCGCCGTAGGCGGCCGCAGTCCATATCAGATGGAGGGCGGCCAAAACAAAGGCTATGGTTCTCTTAGTCATCTTCGCGCCCTCCTTTCTATCTTAACTTGACCGTCTTGGTTACCCGTGACCTGCCTTCGGATTCCAGCCTGACCAGGTATATTCCGGCCGCCGCCCGGTCGCCGTCCCAGGAGATGGCATGGAACCCGGCCTCCTTATAGCCTTCGTCCAATACGGCCGCCAGCTGGCCCAGCGAGTTGTAGACCCTGAGGCTTACCCGGCCCGGCCGGTCAAGCTGGTAACTTATGGATATGCGGCCGCGGAAGGGGTTGGGGCTTATCCGGGTCAATCCGAACTCCAGCGGTTTGAGATCAAGATCTCCCAATCCCCTGGCGGTGTAGACAACTTCAATCTCCCCGCTGCGGGCCATGGTCAGCCGGCCGGCGCCGTTCACCGGAAAGGCCTGGCCCAGCTTTCTATCCACCAGGTAGATCCGGTATCCAGGCTCCGGTGCTCCAAAAATGGCGTAGTCGATTTCTATGGGCAGGTTTTGCCCGGCCTCGGCCCTGACCAGCCATCGCTGTTCGTTACCCGGCGGCCTGACATCGCGCAGATAGCGCCGGCACGGCCCCTGGCCCCAGTCGTCATGCGGCAGGTAGATGGCCAGGTTCTCTGAGACCAATGGCGGTTTTTCCGCGTCAAGCCGGTCATAGCCCGCAGCGGCCTGGGGCGAGATCCCCAGCTTCAGCCCAGGGTCGGCCCAGGGCCCCATCGAGGCCGAAAGCTCCATCTGCCACAAAACCTGGCGCTGAGGATTGGTTTGAACCGGCTTGCCCTTGAAAATCCTCTCCATCAACAGGCTGCAGGGACGCACCGCATAGACGGCGTACCCCTGCCAGGGACGGAGCGTGTCCGAGACCGGCGCCGGCGCCAGCGAATCCCAGTAACCGTTGTTGACCAGATCGCCGGTGTTGTCCAAGTACTGCCACATGAACTGGCGGAGTACCGCATTCACCAGGGAATCGCCGTAGTAGAGTTCGTGCGGCGTCCCGTCGTTCCAGCGCACCCGAAGGCCTGACAGCGCCAGGACCGTGTCAAAGGGATTGCCGATGATGTTCCAGCCGCTGTCCAAGGCCGTGGTCTGAGGTTCCGACAGCGGATACCCCTCAACATCGATGTTGGCGTTTTGGGCCGAGGCCAGCCAGTATCCTTGGCCCAGCCACAGCGGCGGCCTTTCCACATAGCCGTAGTTGGGCTTGTAGCCCACCAGGCGCCAGGTGGTGTCCGAGTAGGCGCCCAGATCGTCGCCTAAAAGCCCTGTAGCCGAGCTGTCCTGGGGCAGAAGCGGCACCGAAAAGAGCCTCCAGGCGCCTCCGGACCAATTGTTAGCCATGGCGGTCGGCCCCACAGTAGTAAATGACCAGGGTTGGTTGGGCGGGGCCGAGGTATCCATGGGATTTCCGGCCGGATCGGCCACCGAGTCCACCCGGAAGGTGTAGACGGTGTTGGCGGCAAAGGCCACATGGCTCAGGCTGGCCGTCTGTCCGCCGCTCCAAGCGACCGACCAACCGGCGACGTTGGGTGTGCAGTTGAACCTGAAGCTGGCCGTGTCCACCGGCTCGGAGAAGCTTATCACCACCGGCATGTTTAGGGCCACGTTGGTCTGGCCGTTGGCCGGGGCGGCTGCGGTGATATTGGGCCGCACCGTGTCCATTATTGCCACAGTGATGAAGGAGAAGCTGTCGGGACCGGCCAGCGCCAGGCCCATGGTATCCAGAGCCGCCGTCACCCTGACCACGTATCGAGTCGCCGCCGCCAGTGCCGGATGATCGATCCTCACCCGGGTCGAATCTGTGTTCCAGATCGACCCCAGCCCGCCGGGATCCGGAGAAAAGCTGAAAAGGAAGCCCGAGGCCCGGATCGGCTCGGAGAAGGAGATGGTCACGCTGTCGGCCAGGCCCACGCCCACGGCACCGTTGGCCGGGGCGGTGTAGAGAATGTACGGCGGTATGGAATCGCCTTGCGGCTGGGCCACGTAAATAGACGCCTCGGCCGTCCCGGTAAAAGCCTCCCAGTTATAGGCCGAGTCGCAGGCCGCCGCCTCGAAGTAATATCGGTGGCCGGCCAACGCCCCGCTGAAGAGAGCAGTGGTGTCATTGGTAAACGGCGCCAGCGTGTCCCAGGCGGCGCTGGTGTCGATCCGGGAGAGCACCCGCCAGGCCTGGATGCCGGACAGGGCGTCGCTACCCGGACTCCAGTTGACCCAGAAACTGGTGGTGACACTGGTGTCGGAAACAAAAGGCTTGATTGCGGCGCCGATGGGCGGGAATATATCGCGCCTGGCCGAAACCGAAGCATGGTTCAAGTAATTGACGTTTCCGGCTCCGTCGCGCAGCCAGACATAGACTGGCATGGTGCCGTTGAGGGTATCCACCGGCAGCCAGAAGGTATCCCGCGCCCCGCCGACCACCATGATGCTGTCGGTAAAATCCGTCGGATTGGCTGGCGGTGCGTAGACCTTGAAGAAGGCCCGGGCGATACCTGAAGAATCCGACGGATTGACCCATCCCACTGGAACGCTGAAGGTCGGCCCACTCAGCCAGTAGGAAGGGTTGAAACCATATATCTGCAGGCTCTCGGGCGCGGCCGGGGGCGTGGTGTCGGCGGCCGTCCCGGTGGTGAAGCTCCAGTGTCCGGGGATGACGGTGGTATCCAGCGGATTGCCGGCCGAGTCCGGGGCGGAGAGAATGGTCACCGTGTATGGGGTCAGCGGATTGAAGTCCAGGTGGTCGAAGGTGGCCAGCCTCAGGTCCGGGTTCCAGCTGACGTTCAGCCCACCCGGGTCCGGACTGAATTCGAAGGCGAACAGCGAGGTGTCTATCGGCTCGGTAAATGAAACCATGGCCGAGGCGTTGAGCGCCACCCCGGTGGCCCCGTCCGGGGGAATGGTGGAGGCGATGGCCGGCCCCACCGTGTCCGCCAGCAGGTGGATTGAGGCCTGGTCCCGGCCGGTGGTGAACTCGGGATTATCGTCGAAGGTGCCGCCTCCCTGGAGGATGATGGAACCGCCGTCGTTGGGGCCGTTGTAGAGCCTGGAGATCACCGCCGGAAACTGCCAATCGCCGGGGCTCCCGTAGCGGCCCACCGCCATGGTGCTCTCGTAGTCGGCTTCGGTGAAGGTGGCGGTAAAATCATCGGGCAGGTAGTTCAGGACTACTTCGCTGCTGCTGCAGGATATCCCCGGGCCCGAGACCCGCCAGTAGCGGTTAAGGCAGTTGGCGGCGCTGTCCACCTGGGGATGAACTGAATCCGCGGCCGAAATGGTGACATAGCCCGGCTGGACGGAGTTATAAAGCTGCAGGCTGAGCGGTGTGTAGCGGTTGCCCGGCGTCCCCACTTCGAACTGCTTGAGATCGTTGCCGATCGGAAAATGCTTGGCCAGGTTGCCGTGGACATATCCGCCCATGGAAAGCGCCTGGCCTCCCGGGGCCACGAACAGGGTCTCCGGCCCGGTCGTCAGCATGCCCTCCAACAAGCTGACCTGGCCGGGAATCGTCCGGCTGGCGTGGAGGGTGAGCTCTCCCAGGGACGATTGTACCGTCAGGTTGGTCGGCCCGTCCATTGAGGGGAATTCGGCCTCGCTGGTGGCGTCCGGCACGCTCAGACGGTAGACCAGCTCCGCGCCCGGCCGGTAATGCAGGGTCCCGGCGGTGATCCGGCCGGCGGTCTGCACATAGCGATTCTTGATGGTCAGATCGTTGGTGAGGGACAGGCCGTTGGGGTTGCCCAGCACCAAGCTGTCGAGGATGAGCACCGAAGGCGGCAATGAGACCTGGCCGCTGCCGTAGCCGAAGATAATGGACGACAGGCTGTCGGTGTTCAGCGATCCTACGGAATAGACCAAGCTGTCGCCGATGAACAGGCTGTGGGCGCCCAGGGCCATGCTCCCGTTGACGAAACGCAGGGAGCCGAAGCACTGGATGTCCCCGAAGGCCGGGAGCATGGTGGGCCGGTCTATCTCCAGATGGTGGGTGACTAAGTTGGGCAGGGCTCCCGCTCCGCCCCCCTTGACGGCCACCGTGGTCGGCATCCCCATATTGTAAAGCCAGCCGCTGCCGCTGGTGTTGATGGGCCCCTTGAGGGTGACGTCGGAGTTGTCCACCGAGAGGGTGCCGCCCAGGGTAAGGGTGCCGTTGACCACCAGGGGAGCAGACATCATCAGGCCGTCGCCCGGAGCCGGTATGGTCAGGTCCCACAGCTCCGAGCTGTCGGCCGGCATCTCGGGTCCGGGGCTGATCAGCCCCCCGCTGTAGACCAGGTTCCGGCTCGTCCCGCCGGGCGCCAGCCGGATGGTATCCCCCAGTTGGCCGGTACCGTGCCGGGCGATGGTGCCGCTGTCGGCCAGAAAGCAGAAGGAGTCAGGCAGGCAGAGGCCGTTATAGAGAGACAGGTTTCGCACTTTACAGTAGGGCTCTGAGATATATCCCGCCATAAGCAGCTGCCCTGGACGGTCCAGGACAATCTCCTCGAAATTGCCGAAGACGGCCAAGCTGTCCGGGCCGTTCTCCGTTCCCCCCAGAATCAACCGCGAGGCGAACGACAGGGTATCGCCCACGATAGCGCCGCCCATGGTATCGTTGGCCACCGGCCCCAGAAGCGACAGGGCATGTTGGTGGATGGCCAGGCCGGCGTAGAACAGGGACAGGGTGTCGGCCACGGCCAGGGGCCGGCTCAGGTGGATGCCGGCCATAACGATATACAGCTTGCCCACCGTGTCCGGAAAGCCGGGGCCGGTTATCATATCGCTGCCCATGGTGCCGGCGAAAATGTAATTGGCGTTTTGGTCGTAGTGGCGAACGCCCGTCACCAGAATCTGGCCGGAGTCTGCCGGACTGGGCCAGAGTCCCAGGGTGTCGGTGATGCCGAGGGTGGCCCCGGCAGAAAGCGTGAATCTACCCTGGCTGCCCCGCCCCAGGGGACTGTACATGTTTATCCGGTTGCCGGGCTCGACCAAATAATCGATAGATCCGCTCACCAGCTCGCCCGAGGCGGCAAAGTTGTGATCGCCGCCGCCGTCGAAGACCACTGCCGCCGAGTCCGGCCCGGACGGTCCGATCAGCCCCTTGCCGTTTTTGCCCAAGATGTAGGTATAATCGCCCCTAACCTTAAGGGTGCAGATCCCGGGAGCGGCCGGATTGTAGAGGGCCAGCGGCGGCGAGCCTTCCAGGCTCAGGTTTCCCCCGACCGTCAGCTTCCTGACCCCGCTGCCTCCGGCCATTACCTGGCTTGAGCTCCCCGTGATAATGAGGTCTCCGGAGATAGTCACCTCCGGGACAATGGAACTGGTCAGCATCAGCCGGCCGGTGCTCCCGGTCGATTGCACCTCCAGCCCTCGGACAGAAAACGACGGCCCGCCCGGAAGGACGGCGTCCGCAAACTGGCCGGGGCAATCCCAGATTATCCGGCCGAAGTTTTGGTCCAGCCCGGCAGGTGTCTGATCCTGCACCTGGGTCAGACGCAGGGTCGACAGCGGCTGCCACTGGGCCTGGGGTATGCTGCCGCCGTTGACGCCGTGGGTGTACATGCCGAGGCTGTCGAAAACTATGGCCGCCGTCGGCGCTTTGGTGAAACTTCCGCCCGAGAACTGGAAATTGCCGGTCACAGTAAGATCCACGCCGGGCCCGTCGGCTATCTCCAGCCAAGATCCCAGCTGGGCCAAGGTGCCGTTTATCACCAGCTCGTCGACCACTATATTGGGGCTTCCGGCATCCAGAATAACCGCGTCGCCGGTTTTTATCAAGATGGTGCTGTCCCCAGGGCTGGTGGGGAAAATATTCATCGGATTGCCCCAGGTGCCGCCGCCGTTGTCGGAATACTCCCAGGAGTTGTAATCCTGCCACAGCCCGCTAAAGGTGTTGCTCCTCCAAAGCCTCCCCGGCACCCGGCCCACCGCGTAGGCCTGGTCGTTCATGTAGTCAGCGGTGTAGACGTCGCCATCGTTGTCCACCACCACGTTGGTGTACATGTTTGATCCCATCATGGGTACGCTGTCGCGAAAGGCCTGGGTCAAGGGATCGAACAGCATCATCATGTTCATTCCCTTGGAAATATAGAAGTCAATGGTATATATCAACGAATCGGCGGGATTATAGGAAACGCCCGAAAGCTGAGCGCTACCGGTCGAATAAAAATTGTACGTTTCGTCCGGAAAAACCTCTGCCAGCTCCCCGCTGGGCAGCGCCGCATAGACCGCGTTGTTCAGCGGGCAGAAAGCCATGCCGGCCGGCGACGCGCCCAGCGGCAGCATGGTGATGACGTCGTCGTTGACCGCGTCCACCACGACCAGATCGCCTTGGGCCGTGGTCACGTAGAGCTTCTGGGCGGCCGGGTTGTAGGCGAAAAGGCTGTTGCTCTCTATCCCCATGGCGCTAAAGCTGTCGATGACCGCGTTGCTGGCGCCGTCGAGCACATATACCTGGGCGCCGGCCACCCCATAGAGCTTCTGGACGGGCTCGGCGAAGAAGACATTGCCGTTAACCGCGGCGTTGTACCCCAGGTAGGCCAGGTTGCTGCTGGTGTAAAAGGCCAGGCCGTCGGTGGGGTTGGACACGTATAATCTGTCCTGGAGCTGGTTATAGGCCAGCTCGCACCACCCTTGGCCGAAAGAGACGAATGTCTCGACAGTGTCGCCCGAGCCGCTGATGGCCCATAACTCGGTGTTCATGTCGTGGACGAAAAGCCTGTCCGAACCCTGGGCATAGACCATCTCGCCGGGCTGGGTGACGGGAACATTGGCCAGCAAAGAATCCTGCAAAACGTCGATTACTGATATGCTCCCGCTGCCGGTGTTTGAGCAATAGACCTTGTTGCGCACCGGGTTGAAAGCCAGCGAGTGCGGGTAAGTGCCGGTGGCCCCCAAGGGGATGGTCTTTTTTACGCTGTATCGGGCCGCGGCCGGCAGGGCCAGAAACGTCATGGCCGTTAGGGCGAACGTAATTAGCCTTTTCATGGATGTATCTCCTGGTTTTTGGCTGAATATGCCTGAAGAATGTTGTAAGAATCATATCATGGGAGGTGGAAAAGTCAATCGAAAAATCATCCCTGCTCCACCTCGTAGTCCGGCTCATCGGGATCGAAATCGCCCGCTTTGACGCCCTCCTCCTTTTTGGCGGCCACCAAATGGACCTTATCCTCCTGGCCAGGCCCCAGCCTGAGGCTGGCCATCTGCCGGCGCACTTCCCGGCGCAGGCTCTCCACCCGCAGCATAGACTTCCTGCTCCCTCCGCCTTTCTGACGAAGCATGGCTTGGGGGGAAAGGGACACTCCGCTCTTGGAGATACGCTGGTCCAAACCGGTGGTCGAATCCCCTTCCGTCTCTCCCAGCGACCGGCGCACCTCCTCCGCCTCGCCCGGGCCCAGCTCCAACCCCAGCCTGGCTGCCGTGCCCAAGATGTCCCGCTCCAGCTCCAGGCGAAAGCCGGGATCCAGGAAGGCCCGCGTCAGCAGGTTGTAGACGGATTTTTTGGACATTAAGCCGTATTAACGTTGGACGTACAACGTTTAATGTTATTACATTACTACGTCGTCAGCCGATATCGTCCAGATCCACCGGCTCGTCCTTGGGATGGCAGACACCGCAGAACACGGCGTCGGACACCGCCAGGCCCTTGAGTTTCTGGTTCTTGTCGCGGTACATGGCCAGGATGGACGGCAGGGTCTTGGCGTGCTCCTTGCACACCGAGCGTCCGCAGAAGCTGCAGACGGCGTTGGCCGGCCGTTCGCAATGCCAGCATTCCATGTCATCAACCTCCGGATTTAAATGAAAATGATTATCCCATCCGTTCAGGAAGAAACCAGCTGAGCGTAGGTGA
>CAZPNX010000027.1:0-3908 GCA_964588285.1 uncultured bacterium
CCGGCCATCGAGTGTTCGCCCCGGCGAACGTATCGAGATGGCCGGCCTATCGGCGCTCGACGAGTGTCCCGAACAAGGGATGTATCGAGACGAGCGCCGATGTCCGCTGTCCCGTGACTACCCCAGCGCCTTGTTCAATGCGTCCAGCAGATCGGCCACATGGAAAGGCTTTTGTACAAAACCCGAAATGCCCAGCTTAAGGATCTCCTTGGCCTCGCTGTCCTCGGAGAAGCCAGAGGAGAGTATGGCTTTGACCTCAGGATTTATCTTCTTCATTTCCATAAAAACCTCGCGCCCGCTCATCTTGGGCATGATCATATCCAAGATCACCAAATCTATCTCCTGAAATTTTTCTTTGTATATCCTCACCGCCTCCTCGGCATCGCCGCAGGTTAGGACTTTGTGGCCGGCCGACTCCAAGATCTTCTCGGTGATGGCCCGGACCATCTCCTCGTCGTCCACGATGAGGATAGCGGCCGCTCTGGAGGCTTTGACCGCCGGCTGCTCGGCCACCACCGCCCTGGCCTCGCCCTCACAAAGAGGCAGGTAGATCTTCATGGTGGTGCCCCTTCCCGGCTCGCTGTAGCAGTCTATGATTCCCCTGTGTTCCCTGACGGTGCCGTAGACCATGGCCAGGCCCAGGCCGGTTCCCTTGCCCGGCTCCTTGGTGGTGAAGAACGGGTCGTACATCCTTCCCTTTACCTCCGGTGTCATGCCGCAGCCGGTGTCGCTCACCTCGATCTTCACGTAATCTCCAGGTTTCAGCTTGTAGCCGTGGTTGTCTATGAAGGTCTTGTCCAGACGGACCTTTTCGGCGGCATAAACCAGCCTGCCGCCCTGGGGCATAGCGTCGCGGGAATTGATGCCCAGGTTCATCAGCATGTTTGCCAAGCCGGATTTGTCCCCCATTACGGCAAACCTGTCGCCCTTGTGCTTGGTTTCAATCCTTATCCTTCTATCCGACGTCCTGCCCAGCATCTCCACGATCTGGTCCACCAGAGTACGGATGTCAACCACCTCCTGGGTTCTGGTTTGGCGCCGGGAGAAGGCCAGCAAGTTCTTGGTGAGCCGGGCGGCGTTCTCGGCCGCCGCAATGATGTTCTCCACGTACTTGGCCATCTCCGGTCTGTCGGACAGCCGCCCCATCAACAACTCGGCATTGCCCAATATCCCGGCCAGCATGTTGTTGAAATCGTGGGCCACCCCGCCGGCCAGCTGGCCGATAGCCTCCAGCTTCTGCGACTGGCGCAGCTCCTCCTCGATGATTTTCTTTTCTTCCTCCAATTTAACCTGGCCGCTGATGTCGGTCATAATGCCGGTGAGGCCTACCGTTTCACCTCGAATTATCATGGGTCGGCTCAAGGTCCTGACGTGTTTACTGCTGCCATCCTTGTCCACCACCCGGAAGACCGCCGGCTCTATCTTGCCTTCATAGGTAGCTTTAATTCTATTCTGCACCTCGGGAATATCCTCGGGGTAAATGAACTCGGAGAACTTCCGGCCTATAATTTCCTCAGGTCTATAGAGCGACATCCGGCTCACGGCCGGGCTCATATAGGTAAACAACCCGTCAACGGAAATGGAAAATATCATATCGTTCAATGACTCCACCAGCAAGCGGTATTTCTCTTCGCTCTCACGCAATGCCAGCTCGGACTGCTTCTGGCCGGTGATGTCCTCCACCGTGCCTTCGTAAAAGAAGATATCTCCCTTTTCGTTCCTGACGCACCTGACGTTCTCCCGTACCCAGATCTCGGCACCGTCCTTCTTCTTCCATCTCGTTTCGTAGCCTATCACCTGGTCGGCCTGAACTATTAATCTCTTGAATTCCTGACGTTCTTCATCGGAGATATATCCCTCATTCTCCAAGTTCCTCTCGGACAATTCCTCAAAACTTCTGTAACCCAGCATTTTCACCAAGGCCGGATTAGCCATCAGTATTTTCCCCTCCGGAGTGGTGCGGTAGATGCCGACGAAGGTGTTCTCGTAAAAGGAACGAAATCTTTCCTCGCTTTCCGAAAGATCCTTCAGTATCTTCTTATGTTCGGTGATCTCGGAGAGGATGTGTACCGCGCCCACCAGTTCGCCCTTCTCGTCAATGATGGGATCCGCCAGAACATCGAAGATTCTGCCGTTGACTTGCAACTCCATGTGTTCCCTTTTCCGGCTCTTTCGCATCCGGACGAAGGGACATTTCTCTATGGACTCACCCATAGAATGAACCAACTCATGGCATTTCCGACCGACGATCTCCCGGAACGGCTTACCCAAAAATTCAGCAAAGGCTAAGTTGCACTGGCGGACGGTCTGGTCCGCGCTCAGCAGGCAGACGCCGTCCTTGATGGCGTCAAAGGTTATCTTCCATTTGTGGGCCGACTCCCTGATGGCCTCTTCGTATTTCACCCGCTGGGTAATGTCCCGGATAATCCCGCCGACGCCGATGGCGCCGTCCTCCAAAGGCACTGTAAATTTAGTTACGCTATAAACAAAGTTGCCCACTCTTTCTTCAACTTGTATCAATCTTTTTTTGTCCAGGGCTTGTTCATCCGATCGCCGGCAGCTATCGGCCGCCTCTTTGGGCATCAGGTCGTAATCGGTTTTACCCAAGATTTCTTCCAGAGGCTTGTCGAATAAGGCCCGGTTGGCTTCGTTGACCATCAGATAGCGGAACTGGGAATCCTTGAGAAAAACCAGATCGTTTGTAGAATTGACGAATAATTGGTTTCGCTGATGCAATAGCTCCTTCTGTTGCCTGGCCTCCTTCTCCTGGGTGATATCGCTGAATGCGCCCAAGGAGCCAACTACCGAGCCGTCCGGCCCGTAAACTGGAGACGCATTGATCAAAACCCAGAGGAACCGTCCATCCTTGCGCTGCAGTCGGATCTCGTATCTCTCGTATTTACCGTCAAGTCGCTGTTGGTTTTTGCTTTTTATAACCTCCCAATCGCCGGGATCAAAAAACAACCGATGGCCTATTTTGCCTGTCAATTCCTCCTGGGCATAACCGGACATTTCGAAGAAGCGTTGATTGGCGAAGAGAATCCTATCATCGTTGTCCACCTGGATCAGCCCCTCGTTCAGGCTCTCCACCAATGTCCGGTAGCGCTCCTCCTGCTCCTTGAGCTGCTGGCGCATCTGGCGCTCGTCCTCCAGGATGCTCAAAAGAGCCAGACGTTCCCGCTCTTCCGGTGGGAGTATTTTTGATTTTTCTTCAGTCATGTCCAAACTCCGGAAACATAATTATATCAGTCGCTTGTCGAGTAGCTCTCCAGAGCGTATCGAGACAAGCGCCGCACTACCCGGCCGTCGAGTAGCCCCAAAGGGGCGTATCGAGACGGCCGCCCTGGCGCTTGTCGAGTAGCTCGTCAGAGCGTATCGAGACAAGCGCCATCATCCCCAGCCGCTCGTCTCGGGACATCCGCCCTCGGCGGACACTCGACGAGCGACAGTTCCCACGGCCGTCGAGTAGCCCAAAGGGGCGTACCGAGACGGCCGGCTACTTTCTCTTCTTGAAATCCTTCTTCGCCAATTTACTGATATCAGCCAACCTGCCTTCAATCAATGCTTTTTTCTTGGCATGGCTCCAGTGTTGTATCTGCTTTTCCCTGTAGAAAGCTTCGGAGACCTTTTTGTATTCTTCGAAATACACCAATTTTACCGGCAGATGTTTGGCAGTGAAATTGGCGCCTTCGCCCCTTTGATGTTGAGCAAAACGTCGTATTAGATCCTTGGTGCTCCCGGTATAATAACTGCCATCGGCGCATTCTAAGATATACATGTAAGCCATAATAACACCTTTTAGTTAGCCGCTCGTCTCGGTACTGACTTCATCCACTCGACGAGCGACAATTCCCCCGGCCGTCGAGTAGCCCCAAAGGGGCGTATCGAGACGGCCGCCCTGGCGCTTG
>CAZPNX010000027.1:4008-30136 GCA_964588285.1 uncultured bacterium
CGAGACGGCCGGCTATTTTTCCTTCAACTCAGCACTCGGATAACGCGGCGGCTGGCCCGATTTAACCAAAAGCTCGTTGATCTCGTTTTTTAACTCCATCACCCGGTCCTCCCTGTCCAGCATCACCGCCTGCCAGCGCTGCAGTTCGGCCAACTGGTGGTGTATCTTCTCTTCGGCCTGTTTGCGTTCGGTGATGTCCACTACCGTGGTGATGAAGTGCAGCAGCTTTCCGCCGGCGTCCCGCCGGGCAACTGTGCTGACATCGCCCCAGACAACGGAACCGTCCTTTCGTAAATACCTTTTAACAAACCGGGCCGAGTTCTTTTCACCCCTCAGGATCGAATCAATCATTTGCCGGCTCTGGTCAATGTCCTCCGGCAGGGTCAGATCCTGCCATTTCTTGTGGTTCATCTCCTCACAAGTATAGCCCAGCATGTCGCAAAAGGCCTGATTGGTGTGGACCTCGCCGCCGGGCAGGGTAATGGATTTGCCCACGTTGGCCGCCTCGAACACCAGCCGGTATTTATTCTCACTTTCAAGCAGCTTCTCCTCGGCCCGCTTTTTCTCGGTGACATCAACCCCCATCGACAGCACCATCTTGAATTTGCCGTCCTCGGTCAGGACGGTATTGCTCCAGGCTATGATGAACTCTTCGTTGTTTCTTCCGATGATGGGATTTTCATAATTATGCTCCACCCTCTTGTTCTTCACGATATCCCGCCAAACCCCGTAGATCTCCTGCCTTTTTTCCTCGGGGATGAACAGGTCAATCCAGCTCTTGCCCATCACCTCCTCTGCCTGTCGGCCGGTTATTTTTTCGGCGTATTTGTTGAACAGCAATATCTTTGAATTCTCGCCCAGACCCACCACAATATTGGGCGCCAGATTGATGATGTTTTCTGACCAATCCTTGGCCCGCTTTATCTCTCCCTGGGCCAGTTCCAGCGCCTCCACCTGCTGCCGCAGCTCCTCTTCGGCCGCCTTCAGCTCCTGCTCCGAGGCGGTCAGCTCTTCGTTCTTTTGCCTAAGTTCCTCCTCGACCGCCGCCAGTTCCTGGTTATTGGCCTCTATCTCCTCGTAGCTGGCTTGCAATTCCTCATACGCCTGCTGCATCTTTTGTTCTGCCTGAACCCGCCGCAATGTCACCGCCCCCAGGGCGCCGAAGGCCTTGAGCATGGTCATGTCCTGCACGGTCTGGCCTTTTTTGAAGGCGATCACCGAGGTGCCGTAAAGCATGCCTTCGGATTTATAGGCTATGGCCGCATATTTCTCCACCCCCAAAATCACCCCGATGGTGGCGCTCACCGCCTTGGGAATGGCGCCGAAACTAACTTCGTGCAGCGATGATCTAACTCCCGCGGCCTCGGCGGTTATCAGACGATAGTTTTCCGGACTTACCGGAAACCGTATCTCCAGAATGCGTTTTCCCAAGGCAGCCTCCACCCGGCCCAAAACTCCCGGCTCCATAAGGATGCGCTTGAGGACGATCTCCTTTCTTTCATTATCATATCGTCCAAAGGTGACCGCATAGCCGCCGCTTATCTTCTTGAGCCACTCGGTCAAAGCATCCCCGGGATCGGTTCCCTCCGGCAGGGAGGACAAGCCAAGCGAGCATTCGTGCAGCAGCTGCAAAAACCTATTTCGCTCGGCGATCTCGGCCTCGGCCCTCTTTTTTTCGGTGATGTCCTGAACCACGCCATGGAAGAACTTTTTGCCCTCGATCTCAAGGTACTTGGCGCTTATCTCCACGGGAAAAACCTGGCCGTTCTTCCGGATATGCTCGGTTTGATAGCGCAGGCCACCGGACGCCCTTATCTGGCTCAACTGCTGATCCAGTTGCTTTCTTGCTGCCGGGGAACGCAACGAAGCCACCGGCAGGCCGATCATTTCCTTACGGTCGTAGCCGTAGGCCTCCAATGCCCGATCGTTGGCCTCTATCAACCGTTGTTTATCGTCGGCCAGGAAGACGATATCGTTGGCGTTCTTCAGCACCCATTCGTAATGCGAAGCCAGGGCCTTACGCTCCAGCTCCGCCTGGTGCAGTTCTTTGTAGAGCTGTTTCTGCTGCCGTTGATACCAGCCGGAGATTGTCATGCCGGCCGTCAGCAACAAAACCAGGACCAGGCCGGCCACCATCAAGGCCATGTTTCGCACCGGCCGGTTGATTTCATCGGCATCGATTTTGGCCACCATAAACCAGGGGCTGTGTGGGATGGGCCGGACATCGGCCACCACCCGAACCCCGCGGTAATCGTGGCCCTCCACCATGCCCTTCTTGCCCAAGGCCGCCATGGCTGCCGGCAGCAGGGTGTCCGTTAACGGTATTTTGAGACGCATGGCCGCCTGGGGCCGGAACCTCAGGTCGTTCAGGAACAGGGCGCTGTCGCCCTCCCTTCTGATGATCAGGGTCTCGGAGCTTTTCCGGGGCACCGGCCAGGACTGGATCAAGGGGAACAGATATTTGGTGGGGTCCACCCGCAGGATCACCACCGCCGTCACCTTGTCGCCGTCCAAAAGAGGGGTCAAGAAATCAAGATGCACCTCCTGGTCCAGGTCGCAGAGGTAGAAATCCGAGAATTGCAACTGGCCGCTCTCGGCCGTGCGCCGCACCATGGTTTTGGTTGCTTCTCCCAATCCCTTATAATGATTCTTGCCGAACGCCGCCCTAACCCGGCCTGCGGCATCGGAAAGGATGATGGAACTGTATTGGCCGTAGAGCAGCATGGCTTCCAACCTGGCCTTGGTGTGCAGGGCGGCGGTGGGGTTGGCGGTGTTTTTGAGCCAAATGCCCACATTCCGCGCCAGCACCGGACTGCTGGAGAGCACCCGGGCGTCCGCCCTCCTTTCCTCAAGCCATTCGGAGACGGCCAGGGATTTGAGCTCAGAAATGGCCGCCAGTTCATTGTACTCGTGGGTCTGTATTTTAACCCTCACCAGGTGGTAAAACAACAACCCGGCGCCCGCGACGAACAGCGCCGCCGCCGCGAACACGGCCATGGCCCGGTGGCGGTTCCCTGCCAGATGATGCATCTTCATATCAACGCTTTCCGATCTGCTGTTCGTTGGTGACCATGGCCGGTAAAAATATTTGACATTGCCCGGCATGACTATTTCAACACGACAAGCCGGCAAACAACATACCTCCGTTCCATAATTGTGCGGAGGTATGCGGTCAAATCATAATAAATCTCATTCCTAAACTATAGATCTAAACCTTGGCAAATATATGTTGGCTGCTGAACCAAGGCATGCGGTCATCGAGTTCGCCGGCGTCTCGATACGCCTTTACGGCACTCGACGGCCGGCCAGTATCGAGATGACCGCATGCAAATCATTTTTGCCAAAGTTCCATATTGAAATTATACACCTTTGGCCGAATTTGTCAATAATAATATACCAAAACCCAATTTCCCCAAACAATCCTCTCATTTTCTGGCATTCAAAATGTTCTCACCGTGCCAAGGCTTTTTCATACTCATATTTTCTCAAATTGGCCCGCACCCTAGCCAATAGCTCCATGGAGCTCAATGGTTTGACTAAATAATCGTCGGCACCGATGTAAAAGCCCTTGAGCTTGGTCTTGAGATCGCCCAGAGCCGTCAGGATGATCACCGGCACCCGGGAAACGGTATTTATCTTTCGAATTTCGGATAAAAGCTCCAGGCCGTCGCGGCCCGGCAGCATCAGATCCAAAATGATGATATCCGGCGTTTGGGATTGAATAAAGGAGAGGGCTTCTTCGGCATTGGCCGCCCCCGCCACTTCATAGCCTGAGGCTCCCAGGACGTTTCGGCAGATATGGACTATCCTTTCATCATCCTCCACCGCCAGCACCAACGGCATCCTTCTCGATCCTCTGGCCTTAAGGTCCGGACATTTCTTTTCCATGGTCTTAATCCTATCCTGGAGGACCTTCAGTTTGGCCAAGGAGCGGACCCGCACCACAAGTTCGTCCAGATTGAACGGCTTGGAGAGAAAATCGTCGGCCCCGGATTCCAATCCCTTGACCCGGTCCTCGATGCTCCCCAGTCCGGTGACCATGATGATGGAGATGCCCGAGGTGGCCGGGTCGGACTTCAGCCTCTCGGCGATGTCAAAGCCGGTGATGTCGGGCATAATCACATCCAGCAGGATGACGTCGGGAGAGAATGCCCTCACCTTTTCCAGGGCCTCCTGCCCGCCGGATGCCGTGGCCACCAGATATCCCTGCTCGGCCAGGGCGGTCTCCACGATGTTGAGCATCATGGGCTCGTCGTCCACGGCCAGGATCTTTATATCCTTGGGCTCGTACATGGCTCAACCTCCTCCAATGTTTTCCTTTTTCTCTTTATCGAAGTTCTCCGGATAAAGCTTTCGGGCGCACTCCTCGCAAAGGCTGTGGGAGAAATCGGCCTCGGTGTGCTGGGAGACATACTCCTCCACCTGCTGCCAGTAGCCCTGGTCGTTGCGCACCTTCTTGCAGGAGGCGCAGATGGGGATCAGGCCCTTGAGGGTCTTGATGTTCTCCAATGCCTGCTGCAGCTGAAGGTTGTTCTTCGTCAACTGGCGCTGCAGGTTTATCAGCTCATTGTTAAGTCTGGTTAGCTCATCGTAAACTTCGGCATCGCGCCCGATCCTCTCCAGGACTATCTTACCCACTTCCTGGAATGCGTTTTCATGCCCCAAGCCGCCGGTCTGTTGCAAGGCCGTCAGATAGCTGCGGGCCTTTTTAACCGGATCGGCGATTATTATGCCGATAATGTAAATATCTTTATCATACTTAATACCCCACAGTGAGTAATCGGCCGATGCACTGCCTTCCCCCAGAGATATTCTATAGCCAAAAGCCTTATCGGCGCTGTTTGCCAGCGATACAAAATCCAGCAATTTGTTGGCGGAATTCTCCCCGGCAAAAGAAATGAGGTTTGCTCCCGTGCCGCGTTTGGCGAATATGTCGCTGGAATCGTGGACCACGGACTTTATCACGCCGTCCTCTCGGCAGATAATGGCAAAGCCTTTTTCAAGCTCACCCGGCATTGTCAGCGCCTTATTAACTCAACGGCCGCGGATACGGCTTGTTCGGCGTCCCGGGCATAGCCATCGGCCCCGGTCTTCAGCCACAACTTCGGGGATACATTAAAGGGATATCCGCCTACTAGTATCTTGATATCCTTGGCCTGTTCGTGCGAACGGACCCTTTCTATCAACTCGGTCAGGGCCGGCAAGTTGAAGCACATAGTGGTGGACAGGCAGAGGATATTGGGACATAACGAGTCGATGGTTTTCAACAGGCTATCGGCCGGGGTGTTTGCTCCAACGTAAAACGTATCCCATCCCTCCATTTCGAAAAAATCGCTGACCATCCGTATTCCCATCTCATGAAGCTCTCCACCCACCGAACCGCCCATCATCTTGAGCCCGTTTTTCCGTCCGGAGAATATTTTCGGATAAAACTTAGCCATTATCATCTGGGTGGCGCAGGTGCAGTAATGTTCCTGGGCCACAGTAATCCGATTCATCTGCCACAGCCGTCCGATTTCCAGCTGGGTGTTCTGAAATACCTCTATATAAATCTCCTTGATGCCGTGACCTCTTTCTAGAGCATCGGCGACCGCTTGCGCCGCCCGATCCTTTTCCCCCTGCAACAGATGCCTCATGTATTTCTCCGCCAGAGGAGTAAGGCTTTTGCCCGCCTCTAAAAAACTGGCCGGGCGCTCGGGCATGCCGGGAAGGGAGTCGATGGCCTTTGCCATCAAATCCAGAGCCGCCTCCGCTTCCGTCAGCTCCTGTCCCAATATTTTTCGAGACGATTTCAACGTCTGGTGCAGGGCTTCCGGGCCAAAACCCAGCCCGGCAAATAATCCCTTTAACCAGGCCACATAATCCAGGAACAGAGCCGGATCGTCCATCTCCAAGGACTGGCAGAGAAATGAGAGCGTCCAGTTCATATCGCGCAGACTGTAGGAGATCCCCCGCTCTCCATATCTCTCCCATTCAACGGGCTGGATGCGATACTGATCTTCAACTATTTTTCGAGATAGATCTTGACTTTTACGGCGAATCTCCTCGGCGGCCGAAAACCTTTTCATAGTATCACCTCCTTGTATAACTGCATTTTATCTGAAAATTTTTGGACTTGTCAACCCATGAATAATCGGTTGGCGTATTATACTTCGCAATCCACAATCATCATCCTCCATCATCGTTATGGACTTTATTGCTCATACGATCGAAGTAATCCGGATACAACTTTCGGGCGCATTCGTCGCACAATCCGTGGGAAAAATCGGCCTCGGTGTGCTGGGAGACATACTCCTCCACCTGCTGCCAGTAGCCCTGGTCGTTGCGCACCTTCTTGCAGGAGGCGCAAATGGGGATCAGGCCCTTGAGGGTCTTGATGTTCTCCAATGCCTGCTGCAATTCGGCAATAACGGCCTCCCGCTCCTCCTGCAGGGCCCTTTCCAGGGTGATGTCTCGATCGGTGCCCCGGTAGCCGATGAGATTTCCTTCATCATCACGAATGGAAAAGCCGTTGGTTTGTAGATACACCACCCGTCCGTTCTTGTGGAGACAGGGATTGATGAAATCCCGGAACGGCTCCCCCCGGGAATATGTCTCTTGGGCCGAAGTCAGGATCTCCTCCTTGGTGTCCGGAGCGAAGAGATCGTAGTAACTCACTTTTCCTATCAACTCCTGCGGTTCATAACCCAATATCTTCATCACCGCCGAATTGGAATAGGTGTAGTAGCCCCGGGCATCGGTCTCCCACACCCAGAGTTCGGTGCTCTCGGCCACCCGGCGGAAGCGTTCCTCGCTCTCCTGCAAAAGTTTCTGGATCTGTTTTCTTTGGGTGATGTCCTCGAAGACGGTGGCAAAATAGCCGGGCTCGGTCCTGAAGGCCACGATGGAGAACCACCTGTCTAATATGTGACAGTACCTTTCCATCCTCAGCTCCCGGCCCTCCAAAGCCACCCGGCCGTAGGCGGCGAGCAAGTCGAATTCGCCCTTGAGAAAGTCAGGCATCACCTGGCTTACTCTCTTTCCTATGATATCGTCCCGGGTGAGGCCGGTGATCTTCTCGAAAGCGTGGTTGACCTCTAAAAATTCATAATCCTCTGCCCTCCCGTTTTGATCGGTGATCAGTCGATGTCGGGCGAAGCCGTTGAGCATATTGTCGAATAGCAGTTTATAGTTCCTGTGCTCCGCATCCAGCGCCTTGACCATACGGTCCAATCTCGCTGTCAGGTTGTCAATTTCATCGTCCCCGCCCGGCCCCACCGCTATCCTACGGCTCCTACCCATCTCCACCTTTTTGGACAGCTTTGAGAGCAGGGTTATCCGCTGCAGGATAAAGCGATCCAGGCCGAAGATCAGACAGACCACTAAGAAAAGGGAGAGTAACAACAGGCCGGCTATCATCGAGAACAAAAGCCTCTGATTCAAACGGCTCCATTTGTTGTCCAAAGTGATATCCAGCCTGGCCGCCGGATGGCCCTTTATATCCTTAATAAGGCAGGATACCAAAATGGTGTCCTTGGTTTTCGTTATCCTCACCGAAGCCGTATCCGAGGCTTCCGACAGGGATATTTTCTGATGTCCCCTCTGCGATATCCTCGCCGTCAACTCCCTGCTCAAAAACCTGGCGGCTATAATGCTGCCAACCGCCGGACCCCCGGTATCGCTCCTCTTCACCGGCCAGACGGCCGCCAGCGCCGACCCGGCCGGCGTCCTTATGATCCCGGATCGCTCCCAAAGCCGGTCCCTAAGCAGCTCGTCAAATTCGGGCGATGGCAGATCCCGGCTCAGCCTCACTTTCCCGCTGTCGTTAACCGCCTGGATCACCAAACGTCCCGATAGATCGTAATAGCGGATGATATCAAACCCGATATTGCTCAGGGTGGCCGGATTGAGGTTGTCCCTTACATAGTCAGAATTTCGTCCTAAGACAAAATAATAGGACTCGTCCCAGTTGGCCCAATCTCTGGCGATGGAATTCAACGAGTTCTCCTCCTCCAACAGGGCTCCTTTAGCCCAAGCGCTCTGCAAGGCTATCTCCCGGCTTTCCAAGTCGGTGAATATCCTTTTCAGATAGAGGGCCGCGCCTGAAAGAAGCAATCCGCTGGCGGCCAGAACCGCTGCCAGGATCACTATTAACGTTTTCTTCTTCAAACCCATGGCTTGGCCCTAACTCATATTTTTGGCGACGGCGGCGAAATCTTGCTGTTTATCCAGAAAGATCCTGACCAGTTCGGGATCGAAGCTTTTACCCTGGTCCGAGGCGATGCATTCCACCACCGCCTCCAAGGGCCAGGCGGGTTTATAGGGCCGCCACGATATCAGGGCGTCATAGGTGTCGCACAGGGCCACTATCCGGCCCTCCAGAGGAATATCCCTGCCCGAAAGCCCCCGGGGATATCCTTGTCCGTTCCACTTTTCATGATGGTAGAGGGCGATCTGGCTGGCGGTTTTCAGCAGTTTGGAGCTGTAGCCGGAAAGAATGTCGGCCCCGATGACGGTATGGTTCTTCATTACCTCCCATTCCTCCGGGGTCAGCGGCCCGTCTTTTAAAAGGATGCTGTCCGGGATTCCGATCTTGCCGATGTCGTGCATGACGCTGGCGTCGGCCAGGGCTTCGGACCGCGATTCGTCCATTCCCAATCCCCGGACCAATATCTTGGTGAATTCCCTCATCCGATATAAGTGCTGTCCCGTCTCCTTGTTGTGGTATTCGATGGCCGAGCTTAAGCTGTTCAAGGCCTCGCGGAAGGTGCGGTGCAAATCATTGGTTCTTTTTCTCACCAAATCTTCCAAGCTTTGTTTTTGCTCCTGAAGACTGTCGTAACTGTATTTGAGCTCAATCATATTTGCAATACGGGCCGTAACCTCCACCATATCATAGGGTTTGGCCACGAAATCCCTGGCGCCCAAGGACAGCGCTTTGATTTTGGAAGAAGTATCGGCGCTTCCGGAAATGACTATCACCGGAACGAAAAGGCCTGGTTCCGCCAAGCGGAGTTTCTCCAAAAACCAATAACCGTCGCGGCCCGGCATTACCAGATCCAGAATTACAATATGGGCGCCGCTTTCCTGAAAAATGTCCCACGCCTTTTCCGCCCCATCGGCCGTCATGACTTTAACAAACCCCCGCTGCCGAAGATTGACGGCCAAAAGATCCAGGGAAACGTCGTCGTCATCGACCGCAAGGATCTTGGCGTTTTGAATGTCCTGTTTAGTGAACACGCCCGGCCTCCTTTCCTTTTGCCCCAGCCGACAGCGAAACTGCCAGTTTTAAGGCTTTATTGAGCTCTTCGGCGTTGAATGGCTTGCTGATGAATATATCCGGTTTCCGATCTGCGCGATGCAGCGGCGGGAACACCGATGATTTGACGGTCATTAAGACGAAAATACAGGAATAATTGTTGTCCCTTATCCAATTCAAAAGATCCAACCCGTCCATCTCAGGCATCACCAGATCCGAGATAACAATATCCGGCCTTAAGTCCTTTATGATTTCTTTTGCCTCAGGCACGCTATGGCAGCATGCAATCCGAAACTTTTTCTTGTCCAAAAACATGGCTACGGTCTCGGCCAATACCGCCTCGTCATCAACCACCAGAACCTTTTTCATGATCCGTTCCTCCCCCAGGAGTATGTCTTGGCGTTTATGCCGAACTCCTTCACTTTTAGCTGAAAGTTTTGCCGGGCAATTCCGGCCATCCTGGCCGCCTGGGTGATGTTGCCTCCGGTGATCTCCAAAAGCGAGGTGATGTAATTTTTCTCGAAAGCGTCCCTGGCCTCATGCAGGGTCTGGTGGATCATGGCCGACTCCCGGCCGTTGTCCTGTGCCTGGCGCTGGGGAAGGTCGGCCAGCCGCAGCATCGATCCGGAGCTGATGGCCACGCCGTGTTCCACGGCGTTCTCCAGCTCCCGGACATTGCCCGGCCAGTGATGGCGCAGCAGATATTCCATAGCCGGAGGTTCTATCCCCCTCATACCTTTTTGGTGCTCCCGGGAGTATTTCTCCAAAAAATGCTGGGCCAGGTTGGGGATGTCCTCCTTCCTCTCCCGCAGCGGCGGCAGATGGATCTGGATGACATTGAGGCGATAATAAAGATCCTCCCGGAAACTGCCCTCCTTGACCGCCTCCTCCAGACGGCGGTTGCTGGCGGCCACCACCCGGACATCCACCTCCACCGGGGTGACGCTGCCCAAGGGATAATAAACCGCCTCCTGAAGAACCCGAAGCAGCTTTACCTGAAGCGAAACCGGCATGGAGGTTATCTCGTCTAGGAAAATGGTGCCGTGGTCGGCCGCCTTAAAAAGCCCTGGCTTGTTGGCCATGGCTCCGGTGAAGGCCCCCTTGACATAGCCGAAGAGCTCCGACTCCAACAGGGTCTCCGGAATTCCGCCGCAGTTGATGGGAACGAATCGGGCGTTCCGCCGTTGGCTGTTGAAGTGGATGGCCCGGGCCACCAATTCCTTGCCGGTGCCGGACTCGCCGGTGATGATGACCGTGGCCTTGGTGTCGGCCACCTTGCGGATGGTGGCGAAGATGGAGAGCATGGCCTTGTTCTTGGTGAGGATGGTGTCGAAGCCGTATCTCTCGTTCAAAGTTTCCTTGAGATACCTATTTTCCTCTAACAGATTCTTCCGCTCTAGGGCCTGATTGACCGCCAGCAGCACCTGGTCGGCATGCAGCGGCTTCTGCAGATAATCATAGACCCCGGCCTTGACCGATCTTACCGCATCCTCGATGCTGGCGTGGCCGGTGATGATGATCACCGGAGCTTCGGGCCGCAATTGGTTGAGCGAGCTGATAAGCTCCAGCCCGGTTATGTCCGGCAACTGCATGTCCAACAGGAAGAGTTCGTAGGCCTCGGCCGCGGCCGCTTGCTGGGCTTCGGCGCCGCTTCCCACCGCCTCGGCTTCATGGCCGCTCTGGGAAAGTATTCTGAAGAGCAACTCGCCTATGGAGCGGTCGTCATCTATGATCAATATCCTGGCCATATTCATTCACCTCGTCAGTTATATGGAATGGACCGGTGAAGGAAATTCAAAGACATAATCCGACCCTTCTGAAGGCGCCTCTTTTATAATAAGCCGCCCGCCGTTCTCCCGGCAGATCGCCTCCAAGACCTCTCCCAACTCCCGTGGCCGCTCCGGAGCCTCCCGGGCCGAGGCCCCTCCCTGTTTCTTGATGGCGATTTTCAATCCTAAATCTCCTTTATCTATCCCTATCTCTATGACCCCTCCGGCCGATATTTCCACCGCGGTTTGGTAGATGGCCAAAAAGAAAAGGGTCATCATTCGGCTTTCGTCGCCCATCAGCCAGGGCTCTTCTTTCGGACTCGTTATTTTGATCTGGATATGGTTTCTGGCCAAATAATAGTTCAACAATGTCCCGACCTTCTCCAGCACTGTCGAGGTTTTATATAGGCCCTTGTTGTTCTGCTCTCTATTCTCGATAAAAAATTGATGAAGGTTCTCCATCATGGTGTTTAGTTTCACCACCGCCGTGGAAATGTTTTTCGTCACTTCGGAGGTTATTGGCTGGCCGGAAGTGTGCATCTGCAGGTATTCCAAGCCTAACGTTATGGCCGACAAAGGATTCTTCATCTCGTGGACCACCGACGAAGCCACCTGGGCAAAGGCCCGATATTTAACGATATCAATCTGACTCATTTTTTATTGCTCCTTTATATTTTTCATTAAAAGAGTAATGCAAAAATGATACCAGCATGTTTTTGTTGCATTTCAATGTTTTATAAAGCCAGCGATCGAAAAAAGTGTCATATAAATATTACAATAGCAACTATTATATGTCAACATAATTTTTTTTTCATTTTTAAATATTCATAACTCATTGACAATAAAGACTATGCTGTGTTTAATAAAATGCGTATTGATGGCATGGATATTGTTTTATTTTATACATGAAAATTTACTAGGAGGCAATAAAATGTTTAAAAGTTACCTATCCGTCATGTTTTTGTTACAGACTCTATTTCTCTCTAACAATATAATAAATGCCGAGTCGGTAACCATTCCTTTAAGCCTTCCAAGCAAGCAGATTTCGTTCATAAATCAGGGGCCGGCTGATAATTACACTCGAATTTTAATACCGGGATATTCGCCCAGCCTTTCGCCGGCCGGTTCACCTGATCTTCCTGCTATAAGGATTGCTTTCTGCCTGCCGGCCGGGGCCGAAATTATCAAGGTCAGGCTGGACAATGAAAATTACTCTTGGGTTAATCTGGAAAAAGATATCTTTCCCTCCCAGCCGGATCTGCCCTTGAACGGCGAAACGAAAAATGATTTTGTAAAACCGGACAGTTCTATTTACTCCTCAAAACAGTTCTATCCCCAAACCATGCTAGGCCAAGAGAGATCGGCGGCCCGGGGTGAATCTCTGTATATTGAGGTTCAACTGACGCCGTTCAGGTATATTCCTGCAGAGAAAACGTTGGGAGTTATGCTTAAGGGCGATCTGGTTGTCGACTATGCTTTAAACCCGGCCTCCAGATCTTTTCCCCAAAGGAAGGTCTTAATGAAAAACCGCTCTCAACTCCCCAACAGCCGGCAGTTTCTATCATTAATATCAAATATCCCGGAAAGCGAGATAAAGTATTTGGTGATCACCTCCAATGAGTTGGCCCCTTCCTTTCTGCCCCTGGCCGCCTGGCGGGCCAGAAGCGGACTTCCGGCCCATATCCAGACAACGGAATGGATAGCCGCCAATGTGCCGGGAGCCGATCTTTCGGAGAAGATCCGGAATTACATCAAGGCCTGCTGGCTCTACTGCGGCACTGAATATGTGCTTTTGGGGGGAGACACCGAGATCGTCCCGGCCCGGAATGTCTGCTATGTCGATTATTATGTCCCCGGCAATCAAATGCCTTCCGACCTCTATTATTCGGATATCGTCGACACCACCTTCGCCGCCGGCTTCTGGGGATACAATTTCAACCGCAACGGCAACAGCCGCTTCGGCGAACTGCCGGACAACTGCGGCCAGGACGACGGCATAGACCTGGTTCCGGATCTTTGCCTGGGCCGGTCCCCGGTCAAGAATTTACTCGAGGCCGAATTGTTCGTCGCCAAAATCATTTCCTATGAAAAAAACCCGGCCCCTAATTTCGCTGAAAATGTTTTGATCCTGGCCGACGGCAACTTCGCCTGGTTCGGCGAGCTGGCCGGCCAACTGCTCTCCAACTATGCTCCCTGGATACAGAAGCACCGGATGTATAACCCCGTTTCCGGCTCCTATTACAACGGCGACGAACTATTGACCGTATCCAACGGCCTGGCGCGGCTGAATCAGGGACATCATATCGTCTATCACTTCGATCACGGGGGCCAGTATTCCCTCTCCTTAGCCAAGGATCATTCATCGGCCGGAGGCGGCTGGATTTACCGGCCCCAGGTCTCCGCCCTTTCAAACAGCGGCCGCCACTCCATAATCGTTACCCCGGCCTGCAGCCCCAACGCCTATGATTTCAGTTCCATTTCCGAATATCTCATCAATAACTCGCAGGGCGGCGCCCTGGCCTTCATCGGCAACAGCCGCGTCGGCTGGACCAGCCAGTATCCGCAATTCAACAGGTTTTTCGAAGCCCTCTATGTACAAAACCATGACAGGATAGGCGTAATATTCAACGAGATGATTATGGCCGGAAGCAGCTATGGGCATTATTCTTTAAATCTCCTGGGCGACCCGGCCCTGAGGATATACCGCCGCCATCCGGCCAACATCCAGGCCTCCCATCCCACAAAGATAGAAGGTGCCCGCCCCGTCTTCAGCCTGGCCTTGGGCCCCTTGAGCTATGGCCAACCCCAGGCCGAGGCCGTCTTAAGCCGGGGCCGGGAGGTTTTGGCCAGAAAAACCATCTCCTCGGCCACCAGCGACAGCCTCAGCCTTTCCGGAATATCAGAAGGCTGGCTTGATATCACCATTATCGCCCCGGACCATCTTCCCTATGTTGACAGCTGTTACCTGTCCACCAGCCAACAGCCGCTTCTTTTATCATATTCCATAGACGACAGCCTGTTCGGCAACGGCGACGGTTGGGCCAACCCCGGGGAGAAGTTGTTCTTGATCCCAGAAATCGATTTTTCCCTGGTATCGGAGATCAGGCTGCGGACAGATGACGCCAACCTCAATATTATTGACTCCACCGTCAACCTCCTGACCAGCGCCGAGCACAGCCGGCAGGCCAGGGCATTCTTGATCCAGGTGGCCCCGGAGCTGAGGAGCGATCATCGTGCCCGGTTGGAATTCGTAGCAACTCCGTCCTCCGGAGCCGAGCCTCATTGTTTTACTAGGACAGTGGATATACTGTCGGACTCTCTGATCATCTACTCGGCGAGGATAGCACCGGGTCCTTCGCTCAATAGCGCCGCCCGGGCGTATTACATCGATTCCTTGGTGATAGCCAATGTCGGAAGCGGCGCTTCTGGAAATGTCAAGCTGTGGAACGGTCTGGATACCATCTCCATCGGCGTTATCCCCGCCGGGCAAACGCTGACTTTGGTGCGGCCGTTTCGCCAGGCTCTATCCTTTATTGGAGGCGATTTAACATTCACCTTACATGCCCGGGATGCTTATGACAGAACCCGAACATTCGAAATGCCCATATTCTGCCGGCCCGGAACCATCACGGACCTGAAAGCCCTTCCCGGAGAAAGGGCCGTCAGCCTTTCTTGGTCGTATCCTGATGAGGAGATCCTTGGATTCAACATCTATCGCCAGGAACACGGTAAGCCCGATTACATAAGAATCAATTCCCTCCCTGTTTCCCCGAAATGTTACTTGGACAACGGCGTCCTGCCGGGAAAAACCTATCACTATGCCGTAACCGCTGTGGGTAGAAACGGAAGCCAGGGGCCTCTTTCCAACCCGGTGCTTTCGGCCTGCCGGCCGTCTATTCACCCGGGCTTTCCCAAATTGCTGGGCCAGGGCAATACCGGCACCAGGATGTGGTCCAACCCGGCCGCCGGAGACATCAACGGCGATGGATTCGAGGAGATCGTTTTGGGCAGCGACGACGGCTTTGTCTATGTCTTCGACCATCAGGGGAACAACCTTCCCGGCTGGCCCAAGGATCTGGGAACCAACCAGTATGGAAGCAGGATCGTGATGGAAAACTCCTCGCCCACTCTGGTCGACTTGGACGGAGACGGCCTTCTGGACATCATTATGGGCAACGGCCCCTGGTACGGCAACTGCGGCGATTATTCGGTCCACGCCTGGCGCTATGACGGCTCTGAGATCCCCGGCTGGCCGCAAACCGTTTACGGCGACGCCTTTGCTGCGATTTCGGCAGCAGATCTTGATGGCGATGGATTGCCTGAAGTCTTGGCCGCTACCAATCTAGGAATGGTTTACCTTTGGGATGGCGGGGGAAATCTACTTCCGGGGTGGCCTCTATCGGCTGCAAGCGTCAGGGTTATGTCCGGCGCCGCCGTCGGCAATTTGGACGGCGATCCGCAAAAGGAGATAGCAGTGGCCGCCAACGACGGCGGGCAGCTTAAACTTTGGGTGCTGAATATTGACGGTTCCTCTTTGCCCGGCTGGCCCAAGGTACTGCAGACCGGAGCGGTGCACGTTCTTTCCAGCCCCGCCATGGCCGATATGGACGGCGATGATTCCTTGGAGATAATTCTGGCCTCGGAAAAGAATTCCTCGGGCATTTCCTATGTCTATTGCTTAAAAAGCGACGGCAGCCACTTGGCTGGCTGGCCTTTGGCTATGTCCTTCTCCTCCACCCTTTCCTCTCCGGCCATAGGCGATCTGAACAACGACAGCCGTCCCGAGATAGCCCTGTTATCCGGGGACGGCCTTCTTTATTCTTTGTCTCACAACAACGGTACGGTTATCAACTGGAGCCGGGAAGCGCCACCCAACGGACGAGGTTCGCCGGTTATCTCCGATTTAAACGGTGATGGAATATCGGATGTGGCCGTGGCTACCGAAGACGGGTACCTCAGGGCAATGAGCGGCATAGATGGATCCGACATCCCCGGCTTTCCCCTCTGGATGGAGTCCAGCTGGTCGGCGCCGACGATATCCGATGTAGATGGCGATGGGCAATTAAATCTAATCGCTTTCGGCTGGGGAGGCCACCGGCTCTTCGTCTGGGATCTCCCTTCGTCTACAAGCGAGCAGGGTATTTCCTGGTCCTGTCTGGGCGGAGATATGGGGAGGACCGGATGTTACCGCCGAGACACCGGGTTAAGAGGCAGGCTGCTTTCTTATTCTCATAAACAGGGAAGGCCGGAATCCAGCAACGATGCTTTCATAGGCTGCTATCCTAACCCGTTTGTCGACCGGGTGCAGGTTTCTTTTCAGATCTCCTCGCCGGCCGAAGTGGCCCTTGATATCTACAACCTCTGCGGGCAAAAAGTGGCTTCGGTATTCAGAGGTTGCCTTCCCGCCGGCAAAAATCATTTATCCTGGAACGGAAAAGACGAAAAGGGGAAGAATCTGGCCTCGGGCATTTATCTCTACCGATTACGGTCGGCGTCCCTGAACGTCTCCGGCAAACTCATGATCATAAACTAAACCCATGATCTCCCAAAATGGAGGTGAAGCCATGAAAAAGAGCCATCTATTGAAAACGGCCTGGCTGATGCTGGCCGTCACTTCCTGGGCCTTTGCCCGACAGATCTCCGATAACCAGGCTTCGGAACATATCGGCGTCAGCATCTCTTTGACCAAAGCGGCCCGGATCCAGGCCCTGGAGTCCATCGACCGGGTGCGCATAAGCCCCTTGGACATCAAAAGAGGCTATCTGGACCTGCCCCGGGCCTATAAACTCTCAGTCTGGTGTAACAGCCCGGATGGAGTGACCGTGGAGGCGGCTCTGGAGCCAGGATTATCAGACAGCACCGGCCGCATCCTGAACGGCAGCGTTTCCATCCGGCCTCAGGAGAGAGCGGATTTGATTCCTATTGCCCAAATGCCGGTGCCGGTCTATGAAGGTTCGGGTCAGGAGAAATATCGCGTTTTAGAATATGATCTACGGCTACATCTTCCCAAGAATCTTCCTCCAGGCGTTTACCATTTTGATATCGCTTTCACGGCCCAGCCTAAATAGCGAAGCCAGTAGAGGCATTGCCTCCGCTGGCTTCAATATTATTTTTCTATTGAGAAAGTATAAGATATTTCACTTTCCTTATAATATTGCCTATTCGGTCCAGTATTCCTCCTCAGGTTTCTATGCCAAAGACTATCTTTTGAATCTCACCCCAACGCCAGCCCCATCCTGAAGATCAAAACCGCCCCTAAAAGGTAAAGCCCTAAGATGATAAGTGAATCCCAGCCCATCAGCCTCAAGCTTTTCTTCTCGGCCCGGAAGATGAGACCGATCAAGGAAACGGCGATCATGGTGATGGCCAGTAGAGCGGTGAAGACATGGGTGCTGGAGGCCTGGGCTAAGACAGAGCCGGGGTAGAACAAGTCGTCCACGAAGACCAAGCTCATGTTGAAGATGCAGCTGCCGTAGAGGTTGCCCAGGGCCATGCCCACCTGGCCCATTCTCAAAGCCGAGATTGAGACCACCATCTCCGGCGAGGTGGTGGCCAGGGACATCAGGATGCTGCCCACGAAGGACCGGCCCCAGCCCATCTGCCGGGCCAGACCCTCGGCCACGTAGGGCAGGGCGGTGCCGGCGGCCACTATCACCAAGGCGGCCAAGGAAAATCTGAGGATCACGGCTTTTAAGCTGAGTTGTCCGTATTCCCGTTGTTCAGATGCCTGCCTCCTTCTTTTCTCGAACAGGAATATCAGTCTCTGGGCCACCAAATAGAAGATGAAAATGGCCATGGCGAAGATACCGATATCGAAGAGCGATACCGGCACCAGCTTCTGGCTGAGGACCAGCCCCAGGCCGGCCAGCCCCAGGGCGGCTATCGCCAGGCTAGCTCCCAAGGCCTGCTCCTCGCCGGCTTTTCTGTGGATGGGCTCGGGATGGTGCAAGATGCCCAGCAGGGCCACCACCACCATATTCATGACGCAGGCGCCGAACAGGTTGCCTAAGGCCAGGTCGGCCTGCTTCACCAATCCCGAGGCCGAGATTCCGGCGAACATCTCAGGCATGGAGGTGACCGCGGCCAAAAGCACCACTCCGATCCAGGAGCCGGAAAGGCCGAGTTTTTCACCCAGGGCGTCTCCGTAACGGGAGAGCTTGCTCCCGGCGTATACAATTACAGCGATCAGCGCCAGGAAAAGAATCCAATTGAGCATGGGCTTATCTCTTAAGTGAATTATTTATAATCTATCATTGTTGTCCAGTCTTGTCAACTAAAATCGCAAACTGATTGAATATTTTGTCTATAAATGCTATCCTTTTGGAGTGAGAAAGACCGAACGGCTCAATCGCTACCTTTCCCGCTGCGGCCTGGCCTCCCGCCGCAAGGCCGACGAGCTCATCGCCGCCGGCCGGGTGTCGGTTGACGGCAAAGTGGTGCGGGTGATGGGGCTGACCATCGACCCAGAGCGCGCCAGGGTCGCGGTCGACGGAAAGACGGTCAAACCTCCGGACCGATTCCGCTACTTTGCCTTCAACAAACCGGCCGGATATCTCTGCTCCCGGGGCGATCCCTACGGCCGGCCCACCATATACGACCTGCTTCCCCGCGATCTGAAGGATTTAAAATATGTCGGGCGGCTTGATTTAGACACTGAGGGCCTGCTGCTTTTAACCGACGACGGCTGTCTTATAGAAAAGCTGACCCACCCCAAATATGGGCTCAAAAGGACCTACCTCGCCATTGTCCAGGGCAGCTTGGCCGAACCGGACCTGGCCCCCCTGCGCCGGGGGATTGCCTTCGAAGGCCATTCTTACCGCCCGGCCGCGGCCATGGTGCTGCGAAGGTCGCCCACGGAAAGCGAGGTGAGGGTCGAGATCAGGGAGGGACAGAAGCGCGAGGTGCGGATGATGTTCCGGGCCCTTGGGCGCATGGTCCTTCGTCTTAAGAGGATAAGGTTCGGTCCCATAGAACTGCGAGGCCTGGGCCCAGGCAAGACGAGTAGCCTTTCCCCAGAAGAAGTTTCGGCCTTAAAGAAGAGCCCCTCCTAAGACGGGGCTCTTCTCTTTGCCGTTTGGGGACCGATGCTCTGATTCAATGACTATTGTGCCCTGCTTTACTCGGCCCGAATAACCTGTCGGGATCTACGGCCTCTAGGTTGCGTTTGAGCCAGCCTAAGGCAAACTCCTTCTTGACGATGAGGTCCCCCGGCGAGCCCACGAAGGACAGGTTCCTCAGTTCCTGGATCTCCTCGGCCGGCAGACAGAAGTCCAGGTAGCGGGAACCGAAATTGAAGCGGTAGGGGTCGCGCATTATACGCAACGTCTCCACCAGAGGGCCCAGCACCAGCGTTTGGTAGAGTACCAGGGCGTCCAGCTACCTGCCCCGGGCCAACTCCTTGTCCACGAAGCAGTGGAGCAGCTCGACCGAGGCCCGCGCTCGGCCCAGGCGTTGACCTATGGCCTTCTTGATGGCTTCGATGTCGGGCCGCTCCCGGCCGACGCGTCCGGTCCTGTCGAAAAAGACGATGGCCTGCCCGTGCATCTCCGGTTCCGTAAGAAGGGTCCTGTCCGATTCCTTCATGATGACGGCGTCCACCAGCTGGTAGGGGCCAAAACCCTCTAGCCGGTAGAAGCCCTGCCAGTACCCGTGCCAGGTCGGCTGGGGCAGGACATAGCTGGCCTCGATCCTGGCCGCCTCCCGTAGCGTGCCCTCAAGCAGTTCCCGGGCCTGGTCGACAAAACCGTCTTTGACCAGAAACTGCAGGTCCATGTCCGACATCTCGTCGCTGCGCTCGAAGGCGGCCGACCCACCCTGCCAAAAGGCCAGTGCCTCCGGCCTCGGCTCGAAGGCCTCTGCCAGCCTGTTGATCAGCGCCTGCCTCATGATCATTCCTCAATCCTGCCCTCGCCTGGCCACTACGAAGACCCGGCACACCTTCTCCGGGTCGGAAAGAGGCTTCCCCAGGTCTGTGTACTTGGCGAAGTGGAACTCGCCCCAGCCCGTATCCCTGAGCGCCCGGCCCACCTGCTCCAGGCTGAAGGCGTGGCTGACCAGCAGCTCGTCGAAACGGTCGTACCTGCCGTCCTCGGCCCGCAAAAAGCCGGTGAACTTGACCAGCAGCCTCTCCCGCTCACCGTCGTAGATGCCGCGGATGGCCGCCATGGCCTGCGGGTTGTCCTCGATAATGACGTTGTTCAGCCTCTGCAGCCCGTGGCGGGTGTGGAGATCGAAGAGGAACAGCCCTCCATCGGCCACCGCTTTTCTGGCCAGCCCGAAGCAGGCGGCCAGGGCCTCCACCGACCCGAAATGGTTGAAATCGTCGTGGACCGCCAGGCACAGCCCGAAGCCCTCGGCGACCTCGGCCCTATCCAGCTCGGAGCGCACGAAGCTCGCCTGACCCGAATCGACATAGCGGGCAGCGCTCTCCCTGGCCAGGGCCAGCATATTCTCCGAAGGGTCAACTGCCGTCACCCGGAAACCCTTATCTAGGAAGCTCAGGGCCACGTGCCCGGTGCCGCACCCCAGCTCCAGGACCGGCAGACTGCGGTGTCCGGGGTCGCTGTTCTGGTAGTGTTCGGTCAGCAGCGGCGTCAGCTGGCGGTTGACGTTCATCCACCGCTGGTGGTGGAATATGGCGAAGGTCTTGCTGTGATCTTGCATGTCGCCATCCTTTCTTCACCATGTACCGATATTTAAAATGTTCCCGGGCCTCTGCCCCGATCCTATCTATCCTTGGTGGCCACCGACACCCGGTCGCAAAGTATAGGTGGCGCCCAGGTTCTGTTGAACGTCGGCTGCAGCGTGTCGCCCAGCTCCACCACCTCCTTCAGTGTCTGGTATATGTACCCGGCCACCATGGCATCCTTCACCCGGCCCATGATCTCGCCTTTTTCGTCATAAAGTTCAGGACTGACTCCGATAGAATGTTCTCCCGTTCGGTATATTGCCGCTGTGGGCACCCAGCGCCCCCTTCACGATAATCTCCCGATCGATTATGCTAATAATCTTTTCCAGCGATGTCGCCCCCGGCTTAATGAAAAGGTGGGTCAGGGCCGGAACCGAGCATAACTATAGATAGAGGACGGTATAACCAAACAGTTATATAATATAATTCTCTTCAGAAATAAAGTAAAACACGCACCTTAAAGGCCGCGATGGCATATTGCGGCCGCATGACATAATCGGACAACATCATGCTGTCGTCGAACCTGGGTTCCTGGCCCGAATAGTCGTTCAGGGCCACATAGAGCCAGCTCTTGGGCCGAAAGTTCCAAGAGAAAAGGGCCCCCAGCCGGTTCGAACTTAGGGTGGTGCGCCCCAGGTCGCTCTCCGGGGTGGCCATCACCATCTCGTTGAAGCAGTTCAAAGTCATCTTGGAGGTTATCCGCCACAGAAAGCTGGGCTTTAGTCGCGGCACCATGCCGATGACATGGTTGTTCTGGCTCCATTCTATCCACAGGTTGCCGTTGGCACCGACCGAGAGCGGGGAGACGATGGAGTAGTTGTACTGGATGAAGTTGGACCCCTGGTAGGCGGCATAACCCCTCTGGTAGTTGTATCCGTGCTCATAGTTCAGGCTCATGTTGAAATTGTTGCCCCAGAGGATTCCCCAGGTATTGAAGCTGGCGCTTCTGTAAATCAGTTCGAAATCGACCATACTGTACGGGTCGTACCCGTAGTTGGTCCCGTAGACCAGCTCCAAGTTGGTTCCCCTGTTGCTTCGCAGGTTGACGCTGTTCACCAGGAAACCGTATTTAGACCACCGGGCCGTCCCTGGCTCCCGCACCGCGTTGACACCGGCCGCCAGGTAGAGGTTTCGCACCGGACCGCTGCGGAAGGTCCAGTACGGGCCGGTCATGGCGCTGGCCCGCCACCTCCCCATCCAGGGCACGAAGCCGATATCGGACACGTCGAAAGAGTCGTCGATGGCCTCGGCCAGGGCCATGGACAGCAGCGGCCCGGTGAAGCCCCGGAAGCCCGAGGAGAAGGCCCAACCCTGCTTATGGTTGCGGTCGCTGATGGCCCCCTGGAAAAGGAACTGGTTCGACCCGCGCCTGTAAACGGCGTCGAGCCCGCCGGCCAGGTTGAAGGTGTCGCTGTTTAGCCTGGTGCCGCTGGCCAGCAGGCCGACCTGGGAGTTTCCCATGAGCCGGCGGCTTATGCGGGCCGCCCCGAAGCTTCGTTTGGGCTCGAATACCGGGTGTTTATAGCCGCCGATGTGTACGCTGTCGTCGAACTTGTCGGTGTAGGCCGCTAAAAGCCCCAGGCTCCAGTCGCGGCTCTTGTGTGTCAGTTTGGCACCGCCCATGATGGGAACCGCCTCCCCGTTGACCGAGCGTCCGATCATTCGGGAGTAGAATATGTTCAACGGTTGGAACGAGCTCTCGCCGATGGTCGAGAACCTGAATATGTCGCTGCCGTCCACGAAGAACGGCCTCTGCTCCTGGAGGTAGGTGGGATAGCGCGACAGGTTGAGCGAGTATGGGTCCGACTCGATCTGGGCGAAATCCGGATAGGCGGTGGCGTTGAGCGTGGTCTGGGGGGTCAGGTCCCATTTAAGGCTGAGGCTGGCCTTGGGCTTGGCCTCCGCCTTCTCCTCGCTGAACTTCTCGTAGCGGACGAACCCCTCCGGGAAAAGCTCGAAGTAGTAGCCCTGGACCTCGGGCCTGACGCCGGACAGCGTCCCCCAGCGGGAGACCAGGTTGGGCTCCCGCTCCGTCACCGGCACCCAGTGGTCCTCCTCCCAGTTGCGGGCATGGTGGCGCTGGAACTGGACTACCCATTCCGAAAGCCCCTTGCGGTAGCGGATGGACTTGAAGGGTATCTTCATCTCCACCTCCATCCGGTCCGGGTAGAGCGCCACCCCGCAATCCCAAACGCCCTCCCATGAGCCATCCCATATCTGGCCGTCGTCAAGTATCAGCCCGTCGTAGAACAGTCCGCTGCCGAACACCTGGAAGAAGTAGCCCGTGGTTTTGGAGCCCAGCGGGTCCAAGAAAAGGATGACGTAGTCCTCGTCCTTGGTGTAGCTGGCCACCGGCGGGGCCTTTTTGGAATGAAGCCTGAAGGCGGCGTACAGGTTATCCTTATCTTGAAGCATGTAGACCACAGTGGATTCGGCCGGCTCCGCCCCTTCATATGGGGCGTGTTGAACAAAGCGGCAAGCCGAATCGGCCGCCAGCCATACATCTTCGATGGCCCCGTCGATCCTAGGGCCGGTTTCAGTTGTGCGCAGCTTTAGCCGTCGGGGCGGATTCGGCGTCCCTGTCTGGCCCAAGCACACGGTGGCGGCCCAAACCAACAGGACTGGAAGAAATAGGGTTGCCCGATGCATTTACACTCCTTACTTATCGCCTTTTATATGGCCCTTGATCGCCGCCTCCAGCACGTCCAGCGGGACCGAGCCGTGTCCCAGGACGGCGGAGTGAAACTTTTTGAGGTCGAACCTGGGGCCCATCTCCCTTTGGGCCAAACTACGAAGCTCCATTATCTTGAGTTTCCCCAAGGTGTAAGAGCAGGCTTGTCCCGGCCATACTATATATCTGTCCACCTCGTTTTCCGAGGCCCACCCCAGATTTTGCTCCATATACTCCATGGCCTGCCTTTTTGACCATCTCTTTCCATGAAGGCCGGTGTCCATTACGATGCGAACCGCACGGAAAAGCTGTGAGTTGATCTCGGCCAGTCTGGTGTAGGCATCTGGCAGCCAGCCCAGCTCGTCGGCCAGCGCCTGAGCATACATGGCCCAGCCCTCGCCGAAACCGGCCAGAAAAAAAAGATTGCGATACATTCGGTTGCTGCTCTGCTGCTGTTGTAGGGCAATCTGCAGATGGTGCCCAGGCACAGTCTCGTGATAAAGAGTGGGTAACATGGCGGTCTTCGGCCAGACTTGGGTCATGTTCAGATAATAGGTTCCCTGTCGGCTGCCGTCGGCCGAACCCGGCTCGTAGTAGGAGGTGCCGCCTGCGGCCTTGTGCGGAGGCACTGGTTTGACCAAGACCTTAGCCTGGGGCACTGTTTCGAAAAGATCCGGAAGACGCTTCCAGGCCTGCTCCAGCCATTGACGGTTGTCCTCCAGGGCCTTATTACGGCCCTTTTCATCCTGGGAATAGAAGTATTGGGCGAATTCCGGCTTCTATTGCTTGGCCCAATAGGCCCGAATCAGATCCCGGTAGCTTCCTCCCCTGATCCCCATAGAATCCAAGAGTTTCCTGGCCTGGCCCTGCAACCTGGCTACCTCTTTCATTCCCATTTCGTGCAGTTGGTCGGGATCGATATTGCAGGTGGTGTAGTACTTGAGGCACCACCGGTAGTATTTGTCCCCCTCAGGCATGGTCCACACCCCGCCGTCGTCGGGCGCCCGCTCCCTGGCCTGGCGGGCTGAGGCCATCAGGCTATCGTAGACAGGATAGATGGTGTTCTCGACTAGCTGCCGAGCTTTTTCTCCATAGCTAAGCACCTCATTTTTTTCCAGACCTTCGACCTTGGCTAGTTTTTCCCGAAAGACGGTTACCATCATGTTGTCCGCCGCCTCCACATTGCGGAATTCGGCCATACTGCCCAGGGTGCGATCGATGATGTATTTTGGAGGCAGCTTTCCCTCATCAGTCTGTTTCTTGATCTGGTGCCTGGCCTGTTCCAGCCGGCGGGGCAACTTTTTCAATCTGGAAAGATAGTCATCCGCATCATCTTTGGACTGCACTCCGTGGTAATCCGTCATCAAGCTTAAAAGCTGCATGTGGACTCCATATAGATGGCTAAGCAGGCCCCGGTGCCTCCAGTATCTTCTCCCCTCTATCGTTGTCTCCAGCAGCCAAAGCAGGCTTTTGCGGTCAATGCGCTGTGCCGGCGCTAACCGGACGGGTTTGATCGATTTCAGTTCACGCCGGTACCTCTCCAGCAGCCGGTACTGTTCATCTATCCCCGGCTCGGAGATGTCATCGAAGCCGGTCCGGTCATAGTCGAAGCCCGCTTCGCGGTGAAGCCCCAGCTCGCTGGCCTCCTCCGGATTGGCGGCTAAGGTTTCACGAAAATAACGGTCAAAAAGAAACTCCAGTCTGGCGGAATCAGTTGTGGCCTGTATTCGGTTGCATCCGACCAGCGTCAGGGCTGCTGCCAGCATTATCGTCTTCATGTTCTGTCTCCATAGAAATAATTGTTGGCGCTCTTTCCTCGTCTATCACTGATACTCCTGCATCCTCCCGTCAAATAGGCTGCGGGGAGGACCTGGCCGAATAACCTCTGGCTTGGCATCAATCCTTGGGCTTATGGTGGCGTTGATCCGCGAGTTCGGCCCCTGCGTGATGGCCAGCAGCCCCAGGATCGTCAGAATAAGCGCGGTGGCCGCCAGCCGGTTTTTGGCATTGCGGCTCATTGAAATACCTCCTTATATTTGTCTATGACCGTTTCCATCGCCTGTTTAATCTTCAAAGCACCAGGGCTGGCTCCCAAAATTCTCTCCAAGGCATCCTCATAGAACATTAAAAGCCGGGATAATTGCTCCCGGTTCTCACTATGCTGATGAAGCCCATAGCACAGATTTGACAACCGATAGAGGGTCGATGAATGCATAACGAAGTACAACTCGGCAGTCTCCCCGGGCACCGGGATGTTGAAAATGCCCTGGACGGCGCCGTCCTGGATAGCCTGCCTGAAGAGCGGCAGTATCAGTTTTGTCCCTTGGTCGTTCAGTTTGTGCCGCAGCTTGGCATTGCCGATGCTCATCAACGTGCTGTAGATCCGCTCGAAGTAGTCGCGGTTCTCCAATCGGTGCTGGAGGCACCTAACATCCATACTGACCACCTTGTCCAGCGGGTTTAGAGATTTATCGGCAAGCACCCCGGTCAATATTTGATGGATGTCCTGCCTAAAGCCTCCGAGCAGGCCATCCAACACATCCTCTTTGGATTTGAAGTAATAATAAAAGGAACCTTTGGTGACCCCGACGGCGCCTATGATGTCTTGAACTGAGGTATTTTCATATCCCCGCTTGGAAAAAAGATCGAGTGCTGCTTGTAGAAACTCCTGCTTTCTTACCTTACCGTCTTTTGATATTCTCATTTTTAATGATTATCCCATCCGTTCAGGAAGAAACCAGCTGAGCGTAGGTGACAGGCGG
>CAZPNX010000028.1:0-30007 GCA_964588285.1 uncultured bacterium
TCTCGGGCGCCGGTGTACTCGTGGGTGGAGATCCGTGGGCTGGGGACGCAGCTGACGGCGCTGTCGGCTGACGACGCCACGGCGTCGGTGACCTTGCCGTTCAGCTTCCGGTGGTACGGAGCGAACTACACGTCATTGAGCATGTGCTCGAACGGGTGGGTGAGCTTTGGGAGCAACACGTACACATCGTACACGAACACGGGGATACCGACCGGGACCTTTGCGAATCCGACGGTGTTTCCGCTGTGGGACGACCAAAACGGTTCGTCGAGCTCGGCGCCTGGGGCGTGGGCGGGGTATTATCACGATGCGGCGGGCGGGCGGTTCATCGTGGAGTGGGACAGCCTGGTGTTCTACTCGACGAGCACGCGATTGAAGTACCAGGCGCTGTTCTACGACTCGACGGCGTTGCACCCGTATTACGACGTGGTGCTGCAGTACAATATGCTGGCGGATCGGGGGTCTTCGAGCGTCGGTTTCCAGCAGAACGGGACGGTAGGGTGCCAGCTGCTGCAGGACGGGGCCTACGCCTCGACGGTGGTTTCGCCTCTTAAGAGCCAGCGGGCCATCCGGATCACGCGGACGCCGGAGGTGACCGGGGTGAGCGGGGGGCCCTCGACTCCGCTCGGGAACCCCACAGCCTTCAGCCTGGGGGCGGCCTGGCCCAACCCGGTGCGCCATGCCACCAGCATCAGGTTCGGATTGCCCAGGGAGACGAAGGTGGAGCTTGGGGTGTACAACATGGTGGGGCAGAAGGTGGCCACCTTGGCCTCCGGGGTGCTGCCGGCGGGCCATCACACAGTGTCCTGGGACGGCCGGAGCCAGTCCGGTCAGAAGGTGTCGGGCGGTGTCTACTTCTACCGGCTGACCACTCCGGACTACACCGGCACCAAGCGTTTGGTGGTGCTCAAGTAGTTTTCTAAGGATAAACTAACAAGAGGCAGATAGGCACGGAAAAATCCGTGCCTATTTGCCCATCGCAAGAAAAAACACACCTTGTTGCCCTCTTCAGAGGGGACAAGGAAATGGAGCAATCATGAAAAGAGGCGTTGGTGTAATCTTATTTATAGCGGCATTATTTGTTTTTACTCCAGGTCGATCCTGGGGGGCGTATTTTCCGATAGACCGCTGGGGCCGGCATCAGGTGAAGATCTACATAAACCAGCATTCAGACGTCTATAAATTCCAGGCGCTGGGCGTGTCGATCGAGGAACTGCGGGACGGCTATATCGAAGCTGCCGTCTCCCCGGAGAAGCTCGAGGAGCTCCAGGCCGAAGGCTGGCGGGTGGAGCCGCGGATCGAGGAGCCTCCCAGCCCGGAGATTCCGGCCGCCTATCACAACTACAGTTGGCTTTCCGCCAAGCTGGACTCGGTGGTCTCGAATTTTCCGAATATCGCCAGAAAATTCACCATGGGCGTCACCCAGGGGGGGCGGCAGCAGTGGGCCTTTATGATCACCGACAACCCGGACATCGCCGAGAACGAGGCCGAGGTGCGCTTCACCGCCACCATCCACGGCGACGAGCCGGTGGGCACCGAGATGTGCCTGGGGATGATAGACTCGCTGACGCAACTTTACGGTACGGTGCCCGCCATCACCGACCTGGTGAACAGCCGCGAGATATGGTTCGTGCCCATGTACAATCCGGACGGCAACACGGCAGGCAGCCGGTATCTAAACAACGGCGTGGACCCCAACCGTAACTTTCCGGTGCCCGACGGTTCCATAGGCGGCGATGGCACCTACACCAACTACGCCGAGACCCAGAACTTTATAAATTTCTGGTCTAACAAACGGGCGGTGCTTTCCGCCACCTTTCACGGCGGGGCGCTGATCGCTAATTACCCCTGGGATTATGCCGATTCGGTGGGAACCCCACCCTATGATCCGCCGGATCTGTTTTTAGCCAGGCAGGTATCGTTGGGCTATAGCCGATCGAACCAACCAATGTACCTTTCTCCCAGCCCTAGCGCCCCCTACGACAGCGGCGTCATCTACGGATACACCTGGTACCCATCGCCAGGATCGCTGCAGGACTGGTCATACCACGGAACGTCCTGCCTGGACGTCACCATGGAGATCTCCACCACCAAATGGCCATCGGCCAGCACCCTGCCGACATTCTGGAGCGACAACCGCAACGCCATGCTCTATTTCATCCGTCAGGCGGGCTGGGGGGTGCAGGGAGTGGTCACCGATTCGCTGTCCGGTACGCCGCTCAACCGGGTTCAGGTAGACGTCGGTGGCATCAATAAACCGGTATACACCGATTCCATAGCCGGAGACTATCACCGGATGCTGATGACGGGATACTATAGCCTGTCATTCTCCAAACCCGGCTATGCGCCTAAAACTTTCTCGAACGTCAGAGTCAAGCTCGACAGCGTCACCAGCCTGGACGTCCAGCTGGCGCCGTTGGCCCCGGCCACCCTGTCGGGCACCGTCAGGGACAGCAGCAACGGCCTGCCGATAGGCGGCGCCGTGGTCAGCTTATCGGAATCGGGCAGCGACACCACCGGCCCCGACGGCTTGTACTCGATAGCCACCTTCCAGGGAATCCACACGCTGACAGCCTCGGCCGCCAGTTACCGGACCAAGGTCCTGAACAACGTGGCGGTGTCCGGGAGCACCGCCCTGGACGTTTATCTGGCCCCGATGTATTCATACAACTACGCCTCCCACGACACCATCAACATCCCGGACAACGGTGCCTGGATAGAGGATTCGCTCTACGTCGACCGGGACGTCTCCCTGGCCGACTACGAGGTCTACGTCAACATAACCCACCCCTACAAAGGCGACCTGGCGGTCCGGGTGTTCTCGCCGACCGGCGACTCCCTGCGCCTGCACCAGCGCACCGGCGGCTCGGCCGACGACATCGTCGGCTGGTACGACTCGGAGCTGACGCCGGCCGACGCCGCCCGCTGGACGATCCTGGTCGGACAGAACGCCCATGGATACTGGAGGCTGAGGGCCAAGGATTTCGCCTCCAGCGACGTCGGCCGGCTCAACGGTTGGGGCCTTCAGATCTTCTCCACCGACACCGGGGTCAACGGGGGACCGGCCCTGCCGGGGGCGGCCCCGGCGCTCTACCTGGCCAGCCGGCCCAACCCCTTCGCCTCGGGGACGGTGATCACCTACACCCAGCCTGGCCCGGGTCCGCAGACGGTCGAGCTGTCGGTCTACAACATCGCCGGCCAGAGGGTCCGCACCCTGGTTAATAGTGTGCAGTCGCCGGCCAAGTATCTGATGGAGTGGGACGGACGGGACGAACAGGGGCGGGCCATCGCCGCCGGGGTATACCTGGTCAGACTGAGCGTAAACAGAAGGACAACCAGCACCAAGATGGTGGCCATCAGGTGAGTCCCGGTTAAACTAAAAGAACCATAAATAGGGTCTTCCAGGTTTATAGTGGGTAAGTATAAATAGTATTACAATACATCTTTTCCATGTTCCTTTCTTGTGACCAAGAAAGGAACCAAAGAAGTCTTTCCGCCGTTCGACCGAGCGTTCGACCGAGCTCACGCCGAGGTCTCAGGCCGAGGCCCAGCACTGCGGGGGGTTAGGCATCCGCGCCGGCACTTATTGAACCAGAACCAGCAAGAAGTATAACACCCAATGAGTGCTTCTTCGGCGCTGAAGCCCGGCCGCACCGCTGACGGCGGGACCCCAGGGTCGCATCACCGCTGCTGCGCAGGGGAGGCTGTCGTAAAGAAAGCATTGCCTGCGTTGGACATATTTCGTGATCAATGCTTTTAGGCTTCGACTCAAGCTCAGCCGAACGACGGCCGGCATTGGGGCATCTGGGCAGCGGTGTAGCGACAGTTCTCTTTGAAGCTTTCTCTTTTAAAGAGAAAGCGGGAAAAGAAAAATATTTATTGCTTTTAGCATTTGGTAATAGACTGAAAGCCATCGTATTACGCCCCGAAAAACACTCTATATTACCCACACTAAAGCCAGAAGAACCCATAAATAGATAGGAATATACAACAAAATGAAGAAGTTTGCCATCATTCTGGTCCTAGCCGCTCTGATCATCCAGGCAGCCGGAGCAGAGCGCAGCATCGTCAAGGTCTATCCCCAGGACAAGGAGGGGTGGAGACAGGTCCTGAAGACCGAGGACTTGGACGACCTGGGGCGGGGCAAAGATTACTTATTGATCATCGCCACGCCGGAGCAGATGAAGAGGCTGGAGCAGGCCGGCTGCCGGCTGGAGACGGTCGTCCCCGACATCTCGCAGATAAAAAGACCCAAGGGCGGACTGCACAGCTTTGCCGAGATGCGGACCATTCTCCAGAACTTGGCGTCATCGCACCCGTCCATCGCCCGGCTGGACAGCATCGGGAACAGCTGGGAGGGCCGGCCGATACTCTGTCTCAAGATATCCGACAATGTCAACGCCACCGAGAACGAGCCACGGCTGCTCTACATGGGCACCCACCACGCCCGGGAGTGGATCAGCCTGGAGGTGCCTTTGCGTTTCGCCGTGATGCTGGCCGACAGCTACGGGGTCAACCCGGCCTGGACAGAATTAGTCAACGAGCGGGAGTTTTTCATCATTCCCTGCGTCAACCCGGACGGGTTCGTCTATGACTACAACACCGGCAACTACTGGCGCAAGAACCGGCGCAACAACGGGGGCTCCTATGGGGTGGATCTGAATCGGAATTACGACGGATCGCAGAACGGCGACCCGGCCGGCAACTGGGGCGGGGCCGGGTCCAGCCACCCCCCCAGCTCCGAGACCTACTGCGGCCCGTCGGCCTTCTCCGAGCCCGAGGCCCAAGCCGTCAGGGACCTGTTCCTGGCCCATCCCTTCGACATGTCGATGTCCTACCACACCTATTCCGAGCTGGTGATGTGGCCCTGGGGCTATACGGCCGGGCCCACGCCGGACAACGAGATCCTGAGCGCCCTGGGCACCGAGATGGCCAACCTCATCTCCAGCGAGACCGGGTCCGGCACCTACACTCCGCAGCAGATGATGAGCCTGTATGCCACCACCGGCACCAGCGAGGATTGGATCTACGGCCGCAGCCGTTATCAGACTTCGCAGACGACCTTGGCCTTCATCACCGAGATGGCTTACAATGAATTCCACGACACCACGACCTCGACGGTGAACCAGATCTGCGCCGAGAACTTGGAGGCGGCCTTCTACATGGCCCAGGCGGCCGGCGCTCCTTATGCCTATGCAGTTCCGGGAGCTCCGACCCTGGCCGCCAGCGACACCATGCCGGCCGGGGGTAACTTCACCTTAAACTGGACCCCGGCCAACGCCGGCGCCGGGATCGATCAGTACGAACTGCACCAGATGACCGAGTTGACCCGGATTACCGACAATGCCGAGTCCGGCATCAGCCGCTGGGACACCACCCGTTTCCAGGTCTCCACCAGCCGCTACCACAGCGCCACCCACAGCTTCCGGGCCGATTCGGCCCACGGCCTGAGCGCCTCGCTGTTTTCGGCCAATACCTTCACCGCCCATCCCGGCGACAGCCTGACTTACTGGCGATGGGCCAGCACCGAGTCGGGTTATGACTACTTCTATGCCGAGATCACCGCCGACGGTGGCGCCACCTGGGTCAGGCTCGACTCGGTCACCGGCACCAGCCAGGCCACCTGGACCAGAAAGGCTTTCTCCCTGGCCGCCTACGCCGGCCAACAGGTGTCGGCTCGTTTCCGCTATACCACCGACGGCTCGGTCTTGGCCGGGGGCGTCTACCTTGACGACATCTATCCGGTCGAGGCCTTCGCCAACGACTCGCTTTTAGCCGACACCATTACCGGCCAAATCTACAGCATCTCGAGCCTGCCGGTAGGGACCTATTACTTCAAGGTTCGGGCCCACAATGATAAGGGCTGGGGGGCATGGAGCAACCTGGTCAAGGTTTCGCCGGTGACTGGAACGGCCGGGGACCCCTCGGCTCCATCAAGGGCACTGACCAGCAGACTGCTGGGCGCCGTCCCCAATCCCACGCGCCGGTCGGCCCGGATAGCGTTCCATCTGACCGAGGGCGGGGAGGTGAATCTCAGGCTCTACAACAGCGCCGGCCAGCTGGTGAGGACGCTTATCGAATCATCCCTACCCTCCGGCGAGCATGCCACCTACTGGGACGACCGGGACGACGCCGGAAGGGAGGTTTCAGCCGGGGTCTATTACTACCGCATGTCGGCCGATGGCTATCAGGGGGCCGGCCGGCTCACGGTGGTCCGGTGACCGTCGTCGAAATAAAAACCGGCAGGAGCTTGACAAACAGCCCGGAGGGATATATCATTCAAGAATACCGGGCAAAAAAATTCAAACCCAATTAAAGGAAGGCAACCCATGACCAGAACCAGTGCGATCATGGTCCTGGCCCTGTTGCTGGCGGTGCCGGCCCTGGCGGCCGACTACCAGTACCAGGGGCTGTGGGCCAAACCCGGGCTGTCAGTCCAGTCCAGCACGCCCCAGGGGGTGGAGATCAACTACTCTCTGGACAAACTTGGCTTGGAGGACGTAGTCATCAACCGCGAGCCCATGCAGGCGGCGGCCATCAGCGCCATGGCGCTGCCCAACCAGGCCGGGGCGCCCGACGTTCCCAGCATCAGCCGCTGGGTGGCGGTGCCTCAGGGGGCGCGGGCCCGGGTGGAGGTGGTCTCCAAGGAGACCGAGGTCATCCAAAACATCGAACTGGCTCCGGCCCCGGTCATCCCCAGCGAGAGGGAGGACGGGCTGACCTACTTCAAGGACCAGGCCATCTACGGGTCGAACGCGGTCTACCCGGAGTGGATAGCCAAGGCCTCGGAGCCTACCCAGATGCGCGGGGTGGACGCGGTGCTGGTGGCCATCTCTCCGCTGCAATACAATCCGATGACCAAAGAGCTTTATGTCCATCGCAACATAAAAGTGCGGGTTACATTTGAAGGAGGCAACGGTCATTTCGGCCAGGACCGTCTTCGCAGCCGGTGGTGGGACCCGATCCTGGCGGGGAATCTCATCAATTTCGACCAGCTGCCCAAGGTGGACTACGACGCCCGGGCCGGCTCCCGCGACGGCTACGAGTATGTCATCATCACCCAGAACGATCCCACCTACCTGGCCTGGGCCGACACCATCAAGCAGTTCCGCCAGCTCCAGGGCATCAGCACCGGAATCTACACCATCAACAACGTGGGTTCGGACTCGGCCCAGATCAAGGCCTGGATCAACAACGCCTACAACAACTGGGGGACGCCGCCGGTGGCCATCCTGCTGGTGGGCGACCACACCGGCCAAGGGCTTTCCATCCCGGCCTACCATTACGACCACCCTTATCCCGGGTATCCCCAGGGCTATTACCCCTCAGACAACGCCTACGCCGACGTCAACAACAACGTCATGCCGGACATCAACCTGGCCCGCATCCCGGCCGGGACCGCGGCCGGGCTGCCGCTGATGATCAACAAGTTCCTGGCCCAGGAGCGCAACCCTTCCACCAGCGCCACCTTCTACAACAAGCCGCTGGTGGCCTGCGGCTGGCAGACGGAGCGCTGGTTCCAGCTGTGCACCGAGATCGTACGGGGCTATTTCGACAATATTCAAGGCAAGAGCTGCGCCCACGTCTACAAGATCTACTCGGGGACGCCAACCGCCGGCGGCGCCTGGTCCACGGCCACCAATACCTCGACGGTTGTCAATTACTTCAACGGCCTGGGCTACATTCCGACCACCAACCCCTACAGCTCGGCCTACTGGAACAACGGGACGGCCCAGGCCATCAACGACTCCATCAACGCCGGGGCCTTCATCGTCCAGCATCGGGACCACGGCTGGGAGTACGGCTGGGGAGAGCCGGCCTACACCCAGGCCAACGCCCGTCAGCTGAACAACAGCAATTACCCATTCCTTTTCAGCATCAACTGTATGACTGGCGGCTACCAACAAACCGGCTCTTCCTACGACAGCGTCTGTCTGGGCGAGGCCTTCTACCGCCAGCCGAAGGGGGCCCTGGGGTTCGTCGCTCCCACCGAGGTCTCCTATTCGTTCGTCAACGACGCCTTTATCTTCGGCATCTACGACTGCATGTTCCCCAACTTCGACCCGGGCTACGACAACGGCACCCACCTGTTCGGCGAGTACAACCTGATGCCCGGGTTCGCCCAGGCCTACGCCAAGTACTACCTGCAGGCCTCCAGCTGGCCATACAACAGCGGGGACAAGGACATCACCTACAAGCTGTTCCACATGTTCGGCGACGCCTTCACCACCTTGTACTCCGAGGTGCCCCAGGACCTGACGGTCAGCCACGACGGGGTGCTGTTGGCCGGGACCACCAGCTTTGCGGTGACGGCCAACGACGGCGCTTTCGTGGCCCTGACGGTTAACGGGGAGATCATCGGAACCGGCACGGCCACGGCCAAGGGCTATGTCAACATCGCCATCCCCTCCCAGACGCCGGGGACGACCATGGTGGTGACCGTCACCAAGCCCAACTACCGGCGGTACTCGGCCGAGGTCCCGGTGATCGCTCCCTCCGGGGCCTTCGTGGTCCACCTCAATCACTCCATCGACGACGACGCCGGCATACCGGACGGCCAGCTCAACCCGGGCGAGAGCGTCCATATTCCGGTATGGGTGAAGAACCTGGGCACCGATCCCACCAACGGCTCGGCCGTCTGCACCCTGAAGACCTCCAGCCCCTATGCCACGGTCACCGGGGCGGTGCTGGACTACGGGGTGATCGCGGCCGACGATTCGGCGGTGGTGCTGCCCGGCTTTGCCGTCAGCATTGCTTCGGGCTGCCCGAACGGGCAGTCCATCACCTTCGAACTGGTAGCCCACGACGCCGACACTGTCTGGACCTCCAGCTTTTCGGCCACGGTCTACGTCAGCCAGATGGCCCCCACCCCGGACAACGCGGCCGGGTCGCCCATCTATTACGCGGTGGAGGACATCGACGCCGCCCAGAGGGCCCCAGTCTACCAGTGGACGGAGATCCGCGACACAGGCACCCAGATGACGGTGCTCAACGGCAACAACCTGACGGCCCGGGCGCCCCTGCCCTTCGCCTTCAACTGGTACGGGACGACCTACGCCGAATCGCTGTCGGTATGCACCAACGGCTGGGTGGGCTTCGGCCGCACCCTGTTGACCTCGTACAACAACTCCGCCATCCCGGCCTCCACCCCCAGCGTCCCGGCCGTCTTCGCCCTGTGGGACGACCTGACCGCCAGCACCACCGGGGCCTGGATAGGCTACTGGCACGACGCCGCCAACCACCGGTTCTACGTCGAGTTCGACAGTTTGACCTTCAACGGCCAGTCGAACCGCGTCAAGTTCCAGGTGGTGTTGGAGGAGTCAACGGCCAGCAATCCCTACTATGACGTGGTGCTCTACTACAACATCTTCGCCGACCCCTCCAACGACATCAGCGTCGGCTTCCAGCAGAACCCCACCGTCGGTTGCCAGCTGCAGTACGACACTAGCCGGGCTTTGACCTTCTCGCCATTGGCCAACGGCCGGGCGGTCAGGATCACCCGTTATCCGGACCCGATGGGCGTGTCAGGCGAGCCGCAGGCTGAAGCGCTGCCCAAGTCGTTCCGGCTGGAGCGGGCCTACCCCAACCCCATGAGGCAGGGGACAACCATCAGCTACCAGCTTTCGGCGACGACCCAAACCAGCCTCAAGGTCTACAACGTCCTGGGCCAGCAGGTGAGGCTGCTGGACGAGGGGCAGAGAAAGGCCGGGGTCCACGCGGTGTGCTGGGACGGCCGGGACGACACGGGACGCCAGGTGGCGGCCGGTGTCTACCTGTTCCGGCTGGAGACGCCCGGCTACACCGGCACCAACCGGATCACGGTGGTCCGTTAAAACCAAAGGTAACGTCGAAGACGGGGCGTCCGCCGAGCGGGCGCCCCGTCTTTTCTGCAATATTTTACAAAAAGATATTGACTTTTTGCATAAAAAAGGTTAATATTTTTGGATAAACCCCACAGAAAACCAACACAAGAAAGGCGGGTCCATGCAAGGGAAAAGTACGTTCCTGGCGGTCCTGATGGCGGCCGTGCTCTGCGCCACGTTGCCGGCGGCCACCCACCAGTTCACCGGACTTTGGGACAAGCCCGGGCTGTCGTTGCGTTCCTCGACTCCGTCCGGGGCGGAACTGAGCTATTCGCTCGACCGGATGGAGATCGGCGAGGTCGTCATCGACGGCGAGGCCATGCATCAGGCCACCGTGCCCGGACTCTACACGCCCTGGACCGAAGGGAGGCCGGACCTGCCCCACTTCGGGAGCTACCTGGCCGTACCCCAGGGGGGCAGGGCCCGGGTGGAGATAATAAGCGACGACGTGGAGACCTTCGCCTCGCTCAACATCGCCCCGGCTCCGCGCAAGCCCCGCGACGACAACCGCCTGCCGCTTTCCTACTTCAAGGACCAGGCCGTCTACGGGCGAAACGCCTTCTACCCCGAGTCGCCGGTGATGGCCTCGTCCCCGATAAAGATGCGCGGGGTGGACGCGGTGATGCTCAACGTCTCTCCCCTGCAGTTCAACCCGGCCACCGGCGAGCTCAGGGTCCACAAGAACCTGAGGTTCCGGGTGGTATTCGAGGGCGGCAACGGTCGGTTCGGCGAGGACCGGCTGCGCAGCCGCTGGTGGGACCCAATCCTGGCCGGAAATCTCATGAATTACGACCAACTTCCGGCCATCGACTACGGGGCCCGGGCCGGATCGCGCGACGGACACGAGTACGTCATCATCGTGCCCAACGACGCCAACTGCCTGGCCTGGGCCGACACCATCAAGCAGTGGCGGACGCTTCAGGGCATCTCCACCGGGGTCTTCACCACCGCGGTCACCGGAACCACCCCTGCGGCCATCGAGACCTGGATCAACAACGCCTACAACACCTGGGGGACGCCCCCGGTGGCCATCCTGCTGATAGGCGACCGGCCGGGCCAGGGCAGTTACGCGGTGGACGCCCGGGTGGTGACCGAGTCCGGAGAGACCTTCCCCTCGGACAACCGCTACGCCGACGTCGACGGCGACAGCCTGCCGGACATCAACGTGGCCCGCATCACCCCCAACCAGGCCTCGGACCTGCCGATGATGATAAACAAGTTCCTTTCGTACGAAAGGAACCCCTACACCAGCGCCAACTTCTACAACGAGCCAATCTCGGTGGTGGGCTACCAGTCGGACCGATGGTTCCAACTGTGCGGCGAGGTGGTCTACGGCTTCTGGAAGAACCACCAGGGCAAGAACGCCAAGCGCGAATACTATGCCACCTCTCCGCCGTCGGCCGGCAGCCCCTGGTCCACCCAGAGCACCTACGGGTCCACTCCGGCGGTGGTCCACTACTGGAAGACGCTGGGCTACTGCGACTCGCTGATCCCGGCCGGGCTGTCCTGGAACACCACGGCCGCGGCCATCAACGCCGACATCAACAGCGGCTGCTTCATCGTCCAGCACCGGGACCATGGCTCGGAGACGGGCTGGGCCGACCCACCCTACACCCAGAACAACGCCCGGGCTCTGACCAACACCATGTATCCCTTCATATTCACCATCAACTGCCTGACCGGGGCCTACCAGCAGACCAGCCCCGACGTTTCCCTGGGGGAGGCCTTCCACCGCCAGCAATACGGAGCCCTGGGATTCATCGGACCCACCGAGGTTTCCTACTCCTTCGTAAATGACTGCTTCACCTGGGGGATGTACGACTGCATGTGGCCCGACTTCGACCCGGGCAACGGCAACACCTACCTCTTCGGTGAGGAGAACCTTCGGCCGGGCTTCGCCCACGTCTACGGCAAATACTACCTGCAGGCCAAGGAGGGGTCGTGGATAAACATGGGGGCGGCCTACGACGTCATCACCTACGACCTATTCCACATGCACGGAGACGCCTTCACCACCCTCTACTCCCAGATGCCCCAGGACCTGACGGTCAGCCACCCCGGGGCGCTGGTGGCCGGGGTCACCACCTTCCCGGTGACGGCTGACGAGGGGGCCTTCATCGCCCTGACGGTGAACGGGGAGATCATAGGCACCGGCACCGCCCCGGCCAAGGGCACGGCCAACATCACCATTCCGCCGCAGACGCCGGGCAATAGCCTGGTGATCACGGCCACCAAAGCCAATTACCGCCGTTACAGCGCAACGGTACCGATCACCGCGGCCGGCGGTCCGTATATACTGCACCTGAAGCACACGCTGTCGGACGCCTCTGGGAACGGGGACGGAGTGGCCAACCCCGGGGAGACGGTGAGATTGCCGACGTGGGTGATCAACTACGGTACGGCCACGGCCAACGGGGTGGTGGGGAAGCTGAGGACGTCGAGCCCGAACGGGAGCGTGACGGCGGACAGCGCCTACAGCTTCGGGGACATCGGGGCCGGGGACTCGGCCTATTACGCGGCGGGGTTCGGGGTGTACGTCAACCCTGGGGACACCAACGGGATGACGATCCCGCTGACGTTGGAGTGCCGTGACGTCAACGACAGCGCCTGGACCTCGAGCTTTTCGGTGACGGTGGGGACCGGGGTGCTGGGGTTCGACTCGAAAGCCATCGGGGGTAACGGGCGTCTGGATCCAGGGGAGACGGCCGGGATGGCGATTACGCTTAAAAACAACGGGCTGGGGTACTCGTACGGAACCAACGCCATATTGCGGTGCTCTGACGCGCGGGTGACGGTGACCGACTCCATGGCGGGGTATGGGATCATCGCCCCCGGGGCCACGGGCGGCAGCGGGACGGACTCGTTCCAGGTATCGGTGGGGGCCATGCCTCCTGGGACCAGCGTGGGGTTCACGGTGGTGATGAAGGCGGCCGACGAGGGGGACCGTCTGTACAGCTGGAACGAGACGGTGGGTGACCTGAGGTACAGCCCGACTCCGGACAACGCGGCCACACCCATCTATTATGCGGTGGAGGACTCTGACGGGGTGTCTCGGGCGCCGGTGTATCAGTGGGTGGAGATCCGTGGGCTGGGGACGCAGCTGACGGCGCTGTCGGCTGACGACGCCTACGCCACCATGACAATGCCGTTCACCTTCCGGTGGTATGGGAGTAACTACACGCAACTGAGCGCCTGTTCCAACGGGTTTATCAGCTTAGGTAGCAATACCAGCACGGCCTACACGAACACGGCCATACCGACCAGCACCTTCTCGAACGGGGCCATCTTCCCGCTGTGGGATGACCTGAACGGGTCGTCGAGCTCGGCGCCTGGGGCGTGGGCGGGGTATTACCACGACGCGGCGGGCGGGCGGTTCATCGTGGAGTGGGACAGCCTGGTGTTCTTCGGGACCAGCACGCGTTTGAAGTTCCAGGCGATGTTCTACGACTCGACGGCGGGTCATCCGTACTACGACGTGGTGCTACAGTACGCCATGCTGGCGGACCGGGGGTCTTCGAGCGTCGGTTTCCAGCAGAACTCGACGGTGGGTTGCCAGCTGCTGCAGGACGGGGCATACGCCAGCACGGTGGTGTCTCCGCTTAAGGCCGGCCGTGCCATCCGGATCACGCGGACGCCGGAGGTGACCGGGGTGAGCGGGGGTCCGGGGGCTCCGCTCGGGAACCCCACAGCCTTCAGCCTGGGGGCGGCCTGGCCCAACCCGGTGAGGGGGAGCACCACCATCAGCTTCGGACTGCCCAAGGAGAGCCAGGTTAGGGTGGAGGTGTACAACATCACGGGGCAGAGGGTGAAGAGCCTGGTCAACGGCAAGCTGGGGGCGGGTTACCACCGGGTGAGCTGGAAGGGCCAAAGCGACAGCGGCCAGAAGGTGGCGGCCGGGATCTACCTGGTGAGGATGGTGACCCCGGAGTTCACCGGGACCAGGAAGATGACGGTGCTTCGATAAAACTTGAGCCCCTCTAAAATTACTTTCGACCGGTTCGACCTTGGCCTGTTGTGAACAACCCCTAGGGGCTCATTACAGGTACGATTGGAAGATGATCTAGAAGACCAGGTAAGTATATCAAAGAAACGAGAAAGCCCCGCTTTAGGGCGGGGCTTTTCGATTACCACTTGCCCTAGGGCAGGATAGGATAAAAACAAACGGGATATTACATGAAAAGGCCTTGACAGGCAACGAATTAGGTGGTATCATATAAAATTAGAGAAGGGGGGTGGGGGTATATTCGGTTTTACTATTTATACACCACTAGATGTTCTATTGGCAGAGCATATCAGGCCAATATAAAAGGATAGACATCATAAAGGGACGAAAGGAATAGTCGAGCATGGGCGACAAGATCAAGATAACCCTTCCCGACGGTTCGGTCAGAGAGTACGACAGGGGAATCACCGCCCTGGAGGTCATTAAGTCCATAGGACCGGGGTTGGCCAAGGCCTCGGTGGCGGCCAGGGTTGATGATATGCCGGTTGACCTCTCCTTCCGCATCGAACATAATGCCGCGTTTTCGGCGGTCAAGTCCGATACTCCCGAGGGCCTGGAGATATTGCGCCACTCGGCCAGCCATCTGATGGCTCAGGCGGTCACCGAGATCTATCCCGGCACCAAGGTGGCCATCGGCCCGGCCATCGAGGACGGGTTCTATTACGATTTCGACCGGGAGCAGCCGTTCAACACCGAGGATCTGGAGAAAATAGAGAATAGGATGGCCGAGCTGGCGGCCCGGGACATCCCCATCGAGCGCCGGCAGATGACGCGGGACCAGGCTCTGGATCATTTCCGCAAATTAGGCGAGAACTACAAAGTGGAGCTGATCTCCGAGCTGCCGGAGGGAGAGCCCATTTCCTTCTACCGCCAGGGGGATTTCATCGACCTCTGCCGAGGGCCGCACCTGCCGTCCACCGGGAGGCTCAAGCACTTCAAACTGTTGTCGGTGGCCGGGGCCTACTGGCGGGGCAGCGAGCGCAACAAGATGCTGCAGCGCATCTACGGCACCGCCTTCGACAAAAAGGAGGAGCTGGAGGCCTACCTCAGCAAATTGGAGGAAATCAAGAAGAGGGATCACCGACGGTTGGGGCGCGAGCTGGACCTGTTCTCCATCCACGAGGAGGTGGGCGGCGGCCTGGTGCACTGGCATCCCAAGGGGGCCCTGATGCGGGATATAATCGAGACGTTCTGGAAGCAGGAGCACCGGAAGAGGGGCTACCAGTTGGCGGTCACTCCGCACATCGCCAGCGAAGAGATCTACCGTCGCAGCGGACATCTGCAGAACTACTCGGATCTGATGTACTCGGCCATGGACATCGACGGCCGGCCGTTTCGGGCCAAGCCCATGAACTGTCCGGGCCACATCCTGATCTACAAGACCAGGCTGCACTCCTACCGGGAGATGCCCTATCGCATCGGGGAGATGGGCACGGTCTACCGCTACGAGCGCTCCGGGGTGCTGCACGGCCTGCTGCGGGTGCGCGGCTTCACCATCGACGATGCCCACATCTTTTGCCGGCCGGACCAGCTGGAGGCCGAGGTGCTGGGGGTGTACGACTTCGCCACCTTCCTGCTGGGAGCGTTCGGATTTAAGGACCTCAAGGTCTACTTAGCCACCAGGCCCGAGAAGTCGGTAGGGGCGGATGCCGATTGGGAAAAAGCCACCAATGCCCTGCGGGCGGCGCTGGAGCACCACGGGGTGGCCTATGAGGTGGATGAGGGCGGCGGCGCCTTCTACGGCCCCAAGATAGACCTCAAGGTGCTGGACCCCTTGGGCCGGGAGTGGCAGTGCACCACCATCCAGTTCGATTTCAACCTGCCGGAGCGGTTCGACATCACCTATGTGGACGAGTCCGGGAAACCGGTGAGGCCTTTTGTGGTTCACCGGGCGCTTTTGGGCTCTCTGGAGCGGTTTTTCGCCCTGCTGGTGGAGCACTATGCCGGGAATTTTCCCCTTTGGCTGGCGCCGGTCCAGGTGGCTGTTTTGACGATCACGGATGCCCAAAAACAGTTTGGCCAACAGGTGTTTGATAAGTTTGATAAGTCAGGGTTCAGGCTTAAGGCGAACTTCGGGGCCGAGAAGATCGGGGCCAAGATCCGAGACGCCGAGATGGAGAAGATACCTTACATGGTGATTCTGGGCAAGAAGGAAGAAGAGGAGAGGTTAGTCTCGGTGCGGCGGCACGGGCAGGGGGACATGGGAAAGCTGGGGGTCGAGGAGCTGATAAGCAAGCTGAGACAAGAGATCGAGACAAGGGGTGGGGTAGGTGCGTCAATGGTGAATTGTGAAGGGTGAAAGGTGAAGTTGGAAGGCATTGGTTGTGCCCAAGTTTTCCAAGACAACTGATGAAATCCATTTGTGCATAAAACGTAACTTAGCCTTATGCTGATTTCGCTGGTCGCCGGTACCCGGCCCGAGGTCATCAAGCTGGCGCCGGTCTATCTCAAGCTAAGAGAGAATCCGTTACTCAAGGTGCACCTGTGCGCCACTGCCCAGCACCGCCGGATGCTGGATACGGCCCTAGAGGCCTTCGGCATCACTCCCGACGCCGACCTGGACCTGATGGAGCCGGACCAGTCCCTGGCAAGTTTGACGGCTCGAGCCTTGGTAGGGCTCGATGGTTACATCAGCAGCAACCGCCCCGACATCGTTCTGGTACAGGGCGACACCACCACTGTGCTCTGCGGGGCGCTGGCCGCCTTCTACCGCAAGGTGAGGGTGGGTCACGTCGAAGCCGGGCTGAGGACTGGGAACCGGTATTCGCCGTTTCCCGAGGAGATGAACCGGACCCTGGCCAGCCGCCTGGCCGACTGGCACTTCGCGCCCACCGAGGTGGCCAAAGGCCATCTCGTAAAAGAAGGGATAGACCCCGCCAGCATACACGTCACCGGCAACACGGTTATCGACGCCCTTTATTTGATCCGGGACAAAGCCAGAGAGATACCTTTTACGGAGATGCTGGAACTCAAAACCATAAATTCAAAATTACAAATTCAAAATTCTAAGATTATACTGGTGACCGGACATCGGCGGGAGAGTTTCGGTCAGGGTTTCCGGAACATCTGCCGGGGCATTCGGATGATCGCGGAGAGGTTCCCGGAGGTCATGATAATCTACCCGGTGCACCTCAACCCCAACGTCCAAAAACCGGTGAGCGAAGTGCTGGGCGGCCTTTCCAACGTCCATCTTGTCGAGCCTCTTTCCTATCTTCCGTTCGTCAAACTCATGGATGCGGCGCATATCATTCTGACCGACTCCGGCGGCATTCAGGAGGAGGGGCCGGCATTAGGCAAGCCGGTGCTGGTGATGCGGGAGTTGACCGAGCGGCCCGAGGCGGTGGAGGCCGGGGTGGTCAGGCTGGTGGGGGCGGACGAGGGCCGGATCTTTGCCGAAACGGAACGTCTTCTGACGGACGAAAACGCCTACCAGTCCATGGCCAGAGGAGTGTGCCCCTACGGGGATGGGAAGGCGGCGGAGAGGATTGCGAAGATAATCGCGGGAGAAAACAAGTGAAAAAAAATATACTTATAGTAATACCGGCCCGGGGCGGATCCAAGGGCATACCCCGAAAGAACATCCGCAGCCTGGGAGGCAAGCCGCTCATTTACTATGCGATAAAATGCGCACTGGGTTCAAAGCACAAACCCGAAGTTTACGTATCCACCGAGGATGAGGAGATCGCTTTGCTGGCCAAGCGCTTTGGGGCCGGGGTCTGCCGCCGCCCTCCCAGGCTTTCAGGGGACGCGGTCACCCTGGACCCGGTGGTCCACCACGCTTATGTTTTGATTTCAAAGAAGACAGCCCGGAAATACGAACTTGTAGCCACAGTTCAGCCGACGGCTCCGCTATTGAAAACGGAGACGCTGGACGCAGCCCTTGACCGGATGCTGGCCGAACCCTCGCTGGACACCCTGATAGCCGGTGTTGATGACACCCATCTTACCTGGCGCCAAGAGAATGGACGTTTCGTCCCTGGATATCGGAAAAGGGTGAACCGTCAGATGCTGCCAGCGGTGTACCGAGAGACGGGGAGCTTCCTGATAACCCGGGCGCGCTGCGTAACCCCGGCCGGGAGGATAGGCAGGAAAGTCGATCTGTTTCTGCTGCCCAGGGAGCAAGCGGTGGACATAGACGACGAGATCGACTGGCTGATCTGCGAGCAGCTGCTGAGGCGCAAAAAGGTTTTGTTCGTGGTAGCGGGTTACAACCAGATAGGTCTGGGGCACGTCTACCGGGCGCTGACCATCGCCAACGACCTCACCGGACACGACATCTTTTTCCTGGCCACCAAAGAGAGCGGGCTGGGCCTGCAGAAATTACGGGAGTTCAATCACCGGGCCGCCATTCAGACCAGGCCGCGGCTGGAACAGGACGTCGCCGCCTTCAAGCCGGACTTGGTAATCAACGACATCCTGGACACCGACGAGGGTTATGTCAAAGCTCTTAAGAAACTGCCCTGCCGGGTTATAAACTTCGAGGATCTGGGCGAGGGGGCGAAAGAAGCCGATGCCGTCATCAATGCTCTCTACCCGGAAAAACACTTTCTGGAGCGTATCTACGCCGGCCATGAGTATTTTTTCGCCAGGGATGAATTTCAGTTCGCCGAGCCCAGGCCGGTGTCCAGAAAGGTCAAAAAGGTGCTGATCACCTTCGGAGGCACAGACGAGAATAACCTGACGGTCCGGGTGCTAGAGAGCATCGGGAAGACAGCCAAGAAGGAGGGAATGGAAATCACGGTGATCACCGGCATGGGATACGCCCACTTTCGCTCGCTGTCGCGCTTCAGAAACGTGAGGCTGGTGAGGAACACCAGGCGGATGTCGGACTTCATGACTTCGGCCGACGTCATGTTCACCTCGGCCGGCCGTACCGTTTTCGAGGCGGCCTGCTGCGGGGTGCCGACCGTGGTCCTGGCCCAAAACGAGCGGGAGCTGACGCATTACTTCGCACACCCGGAGAGGGGTTTCATCAACCTGGGGCTGGGCAAAAGTGTGCCCAGGGCAGAGATCGCCGAAACATTTTCCGAGCTGTGCGGGGACTTCCATCGTCGGCAAGAGATGCAGAGGACCATGCTGTCCTACGACGTCAAATCGGGGAGGAAGAGGGTAATGGAGATAATCAACAGACTGCTGGAGGAATGACTGAAATGAAGATAGACGAGATCATCGCTCAGGGACGATCGGGTCTGATGCCGGTGGTCAGCCCCTACCTGATTGCCGAGGCCGGGGTCAACCACGACTGCCGGATGGACCTGGCCCAGCGCCTGATAGACGAGGCCAAAGAGGGCGGGGCCGACGCTGTAAAGTTCCAGACCTACAGGGCCGAGACCTTGGCCTCCAAGGACTCTCCGTACTACTGGGATCTGTCCATGGAACCGACCACCAGCCAGTTCCAGCTTTTCCAAAAATATGACAAGTTCTGGAAGGCCGAGTACCAGGAACTGAAGAAACGCTGCGACCGGGCTGGCATCGAGTTTCTAAGCACTCCTTTCGACTTGGAATCGGCGGCCTTCCTGGCCGAGCTGATGCCGATTTTCAAAATATCCTCCTCGGACATAACCAACAAGCCCTTCATCGAGCACCTTTGCGGATACGGGAAACCGATCCTGCTCTCCACCGGAGCCAGCTGCCTTCACGAGATCGAGGAAGCGGTTGGCTGGATAAGGGACAGGGGCAACCCCCTGGCTTTGATGCACTGCGTGCTCAATTATCCCACCCAGCCGGACAGCGCCAATCTGGGCATGATCCACATCCTTAGGCAGAAGTTCCCGGACCTGGTGATCGGCTACTCTGACCACACCATGGCCGGAGACATGAGGGTGTTGGAGAAGGCGGTTCTGTTGGGAGCGGCCATAATCGAAAAGCATTTCACCTACGACAAAACCATCAAGGGCAATGACCACAAGCACTCCATGGACAAGGAGGACATCAAGCGCTTCCGCCGGCTGATGGAAGAGGACCTGGAGCTGGTGGGAGGTTTCAGGCCCGGGCCCATGCCCTCGGAGGAGCCGGCCAGAAGGAACGCCAGGCGCAGCCTGGTGGCCGCCAGGCGCATACCCCAGGGCAAGGTGATCGAGCCCGGCGACCTCACCTGGAAGCGTCCGGCCCACGGCATTTCGCCCCGGGAAATCGGCCTAGTCTCCGGGATGAAAGCCAGACGCGATATAGCCGAGGACGAGGTCATATATTGGGGGATACTGGAGTAGCTTGGAGGGATACTCTTTCATCCTGCTGACGGACGGTGGTAGAACGACCGTCATTTCCGAAGATCCGGGCGGAGGCGGCACCTGGTTAGAGGACTTCGTGGACTATCCCAAGGCCTTCGGAAAGATCTACCGGGAAGGGAAAAAAGTCTCCACCACCTGGCACTCGCTCCTTCCCGGAGGGCTGGAGAGGTTTCCGGTTCTGGGCTGCTTCGAGCACCAAGTGCTGTCCTTCTGGATGCAGGTGCTACGGGACCGTCTGCTGGCCGAGAGCCTGATCGATAGGAAGAATCCGGAGGCGATAGTTCTTACCGGCCGCTCCCCGGACACCAACAGGATTGCCGACTGTCTGTTCGACCCGGGACTGTTCGAATACACCATGGCCCTAGCGGCCAAAGATCGCGGGGTCAATATCGACGGAACGGCCGCTCCCGCCAATCCCGTCAAGGCGGGAAAGCTGGGCACGGCGAGGGCCCTCTACGCCTGTTGGGCCGACCGGCTCAACGGTTTGATGGTTGGAAAAGCGCTGAAGCCCGGCGGATGCGTCCTAGTGAGCCGGCAGGCAGCATCCAAGGCCGGGAGCGGATTCCTGGTGGCTTTGAAGCACCAGGTGCAGGTCGTCGTCACCGAGACAGACGCAGTCCACGGCTCAACGACCCTCTATGAGACCTCGGCGAGGAATTTGAGCCCAGGCCGCCGACTGCTGGAATACCGGGAGCTATGGCGGCTTTTTGAACAAACGCCGGAGAAAGCCTGGCGGGGCCGGTTCGTCTGCGGAGGCCACGACTACTGGGAGATCGCCCGGGCGGCGATCAGGGTTATGCTGGTCCGCCACGCCTGGACCGAGCTGTTCCGCCAGCAGCTGCTGGAGGAGTTCATCAAGCGGCAACATCCGTTGGCCCTGCTGGTGCTTTACGACCACGGGCTGAACGAGGCCCAGCTGGTGGAGGTCTGCCGGAGGCACGGGGTGAGGACGGTCACCATGCAGCACGGATTGGCCAACCGGGCGGCGCCGGGGTACCTGCCCATCATGTCCGACACTTTCGCCTGCTGGGGCGAGGCAGAGAAGCAGACTCTGATCGCCCAGGGCGCCGACCCCAAGAAGCTCAAGGTCACCGGCTTTCCCGGATTCGACCGCTCCTGGGGCCGACCCGCTAGGAGCAAGCCCGGCAAGCCCTACCGGGCGCTAGTGGCCACCCAGGGGGTTCAGGCATCGGTGGGCTGGCATTTCGCCATGCTTCCGACCCGGCGGCTGCTGGAGGGGATTGTTGCGCACGGGCTGAGGCCCGGAGAGCTCGAATATACCGTCCGCCTCCACCCCAATGAAACCCTGACGCCGGAAATCAAACAGAAGGCGGAGGGGGATGGTATCAGGATAACCCAGGGCTTGCCGCTGGAGAAACAGTTCGAAGACCACGACGTGGTGGTCACCCAGTTCTCCACGGTAGGCGTGGAGGCCCTGCTGGCCGGTCTGCCCCTGGTGTCCTTAAACTGGGCCGGCGAGGAGGAGGCCATTCCTTTCGCCGAAAGCGGGGCGGCTGTCAGATCGCGAAAGCCTGAGGACCTGGCCTGGGCAGTGGAGAGCGCCGTGGAAGGGCGGGGTAAAAGGTCGGAAGCGGTTGCTAAGTTCCTCAAAGACCACCTGTGCAGGCCGGGGGCAGGGGAGCAGCTTATGGGGCTGCTTATCGGAGAAAGGCCGGCAAATGGGTGAGTCTCATCCTGGCGAAGGCACCCCCCAAGCTTACACCAGGGAATGGAACGAGCAGTTCTATGGCAAGGAAGATCCCTGGGGTGTCCGGGAGCACACCTGGAACCTGGTAAAGTCGCAGCGGGCCATCAAACTGCTGCCCAAGGGGCACTATGGCTTCTGTCTGGACCTTTGCTGCGGCGAGGGGTTCATTACCAAGGCGGTGCTGGGCCCGATCTGCGATCGTGTGCTGGGGCTGGACTTCGTGGCCAAGGCGGTGGAGCGGGCGCGCCGGAAAAACAGCGGGAGGAACATATCATACCAAACCGCCGATGTTCTGAAATACGACTACGGCTCGCTGCATCCCGGCCCCGATCTGGTGCACATCAGCGACGCCATCGAGTATTTCAATCGAAACCAGCTGGAGGATTTGTTGCGCAAGCTGGCCGGCATCGAAAGCAGTCCCAAGGTGCTTCTGGCCGCCCGGCTGCTGCAGAGGCAATACGCCCTGGAACATCCGGAGCTGGTGGGCTACCATCCGGAGCACGATTTCTACGGGTCGTGGGGCGAGTTTCGTAATTTGGCCGGCAGGCACTTCAGGGTGGCCGCCATCGTCCCGGTTTACGAATACCCGGAATGCCGCATGCCCTGGGGCGACACCGCGCTTTCCGCGGCCGCCAGGAGGGCGTTCCATTTCATGATGATCAAGCTGTTCACCAGGCTGTTCTTTTATCACCGAGCCCCGGCGGAAATGGACGACATCAGATTCAAACTGCTGAAGGCCTTCGGAGCCGCCCCGCTAACCGGCCGGCTGGCTGGCAGGATGATGATGTGGTACGCCATTCTCCTGGAGCCTAAGGGGGCGGAGGGCATTGATGCAGCCGGCCGTAAGAGTGACGTGATCGCATGTCCGGCGTAGGCGGGTCGCTCAAGCGCTTGACCGAGGGCAGTTTGGTCTACGGGCTGGGCGGGATGCTGGCCCGGATGATAGGCTTCCTGCTGATACCGGTCTACACCCGGGCGCTGACGCCGGAGGACTACGGGGTGATGGCCCTAATCGGCCTGGCCACCACCATCATCGGCATGGTCTTTCAGATGGGGTTCAACGGGGCCATGATCCGATTCTACCACGACTACCCAGAGAGCCGCCGTCGGGTCTTTTTCGGCAGCACTTTTCTGTTCCAGATGTCGGCCACCGCCCTGGCCTCACTGGCCATGGCACTGCTGAGCGGTCCCATCTGCCGGGCGCTTTTCGGTGAGGCCGCGCTGGCTCGCTACTTAGTGGTCTCCTTGGCCGGGTCCTGGCTGGGGCTGATAGGCAACGTGCCTAGCGCCTGCTTTCTGATACGGGAGCAGAAGTGGGCGGTGGTCGGGCTGTCGCTCTTTGGGACTTTGGTCGGCGCCGCCTGTCCGCTTTATATGGTGGTGGCGCTGAGGATGGGGGTATGGGGCGCCTTCCTGGGGACGCTCATGGGCACCGCCGTCTCCTCGGCCCTTAACCTGTGGCTGACGATCAGGGAGATAGACTGGAAGTTCGACTGGGCGCCGGTGAAAAGGGCCCTGGCCTTCGGCCTGCCGCTGATCCCGCATCTGATGTCGCATTGGGCCATCAGCTACTTCGACCGGTTGCTGATCCAGAAGTTCGCCACCACCTCGGAGGTCGGCCTTTACTCCCTGGGCTACAACTTCGGCCTGATCATGCAACTGATCACCGGGTCCATCAACACCGCCTGGGCGCCGTTCTTCTACAACATCAACCGGGAGAAGGGCGAGGAGCAGGCCAAGGCCGAGGTGGCCAAGCTCTCGACCTACTGGCTGATGCTGGTGGGGCTGGCGGCCATGAGCTTGGCTTCGCTGGGGCCGGAGGTGTTGAGGCTGATGGCCGCTCCGGCCTTCTGGGGGGCATCCAGGGTGGTGCCGTTGATCGTGCTGTCGTACTTCGTTCACGGCATGTACTTCATGGCGGTCAACCCCATCTTCTACAAGGAACGCACCCGAATACTGCCGGGGCTCTCGGGGATAGCGGCGGCCGTCAATGTGGGGCTCAATTTCCTGCTGGTGCCCAGGTACGGGATGATGGGGGCGGCCTGGGCGGCGGTGGCCGGGTTCGCCGTACTGTTTATCATGGTGCTCTCGTATTCCCGGAAGTTCTATCGGGTGCCCTACGAATACGGGCGCGGGGCGGCGGCCCTTCTGATACTGGCGGCGGCCTGGTTGGCCACCGCTTTCATCCCCATCGAGAGTCCGGGGACCGCCCTGCTGGCCAAGACCGGGGTCTGCGCCCTGGCCCTGCCGGCCTTGGCATTTCTGGTGGCCACCAGGCAGGAGCGCGGAAGGATCGCAAACTTCGTTCGACGGATGCTTCCGGGCTTGGCATGAGGGTTTCCATGCTGATGTCCCCGTTCATACCGCTTAATGCGGCGGTGTGCGGCGGGGTGGAGAGGACCGCCTTAGCCGAGCTGTCCGAGCTGAGCCGCCGCGGCCACCGGACCGAACTGTTCGTGCCCAAGCTTGAGGGTCGGGCAGATAACGTCAGGATCGTTGGTGGCTGGGGTAACCGGCATCCGGCCCTGATGTGGAAATACTATCTGGATTTTCTGGGGCGGACGCGGGGCAGCGATATTCTCCACGGCCATTACGCTCCCCCGCTTGCGGCGCTGGCGCCCGAGAGGAGCGTGCTGCATCTCCACGGGATGTCCATCTCATGGCTGCCTTACTACCGTTGGCTCAAAGGACGTTATCATCGGGCGCGCTACATACTGGTCTCCGAGCACCTGAAGAAAAGATTTTTGGGGGTCTATCCGGATCTGCCTGAGGATCGGCTCCACGTCCTGCACAACGCGGCCGATACGAATCTGTTCAGACCGGCCGGGAAAAGGAGGTCACCAAATGAACCGGCTCTGGCCTACTGCAGCCTCTGGGAGGAGCCCAAGGGCATCTTCGATCTGCTGGAAGCGGCCAGGATCCTGAAAGCGAGGGGCCTCGGGTTCAGGATAAACCTGGCCGGCTCGCCGTTCTTCGAGGGTGATAACGTCGAGGACGCGTTAGGGGTGGACAGGAGGGTGAGAGAACAAGCCGAGGAACTGGGCAACGTCAGGATATGGGGAAACCTCACCCATCCGCAGCTGGCCGACATGCTGAGGGAGTCGGACATCGGCGTCTTCCCTTCCAACCATCCCGAACCTTTCGGCAACGCCATGGTGGAGATGATGGCTTCCGGGCTGCCAGTGGCCGCCTACCGCATCGGGGGAGCGGCCGAAGTGCTGGAGGAGGGTCGGACCGGCCTGCTGGCCGAAAACCGCAACGTCGCCGCCCTGGCCGATGCCCTGGAGTCGCTGATAGTTAATGCCGGAAAACGTTCGGAGATGGGAAGGCTGGCCAGAAAGCGGGCCGATGAAAAATATAGTTGGCCGCGCCACGTTGACGGCCTGCTGGCCGTATACCAGAAAGTGCTGGAAGGATGACGGGCCCGGCTGGGGATAATCTCCAGGTCCGGCTCATAGGCGACCCGGAGACATGGCGGGGGATGAGGCGGGAATGGAACGACCTAGCCGACAGGACGCCGTCTGCCTCCTTTTACTCCCGGTGGGAGTGGCAGCATGCCTGGTGGCGGGAGCTGGGGGCCGGATACGATCTTTCCATAGTGGCCGTCAGCGGCGGCGACGGCCGGCTCAGGGCCGTGTTTCCCTTTTGCGTGCGACGCCAGCGGACCGGACCCTTCGAACAGGCGGTGGCCTCGCTTTTGGGGCACGGCCATTGCGACCAGATGGACATCTTGGCCCCGCAGCGGGAACCCAAATGCCTGGAGGCGGCCATAGGGGCGATGGAAAAAGCCCACGGCAGGCTGGTCTTTGAGTTCGGCGCGGTGCGGCGGGAAAGCCTGGTCAACCTGGAGTTCTGCCGGGGCATGGCCCGGGGCCGGGAGTCAAAGGTCAAAGCACCCTATCTGTCGCTTCCGCGGGACCAGGACGAGATGTGGTGGCTGATAAGCGCCAGGGCCAGGCGCTGCTTCAGCAGGGGGCTCAGGATCATGAAGACGTCCGGCGAATCGGAGATGCTGGTGACGCGGGCCCCGTCCGGGGTGAGGGAATGCTCGGATGTGATATTCGGCCTGCAGAAGCAGCGGTTCAGCGACAGGCTGGCGGACGCCGGATCGTTTGACAGGTACCGGGCGTTCATCGGCCGGGCGCTGGAGGATTCCGCCGGGGAGGGGGCGGCGGTGGCCTCGGCCTGGAAGCTCGGGGGCGAGGCGGCAGCGGCCCAGATCTGCGTGGACCACGGGGGAAAGCGATATTTTCTGCTTTCGGGCTTCGATCAGAAGCATTCGAAAATACGGCCGGGAATCTGTCTGCACGTCAGCAACATCATCGACGCGGTCGAAGCGGGGCTGACGGAGTACGACTTCATGGCCGGGGGCGAGGAGTACAAGTACATGTTCACCAACACCGACCGGGAGCTGGTGACCTTTGCCGCTGGCAAAAGCCCAGTGTTACTATCCTGCTACCTGGCTATCGAGAAAATGTCTGCAGCCAAAAGAATGCTTCTTGCCAAGAGGGATTGAAGCCGCTGATAGGCCCGTACCGCATTCCAAATTTGAGATACACTCTATCGCCAACATACCAAAGGTCCGGAAACAGGCAATCGAGCTTCAGGCCGGCGCCGCGGCTGGTGCCCCGGGGACGGGACGCCCTGCGGGTGATAATGACGGACATCGGGTGCGCACCCGGGGACAAGGTCCTGCTCCCGGTCTTCGGCTGCCACAGCCTGGCGGACACCGCCATCTCCCTGGGACTTGAGCCCCTGTTCTATCCGGTGAACGAACGGTTCGAAGCCGACGCCGGAACCGCCGTCAATAAGGCTGACGCCAAGTGCCGGGCCGTCCTGTACATAAACTACTTCGGCTTTCCGCAGAGTCAGGAGACGGTCCGAAGGCTCAAGGAGACCGGTCTGGCGCTGATCGAGGACGCCACCCATTCGCTGTTTACCGAATCCCCTGAGGCTCCCTGGGACTACCGGTTCGCCAGCCTGCGCAAGCTGCTGCCGGTGCCCGAGGGTTGCCTGGTCCAGTCCCAAAAGCCTCTGGGTTTTTCCGGCAACATGCCGATGGCCGTCAAGCAGAGGGCCAATTCGTTTCTGCGCCTTCTCGGACTGTGGGCGGCCGAGCGCTACCGGAGAAGGCCGAGCGGGTTTCTCAAATGGCTTTCCGGGGCGCTGTTCTACCGGGCGCACGCGGCATTGGACGGAAACCGGCCGTTCGGCTATGTGTCGGGCATGACGACTCGGGTTCTGGCGGGCGCTGACCCGGAGAGGATCAGAAGGCGGCGGAGAGAGAACTACCTGGCGCTGGCAGGAGCGCTGTCCCCGGCCATCGGTCTAAGGCCGGTGATGCCGGAACTGCCCGAAGGCGTCTGTCCGGTGAGCCTGCCGGTGAGGGCTAAAAACCGGGAACTGTGGCGTAGGGCCCTGGCCGCGCTTGACATCGAATCCTCGGTCCAATGGCCCCTGCACCCGGCGGCCGACCCGGGAAAATTCCCCGGGGCCGCGGCCCTGGCCCGGGAGATACTGGTGCTCCCGGCCTCCCACCACCTGGAGGCCGACGAGGTCCAAGAGATGGCCGGGCTCATCAACCGGCTGGCGGAATGAGGATACTCTTCGTCCAGAACCGGTACCGCGACGGCGCCCCGGGAGGCACCGAGCAGATGTGCCGCCAGCTGGGAGAGGGATTAAGGGTGAGGGGCCATGAGGTGGCCATGCTGACCTCGCGGCAGTCTGCTCCATCGGCCGTGTTCAACAAGCTGTGGCCGCGGCTTTCGATGCTCATGTCGGACTGGCTGTACCGGGGAGGCCCGGCGGCCGGGGCCGTGTGGCTGGCCAACCATGCCTGGAACTGGCTGGCCACCTGGACGGCGATAAATTCATTCAAGCCGGACGTGGTCTACATACACAACTCGGAGAATATCCTGGCCGGGCCACTCAACGCCGCGGTCGACTGCAAAACCAGGGTGGTGGTCCACGTACACAACCACCTCTACGACCAGTGGGCCGGGTCCGCCGCCAAGCTGTCGCGCCTGGGAAGGATGATAAAACCAAAGCTTGACGGAGCCACGTTTATCGCAGTGTCCCAGCACATGGCCTCGGAGCTAGCGGCTTCGGGCATACCATCGGACAGGATAAACACCATCCACAACGGCCTGCCGGACGGCATATTCGAAATGCCGGCGGAGAAAAGGCGGGAAGGTTCCCTCGTCTTTGCCGGTTCCCGGGCCACGCAGAAGGGCTACCATGTGCTGCTTGAAGCCGTGGCCATGATGAAGAAGCACGATCCGGGGATCACGGTGGACGTTTACGGCGCTCAGATAGAAAGCCCTTATGCCGTCCAGTGTGAAAAGTACATTAGGGACAATGATCTCGTAGGCAACATCAGGATAAAAGGGCCGGTGGGCCGAGAGAGGTTGTGGGAGGCGTTCGGAGAATCCGACGTGCTTTTGGCGCCTTCTATTTGGAGCGAGCCCTTCGGGCTGGTGATCGCCGAGGCCATGTGCCGGGGGATGATCGTGGTGGCCTCGAACCGGGGCGGTCTGCCCGAGGTGGTGGGGGGCTGCGGTTTCGTGGTGGAGCCCACGCCCCAGTCGGTGGCCGACGCCTGCGAAAAGGCGCTTCGGATGCCCAAGCCGGAGAAGGAGGCCATGCGACGGGCTGCCAGGCGGCGGGTGAAAAAGCTCTTCCGCTTCTCGGACCAGTTGAAGGCCTACGAGGAGGTTCTGGGCGGGGCTGTTGATCTAAAGCGAGCTTAAGGCGATGAGGATAGGTTTGCTGCAGGCCTCGTGCCTGACCATGAATCCGGCCATCTGCGGCGGGATAGAGCGGGTGGAGCTTTCCGAGCTGGAGCACCTGCGGCGTCTGGGCCACCGGACCAGTTTGTACGTGGGCAACCTGGTGGGCAGAGCTGAAGGCGTGAAACTGCTGGGCAACCTTACCGGGAGCGGGCGTTCAAGGAAGGGTCCGTACTACTATCGCCTGGCACTGGAGATGCTTTACTATCTTCAGTTCGCAGTCCGTGAGGCCAGGGCCGACATCCACCACGGCCACTACACGCCGATGCTGCCGTTATTCAGCGGCAGGCGGGCCATCGTCCACTTTCACGGCATGGGGATCCACGAGCCTATCGCTTATCGGATGTTCCGCAGGCGCTATCACCGGGGAACGTATGTGTTTTGTTCCCAATTCGTCATGGACCAATATTCAAAGACGTATTTAGATATACCTAAAAATTCTTTAAAAGTAGTATATAATGGCATCGATACAGAGAGGTTCACCCCGCCTCAAGGGAAAAAGACCGGCAAGTTAAAAAGGGTAATATTTTATGGAGGCTGGATACCGGTCAAGGGGATTTTCCAGGCGATAGAAACAGCCAGAATATTGGAGAAAAGGCGCAGCGATTTCGAATTCGTCATCGGGGGATCGGCCAAGGGTCATTACGGAGATTTCGGTTGGGCCGATCCCGACCAGATGGAAGAGGAAGTGAGGAAACGAGCGGCCGGTCTTAGCCGCTGCCGCTTTCCCGGGAACATCAATTATGCCGAATTGCCCGACCTGTTGCGGACCTGCGATATCGGTGTCATGCCGTCGGTATATCCCGATCCCTTTCCTCTGGTTACTTTGGAGATGATGGCCTCAGGGCTTCCGGTGGCTGCCTTCGCCAACGGCGGGGTGAAAGAGCAGGTAGACGACGGCCAGACGGGTTTTTTGGTCGAGGGCAACAGTCCGGCCGGCCTGGCCCGGGCGGTGGAACGACTGCTCGATGACGAAACCCTGCTGAGCCGGATGTCGGCCGCAGCCCGTCAGAGAACGTTGGATAAGTTTACCTGGGAACAACACTGTGGCAGACTGGTTGAGATCTACCGTGTGATGATGGGTCGCTGAAATGTCCGCCGACTTCAGCATTAGGGATTCTAATGATGTTGCGGTCGATGTCTGGGACGGATTGGCGGCCCGGCATCCCTGCCGCAGCGTCTTTTTGGAAAAACAATGGCTCGACTGCTGGCTTAAAAATCTGGGGGGTAAAAGCGGTATGCTGCTGGCGACCAGTGGAGGTAATGGAGAGCTCCATTGTTTGGCGTCTCTGCATTCGCAATGGTCGTCGATCAAGGGCATTCCGTTGATGAGAACTCTGAGCTTCTGCGGCGGAATCGAAACCACCTATCGGGACTTCCTGTTCCGCCCGGAAAATGCCGAGGCCGACATCGGC
>CAZPNX010000029.1:0-20466 GCA_964588285.1 uncultured bacterium
TCGGTTTTATATTACGATTGGTACTCAGGGTGGGATAGCTCAGAGTATTTCCATTGGGATCTTTGGTTGCATTCTATACCTGTTTCATTGGGTTATGAGAAACGGGAGTTTTTGAAGAGCAGCCGAATATCACCATTCTATCAGATTGGAGGCACCGTGCTATATAGCACGGTGCAAAGCCAGTGTTGGGGCAATCAGGTTTCCTCTACCGCTGAGCAAAAAACCGGCTTCGGCTACGGGTTTTTCGGCGCCTTCGGGCTGTCTTTTCCTACATGGAACCGCCTGGCTGGCGTCGTCAAGGCTCGTGCCCGTTACGCCGACGGCCTGCACTTCACCGGCGATTTCGCCGGCTTTAAGGCCGAGTTCAGCAGCTTCGACCTCTCGGTCGGGATGGAGTATGCTCCCTGTCGGCGCCGGCCGGCACAAGACCAAGGGGGCGATCGTTAAATTTTCCTTTACTTTTCAGCTTCTTTTGGATTATAGTTGTCCTGCGGATGATCCCTCTTGCCTGACATGCCCGAACAGCCGTTGACCGATCCCCTGCTGGACGGAGACCGTCTGCGCCAGGCCTCGTCCGAGGAGCTGATCGCTCTTCTTCAGAAACGCGTGGCCGACAGCGTGGCCGCCTCCTCCCGGTTGGAGTCTCAGGCCGAGGCCGAGCGCTTGTTGGCCGCCCGCTGCCGGCGCTTGATTGCCGATCTTGCGGCCATCAATCGCACCCCCCTGCCCCAGGCCGGACGTTTTCTGGAAGAGCTCCGTCCCCTTTCCGCCAGGCTGGCTCAGGATTGCGTAGCCCCCAAGAGCCAGGAAAATCCCTTCCGCTCCTCCTGGGAGAAGGCGCTGAGACGACAGCAGGCTTTGGTGGCGCTGCTCGAACAGGCCTTGGCCGGATACAACTCCTCCCAGACCGTTTCCTCCCTGCGGCAGGCAATGCTTGAGTATTTTGGGGACCGGTGTCAGGCGGCCGGATGGTTGGCCCTGGCCGTCTATGAAGACGAGTTTGAAAAATCCATCCGGCTTTTCACCGCCGCCTTGGAGCTGGATCCCGGCCTGGCCGCTTCCTACTACGGGCGCGGTCTGGTTTTGGCCGCAAGAAAGCAGCACCGACTGGCTGCCGATGACTTCTCCCGGGCAGTGGAGTTGGATCCCGGGCTGGCTTCAGCCTGGCGCGGGCTGGGCTCGGCCCGAAGATATCTGCAGGATTACCCCGGAGCCCTGGCCGCCTTCGACCAGGCCATTAAATTGGACCCGCGCTCTTCGCCCGCCCATTCCGGGCGGGGCATCATCCATAGCCTGATGGGCGACCGTCAGAGCTCCCTCCTGGATTTGAACCGGGCCATCGAGTTGGATCCCCTGAATACCCAGGCCTATAACAACCGGGCCAATGACCTGTGGGAGAGAGGCGAGCACGACCGGGCGCTGGAGGATTACAACAAGGTTTTGGAGATAAACCCCCGTTATGTGCAGGCGCTGAACAATCGGGGAAACCTCTACCGCGACCTTAAGGAGTATGACCGCGCTCTGGCCGACTTCGCCCGGGCCCTGGAGATAGATCCTGAACACACCTTCGTCTTCAACAACCGCGGCAACGTTCACGCCGATCTCAAGCAATACGACCGGGCCCTGGCCGATTACAGCCGGGCTATCGAGCTTGATCCCGACCATCCTGAGGCCCGCAACAACCGGGGCATCATTTATACCGAGATGGGCAAGCTGCAGGAAGCGCTGGAGGACTTCAACCGGGCCATCGAGCTCGATCCGCATCATGCCACCTCCTATACCAACCGGGCCATGATCCTGGCCGATCTGGGCCGCACCGACGAAGCGGTGGCCGACTATACCCGGGCCATAGCCCTCAAGCCTGAGGAAAGCACCAACCACCTCAATCTGGCCGAGCTTTTCCTGGTAAAAGAGCGCTATCAGGACATGTTGGCCTGTCTGGAGCGGGCCGATCAAATCCTGCACGACGAGGGTGACCGTCTGGTGCTCCATTACCTGCGCTCCGTGGCGCTCCGCCTGCTCCGGCTCGATAGTCGGGAAAGCGACCTCTGCTTTGAACGCATTCTTTCCCGGGTATCGTATGTCGGCTGGTCCTTCGATGCCATCGACGGCTGGCTGGACAAAGCATTCATAGATGACGTCATCCGGGATCAAATCTCCGGACTCACCCAGCGCCTCAAGGTCAAAACCAAGATCTGAGGAGATGCCCTCAGATCCGACCAACCAAAGGGAGGAAACGAAATGGAGAACGAAACTGCCAAAAAGCCCGAGGCTCCGCCCCAGCCGAGGTTCCTCTACATACCCATAGAGCGGCTGATCATCATGGATGTCATCGCCACCGGCTGGTTCGAGTTCTACTGGATGTACCTCAACTGGCGGGAGCTCCGAAGGCAGGGGGATAAAACCTTCAGCCCGTTCTGGCGCACCATCCTCGGGTTCTACTACGTCTACCACCTGTTCAAGGCCATCCACCGGGATCCGGAGCTGCGGAGTTCCCAGGAGCCAGGCTTCTCCCCCGGCTGGCTGGCAGCCTTCTGGATCCTGCTGCTGGCGGTGTCGGTGGGCATGATGCTCTACAGCAACGAGGCGGTGCGGCTGGTGGGGCTAAACCTCTTCCTGCTGAAGTACCTCTGCTTCCTGCCGGCCCAGCTCTACGTCAACCGCCACAACGACGGGCGCCAGCCCAAACCTGAGTATTTCGACTGGACCGCCGGGCAGGCCGTCCTGCTACTGGTGGGCATCATCACCTGGCTGGCATACCTGTTCTGAGCTGCAGCCCCGTTTTTTCGACAATCCGCTAAACAAGGATCTGGAGAATATGTATCAATATGTCGTCCTGGGCGCCGGCCGCCAGGGCCTGGCCATTGCCTATGATCTGGGCAAACATTGCCAAGCCAGCGATATTATCTTAGCCGACAAAGACCAAAGATTGGCCCGAGTGGGGGCCGCCAGGGTGAACCGTCTGTTGGGCTGGAAAATATGCCGGCCGGTTGGTGCCGATGCCTCTAATTATGAAGGATTGGCCAAGCTATTCTCCGGCACCGACGGCGTAGTCAGCGCCGTCCCCTATTATCTCAATCTCAACGCGGCCATGGCTGCCATCTCGGCCCGGGCCCACTTCTGCGACCTGGGCGGCAATACCGGGGTGGTGCTGCAGGAGCTGGAACTCTATGACCGGGCCCGGCGGGCCGGGGTCAGCGTGGTGCCGGACACCGGGCTGATGCCGGGCATGGGCAATACCATTGCCGTCTGGCTGTTGGACCAGCTGGACAAACCGCTCTCGGTAAAGATCCGCTGCGGCGGGCTCCCCCAAAAGCCCAAGCCGCCTCTGAACTACAAACTGGTGTTCTCGGTGGAGGGACTGATAAACGAGTATTTCGGCACCGCCTACGTCATCCGACAAGGCAAGACCGTTGGCATCCCCACCTTCTCGGAACTGGAGGAGATAGATTTTCCCAAGCCTTTGGGCCGCTGCCAGGCCTTCGTCACCTCGGGCGGCACCTCCACCTGCCCTTGGACCCTGGCCGGACGGGTAAGAGATTACGACTACAAGACTGTCCGCTATCCAGGCCACTACGAGAAGATCAAGGCCCTGCTGGACCTGGGTTTCTTCGGCCAGGAGCCGGTGACGGTCGACGGCAAGCCGGTCGTCCCCCGAAAGCTGAGCAACCTGCTGATAGGCCGGAAGATCGATTTTCCCAAGGACCCGGATCTGGCGGTGCTGCGGGTCTCAGCCTTCGGCACGCAGAAGCGGAGGAAGGTGGAGCTCCGCTTCGAGATGATAGATTACCAGGACCCGAAGACCGGCTTCACCGCCATGGAACGAACCACCGGCTTCCCGGCGGCCATTGTCGCCCACCACCTGGTGCGCCGCCTGGCCCCGGCCGGGGCCGTGCCCCTGGAGCTGGCCATCAATCCCGAGATGTTCATGGAGGACTTCCGGAAGAGGGGAATACCGTTCACCCTCAAAATCCTCAAATGCTGATCCGGCTGGAAGCTCGGAAAAGAAGAAGCCTCTCCGCGGCCCGGAGAGGCTTCTTCTTCGATAAACACCGCTGATCTAACTGCGGTGCTCCCCTTCATGTCCGTCCCCGCCCAACCGGCAGACGCATTCCGGACATTCGGCGCACTCCAGCTGGATGGTGCTGTGGGCGATGCCGAACCTCTCCTCCAGCAGGTCGTTCATCCGGCCGAGGAGCGCATCGCTTTGGCTGGTCAACTGGTCATCTATCTGGACGTGGGCGGAGAGGGCGTTGATCCCCGAGCTCAGCGACCAGAGGTGCAGGTGGTGCACCGCCCTGACGCCGGGGACCGCCAGCATGGCCTGCTCCACCTTCCGTGATTCTATGCCTACCGGGGCCGCCTCCAGCAGGATGTCTACGGACTCCCTCACCAGGTCGAAGGCCCCCTTGAGGATTACCAGCCCGATGAGTACGCTCAGGGCCGGGTCGATGAGGCTCCAGCCGGTGAAGCGGATCACCAGGCCGCCGGCCACCACCGCCGCCGAGGACAGCAGATCGCCTACCACATGGAGAAAGGCGCCGCGGACATTGAGGCTGTGTTTGCTGGAGGCGCGGAGGATGAAGAAACCGGCCAAGTTTACCAGCAGCCCGGCCAACGCCACGACGATCATCAGTCCGCTTTTGATCTCGGCCGGCGAGCGAAAACGCTGCCAGGCTTCGTAGCAGATGTAACCCGAAAGGACGATCAACACCACTCCGTTGACCAGCGCCGCCAAGATCTCCAGCCGGTAGAAGCCATAGGTCTTTTTGCCGTTGGCCGGGGCGGCGGCGAATTTTATGGCTAAAAGCGAAAGCCCCAAGGCCAGGACATCTGTCAGCATGTGGCCGGCGTCGGAGATCAGGGCTAAAGAGCCCGACAGCCAGCCGCCGGCGAACTCCACCGCCATGAAGGCGGCGGTCAGGGCCAGGGTCCAGGCCAGAGCTTTGCGGCTGCCGGCACGGTGGTTGTGTTGGTGATCGTGGTGTGACATGTTTTCTTCGATCACCCCTTCATCCCTTTTTCTATAAGGAGGGGATCGAAGGGTGGTCAGCTTATCTTACCCGCAGTATTTGCCGCCTGTTCCGCAATTGCAATCGCAGGCACAGCGATCACCGGAAGGCTCGCCTATGAAGGTGATGGCCCTGGCCGGGCACTTCTGGGCGCATAGGTCGTGGCCCGAGCCGCAGCAGTCGTCAGGCCTGGAGACAATGGCTTTCCCGGAGTCAAGGTCGTACACCTTGTTGCAGCAAACCTTGACGCACAGACCGCAGCCGGTGCAGCGGTCTTCATTGATGATGGGATGGCGTTTCATTTATATCTCTTTTTATGTTTTCGGCCTCAGCCGGCAGGTGCAGGAGCCGGATAGCTGCTTGTCTGGATCGACCTTGACCGGCAGGCCGTCGTGTTCCCAGTCCAGTATGCCACCGTTGAGGTTGGCTACATTGCCGTATCCGCGCCGCAGAAGCAGTTTAACCGCCTCTTTGCTCCTAAGTCCCACCGAATCGGCCATGATCACCGGACGATCCTTCGGTATTTGGGAAAGGCGTGAATCCAGCTCTTCGAATGGTATATAAAGCACCTCTGGCAGGTCGAATTTCTTATAGTCCGTCTCTATCTTGAATCTCAGGTCTACCAATATAGCCCCATTCTGCACCGCTTGAAAAGCCTCGCGGCCGGAGAGGTGGATGAGGCCGTCTATCATCATCCCTTGCCCCTTGAAAAAATCTCTCCCCTGCATATCACCTAACCCTTGGCTACTGTACATTCGATTAGGACCTCAAGATTCGGATCCAATGTATTGAGCACCGAACAATATTTCTCCTTAGCCAAACGAACCACCTCTTCCAGGATCGTCTGGGAGACTTCACCCGTGACATCGAATCTCAACGTCAGACTGGTATAGCGTCTAGGGTGCTCCTCCCTCCTACGGCCGTCTGTCAACACCTTTAATTTGATTGGAGGCAGACGCTTCTTGCGCAGAATATCCAGGACGTGGTTGGCCAGACAGCCTGCTGCCGCCACCAGCAAAAGCTGCGAGGGCGTGAAGCCTGCCGTAGATCCTTCAGACTTCGATTCCATTACTATCCCGTGACCCTTGTCATCGGTGACCGCATACTGTTGATCTTTGATCCATTCAACTGTGATCGACATGGCTGCCTCCAGTTATTTGACAAATCCATTTTACAACGTGAGATATCTTTCCTCACATTATCCATTTAGAACAGCCAGCCATAGAGCATTCCGGTAACCGTGGCCATCACTACTACTAGGGAAACATAGACCAATGTCTTCTTCGTACCCATGATGCTTCGGATCACCAACATCGAGGGCAGGCTCAGGGCCGGGCCGGCTAAGAGCAGTGCCAGCGCCGGACCCTTGCCCATGCCCGAGCCCAAGAGTCCTTGTAGTATGGGCACCTCGGTCAGGGTGGCAAAATACATGAAGGCGCCGGCCAATGAGGCGAAAAAGTTGGCTCCCAGAGAGTTTCCGCCTACCAGGCGGGCCACCCATTCGTTGGGGATTAAAGCTTGCTGCCCGGGCCGGCCTAAAAGAAATCCGGCCACCAGCACTCCGCCCAGAAGCAGGGGAAAGATCTGCTTGGCGAATATCCAGGTGCTGTCCTTCCACATCGCCAGTTCTTCTCTGCTGAACCATTTGAAGAGGACGAAAGCCAGGCCTAAAAGCAGGGCCCCGGTGATGTACCATTTGGCGGCAAATACCGCATTCCAAACAGCCACACCGGCTCCGGGTGACCAGTTGGCAAAGACCAGTATCCCCACCATCATGGCGAAATAAATCGCTGTCTGCCACAGGGGCCGGCCGGCCGGTATCTCATCGATTTGGGCGAAGCCGCCCTCGTCCTGCCTTTTAGCCTCATCCCGGCGGAAGATGAGATGCATCAAAAGGCCGATGGCCACCGAGAAGATTATGGCCCCCAAAGCCCTGGCCAGGCCCATCTTCAGTCCCAGCACCCTGGCCGTGAGAATTATGGCCAGCACATTAATGGCCGGGCCCGAGTAGAGGAAGGCCGTGGCCGGCCCGATGCCGGCTCCCTTTGAGTAGATGCCGGCAAAAAGCGGCAGCACCGTGCAGGAGCAAACTGCCAGGATGGTGCCAGAGATCGAGGCCACACCGTAGGCCACCGCCTTTTTGGCTCCGGCGCCCAGATAGCGGATCACCGAGTCCTGGCTTATAAAGTTGGAGATGGCCCCGGCGATGAAGAAGGCCGGTATCAGGCACAGGATGACATGTTTCTGGGCGTAATCCTGAACCATCAGAAAGGCCTCCATGATCGAGGCCTGCACCCGGGGGTGGCTCCAGGGCACAAAATAGGCGGCCAGGAATAGGCCGACCAGGACCAAAAGCTTATTCTGCTCTTTCAAGGATATCTCCGATAACTCTGGATTTGTTCTCTAGAAAAGGGCTGATTATCGCGCCGCGAGTATCATGTACAACCCGCCCAGGATCACCAATATTCCACAGACGATCTTGACGACGGCCGTACCTTTGGACTTCTCGCTCCAGTTGAGGTAATGCTGGATGACCTCGGTGAAGGTCCCGGCCAGCACCAGCACCGAACAGTGTCCGATGCCGTAGGCCAGTAAAAGGCTGGCGGCATAGAGAGGATTGGTCGAAGCCGTGCGGAATGCCACCGCCAGCATCGGGGCCATGTAGGCAAAGGTGCAGGGGCCCAGGGCAACGCCAAAAATCAAGCCGAGCAGCAAGGCTGCCAACAACCCTTTGCGCTTGTATCCCGAGGCATCGGCCCCGGCCCAGGGCATGGGGATCAGGCCTATCAGATGGAGGCCGACCAGGAAAAAGATGAGGGCCACGAAATAATTCCCCCAGCGGCCGACGTCGCCCATCATCCTGCCCAACGACGCGGTGACGGCCCCGATGGCCGCGATGGTGGCCAATATCCCCAGTCCGAAGAGCAACGAGATGCTGAAGGCCCTTTTGGTGGAGATCCGGCCCTGCTCGTCCACAAAACCGACGATGAGCGGTATGGAGGCTAAATGACAGGGGCTGAGCAAGATGCTCAAGACTCCCCAGAGAAATGAGGCGCCAAGAGCGATGAGCGCCGAGCCCTCGACAGCGTGGGAAAGCCCGATGAACAACGATTGCATGCTACTTTTTCATCTCGTAGCCTAATTCCTTCCATTTGGCCAGCATGTCCTCCTTGGAATAGAATCCCTCGTGTCTGAAGAGCTCCTTTCCATCGGGTGCAATAAATATCTGGGTCGGTATTACCCGAATCCTATATTTCCTGCCGGCATCAGGATTCTCCCAGACGTCCAGGAGGATGACCTCTAGCTTGCCTTTATACTCTGTTTCCAATTCCTTGAGTATCGGCACCATCATCTTGCAGGGAATGCATTTGTTTGCGCCCAAATCCACCAGTTTGGGCAGCTTGACCGGTTTGGTTTTTAGAGTGTCGGCCCTGGCTGCGGCCTTCTTTATGGCAGGTGTATTTGTTTTGCCCTTTTTAATGGCCTTGGCGGCAACGGAATCTTTCTTCAAGGTGTCCGGCTTGACATCCTGCGCCATCAAGGGAACGGCCAGAAACAAGATCATGGCCGTTGATAAAAATATCTTGTCGTTTAACTTCATCATGTCCTGATTTAAAAGATCTTTGCGTTCTTCGTGTCTTTGCGGTTTTATGAGATCAGTTTCTTGATCTGCTCCGGCGACAGCAGGTGGCCGGCCGACTTGACCACTCCGTCCACCGCCAGGGCCGGCGTCTGCATGACGCCGAAGGCCATGATCTGTTTAAGGTCGGTCACCTTGACGATCTCGGCCTCTATCCCCAACTCCTTGACCGCCTTCTCGGCGTTGGCGGCCAGGGTTTGGCATTTGGGACAACCGGTGCCCAGTATCTGGATCTTCATGTTCCCCTCCTCGTTTTCGTTAATCTATTTGCGCTCATCGCCGCATGCGATATTGCAGCCGCACTTCGACGGTATAATCTTGGGATCATTTTCGCCTAAATAGCCGATGGCCCCGGACGGGCACAGCTTCTGGCAGCCGTGGCATCCCTCCACGCAGCCCTCAGGATTGACCACTACTATCATTCCGCCCTTGTACTGATAGACGCCATGGCTGCACTTGCGCAGGCAGGCGCCACAGGCGGTGCACTGTTCGTAATTGAGGATCGGGTACCAAATCTTAGACATGTGCCTTGCCTTCCGTCTGGGTTTCGCACGCAAAGTATCTTCGCCTCATCCACATCGCCACATTGACCAGCCCGATCATCACCGGCACTTCGATTAAAGGTCCGATAACCGCGGCGAAGGCCGCCTTCGATCCCAGGCCGAATACGGCCACGGATACGGCGATGGCCAGTTCGAAATTGTTGGAGGCCGCGGTGAAGGCCAAAGTCGCCGTCTTCCCGTAGCCGGCTCCGATCCCTTTGCCCATGAAGAAGCTGACCAGGAACATGACCACGAAATACAAAAGAAGCGGAATGGCGATCAGCGCCACATCAAACGGCCGCTGCACTATCTCCTGGCCCTTGATGGAGAACATGACGACGATAGTGAACAGAAGGGCGATCAAGGTTATAGGACTGATCACCGGAATGAATTTGGAATGATACCACTCCCTGCCCTTGGCCTTGACCAGCGCATAGCGGGTCAACATCCCGGCGATAAAGGGAATGCCCAGGTAGATGAAGACGCTCTCGGTGATGCTCCTGATGGTTATCCGGGAGAGATCCACCGCCCCCAGGTTTAGGCCCAGAAGCGGCGGAAAGACCTTGATGAAGAGATAAGCATAGACCGAGTAGAGGAAAACCTGAAAGATGGAGTTGAAGGCAACCAAACCGGCGGCGTATTCCGAGTCGCCCCTCGCCAGGTCGTTCCAGACGATGACCATGGCGATGCATCGGGCCAGGCCGATCATGATCAGGCCCATCATGTAGTCCGGGTGACGGTGCAGGAAAAGGATCGCTAAAAGGAACATCAGGATGGGGCCAATGATCCAGTTCTGCATCAAGGACAAGCTCAGCACTCTGACATCGGCGAAAGCCTGGGGCAGCTCCTCGTAACGCACCTTGGCCAGCGGGGGGTACATCATCAATATCAACCCGATGGCGATGGGAATGTTGGTAGTGCCCACGCTGAACCTGAGGTTGAAGGCTTGGACCGCCTCGGGGGCCAGCCAGCCCAGGAAGACGCCGGCGGCCATAGCCAAGAAGATCCAGACCGTCAGGTAGCGGTACAGGAAGGAGAGACGTCTGATCATATTTTCCGACACGGTATGAGCCTCTTTGTTTTTTGCGTCTTTTGTAGCCGGCATTCTATCAAGGGCTTGGCCCTGGCGATGGCCCGCCGGTCTCTTTTCATCGGCTCTTCGTGGTCTAGATCGTCCAACTGATCACCGATGAGCTGTAGCAGCCGCCCCCGGATACGGTAGTGAACCCATTTGCCGTCCCGCAAATCATCGATCAGTCCGGCGGCTTTGAGGACGGCCAGATGCCTCGAGATCCGGGACTGGCCCAGGCCCATGGCCTCGGTCAGCTGGCAGACGCAGAGCTCGCCCCCTTCCAGCAATTTGACGATCCGCAGCCGGACCGGGTCGCCCAGGGCTTTGAAAAGAAGCACGGCCTGTTTCATATCATCATATTAAGATATATTGATATATTATAAGGCTTAAAATTTGTTTTGTCAATCCCCATAAAGTTCAAATGCCCTTGACGGGAATAACCCGCCATGCTATATTTGAATGTGATCTTAGTGGTTGCTGTTTGCCGCCCTTCAGTGCTGTGGGCCGTCATGGCCGGCCAGCTGCTCTGTTCCCAACCTCCGGCTTGTCGCTGGCCGGTCGACTGCCGCCCTGATTCCATCAGGTTGACGGATATTGGCGCTTTTGGCCTCTGGCGGAAGGCCCGGCCCGGGATTCCGGCCCACTTTCATGCCGGAGTGGATATCGTCAGGCCTTCGAAGAATTACGATGACGAGCCCATCTACCCGGTCTCCTGCGGCCGGGTGGTCAGCCTCAGAGACGATGGTCCCTACTCCCAGCTCATCATCGAGAATGTCACCGAGTCGGGCGATACCCTATGGTCGGTCTATGAGCATATCGCTGGCATCTCCAGCCGTATGGGCGACAGCGTCTCTCCTTCACGGCCCATAGCCAGGTTCATGAACCGCCGGGAGCTGAGCCGCTATGGCTGGCAGTTCGACCACCTGCATCTGGAGATAATGAAGGTCCGACCCCGGAAAAACAATTCCCCTCAGCGCCGATCCCAACTGTTGACCTACGGCCTGACATGTTATTCCCGGGAGGAATTGGAATCCAGATATATCGACCCTCTTGAATTCATCAGCGCCCGATACTCCAACGATTCGCTTCGTCTTTATGAAGATCAATAGATGGTACCTCTGGCTGGCCCTGCTTTTAGCCGCCGCCTCGGCCGGATTCTATGCCCTGCAGATAACGCTCTTCCACAAACCCGGCGACACCTATTTCTATCTGCTTCAGGATCTGGCCTTCCTGCCCATCCAGGTGCTGCTGGTAACCCTCTTCCTGAACGAACTCTTGTCACAGCGGGAGAGGCAGCAACGGCGGCGACAGATGAATATGGTGATCGGCGCCTTCTTCTCCGAGGCCGGCGGCGATCTCATGGCCCACCTGTCGCGCTTCGACCCCCAGTTCGCCTCGCTGAAGGAAGACCTGGCCCCGAATCCATCCTGGGGCCGTGAGGATTTTAGAAAGGCGGAAAGATCCTTAGCCCGCCGCCGCTTTGGTTTGGACTCGCGTCGGGGCGATCTGCATGAGCTCAAGGATTTTCTGTTACAGAAACGATCCTTTATCCTAAGCCTGCTGGAAAACCAGAATCTCTTGGAACATCAGAATTTCACCGACCTGCTGTGGGCCATGACCCATCTTACCGAAGAACTGCACTATCGGCCTTCGCTCGTTACCCTCCCGGACAGCGATCATCAGCACCTCTCCGGCGATCTCAACCGGATCTACTCTTTGCTGTTGCGCCAATGGCTGAGGTACGCCGCCCATCTCGAAGAATCCTATCCATATATGTACTCGCTTCTGTTACGGCGCAATCCGTTCCATCCCGAGAGCGATCCAACCATCAGATAGTTTTCATCCATGCCAAGATATAACCCTAATATTCTCTGACTCGAAAGATGTCACCACACTGGAGCACATCCTCGGCCCTGGCCCCCCGACAGGAACTCGACATCGTCCGCGATCGCATACAAAATTCTTTGACATCGGGATCCACCTGTTTCCTGGTCCTCTCCGGCCCGGCCGGGATCGGCAAGACCACTCTGATATCACAATTAAGGAAGGAGCTGGCCTTACGCTCGATCACCCCCCTCACCATTCACATAGATCTCAAACCGGACTACGGTCTGGTCGATCTCTTCTCCTCCTTCGTTCAGCAGCTTTTCTTCCTCAGGCCCGAAGGCCGTCACCTCGATGGCCTGAGCCCCTATCAATCCCAGCTGGCCCGTTGGCTGCGCCAGGGCGCGGCCGATCCGGCTGCTGCCGAGGGACTCGACCCTGCTTCGGAATCCGATCTATGGCTGTTGTCCACCAGCCTATCGGCCTCGGCCAGCCGGGATGAGGACCATGGCCTTCTCTTCGTGATCGATGACTTCCACGAGGCCGACGACGGAATCGCCGAGTGGTTGAAGTCTTTCGTCCGCTGGCTATCCGTGGAAGGTACCTCCATCGCGCTTATAGTGACCTGCCGGGACCAAGCCCATACCGCTCTCAGGCTAAAAACCCTGGAGGAATTGGCGGGCGAAACCAATGAAGCCCTGCTATCGCTTCCCGGAATCAAATACCAGGCATGGCAGGTAAGGCTTGCCCCCCTCGATGGAGACGGTATCGGTCAGATGTTGAATCGGCTTTTTCAGGAGGATTTCTCCGAGAATAACCCGGAATATGTCTCCTGGCTCACCCTTCAAAGCGGAGGCAGCCCCTATTTCCTCCGTCTGCTGTTGGATATCTCCGGAGAGGCCGGGATCGTCGAACAGCTGCCGGATATCGGCTGGAAAGCCAATGACGGCTTTCATCGGCTCCGCCTGCCCCCTTCGCTTCAGGAGATGATCTGGCAGAACCTGCAGGGCTCTCTGTCCGATCCCCTGGGCGCCAGTGCCATCGAATCCCTGGCCGTGCTCGGCTCCCCGGCCCTTTTCGAGGATTGGGCGGCCTTCATCGGAATTCCGAGATCGGACCTCATCCAGAAGATGATGGAACTGGAAAGCCGTTCCATTCTTCAGGATCGGATGCTTCGCCATGACCATCAGGTTATGTTCGTCCATCCCTTGATCGGCGAGATCGTGCTGGATAGGATGCCCCAGGAAAGAAAACAACACTGGCGAAAACGAGCTGCCGATTTCTTCATGCAGAGGAAAGATCCCCTGAACGCCTGGGAACAATTTCTAAAAGGCGATCTCCTGACGGAGATGCCCGAAGGCCTACTCGGCCAGGCCCTGGAGACGGCCCGCCTCCAGAGGGATTGGCATCGTATCCTGAGATGGCACCGTGCCGGAGAAATCTGCCGCCGGGACCAGCAGATATTGCTCGATCTCGCCGCCCTCCAGGCTGCCGAGGAACTGGGATTGTTGCAGAAGGCCGTTTCCCTGGCCGAGAGGATGAAGGACGGCCTGCATCTCCTTACCCCAAAGCAGAGGATGCTCTATTATCAAAAAGCCCATGCCAGCCTAATGAGGCTCAGCCCGGTCTCCTGTCAGCCCCTACTGAACGAGGCCTTCGCCTGGTGTTCCTCCCTGCCGGCGGAGGCATCTGTCGAGGTGAAAGCAGAACTGGATCTTCTTCAACTTTTCCTCTACCAAAACCAGAACGATTTCGAAAACTGTTCCCGCCTAGCCGAACATCTGTGCCAGGAACATGCCGATGATGCCGTAACCCTGATGCGGGTGAGGAACACCCTGGGCCTCATGATTCTTTCCCGCGGTGCCTACCAGGAGGCCGAGATGCTCTATCGTACCCAGGTGATCCCCAAAGCCGAAGAAGTCTCTCCCATCCATCTAGGCATAGCCCTGGGCAATTGGGCCAAGGCGCTGATGCGCCTGGCCCGATATCCCGAGGCCGAGCAAGCCTACCAGAAAGCCCTGGAGATCCACCGGCAGCAACATATGCACGAGGCCATGATCATTCTGCGGGCTAACCTGGGCGGCCTCCACTGGAATAACGGAAGACATCTCCAGGCGCTCGCCGAAATGGAAGCCGTCTATCGCGCGGCCTATATCAAAGGCGATCTGGCGATACAGTCTGAGGCCCTGAACAACATCGTGGGCATCCGGGGCGAAATGGGGCAGGGAGAGGGGCTGCCCGCTTTGTTGGAACGAAATCTTCATATAAAAAGAATCCTGGGAAATGAGATCGGGGCCGCCTGTACCATGCTGAACCTGTCGGAATGTTACAGCCAAGGCATCGGCGCCCAGCAGGATTTTGAAGCCGCCCACTATTGGTCGGCCCTGGCTCTGGAGACCTTGAAAAAGAAGGGGACTAAGAAATACCTTCCCGAGGCCCTGATGAATCTGAGCCAGGCCTGTTCGGGATTGGGTCGGTTTCACGAAGCCGTGGCCCATGCCGAGGAAGCTTACCGACTGGCCGCCGAGGCTTCCTCTCCACAGCTTGTGGCTCTGGCCCAGGGATGTCTCGGCCGGACTTTGATGAAGATCAATCCTGACCAATCCGAGGAGCTCCTGGCCGCGGCAGCCGAGGCCTTCGAACGTCTGGGCAATAAGTATGAGCAGGCCAGGCACCTGGAGTCCCTTGGCCGCCTCCGGGTGGATTCAGGTAAAGCTGCCCTGGGCTATGAGGATCTGGCCCGGGCCGCTGACCTCTACCGTGCCCTGGAATTAAATTTATTGCTGGCGAAGGTCCTCGAGGACTTCCCTCAATTGATGAAGACATCCAGGCCAAAAGGATCAGGTATCAAAGCGAAGGAAAGGGTAGTTCGCATCTTGGTCTTAGGGCCCCTGGAGCTCTATCCGGCCACCGGCGACCTCCCCCTGCCCGAGGGCGCCAAGGGCCAGTTGGCCAGGAAGGTCTTGGCCTATCTGCTCACCTTAGATTATAATAGCCGGATCGGCGTGGATCGCCAGAGGATCCTGGAATATTTCTGGGGCGATGCCAGCTCCAGCGGCAGCATGCGGGTCTGTCTCTCCCGGCTGAAGAAAGCGCTGGGCCATGCCATAATATCGTATGACAAAGGTCTCTATCGCTTCCGCTGGGAGGATGAGAGGATTTATTTAGACAGGGAGCACCTGGATTCCCTGATCCAGAGGGCATTGGAGATGGAGAGGCAGGGGCGCTGGCAGGAGGCCTGGTCAACTTACGAACAGGCGGAATCCCTCTTCAGAGGTCCATACTTAGAAGGCCTGGACGATCCCTGGGTTAAAAAGACCAGGATAGAGATATCTAACATATATCATCAGTTCCTGAAGAAACTGATATCCCTCTCGGAAAAGATAGGAAAAACAGAGCGCGCCGAATACTATCGCAACAAACTGGCTACTGCATAACATCTTGCAAGGCAAGGAATAACCAGGACGATATAAAATCCTTGCCCTACCTGAGACGCCGAATGTTAACACCATTGTTAACATACGGCGTTTATAATTCTGTCGGATTAATATGCGGATGAAACACTATAAAATCTGTCCTCGCTGCCGCTGGGCCATGAGTTCCTCAACCCCGGGAGGATATTGCACTCAATGCGGCCAGAAACTATTAGACTCTTGTCCACATTGCTCCAGCCCTATGACAAATTTTTTAGCCGAGCATTGTCCCCAGTGCGGATATCTCTACAGCCTATCTTTGAAAACAACCCCGGCAGAAACTGCCGGGAAAAATCAAAAAACAATAATAAAAGGAGAGCGGAAATGAAAAAAGGTTTGTCGGTCGTTCTTCTACTGGCCGCCATCTGCTGCCTGGCCAAAGGCCAGGACAGCTCCAACGTGCGGACGGTTGGGCACTGTGCCTTTGGCCCATGTGAGGCAGTTGCCTACACCAACATCGGTGGAGCCAATTATGCCGTGCTCGGCTCTGGCTCTGGCTTAACATTGCTGAATGTAGATAATCCAGCCTCTCCAGCCTTCGTAGGCGGTACAGCAACGCCTGGGATCATTTATTCTGTGGCCATATCCGGGAGTTATGCTTATGTGGCCAGCAATAATGCTGGCCTCCGGGTGATTAATATCTCTAACCCGGAAAACCCGTACGAGGTAGGTTATTACGATACACCGGGTTTCGCCCGCGGGGTGGCTGTCTCCGGCAACTATGCCTATGTGGCCGATAACGAATACGGTTTACGGATAATAGATATCTCGGATCCCGCAAACCCGAATGAGGTTGGTTATTGTAATACCAGCTCTCCCTACGGCGTAGCCGTCTCCGGCAACTATGCCTATGTGGCCAATGATTACTCCGGCCTGCGGATAATCAATATCAGCGATCCGACCAATCCCTCCGTAGTGGGCACTTACGATACACCGGGCTCAGCCCGCGGGGTGGCTGTCTCTGGCAGCTATGCCTATGTGGCCGATTATTACTCCGGCCTGCGCATCATCAACATCAGCGATCCGGCCAATCCCTCCGAGGCTGGCTTCTATGACACGCCGGGCTCGGCCCGTGGAGTCGTTGTCTCCGGCAACTATGCCTATGTGGCCGATTATTACTCCGGCCTGCGCATCATCAACATCAGCGATCCGGCCAATCCCTCCGAGGCTGGCTTCTACGACACGCCGGGTTCGGCCCGCAGCGTGGCCTTCTCCGGTAATTACGCCTATGTGGCGGATGATGAGAAGGGCCTGCGGATAATAAACGTTTCCGACCCCGCCTCGCCCACCGAATCTGGGTATTATCGAACTATGGTATATGCCTATGGCGTGGCCATCTCCGGCAATCACGCCTATGTGGCCGATTATGGCTATGGACTTTGGATATTTAATATCTCCGATCCCACCTCGCCACTTCCGGTAGGATCTTTCGACACCGATGGCTGGACCTATGCCGTGGCCATATTAGGTAATTATGCCTATCTGGCCGATTACGATTCTGGCCTGCGGATAATTGATATCTCCAATCCAACAAATCCTGTTCAGGCAGGATATTACGATACACCGGGATTCGCCTGGGACGTGGCCGTCTCCGGCAACTATGCCTATGTGGCCGACGGCGCTTCCGGCCTGCGGATAATCAATGTCTCCGATCCGACCAACCCCACCCAGATAGGATATTACGACACTCCGGGATATGCCTATGGCGTGACCATCTCCGGAAACTATGCCTATGTGGCCGACGGCTCTTCCGGTATGAGGATTATCAATATCTCCAATCCCACCAGTCCCAGCGAGACAGGATATTATGATACTCCCGGCAGTGCCTATGACATAGCCATCTCTGGGAATAATGCCTATGTGGCCGATGCCTGGGGTGGATTACGCTTCATCAATATCTCCAATCCATTCACTCCCAGCGAAATAGGATTTTACGACACGCCGGGCAATGCCTACAGCATAGTTCTATCCGGAATCTATGCCTATGTGGCCGACTATGGCTCAGGACTAAGGATAATCAATATCTCCAACCCTGTCACGCCTACCGAAGTAGGATATTACAATACCCCAGGCTATTCCCAAGGAGTGGCCGTCTCCGAAAGTTTGATCTATCTGACTGACAACGACTTCGGCTTGGGCATCTATCAGGGCTACGGACCGGCGGGCGTGGCTATTGATAATGGACGGCCGGCAGAGTTGAAAGTTGAAAGTTTGAAGTTGGAAGTGAGAGGTGATTGTATAGTTTATCAGCTTCCTCAGGGCGGAAGGGCCTCGCTCAATATCTACAACCTGCTGGGCCAGGAGGTGCGGACGCTATTCTCTGGCTACCGGACGGCGGAACAGTACCAAGCCAGATGGGATGGTCGGGACAACGGCGGGCACCGGGTCGGCAGCGGTGTTTATCTGGCGCGGCTGTCTTGCGACGGAGAAACAGCCATGGGGAAGTTAGTGATGATACGTTAGGTTTACATTATCTCTAATCGATTTTTAGCTCCGATATTCTGCACTGAATTTAAAACCTTTTGATCTTCCATCCGAGGATATTACCCCAAGATACAAACCCAACCAAACAAAACTTTAAACCGAAAGGAGACTCACATGAAGAAAACCAATCTCCTGGTATTGGTCCTGGCGGCAACAGTGGCTCTGGCCTCGGCCCAGGGTTTTGAAAAAGGCAAGATCCTGGTCGGTCCCACCGTCGGCTATGGCTGGGGCTTGGGCTTCGGAGCCAACATCGAATACGGCCTGGCCGAGAAGATAGGCCTCGGAGCCGACATAGCCTATTCCAGTTTCACCGAGAAGTACACCGCTTATTATTCCTACGAGTGGAAGTACACTCTGATCGGAGCCCTGGCCGCCGGAGCCTATCATCTCATGCCGGGCAAGAGCTTCGACCCCTACCTCAAAGCCGGCCTGGGCTACTTCAAATGGGATGCCAAATATAAGGACCAATTCGGCAGCACCACCGTCTCCAGCCTCTATCCGGCCGCTTATACCTCGGGCATAGGATATGCCGGCCAGGTCGGCGCGCGTTATTTCTTCTCGCCCAGCTTTGCCGGCAGGGCGGCTGTGGGATGGCCTTTCTATTTCTCGGCCGGTCTGGATTTCAGCTTCTGATCCCACCAGACCAAGAGCCAGAGCAAAAAATAGGCAAAAGGCGGCCTTCACTGGCCGCCTTTTACTTTGACTTTTGGCTCTATTTATGATATCTTAAATCCATGAGCACCACCATAATATCCTGGAACGTAAACGGCCTGAGGGCTCTCCTCAAAAAGGGCTTTGCCGAATGGCTGAGGCAGGCCTCGCCCGACATCCTCTGCCTTCAGGAGACCAAGGCCCGGCCGGAGCAGATCTCTTCCGAATTGAAGCAGATCGGAGATTACAGCTGTTATTTCGATTCCGCCAGAAAGCCGGGCTACAGCGGCGTCGCCCTGATGACGAAGAAGGAACCCGCCTCGGTCAAGGCCACCTTCGGCGACAGGCGATTTGAAGGCGAAGGACGTATCCTACAGGCGGATTACGGCCTCTTCCTTCTTTTCAACATCTACTTCCCCAATGGCAAGGCCTCGGCCGAAAGGCTGCGGTATAAGATGGCCTTCTACGAATCATTTCTCAACCGTATGAAGGCGCTGCTCAAACAAAGGAAGAGGATCGTCGTCTGCGGCGATGTCAACACCGCCCATCAGGAGATAGACCTGGCCCGGCCCAAGGAGAACTCCAAGGTCTCCGGCTTTCTGCCCATGGAACGGGAATGGATTGACCGGCTCCTAGCATCGGGCTTTGTCGATACCTTCAGGATGTTCGATCAGAGTCCTGGCCGCTATACCTGGTGGGATTTGAAATCTGGCGCCCGGAAGCGAAATGTGGGTTGGAGGATAGATTACTTCTATGTCAGCCGGGACTTGGAACCAAACGTCAAAAGGGCCTGGATATCCCCCGAGGTCATGGGCTCGGACCATTGCCCCATCGGCCTGACATTACAGGTATAGACAGGCCTTATAATATCGGCTATCCGCCCGGCGGCGGCCTGAAGGCTGCTTTTTCCGTTTACTATCAGCAGAGAATATAGTATCATTGAATACTAAAAGACCCCGCGGAGAAAACCGATGGACGACAGGAAAACCAAGGAACAACTGGCCAAGGAGATCAATGCCCTAAGGATCCGATTGGCCGAATCCGAGGTGACGGAGTCGGAGTACCGCCAACTGCGCCTTAAGCTCTCGGCCCTGGAGCAGGTGGTTGACAACCTGCCTTTGGGGGTGACCATTACCAACCTCAAGGGCCGCATCCTCTATACCAACCCGGCCGAGGCTCAGATGCACGGCTACACGGTCGAAGAGCTGGTGGACAAGGATGTCGGCGTCTTTGTTCCCGGCGGCGGCTGGAGCCCCATGTCCCCCGAGCAGGTGCGTTCTTTCAAACGCCTCACCCGCGACGGCCTCAACGTCCGTCGCGACGGCTCCATCTTCCATGTCCGCTTGACCTCCGATGTCATCCGCGACCAAAAGGGCCAGGCCCTGGGAATAGTCACCACCAGCGAGGAGATCACCCGCGAAAAACAGGAGAGAGCCTATCAGGAGGCCCTCTACAAGATCTCCAACCGCTGCAGCCAGGCCGCCGATTTCCGCCGGCTGTGCGGCGACATCCACAACATCGTCGGCGGCCTGATCTTCGCCCGCAACTTCTTCGTGGCCCTTCACCGGCCTCAGGAGAACATCCTGGACTACGTCTATTATGTCGACGAATTCAGCGCCCCGCCCTCCCCGGCTCCGCCGGGCAAGGGCCTGGTGTCGGAGGTCCTTAAAAGCGGCGAGTACCTGTTCGCCTCACAGGAGACGCTAGAGCAGCTCATCCAGGACGAGGGGGTGGATGCGGTGGATACGCCCTTTGTGGGTTGGCTGGG
>CAZPNX010000029.1:20566-26416 GCA_964588285.1 uncultured bacterium
TTTCGCCTTTGCCCCCCAGCCGCACTGGGAGTTGGGCGAAAAGTTGGAGATAATTGATTTCGAGCGCGGGGTCAAGGTTTCGGGCACCCGGTTCTATATGCTGCGCGGGGCCGGGGCTGCCCTGCAAAGGGCCCTTGTTTCTTGGATGCTGGATGTTCACGTCCGGGAGCACGGATATAGCGAGATCTACCCGCCTTACATTGTGAACGGCAAGTGTCTGGTGGGCACCGGCCAGCTGCCCAAGTTCTCCGACAACCTCTATCACGACGTCGAGGAGGACCTCTGGCTGATCCCCACCGCCGAGGTGCCGGTGACCAACATGTACCGCGACGAAGTGCTGGAGGCCGGTGTCCTGCCCCTAAGGCACGTGGCCTACACCCCATGCTTCCGCCGGGAGAAGATGTCGGCCGGCAAGGACACGCGCGGCATCAAGCGAGGCCACCAGTTCGACAAGGTGGAGCTGGTCAAGTTCTGCCTGCCGGAAAGGTCGAACGAGGAACTGGAAAGGCTGGTGGAGGACGCCTGCGACATACCCAAAAAGCTCGGACTGCGCTACCGAGTGGTCAGGCTGTGCACTGGAGACCTGACCTTTGCCTCCCTAAAAACCTATGATATCGAAGTCTGGTCGCCGGGCTGCCGGGAGTGGCTGGAGGTCTCCTCCTGCTCCAATTTCGGCGATTTCCAGGCCCGCCGGGCCAATATAAAGTTCCGCCGCGACCCCAAAGCCCGGCCCGAGTACCTGCACACCTTGAACGGCTCAGGCCTGGCCCTGCCCCGGACCCTGATAGCGGTGCTGGAGAATTACCAGAACGCCGACGGAACGGTGGAGGTGCCAGAGGTGCTGAGGCCGTACCTGGGCATGGAGGTAATCCGGTAATGGCTGACCTCTAATGGTTAGGTGCGCAAAGCCGACCACTGGTTCGGGGATATACGCACCTTTTAAAACAGCTAAAACCCAAAATACACGCACTTCGCCAACCCAGTAGTTATGCGTAATGTTGCCCTTCACCTGTTTGCACTTGACACTAATAACCACCCATTTTAGGAACCTTTTTATGAACTACCCAATATACTTTAAAACGCCTGATAATATTACAACTAATATCGTATTAGGCACAACAAAAGAATCTCTCTATTTAGATTTTAAAAGAGAATTGTCTTTTGACAAAGATTCGGCATACGAACTTGCTTTAGACATTTGTTCTTTTGCCAACTCTGAGGGCGGGTCAATCATTATAGGTATTGAAGAAGACATAGATCCTAATGATAAATGTAATGTTGCTAAATCTTTTTTAAATGTGAACAATGTTGAAGATATTGAGCGATTTATTAATGACCAAGTTTCTGAATATATTTACCCCGCTGAACTGAAATATGAATGTAAACCACTTAAAATAAATGACAATTCATTACTTTCTATTAACGTTTATCCTTTGGAAAAAGGTATTGCCGCTGTTAGTAAAAAATCAGAACCTCAAAATATAAAATTCCCATATCGAACAGATTATGGAAAGAAATATATGAAACCATATCAAGTTGACGAGAGAAATATGAGCAATAGCCGTTCACTATTTTTAAGAATGAAACGCCTTAATGATAAATGTAAGGGTGTTGTTCTTCATTCACCAGTATATTTAATTTCCAACGAGCAAAGAACTTTAATTAAAAACACCGACGTTACTATTACCAAAATAAACGAATCGGAATTTAATCTATTTTTTAGTGGCAATCCCGGTATTAGTGGTATTGGTATAAATGTTTTTGTGCCATTCAGTTTACTATTTGATATCTGGGAAATGGATTATAACAAAATGGGTGTGATTTTACGTGCAAACATTTTACTTGATACGGATACAGGGAATTCATATATTGAACCATTGAATATTTAGGGCAACACAACGCATAACAAACGGGTTTGCGTCTCGGGCAGAGACAGGCACGAAAGCCCAAGCCCTCGACCATATGGCCTTCTTGAATTGCAAGCGCAATGCCATTTAATGGCCACGTTCGCAAACCCGCAAACGTTATCCAAGATGCCGCTCAGCCGGACCTGGGAACCGGCCTCGCTTTCCGCGCCGCCCGCCGCTATGCGCGGCGTTCCGGCGGCTGCGGAACATCTTGGATAACGCCCCGCTTCGTTTGGGCTGCGGTATTCACCCAGCCCCGGCGTGAGCGTCACCTCGTATAATATATCCCTTTGCGCCGCTTCGGTGCTTCGCACCTTGCGATCGCTCGCACCTTCAGCCGCCCAAACCCTCGCTCGCGCTCCCGCGCCATTGCGCCCCAGGCGCATGTCGCTCCGCGCTCCCTTCGGGCTTCGCAAAGCAGGGCGTTATGTGCCATAGCCAGCCCAAATTAACGGGGTGCCCGGCGTCCGTGCCGGGCAAATAAAGTACAGAGGATTTTATTATGGGTAAAACAGACATTGAAGTCAAAGAACTTGTAGAAATGGTTTCTGGTGGTAAATTAAGATTACCAGAAATGCAACGCAGGTATGTTTGGAGATCAACACGTGTGCGTGATTTATTAGATTCATTATATAGAGGGTACCCTAGTGGCTCAATTTTAGTTTGGGAAACCGATAAAGAACAACCCAGTCGTGATTTATCAATTAAACAAAAAGAAAATCCGTTTACAGATCATTTATTATTACTTGATGGGCAACAAAGACTAACATCTCTAACTTCAGTATTGAAAGGTGAACCAATAAAAGTAAGAGACAAGAAAAAACCAATTGAAATATTGTTTAATCTTGAGCATCCAGATAATCTATTCGAGTTTACTGAGGTAGAATCAGACTCAGATTCACCATTCTCTAATGGTGATGAAGAAGACGATGAAAACGATGAAAGTGATGACCTTACTTTACAAGAACGATTAAGACAAATGACGTTTGTCGTAGGAAGTAAAACACTTGCACAACAAAAAAACTGGATACCCGTTACAAAAATTTTTCAATCCGATAGTGATTCTGAAATTCTAAAAACAGCCGGGATTAAATCATTTGATGATCCTAGATACGAAAAATATTCTTCAAGATTAAAAAAAATACGATCCATTAAAAATTATCAATACACAATGCATGTATTGCCAAAATCTTTAAGTTATGAAGAAGTTGCTGAAATATTTGTTCGAGTAAATTCATTGGGTGTTAAATTACGAGGATCTGATTTAGCTTTAGCGCAAATTACGGCTCGTTGGCCTAATTCATTAGTAATTCTTGAAGAATTTCAAGAGGAGTGCGAAGAATTTTGGATGACACTTGATTTGGGTCTTCTTGTACGTTCGATGGTTGTTTTTTCCACAGACCAAGCAAAATTTGATAAAGTTGCTACAACAAATATTGAAAAATTTAAAAACGGCTGGGAAAAGGCAAAAGATGGTTTAAGGTATGCAATAAATTTTCTTCGGTCTAATGCAGGCATAGAAGATGAATCCTTATTATCATCACCATTATTCTTTATTACAATCGCTTATTTTAGCCAAGACCGAAAAGAAAAAATATCTAAAGAGGAAGAGAAATATTTATTATATTGGCTTTATGTTGCAAATATGAAAGGACGATATTCTCGAGGTTCATCAGAAACTTTATTAGATGCAGATTTAAACGTTATTAAAAAAGGTGGCGGGCCAAAAGAATTAATTGAACTTCTTCTTCAACAGTTTGGAAGATTAGATGTTGATATTCCTGATTTTATTGGTCGAGGTGCAGGTAGTCCACTATTTTCAACAGTTTTTCTAGCATTAAAAGCCAATAACGCCAAGGATTGGTACACTGGCCTAGGGTTATCACTTACTCATCAAGGCCGTTATCATTATATTCAATATCATCATATTTTTCCAAAATCATTATTAAAAAAGAATTATGAAAAGAGTGAAATCAATGAAATAGCAAATATGGCATTTATTTCAGGTAAAACTAATCGACACATTAGCAATAAAGAACCAAAAGATTATTTAAAAAGTATTATTAAAGAAAGAGGTGAAGAAGCAATAATTAACCAAGCCGTTCCACTTGAACAAAAATATCATGAAATAAATAATTATAGGCAGTTTTTAGCAAAAAGAAGAGAAATGCTAAAATCAATTGTTAATGATTTTTTAAAGAAAACTATTTCTGATTAAACCGCCTTCGCCGTCCTGGCTACGGCGGCCAAGTCGTGATAGGGCTGGCTACGGCACATAACACGGCGTTATGCGCTTCGTCGCTACGCTCCTCGGCCTCCGCGCCCAAAATTAGAAGACAGGCGCTCCGGCACATTTTCACCTCCGCTACGCTTCGGTGAAAACGTCGCATACGCCGGGAACGTTATGCACCACTTTAAGACGACCAATCAATGATAAAACGACCTACAAAAGAAGAAAGAGTAAAATACAATGTGGACTATCAGCAGGACACTGATTTTTCAGCATATGCCCGACTACTTCAAAGCAAGTGGCGGGACAGCAAAGGTTTCCCCGAATTGAAACTTGGCAACTTCTTAGACATTGAATTTGCAAAGACAACCAAGGCTAACTTTCTGACCGACAATATCAAACAACTTGTAACACAAGAAGTCGCAAACGCAAAAAAAACGGGTGGACTTATTGGCGAACCAAGGATTTGGAACAATCTACTTTCATCACAACCACTTTGCTTTAACTTATTCGGTGAGCTTCATTTTGACTTGGGTTTGGCGACAAAGTATTTCAATCAACTTTTCCCTAACCGACTTGACGCTGTTACAGCAGTTAAGTTTGAGTATTCGCCAGGTCGGGGCGATATAAAATATATTGGCGACCATTCTGCGTTTGATGTTTTTGTGGAATATACAAAGGGCGACAAAAGAGGTTTTATAGGAATTGAAGTCAAGTATGCAGAGAGTTTAAAAGAAGAGACTAAGGACAAAGCAAACAAAAACTTCAAAGAGCAATATGCCACTTTGACTAATACTTGTGGACTATTTAAACCTGACAGCGTTGACTTATTACGCCAACCCCCTCTATCACAGATTTGGCGCGACCATTTGTTATCTATCGCCACCAAACAAGATTATGACGAAGGTTTTTTTGTTTTTCTTTTTCCATCAAAGAACAAGCAATGTAAGGACGGTATTGATGAATACATGAAATTCCTTGTTTCAGACAATGAGGCACAATCAGAATTTTGTCCTAGAAATTTGGAGTCTTTTATAGACACCCTTGTTGATATCACAAACACTGATTGGGCAAGAGAACTTAAACAACGATATATAGGATAATAAAATAACAAACGATGAGTTACGAAACATTTAGACACAACATCATTCAAAATGACGGTACATTTTACGCCGAACGACTTGAACAATTTTTTACAAAAGCAGTTGAACTAGCGCAAAATGAAAAATACGATGAAGCCATTACAATAGGTGATGATGCTTTAGTTCTTGCATAATATTCCGATTCTGGCTATGCTGTTCTCTATTTAATCGGTATGCTGTGTCAGGCATATCTTGAAAATGATAAACCAGAAATAGCAAACAGATATTTTTTAGTCGGAATGGACATAATTGAAAAAGGAGAAGCAGAAAACAAGGACACATACATAGACGACATTAACTCATTTCTTGACCTGAAAATACTTATTGACGAGGAATTAAAAAAGAAAAGCGGTGCATAACAGCGGATTTAATAAATTGGCGGTTCAGTGGATAAATGAAGCTTTATGCTTCGTATCAAGTTCAGTGCTGGCAGACAGTTTTGTGCTCCGAAATCGCCAACTTCTTAAACCCGCAAACCGTTATCCAAGATGTCGCTAAGCCAGACCTGGAAACCGGCCTCGCTTTCCGCGCCGCCCGCCGCTATGCGCGTCGTTCCGGCGGCTCCGGAACA
>CAZPNX010000030.1:0-25698 GCA_964588285.1 uncultured bacterium
CGCGCACCGCCACGGTGACGGTGACCGCCACCACCTCCGGAGTCTCCGGTTCCCCCAAGACCATCACCGTCACCCAGGCCGGGGCGGCCAATCCCATGAAATACGTCTGCCTCAAGGTGGGCCAGGGGGACGCCGCGGTCCTGGTCTCGCCCACCGGCAAGTACGCCTTGATTGACGGCGGATTGAACAACACCTACGGCCTTCTCATCTGGAAGTTCCTTCGCGACTCCCTGCGCACCCATCACCTGGACTATATCTTCACCAGCCATTACCATTCGGACCACATCGGCGGCACCGACCTAGTGATCGACAGCCTCTGCGCCCACGGCCTCGATTCCATCATCGTCGGCGCCTACGACCGGGGCGGCTCCTACGGCACCGGGACCGATTACACCAACTACGTCAACAGGACCGGCTCCAAACGCCGCACCGCCTATCTGGGCCAGGTGTTCGATATGGGCGGGGGCCTGACCGTTCAGGTTGTCAGCATGAACGGCAAGACCATATCCGGGGATTCGGTGGTCATCCCGGCCGACGAGGAGAACGGCAAATCCATGGGGCTGCTGATAAGTTGCAACGGCTTCCGGCTGATCACTGCCGGCGACATCGCCGGCTACAATTCCGGAGACTACAAGAACGTGGAGTCCATCCTGGCCCCGGACATCGGGCCGGTCAACGTCCTCCACGTCAACCACCACAGCTCGGCCTCCAGCTCCAACCCCACCTGGGTCTCCACCCTCGATCCCCAGGCTTCGCTCATCTCGCTGGGCGACGGCAACCCCTACGGCTATCCCAAGGCCGAGACCCTGACCCGGCTGACCTCGGACCCGGGAATGGACAATTACATCTACCAGACCGAAACCGGCACCGGCGCCGCCATCCCCGCAGGGAGGGGGCAGGTCTGCAATTCCAACATCTGGGTGGTGGTCAACTCCGCCTCCTACACCGTCAATGGCCGCACCTACAGCATCGCCAAGGGCGGAGATGTCCTGGCAGCCGAGCCTGAGTCTTCTCAAGATTCTAAGGCCGCTCTCTTGCAGGCCCTGGTCCATCCCAATCCGATCAGCGGCGGCCGAGCCACCGTCAGCTTCCGGCTGCCGTCCCCGGGAGAGGCCTCGGTCGAAATCTACAATTTAGTGGGTCAGCGGGTCCGCACTTTGGAGCGGTGCCGGCTGGAGGCCGGACGCCATCAGTTTTCCTGGGACTGCCAGGACGATTTCGGACGGCGGCTGGCCGGCGGCGTTTATCTGCTGCGTCTGAGCATTGCCAGCAACGGCCAGGTTCAACGGTCCAGCCGCAAGGTGCTGCTGGTGCGCTAGCCTGGGAAACATTGACTGGCTGGCTTTTCCCTGTAGTAATCGTTCATAATAAGGGAGGTCTGCATATGAAGCTGTTCCATTTTCCGTTTCCAGTGGTTCTCCTGGGTTTGGCCCTAGGCTGCAGCCAGCATCAGAACCCTGTTTCCGTCACGCCGGCACCGGCCGCGCCTGACGGCGACGATTACTCCCAGGCCCCCTTTAGGATCGAGGTCACCAGCCCGGACCGGGAACGGCACCAGGAGGTGACAGTCAAATGGTCCCAGCTTACCCACCAAAAAGTGGTGGCCGTGGCCGCCGCCAAGATGGGCCTGTCGACCGCCCGGGTGAACAACATGACCGCGGCCTCGGAGCTGCCCGACGTCTACCAGTCGGGATTTTCCAACGGCTACAACCAGCAGTGGTCACACGCCTTTATGCTGACCTCGGGCGGCTATTGGTACTGGGGCGACGCCGACGACGACTTCCATGACAACATCAATCAGTCCTCGGGCGAAATCGAAAGCCCTGAGGGCTACAATGGAAAGTCGGCCAAGTACTACTACCAGGCCGGTAACCAGTATATGGGGGACTGGTACCTGGGCTATGCCTGCCATTACATCGAGGATGTCTGCCTGGTGCTCCACACCACCGTCCCCGACTACTATATGGCCACCAAGCATTTCGCCTTCGAGGCATGGGTGGAGAACAATTTGACGGCCGGCCATAGACTGCTGGATGCGGTCAGCGCCGATAATTATTACTATGTAATCAACGATCTCAAGACCGCCATCAACCAGGCCGCCTATTACACCTCGGGCTACTACTCCAGCGCCTACGGCAAGAAGGCCTGGGACGCCTATGTGGCCTCGGGCTATCCCACCGCGGCCGGTACCGGCAACTCCACTTTGGTGGCCAACACCAAGGGGATGCTGGTGGACGCTGGACGCTACGTCAAGGGCGCCATCAAATACACCCTGGACAAGTATGGCCAGTGGACCAACCGGTACTGACGGCCTCTTCTGTCCGTTTTTAGCATAACAAAAAGGCCCCGGCTGCCGACCGGGGCTTTTTCTTTTTTGATTACCCAAACAGTTCAGGGAAGCTAGAAACCAGCCCTGACCGATGGTGTTCGATCAAACCGATACACCATCGGTAAAAGGGGTCCGCCCCGCCACTACGGGGCGGTGCAACCGGACAGTCAGAAAGGGCGGATAGTCTTACTGAAAAGATAGGATAGTCAATTCTTTTTTTTGTTAACCGGATATCACTCCTCTTCCAGCGCCCTTAGCTCGAGGTCGGTCCGGCGCAGGCGGTCGGCCAATATCCGGGCCAGCCCGGCAAAAACCCTCCCGGCCAGCTGCGGCTCCTTTTGGGCGAATCGGTCGAAGACCTTCCTGGAGAGCACGAAGATCACGGCCTGGGCCCTGACCACGGCATCGGCCGTCCTCGTCCCCTGGTCCAGAAAGGCGATCTCCCCGAAGAAATCGCCCCGGCCGAAGGTGGCCAGATGGTGGCTGACGCGCCCGGGTATGGGCAGCTCGATCCTGACCTCGCCCTGGCTGATGATGTAAAGCTCATCGCCCGGCCCGCCTTGTTCGAAAACCTTCTCCCCGGATTTCAGAACGCGCCTGACCATCATCCGGCGCAACAGTTGCCGGCTTTTCTCCGTGAAATCGCGGAATAATTCGATCTGCAACGGATCCAGCGGCCTCTCCCGGCAGGGATCGCTTTTGCCCATCTCCGACTCGATGATCCGGTCCTCGGCCCATTCCAGTGCCGCATCCAGATCTGCAAAAATCATGATGCGGTGTTCCGGCCTGACCAACCCCACCTGGTCGAAATACAGCCTCAGGTCTTGTCCGCTGGGCAGGCTGCGGGGGATGTGGGAGAAGATGAGGCTGCCGCCTTTCTCGGCCACCCGGTCCCCCAGCATCTCCAGCATGTGGGCCGCGGTGAAGTCGACCGACAGCACCCGGCGCATATCGAGTATGACATAGCGCAGTCGATCCAGCCTGGGCTCGATCAGGGTGAACAGCTGGTCGGTGGTTCCGAAGAAAAGCGCCCCCTGCAGCTGGTAGACGGCCATCTCCCCGCCGCGCCGTTCCAGCACCAAAGCCTCGGCGGCGACCCGGCGCCGTTTGGAAGAGGTCCTCCCCCCTGTGCTCAGCCTTCTGACCACCGAGGATCGGGCCTGGTCCCTGATGAACAGGATGATGGACAGGCCCACCCCCACCCCGGCGGCCGCGATCAGGTTGACGGCCACTGCAGTCCCGGCCACGGCCGCGATCACCAGGAAATCGAAGACGGTGGAGCGCTGCCTCAGCAGGAAGACGCTTTTGAGGTCGACCATACGGAAGGCGACGGCCAGCAGGATGCCGGCCAAGGCGGCCAGCGGGATCCAGGCCACCAGCCCGCCCAGCAGCAGCAGGGCGGCCGCCGAGAACAGGCCCTCGAAGATTCCGGATAGCCGGGTGCGCCCCCCGCTGCTGATGTTAACCAAAGTGGCTCCCATGGTACCCGACCCTGGTATTCCGCCCAAAACGGCCGCGGCCATGTTTCCCAGCCCTTGTCCCATAAGCTCCCGGTTGGAGTCATGGCGGCTCCGGGTGAGGGCATCGACGATCACCGAGCTTTTTAAGGTATCTATGGACAACAGCACCGACAGGGTGCCGGCCGCCAGCAGGGCCGACATCAGTCCGCCCCAGCCTATGGACGGCATGGAGGAAAGCCTCTGGCCGAAACCGGCAAGCAATTCCCCCAGACCGGCCAGGGGAATGATTCCGATCACCAGACGGTTTCCCTGAAGAACCAACAATTCCGGGTAGGCCCGAGACAGGATAAAATAGGCGGCTACGCCAGCGGCCATGGCGATGATCGGTGCCGGTATGGCCCGGGTAAGCCTCAGGGAGAAGAACATGGAGAGCAAAGCCGTCGCGCCGACCACGATCGAAGGCAGGCTCCAGTTCAAGGGTTCGGCCAGCCCCGGCCACAAAGGAACTCCTGGGGGAAGCCCCAGAAACCTGGGCGCCTGGGTCAGCATGATCAAAAGTCCCACGCCGCTTAGGTAGCCGGCCACTACCGGATAGGGGATATACTTCATCAGGCGGCCGCCTCCCAGGGCGCCGAAAGCCAACTGCAGCAGGCCGGCCGTCAGGGAGGCCAATGAAACCAGGGCTGCTGCCGCCGCTGGGCCAGCCCCGGCCTGTTGGGCCACGAAGGCGGCCAGCACTGCCGCCGCCGGGGCCGAAGGGGCCGAGATCAGCCGCGGCGTTCCGCCGCACAGCGGCGCTAAAAGCCCCAGGGCGATGGCGCCCAGCATGCCGGCCAAGGCCCCGGCCCCGGCCATGGCCGGCCCCAGCGGAGCGAAGACGATCAGGCCGAAGGCCACCGCCGACGGAAAGGCCACCAGCATGCCAGCCAGGCCGCCAAACAGGTCTCCGAACAGGTTGTTGGGTCTTCTATCGGCCATGAGTAGATCGACAGCTTCGAAAAAGGTCTTAGTTAGCCGATTGTAAGGAGGGGCCGTTCCGCTTGTCCGGAACGGCCCCTTTGGATTCAGTCGGCCGGGTTGGCCTTGGGTTTGCCGGTGGAGGTGCCGGTCGTCTGCTTGGTTTTGGTTGTCCCCTTCTTCACCGGCTTTTTAGGTGGCTCAGGCTTCTTGACCGTGTCCACCACGGCCGGGGTCGGCTCGGGTTCGGGCGGCTTGGGCTCGAAAGCTTTCTGCTTTTGAGCCACCTCCCACTGGGCCTTCTCCACCAGGCCGATCTCCTTGACCGTCTCCTCGTCCGCTTTGGCCGCGGCCGCTCTGGCCTTCTCCCGATCGCCGTTCAGGGCCTCCTTTTTTTTGGCGATGTCCTCCTGCTTTTTGACCAGCAGGGCCCTGGCCTTGGCCGGATCGGTGGCCGGTTTCTTGCCCGCCGCCTTCATCTCCTCGGTTTTCTTATCATGGGCCGCAATCTTCTCCCCGGCCAGCTGGTGTTCCTTCCCCAGGGCCTCCTCCTTTTTGTCGATGGCCTCCAGGTCCTTGGCCAGCTGAGCCTTGATGGCCTCCCGCTTCTTCTCCAGCTCGGCCTTCCTGGCCTTGAGTGCTTCCGACCGCTTGGTCAAATCGGCCTTCTCGGCCTGGACCGCCTTGACCTGCTTGGCCCGCTCGGCCGATACCTGCTTGACGAAGCCGTCGGCCAAAAGCAGCAGGCCGTCCACCTTGCCCTTATATGACTTGGTCAGATGGTGCTCAGCCTTGCCCGTGGCCACATTCACCGCCACCAGGCTCAGCGACCAGGTGTCTCCCAGCTGCCCCACGCTCCCCCCCACCACGATGTCGGCCTTCAGCTTCTGGCCGACCTTGGTAAGAGAGAACGGCTCGTCCGCCGCCACCATCGCCAGCTCCTTGACGGCCGCGTCCCGCTTGTCGCGGGATATCATCTCGTAGAGTCCGCCTTTGATGAACTCGGCGTTCAGCCGGTCGGCTAGCACCACCCCCTCGTTCCCGGGCGACTTCAAGTCAAGCACCACCAGCTTGACCGGGGCGTCCGGCTGGGCCATCAGCGGCAGGACGACAAGCGAAAGCGTCAGAATTAATTGGAACAGTTTCTTCATGGCTGCCTCCTTGATATTATTTTAGATTTCTGGGATTGCTAGGTATTACCCTCACCCCACCATCTCCCTGGCATGTCTCAGGGCCGATTCAGTCACCTTCTCCCCGCCCAGCATCCGGGCCACCTCCTCGACGCGCTCCCTGTCCGAAAGGGCCTCGACCGTGGTCTGGGTTCTGCCCGCCTGCTCGCGCTTGCTCACCCTAAAGTGGGACTGGGCCAAAGCCGCTATTTGCGGCAGGTGGGTGATGCATAGCACCTGGCGTCTCTCCCCGATCTGCCGCAGCTTTTTCCCCACCGCCTCGGCCACCCGGCCGCCGATGCCGGTATCGATCTCATCGAACACCAAGGATGAGACCTGGTCCACCTCGGCCAGGATGGTCTTCACCGCCAGCATAACCCGCGAGATCTCGCCGCCCGAGGCTATCTTGGCCAAAGGCTTGAGCTCCTCCCCGGCGTTCGGGGAGATGAGGAACCGCGCTTGGTCCATTCCGCTCTCCTCGGCTTTGTAGAAGCGACCGCCCTTGCCTACCAGTCCTCCCTCCTCTTCGGATTGGAAAACTTCGACCCGAAACGAGGCCTTTTCCATGCCCAAATCCTTGAGCTGGGCCAGCACCTCCTTGGCCATCCTCTTGGCCGCCGCCTGTCTTTTTTCCGAAAGCTCCAGACAGGCTCTCTCCAGCTCCCGGCGCCTGTTCTCCAGCTCGGCCTCCAGTTTTTCGATTCTCTCCTGGCCGTGCTCTACCGAGTCCACCTCGGACTTTATCCGGGCCAGATGTGAAAGCACCGCAGCCAGGCTGCCGTCCCGGCTCCCGTATTTCTTTTTAAGGGTTTTAATGAGGTCCAGCCTCTGCCTGATCTCCTCCAGGCGTCCGGGATCGAATGATATGGAGTCGCGGTAACGCCTCAGTTCCCGGGCCAGCTCTTCCAGCTGGAGTCCGGCGGCCGAGGCCGCCCTGAACATCTCCTCGGCCCGGCTGTCGATTCCGGAGATCTGCTGCACCGACCGGATGAGCGCCCCCAGCCGCTCGCTGATGGAGCCCTCGTCTTGGTATAGCAGGCTGTAGCCCTCCGAGGCCAGGGTGAAAAGCTTCTCTGAGTTGGCCAGCACCGCCTGCTCCCTCTCCAGCTCCTCCTCCTCGCCCTCGGTCAACCGGGCAGATTCGATCTCCCTGATCTGAAAGGCATAGAGATCAAGCTTTTCCTTGGTGAGCTTGTCCCGGTTTTGCATTTCGTCCAGCTCCCTGCGGAGGCGCTGATGCTCGCGGAACAGGGAGGCCGCGGTTTGGCGCTCGGGCCAGGTCCGGGCATAGCCGTCCAGAAAATCCAGGTGCCTTTCCTCGTATAGCAGCGACTGGTGCTGGTGCTGGCCGTGCATGTCCAAAATAGCGTCCCCGATGCGCTTGAGGCCGGCGATGGGCACCGGGCTGTCGCCTACAAAGGCCCGGCTCTTGCCCGAGGCCGACACCTCGCGCCTGACCAGCAGCTCCCCGCTCCATTCGATCTGCAGTTCGGCGAAAAGGTCTTTAAGCGGCGGGATTTCTTCGAGCCTGAACTCGGCCTCCACCACCGCCTGTTTGGCCCCGGTACGGACGCTGTCGCTGTCGGCCCGCTCGCCCAGGGCCAGGCCCAGGGCCCCGATCAGAATGGACTTGCCGGCCCCGGTTTCGCCGGTCAGGATGTTGAGCCCGGCCCGGAATTCGACCTCCAGGGATTCTATCAGCGCGTAGTTTTCGACGTGAAGCCGGGTGAGCATAGGTTTTGAACCTAACCCCGCACCCCTTCCCCGACCTGTCCGCCGCAGCTTTAGCGTAGGCGGAGTGGAAGGGGCCGGGGGTTAGGTCCCTAGTCCTCCCTTATCCTCTTCTTCAGCCCCTCCCACCAGTCCTGGGGGCCGGTGCGCAGACACTGGGCGGCCAGGCTCTTGGCCGATTTAGTTATGAGCCGCTGGCGGCTGTTGGCTATCCAATCCTTAACCTGAGGGTTGCCCCCAGCCTGGTACTCCCTGGCCCTCACCAGGCACTCCAGATGGTCGGCGTCACGGGCTATCACGGCCTCGCGCGATTCGGCCGCTTGAAAATCCGACTTGTACCCGGAGATCTTTGCCTTCAAAGCGCGGGGCAGACACTCGATCTGCTCCTTGATCGCCCCGGCCTCCGCCTTGTCCCAGGCAGCGTAGCGCTGGCCCACCTTGTGCATGTCCAGCACCCGGGTTTCGTGCAGATCGTGGAATAGGGCCATGGAAGCGCATCTTTCGGGATCCCGGCCCTCCATGACGGCCAGCAGGTAGGCGATGAGCGCCGTCCGGAAGCTGTGCTCGGCCACGCTCTCCGGCCGGTCCATCCCGGCCAGCCACCAGCCAGAGCGCCGCACCTTGGACAGAACCCCGGCCTCGTATATCAGGTCGGCCAGAGGCTTCAACGTCCCGGCCTTCTTTTTGCCAATTTCTGATTTCATGCCTTCCTGGCTTCCTAAGAGATGGAGCCCATCTCAGATCAGGTGCAGGGCCTTGAAGATGTTGGTCAGCGACTGGGCATCGGACAGCAGCAGGTAGAAACCCCGGAAAACGGCGTTACGGTCCAAAAACCGAAACTCGTTGTTGATGGAGACCGCCAGGTCTGAGGCCGATTGCCCCTGAGCCAGCAGACCGTCCAGTACCTCTCCCGGCTTTCCGGCCACCAGCTGGGGAGTGGTGGGGATGACCACAAAGCCCATCATGTCACCCAGGGCGTTCATGTAGGCACAGGTCAGGATGTTGTTGGCCTCCCTCAAGGCCGATTCCGCGGCTGCGTCCAAATTTTGGGACGCCCCGTTGCTCTGGCCCATCAGACAGGCGGCAAAGGAGCGGGCCTCGTCCTCGGTGAAAAGCAGCAGTGTCCGACCTGTTATCGGCCCTGACAACCCGATCTGAATGCCGACCACCAATTCCTCCGGCGCCGCCGCCTTGGTGATGATGTCGTTCAAGGGATAGACGTTGATCACCGGGATGTTGATGATGACCTTCTGCCCGGTCAGCTCCGACAGGGCGGTGGCGGCATGCCCGGCCCCGATGTTGGATATCTCCCGGAGCGCGTCCATCTGCAGGGAATCGATCTTGCTCAAGTCCATTGGATGTCGCTTGTCCGCTAATTTCTAGAATCTCGAATTTGCCGGATATCCGCGCCGGCCCGGGCCGAAAAGCCCCCGCTCAGGGGCTGACGGCCACCGCGTCCACCGCCGCCCCCACCGTGATGGTGTTGACCACCGTGTTGGTGGCGGTGCTGATCTCGGAGACGGTGCCGGCGGCGCCGTTGGCCGAGAACACCCGGGTCCCGTCGGCCGAGGCGCAGAGGCCGCGGGCCGCCGAGCCGACGGTTATGTCCTGCACGTGCCCGATGATGCCTAAAGAAGGAGAGGGAGAGTAGACCCGAACTCTGGGATTCAGCGGGTCGCTGACGTAGAGGTAATTCCCGGCCCGGATCGCGTCCTCGCAGTCGGTGGTCGCCGAGCCCAGCCAGGTGAGATCCGATGACATGAAGGCCGAGACCTGGTCGCCCTCGCAGAGGTAGATGGTGTCGCGTGAAGCTGACAGGCACAGCATCTGGGAGGTGCCATGGATTACCACGTTTTGGACGAAGGTGCCCGACATCGTGTAGGAGCTCAGCCTGGCGGCGTCGGCGCAGGCGGCGAATATATTCCCGCTCCCGAAGGCCACGCCCCGCGGCCCGGATTCCACGGAAAACGAGGTGGCCGACCAGCCCATGGTGTCGATGACGGTGACGGTGTCGGATCCGTAGTTGCTGACTGCCAGCCTGTTGCCGGAGGCCGAGAGGCCCAGGGCGTAAGGCTGGTTGCCCAGGGAGATGGAGCGCACCTGCTGGTGGGCGTTTTGGGGATCCAGCACCCTCAGGCTGCCGGCCGCACCGGCGGTCAAAACGTAGAGCTTGGTGCCGTCCGGCGAACAGGCCAGCCTGATCGCGTAGGCATCTTCTATCCGCTGCATTTCCTCGCCGGTCGTCCTTGCCATTACGTATATCCTATTGGCCGAGACGCTGGCGGCGTAGACCACCCGGTCGGTGGTGAAAGCGGAATTGAAGGGCGCGGCCATGGGAACGCCGTTGCGGTCCCTGGCCGTGTTGCCGATGGTTACCTGATATGTCCTTCTCACCGCCAGTATCTGGGAGGGCTTGAATTTCATGACCGTCATCCCGCTCCAGGAGAAGCTGCCGGCCACGGCCGGGTTCATGGCGAAGGCGGCCCGGGTCGAGGCTGTGTCCATGGGCTCGGAGAAGGCGACCACTATCGAGTCCTTGAGCGAGGCCGTGCCGCTCCCGTTGGCCGGGGAGATAGATGCTACCGTCGGCGGGGTCAGGTCGGCCTCGGTGGTGAACTGCCATGAGGCCGTTTCATTGCGGTTCCAGCACCGGTCGCGCAGGATGGTGTCCACCGTTACCGTGTAGCGCATGTTGGCGGCCAGGTCCGAGGTGGGGTTGAAGGCCACCGTCACCGAGTCCTGCCAGGAGGTGTTGCCGGCCACCGCATTGTTAAGGGAATCGGTCAGCCGGACACTGCCGGATATGAACTGCAGCACGGGCTCCGAGGCCAGCATGGTGATGGTGGCGCCAGGCGCCACCCCGCTGCTGCCGGCCGCCGGCGACAGGGCAGAGACCGCGGGCCTGACGTTGTCCGAGACGGCGCCGGTGGTGAACCAGCGGCTGAAGGCCGGGGCCAGGCCGTTCCCGGCCAAATCCTCGGCCGTCGAGGAGACGGTGACCCGGACCGTGTCATTAAGGCCGAAGGGGGTCGAGGGCACGAACACCATGCTGTTGCCGAACCAATAGAAAGTCCCCGAGGCACCCGAGGCCGAGAAGGCCGACTGGACCGGGTTCCGGTTCATCGGTTCGCTGAAAGTGACATAGATGACGGTATTACGAAACAAGCTTGAAGCGGAGTCGGCCGGATAGGCATAGATCACCCGGGGCGGAGTGGTATCGGTCTCCGGCGGAACCGGGTTATCCTTCTTTCCGCAGCCTATTGAAAACAGAAAGCAGAAAGCAGAAGACAGAATCAAACAATAAATGACGTCGCCTAATAAATTCTTTTTCATTTTAATTTTCCTTTTCTGATTTCTACCCTCTGCCTTTGATGTTACTCCCCCCTAGCCCCCCACTTAAGTTTAGTGCGCAAGATGTGGTAGAACGAGGATCCGGGAGGTTTCACCAATTTGGCCTTATAGGGCGATTTGGCAATCAGCAGCTTCTGGTTGTCGCCCAGGAAGATCTTCTCCTGGCCGTCGGCCACCAGCACCGCCTCCTCGCTCTTGCCGTGCACCGCCACCTCCAGCTGCTTGGACATAGGGACCACCATGGGGCGTATGGACAGGGTGTGCGGACAGATCGGAGTGATGACGAACACCTCCATCGAGGGCTCCACGATCGGCCCCCCGGCCGAGAGGGAGTAGGCGGTGGAACCGGTGGGGGTGGCCACCAAGAGCCCGTCGGCGTAGTAGCGGGATAGGAACTCGCCGTCCACCGAGACCGTCAGCTCCACCAGCCGGGTGGGCACCCTGATGTCGAAGTCGTTGAGGGCGTAAACCGGCCGGTCGCCGGACTGGGTCCGGATCATGGCCCTCTCTTCGACCGAGTATTGGCCCTTGGCCACCAGCTCCAGGGTCTGCCACATCCGGTCCTGCGAGGTCTCGGTCAAAAATCCCAGCGAGCCCAGATTGATGCCCATTACCGGTTTCTGATCCTCTCCCATCAGCCGCACCGTCCTCAGGATGGTGCCGTCGCCGCCCAGAGCCAGTACCAGCTCGCCTGCTGAGGCCGTCTCGCGGCCGGGCAGGCTCTCGGCCCCGTCCACCGAAAAGCCCTCCTCCAAAAGCGGCCGAATGCCGTGGGCTCTGAGCCACGATACCAGATCCCGGACCACGCTCTCGGCCCCCGGCCGGTGACGGTTGATTATGATGCCCCAGGTCTTCATCTGTAATCTATTTTCATTTTCACCTAAAAAACCCAAACACCCTGAACCAATAGATTTGGGTCGTTTCATGTATTCAGGTGATTAAAAGTCAACCCCTTTGAAATCCCCCTGGGCGAACTCGCGTCCACACTTGCTGCAGGCTATCGATTTGATGAACTCGCTTTGCTCCAAGCAGGCCAGCACCCCCTCGGCGTCCACTGCTGCCGCGTAGAGCTTTTCTGTGGTCACCAGAAAGGATCGGTTGCCGCAGGGACAGCGGTCGGTGGGCTGGGGGCGGGCTTCACCATCCATCACTCTAACCCCGGTACTGTCGAGGAAGCCATCTCCCTCTCTAAGGCTTCGATTACCGGGCCCTGCACTGCGGAAAGCCTTCCCGGCACCCTGGCCCCGGCCGCCTGGGTATGTCCTCCGCCCCCGAAAAGCCGCGCCAGACGATTGACATCGTAGCGGCCTTTGGAGCGGAAGGAAAGGCGCACCTGTCCGTCGGCCTGCTCCTTGAACATCAGGCCCACCTCCACCCCCCGGGCCGACAGGGCGTAGCGCACGAACTCCTCGGTCTCCGACATCTCTATGCCGTGGCGCGCCAGCTGCTCCAGGCCGACCGACATCCAGGCCAGGGGCGCCCTTTCCGACCGCTTCATGCCCACCAGCAGTTCGCCCAGCAGTCTCAGGGTCTCGGGGCGCTCCTCGAAGTACAGCCTGGTGGCGATGTCGGAAAGCTCGGCCCCTTGCTCCATCAGCTCGGCCGCGGCCCGCATGGTGGCCGGCGAGGTGCTGGCGTAGCGGAAGCCGCCGGTGTCGGTGATGATGCCGCACAGCAGGCAGGAGGCTTCATCCGAGGTCAGAGATTTGGCGAGCTTCTTGGCGATGCGGCAGACCAGCTCGCAGGTGGAGGAGGCGGCCGGATCCAGATACTGCACCTGGCCGAATCCGTCGTTGGAGACGTGGTGGTCGATGTTAAGGATCTCCATCCGGGCCGGCACTATGGCCCCGGCCGCCCGCCCGATGCGGTCCAGACCGGCGCTGTCCAGCACCACCGCCAGCGTGGCACCACCTGGACATCGAGCGGAGTCGAGATGGCCGGCTGTCTGGCTGCATTCCTTAAATACCTTTATACCCTCCCAACCCGGAAGGAACCGGTACCTATCCGGCACCGCATCCTGGTCGATTACTTCGACCTTCTTTCCCAGGCGTTTGAGCAGGTGGGCCAGGCCCAGCTGGGAGCCGATGTTGTCTCCGTCCGGGTTGTAATGGCTGGTCACCAGGATGTGGCGGTGCCGCTCCAGGGCGGTCGCGGCCTCAGCCAGGCCCATCCTTTTTCTCCTCGGCTATCTGGTGCAGCAGCCGGTCGATCCGGTCGCCGGTGGCCACCGATTCGTCGATGCGGAAATCTATCTCCGGGGTGAACTTCAGCCGCAGCCTGTGGCCCAGCTCGCGGCGGACAAAGCCCTTGGCGCTCTCCAGGCCCTCCAGCGTCTTTTTCCGGGCCTGGTCATCCCCCAGAATACTGATGAAGATCTTGGCGTAGCGCAGATCGTCGGCCATGTCCGCGCCGGTGACGGTGATGAACCCCAGCCGCGGGTCCTTGAGGTGGTTGGCGATGATGTCCGAAGCCTCCCTTTTCAGGGCCTCGGCCACCTGGGTGGAACGCTTGAACTGCATGGCCTTATTTTACCACAGCCGGGGAAGAATGCAAGGGGAAAATACGGTTAAATTGCCGATCTGCCTCCGGCCTCTACTCCCTTTTATAAGAAAGAGGATGGGTTGAGGTTGGAAGCGACAGCCGACAGTTTCCTGTCGGCCGTTATCATAAATTACTTGTTTAACGCCCCCTTCTCCTTCATAAAGAGAAGGGGGCTTGGGGGATGAGTCACTCCCACTCCTTGAGCAGCTTCTCCCGCTTCTTCAGCTCCCAGACCATCCTCTCCAGGACGTCTCCGTGGAACCATGTTCCCGTTGTCTTCGCAGATTTGAGCAAGGGAACATTAAACCTCGGCCGCTGTCCCTCGGTCTGGATGCGGCCCGGCAGGGTGATCCCGCCCAGGGCCTGCAGCACCTGGCGGGTGGTCTTGCCCGAGGGCGGAGGCACCGCCTGTTTGAAGACCTGGATCCTGCCCTCGGAGCTGACGAAGCTGCCCTCGTCCTCGGACACGGTTGAGGCCGGCAGGACAAAATGGGCCAGGCCGGCCGTCGGCGTCTGGTAGAGGTCGCAGACCGCCAGCATTTTGAGCTTTTTCAGGGCCTTGGCCATCTCCCTGTCCCCCGGCAGTGAGCCCACCGGGTCCTCGTTCAGCAGAAAGGCGGCTTTGATCTTACCCTTGGCCATTTCGCCCGTCAGCTTCTTGGGAGATTCGGTGAGGAATCTCTCGAGGCCGGCGGCGTTGGCCTTGGCCCGGAGGGCGATGAACCTCTCCGGCCTGCCCGCCAAAAGCAGGATGTCGCCCAAGGCGGCGGCGGTGCCGGCATCCAAGGAGTCGGCGTCGAACACGGCCAGGGCCGTCTCCTCCCCGAAGGCGGCAGCCAAAAGTTCTATTTCCTTTTTGCCGATGCCGGATTTGGACAAGGCCGCCGCCGGCATCTTGGCCAGCGCCTTCTTTAGGTCGGCGTATCCTTCGGCGCTTTTAGCCGGCAGTTTTAAAACCATGGCTTTGAGTACCGCGGCCATGGCCGCCGGGGCGCCTACCTTTTTGAGCTTGATGGAATGGGCGGCGATCTCGTCCAGCTGGTTGGGCTTTTGATCAACGACGATCAGCCTGGCGCCTGACCTGACCGCGTTCCTAAGCCTGCGGGCGAACACCGGATGGCGATGGGCGGGATCCGAGTTCACCAAGATGATGGTTTTGGCCTTGGCCAATTCGTCATAGGCCAGCCCGGTTCGGCGGCCGACGACCGACTCGAATGTTTTCAAATCCTCACCGTCCCAGGCCGAGTACGAGGAGAATGTCTTCACCCCCAGCTTTTCGGCCCAGCTGCGCAGGCCCTCAGCCTCCTCCAGGCTGGTCCGGCCCGAGGCGAACACGGCAACAGATTCCGGCCCGTACCGGTCGACTATGGATTTGAGTTCGCGGTTGATCTTGGAGACCGCTTCCTCCCATCCCGACTTGACCAGCTTTCCGCCCTTGCGGACCATGGGGGCCGTAAGCCTGTCCGCGCCCTGCAGACACTCGAAGCCGAATTTGCCCTTGAAGCAGAGCATTCCATTGTTGGCCGGGCCCTCGGAATTTCCGGTGATTCTAACAATCCGGCCGTTCTTGGACTCTATGTTTGTCGCACACCCTACCCCACAATAGGTGCAGACGGACAGGGTTGATTCCAGCGGCACATTCATGCCTTTAATCTGGCGCGGCCGCTCGGTCAGGGCCCCCACCGGACAGGTGTCGATGCAGGCCCCGCAGGAGACGCAGGTGGTCTCGGGAAACGGCCTCTCCTGGGCTGGGGCCACCATGGCGGAAAAACCGCGGTAGACGAACCCCAAAGCTGCCGCCCCCACCGATTCCAAACACATCCGCACGCAGCGGCCGCACATGATGCATTTTCCCTGGTCGCGGACGATGAAGGGATGGCTCTCGTCGATGGGGTGTTTTCCCACCTCTCCCAGAAAGCGCTGGGCCAATGCCTGGTAGTCGGTGGCGTATTCCCTGAGCTTGCACTCCCGCATGTCGGCGCAGCCGCACTCCAGGCAGCGCTTGGCCTCGGCCACTGCCGTTCGTTCCGAGAAACCGTGTTCCACCTCGTCGAAGTTCTTACGCTCCGATGGCTCCAGCATCGGCATTTTTGCCCGGGCCTTTTTGTCGATATGCGCAAACTCCGCCGCCGACATCTCTGCCAGCTTACCCTTGGAGATGTTGTACTGCTTGGGACCTTTTTCCAGTTTCCCAATTTTTAGGAACCGGTCCATGGCCTCGGCCGCCTTGCGGGCCCCGCCGATGGCCTCCACCACCGTGGCCGCTCCGGTGACGCAGTCCCCGGCGGAAAATATTTTGGGATCGGAGGTAACCCCAGTCTCGGGGTCGGTTTCGATGGTGGACCATTTGGTGGTTTTCAGGACGTGGCCCGCCCCCAGGCACGACAAGTCCGGGCTCTGGCCGATGCAGGCTATTATCAGGTCGGCTTCGATGTGGAAGTCGGAGCCTTTGACCGGAACCGGCCTCCGCCTCCCCGAAGTGTCCGGCTCGCCTAGCTCCATCCTCTGGCAGGAGATGGCTCCGGCGGAATCGGCAGTACAGGCGATGACGGACGTCGGCGCCGTCAGGAACTGGAACTTGACGCCCTCGTGCCTGGCCTCTTCGATCTCCAGGGGATTGGCCGGCATCTCCTTCTCCGAGCGGCGGTAGACCAGCATCACCTCCTGGGCGCCCAGGCGCAGCGAGGTCCGGGCCGCGTCAATGGCGGTGTTGCCGCCTCCGATGACCGCCACCTTGCGGATTTTTTCCTTTTTGAAATCGATGGGATTGCCAAGGGCCAGCCTTTTCAGGAATTCGATGCCGGCCACCACGTTGGGCGCCTCCTCGTTTTCCACCCCCATTTTTGTCGAGGCGTGGGCTCCCAGGCCCAGGAAAACCGCGTCATACTCTGATTTCAGCCCATCGAGGGTTATCTGCTCCCCGAGTTTTAGGCCGTATTTGATCTCGATCCCCAGGTCGGTGATGGTCTTCACCTCTTGGTCGAGTATCTCTTTTGGGAGCCGGTACTGGGGGATGCCGTAGCGCAGCCAGCCCCCGGACTTGGGCAGAGCCTCGTAAATGGTGACCGCATGGCCCTTCTGCCTTAGGTAATAGGCCGCGGTCAGCCCGGCCGGCCCGGCCCCGACCACCGCCACCTTTTTTCCGGTGTCCGGCTGGCAGGGCGGCAGGTAGGGTTTTCCGGACTCCAAATCTATGTCGGCCGCATGGCGCTTGAGGAAGCAGATGGCCACCGGCTCCTCGACCAAGGTTCTCCGGCATTCGTCCTCGCAGGGGTGCGGGCAGACCCGGCCCAGGGAGGCCGGCAGCGGCAACGTCTCTTTAATGAGCTTGATGGCCTCCTGGTGCATGCCGTTGGCCAGCAGGGCGATGTAGCCCTGGGCGTCGCAGTGGGCCGGACATTTCTCCACGCAGGGGCCGACGCAGTCGCCGTAGTGGTTGGACAACAGCAGCTGGAGGCACATCTGCCTGGCGGCGGTGATGCGTTCGGTGTCGGTGTCCACCACCATGCCGTCGGCCACCTTGGTGGCGCAGGCCGGGACGAAGCCGCGGGCCCCTTTGACCTCGACCACGCAGATCCAGCAGGAGCCGAATGGCTCCAACAGCTCGTCGTGGCATAAAGTCGGTATGTTGGCCCCGTTGGCCTTGGCCACCTGGAGTATGGTCTGGCCGCTTTCGCAGGCCACCTGCTTGCCGTTGAGGGTGATGTGTATTTGGGACATGAAGCTTCTCTTATAATATGAACAGAGTTATTTTAGCCTTTTTAACGTATGATTCACTTGATTATTCTACTTCTTCCTGAGGCTAAGGCAAACCTTCTTAAAGTTTCTGCATGAACTTGCTCCTGATCCCATTCCGGGTGCTGGTGTTTAACCCCGTCCTGCACGGTTCTGAAGGCCATGTCGTAAAGCGCCATTCCTATGCGCAGCCGCTCCTCGCCGGTTTTGCGTCGGAGGATGTCAAGATATAACCGATCTATTCCGCGTTTATCAGACAAAATCTGCCTCTTAGATACTTATTATGCCCTTGCTGCCAAGCATGGCAATGATCATTCCGATCAGCCCTATCACCAAGCCGATGTAGGCAACAGTGCGATTCTTCTCGACGAAGAAACCGAACATGTAGAAAGAGCAAAAGGAGATCATGTCGCTGGGATTATGCGTGAAAAAGGCGCGGAAACCCAGCAAACCCAGTACTCATAGGAAGCCCAGTGGCCATAGCTTTTTTTCGATTTCCCTCATGGTATTGCTCCCATACTTTCAAAAGAACCTTTGTGCCGGAGTTTACCCTGATGAATAGAAGGGTGCCTTTGTGTGAGGAAGAGTCTCCGCGCCTCTGCGGGAGAAAAAGCCTGGATTCCCTCTTTCACTCCTGCGCCCCGCCACACTTCGACTCCGCTCAGTGTTCGGTGGGGCTTTGGCGCGCAAGCACGGAAATGATAATTGGTAAAAAGCCTCCGCGCCCTCTACGGTTAAAATAGCTTCATTGCCCCCTTCCCCCGAGGGGAAGGGGGTCGGGGGTTAGGTCTACCTGACGCTTATCGCGTCGAACTTGCACTTGGCCGCGCAGCTGCCGCACTTGATGCACTTCGACTGGTCTATCACATGGACCTTCTTGACCTCGCCGCTGATACACTTGACCGGACAGACCCGGGCGCAGGCGGTGCAGCCGACGCACTTTTGGGGGATGACCTCGTAGGTCAGCAGGGCCTTGCAGTGTTTGGCCGGGCAGCGCTTGTCCCGTATGTGGGCCACATACTCGTCGCGGAAATAGCGGATGGTGGTTAGCACCGGGTTGGGCGCGGTCTGCCCCAGGCCGCACAGGCTGGAGACTTTGATCTTCTGCGCCAGATCCTCTAAAAGCTCGATGTCGCCCTCGGCCCCCCGGCCCTCGGTGATCCGGGTCAGGATCTCCAGCATCCTCTTGGTGCCCACCCGGCAGAAGGTGCATTTGCCACAGGACTCTTTTTGGGTGAAGTCCAAAAAGAACCGGGCGATGTCCACCATGCAGGTGGTGTCGTCCATGACCACCATGCCGCCCGAGCCCATGATGGCCCCGGTGGCGTTGACCGAATCGTAGTCGATGACGGTATCACCCAGGCTGGCAGGAATACAGCCGCCCGAAGGCCCGCCCATCTGCACCGCCTTGAACCGGCGGCCGTCCTTGATGCCCCCGCCCACCTCGTAGATCACCTCGTTGATGGTGATGCCCATGGGCACCTCCACCAGGCCGCCGCGGGCGATCTTGCCGGCCAAGGCGAAGACCTTGGAGCCCTTGCTTTTCTCGGTGCCCAGGGCGGCGAAGGCCGAGGCGCCGTTCAATATTATCCAGGGTACGTTGGCATAGGTCTCGACATTATTGATATTGGTGGGCTTGCCCCAAAGCCCGGAGGCCGCCGGAAACGGCGGCCGCAGCCGGGGCATGCCCCGCCGCCCCTCGATGGAGGCCAAAAGGGCCGTCTCCTCGCCGCAGACGAAGGCCCCGGCCCCCTCCTTGAGATGGAACTCGAAGTTGAACCCGGTTCCCAGGATGTTCCTGCCGGCTAAGCGGTTCTTCCTGGCTTGCTCCATGGCCAATCTGAGACGTTTGACCGCCAGCGGATATTCGGCCCGGACGTAGAAGTAGCCCTCGTCGGCGCCGATGGCATAGGCCGCGATCAGCATCCCCTCCATGACGCTGTGGGGATCGCCCTCCAGCACCGATCGGTCCATGAAGGCTCCGGGGTCGCCCTCGTCGCCGTTGCAGACGATGTACTTCTTGTCGCCCTTGGCCTCCCGGGCGAACTTCCATTTGAGCCCGGTGGGAAAACCGGCCCCGCCGCGGCCCCGCAGGCCGGAGTCGGTGATCTCCTGAATGACCTGGGTTGGGGACATGGTCCTTAAAACCTTCTCCAGGGCCTGATAGCCGCCGCGGCTCCGGTACTCATCGATTTGCTCCGGGTCCATGGCCCCGCAGTTGCGCAGCACGATCCTCTTCTGCTTGGCGTAAAAGCTGTCGTCAGGCAGGCTTTTCCCCTCGGCCCGCACCAGCCATTCGTCTATGGGGCTGCCCCCGACCAGATGCTGCTCCACCAGCCGCGGCATCCGCTCCGGCGTCATCTCGCCGTAGGTGCAGACCCTTCCCTGGGGATCGATGACGTCTATCAGCACCTCGCGGTAGCACATGCCCACGCAGCCGGTCTCCGAAACCTTGAGGTCCAGCTGTCGCGATTTGAGCTGCTCCAGCAGGGCCGCCCGCACCTTATGCCCACCGGCGGCGATGCCGCAGCTGCCCAGTCCGATGACCACCTTGTATTCGTTGTTTGAAGACATTTTTATCCTCGGTAGATTGTCTTATTCTTCAGCCACGGATTTTCACGGATTTTAATGCTGGCAGCCGTGTTTTAAGACGATCCGCGTTTATCCGTGGCATAAACTACTTTGACCTATAAACGTACCTGCCGGTGCGGTCGATGTATCCCCACTGTCCGCCGCTGACGTTGCCGAAGGCGTCGGCCGTGCCGCCCATATTCACCAAGGCCAGGCCGCCGTGAAAGTCCCAGGCGTGGTCGAATTGGGGGGAGATGCACCTCTTGCCGCTCTTGTTGATGTAGCCCCACTTGCCGCCGGTTACGATCCCATTCTCGTTGAGTCTGCCCCCGATGTTCACCAGGGCCAGGCCTTCGGAGAAGTCCATGGCCCCGTCATAGCGGGGGACGATCACCATCCTGCCCGTCTTGTCCACATACCCCCGTTTGCCGGCCACCCGGATGCAGGCCAGCCCCTCGGTGAAGCTTGAGGCCATGTCGAACTGCGGGGAAATGCAAAGCTCGCCCTGGCGGTTCAGGTAGCCCCACTTGCCGCCCAGCTTGACCGCGGCCAGCCCCCGGCTGAAGTTGGTGGCGTCCTCGAAATAAAGCCCGGAGACGGCCGTCCCTGTTGTGTCGATGAAGATATACCTGTCGCCCAGCTTAACCATGGCCGCTCCGTCCGAGAAGGACCCGGCGAACCCGTACTTGCAGTCCACCGCCAGCCGGCCCTGCCGGTCCACGAAACCCCAGCTGCCGTTCTGGCAGACCGCGGCCAGGCCCTCGGAAAAACTCTTGGCATCGGAATATTTGAATTCAATGACGGTCTTGCCGGTCCGGTCGATGAAGCCGTAGGCGTCGCCATGCCGCACCAGGGCCAGGCCCTGGGAGAAGCTCCGGGCGTCGTCGTAGGCCGGCTCGATAATCGTCCGGCCGGTGCGGTCGATGAAGCCCCGCTTGCCGCCGGAGAGCATCCCCAGTTCGTTGCGCACCCCGCCGATATTGACTAAGGCCAGCCCCTCGGAAAAATCCCGGGCGTCGTCGTAGAGCAGGTTGACGGCCACCTTGCCCGCGGCGTCGATGAAGCCCCACTTGCCGCCGATGACGAACCCGTACTTGTTGCGCTCCCCGCCGACGTTGACTAAGGCCAGCCCCTCCTTGAAGGGGAAGGCAAAGTCGAACTCAGGCTCCACCGCCACCCGGCCCCGGGCGTCGATGTAGCCGAACCGGTCCCCCATCTGCACCGGGTAGAAGGCCGAAGGCTGTCCCAGGGCGGGGATTGCCAGAGACAGAACGACGAATGCTTTCAATAGACTCATGGCTCGTTCCTGCAAATGGATGTTCTCACCGGCCGGCCCCAGTTTCCCATCCGGCCGGAAGCAGTGGTTTATAGGCTGATATCTCGGTGATCCCCGGGTTGTCGCGGTACGGCGATTTGTAGCCGGCAAAAAGCTCGTAATGGACTTTCTCCGGATCGGGCACCGCTTCGACCGCTCCAGTGGCCATGTCGCGGCGGAAGACGGCACATTCGGTTCGGTTGGTCAGGGAGGAGATGCGGTTGCTGGGGTTGTAGGCCAGGTACAGCCCCTCGCCCTTAAGCACCCATTTGGCGCTGCTGACCATGCAGGTCAGCTCGGCCGGATCCCGCAGTATCGACTCCAGCTTGAGCCTATTTGTTTTGGTTTCCAGGGAATATAACCTGGTCTGGTGGCTGAGGGTCTTGGGCCCGGCTTTCAAGGGCAGTATGAACCAGAAGGTGCGGCCCGGCCGGTAGCGGTGGACGTCGGCCAGGAAGAAAACGGTGTCTCCGTGGCGGAAGCCCTGGGACAGGTTGACCGTGGTCTCGATTTTTCCCTGGTGGAGCGGGCCGGCAAAGGCAATCCACGGGCTTGACAGCAGCATGGCCATTGCCATGGGCCGGATCGGTTGAAAAAAAGAGATCTCATGCGGAGAAAGGACATCCTGCATTCCTGGCTTCCTTATAATAGGACCGGAGTTCTCTAGAAGTCCTTCAGCGCTTTGGCAGCGCTCTCCTTGGTCAACCGGCCGTAGGTCTCGTTGTCGATCATCATCACCGGGGCCAGGCTGCAGCAGCCCAGGCAGGCCACCGATTCCAGGGTGAACTTGCCGTCGGTGGTGGTCTGGCCGTCCTTTACCTGCAATGCCTCCTCCAGCGCCTCGGAGATGCCCACCGCCCCGCCCACGTGGCAGGCCGTCCCGTGGCAAACCCGAATCAGGTGCTTTCCTGCCGGCTTGAGGCGGAACTGGGTATAGAAGGTGGCCACCCCGTACACCTGGCTCACCGGGATGGAAAGCCCCTCGGCTATCCGAGCTATGGTCTCCTTGGAAAGAAACCCCAGCGCCTCCTGTACCTCCTGAAGCACCGGGATCAGCGCCCCTTTAGCGCCACGGTACTTGCCCAGAACCTGGGCCAATCTGCGGTCGGTTCCCGAGGACTTGCCCTTCGTGGGCTTGCTTTTGGCAGCTGCTTTTTTCTTCGTCATTTCGGATGCTCTATCTCTATCTTTATGGGTTATGATTTTATCACAGGGGTCTGCCTAATTCAAGGCAAAAAAACTAAATGCGGTCCTCGTTTCCCCTCATACGTCCAGCACCACCTCGGCCTCCAGGATGCCGGCCCGCTCCCGAATGCTGGCTCCGTGGTGCGTCACCAGCTTGATCTCCCTTTTGGGCACGAAGTCGCCGGGCAGGCTTTCCAGCCGGCACCGGGCCTTTAGACTGGTCTCTTCGATACTGTCGAACACGAAGCCCGAGGCCGCTTTTCCTTCGCGATATATATATAGTATTTCCGACAACCACCTCACCAGCAGGTGCTCCGGGTCCAGGCCCTCGAGTTCGATCATCCTCTCCACGCCGCCCCCCTCCGGGCAGGGCTCGCATCCCAACAGCCACAGCATCCCCCGGGCGGCGTTGGCGAAAAGCTCCTCCATCGTCCGCCCCCGGGCCCGCAGGCCCAGGTCGGCGGCGTGTTCGAACTCCTCGAAGGGGATCAGGTCCGGCGGCATGTTTTCAGTATAGCAGAAACCGCGGCGGGGGTCAATGCCGGGCAGACTGGCAAGTAGAAGCGCTGTAAATCCAAAAAGCGGCCGCAGGGCCGCTTTTTGGTCGTGGTAAAGCTACGCTTATCTCAGCATCACCATTTTCCTGGTGTCCGAAAACGCCCCGGCGCTCAGCCTGTAAAGATAAACGCCGTTGGCAACTTGTTTGCCTTGGTTATCCTTTCCGTTCCACTTCACGCTGTAGTAGCCGGGTTCTTGTCTTCCGGCGACAAGCGTTTTAACCAGCTGGCCGGATATATTGTAGACTTTCAGCCTCACCTCGGAAACGACAGGCAGCGCATAGGAAATGCTGGTGACGGCCCGGCACGGGTTGGGCGCGTTCTGGGAAAGTCCGAAGACAGAAGGTATCGGCGGCATCTCTGTAGAAGCGTAAGGATCGGAGTCGTTTTTGAACCCACCTCCCCATAATGGCATGAAATGCACGATGCCATACGCCGGATTATCGCAGCCGTCCCATATCTGCAAGGCAACGGTGTCCGGATGCATGGCCCCCCAATAATTGTTCTTGGCAAAAATATCCATGGAGCTGTTGTTGTATATCTGATACGGCTTGTTACCGATAAAGATGTTGCGGCCGCCGGCATCATCGGCCCCGAACACCGGCTGGGCGGCGTTAAATATCTTGACCCCGCTTTCCCGGCTCTGGGCAATATAGGCGTTTCTAAATACAGGCGTGCTTTGGCCGTCGCAGACAACCGCGGTTCCGTTGTTTATAAAGGTATCGTCCTTGCATTCGGCGGTGGAAAGGCCGGTGAAATGCATCCCCGACCGGTTGCCTTCAAAATACGAAGATTTTATGCCGCCGCGCGCCCCTTCCGACAACATCAGGCCGGCCTCGGAATTGCCGAGGAATCGGCATCCCTTCATGTCATACTGGCTTTTGGCCGCCAATCCAACGCGGTTGTTTCCGAATACAACGTCCTTGAGCTCGATCTTCCTGTTCTCGACGCTGTTGATGCCGCACACCGCATCCTTTACAACAACGTTCTTGAACTCCCTCGGCCTGCTGCGGAAGGCGGCTTTGGCAACCTCGATGGCAATACGGCTTTCCCCGGACATGGACAGGGTGATCCCGCCCCAGTCGCCCGGCTGGGCGTCAGGGGCATCCGAGCAGAACACCACTGGCGGCTGGCCTGGCTTGCCGGAAATGTCTAGTTCGCCGTGGACGATCAGCTCGGTCTTTGACGGGTCCAGGCCCGAGGCCGAGGCATCCATGTTGGCGGCAAACCTTATGGTTGTTCCCGCTTCTATTTGCAACGTGCCGTCGGAAGGCACCACTACGTCGCCGGCCAGGGAGACTGTCCCCGACCAAACGGCGTCCGCCTCCAGCACACCCCAGAGATAGAACGGCTCGAAATCGACCGGACCGCATGACGGACTTTCATCGTCGTCGTATATTCTGGAGTCTATCTCCAAAGGATCCTTGCTGTTCCAGTAATTGCCCTCGGCCATCATGGCCCCGGGCGCGTTGTGATACAGTTCATATTCGTGGTTGCCATACAGCCTGTTGCCGCCGTCATCGCCCTTGAACTCGTTGCCCAGGTTGCCCAGGTTTACAAGCCCGGAATTCAGAGCATGGACGATGACGCCGTACCTGGCGTTCTTCTCGAAACGGTTGTTCACCCCGATGACTTCCAGGTTGGGGTCCATGTCGGCTGAAACCGAAAACCCGACCTGGTTTCCATCAACAAAGGAATTTCCCCTTAGCCAGAACATCAGCTTGTTCGTGGCGTTTCTGCCGTAGCGTGTGCAGCGTGCGCCGGCAAAATTGCCCAGGAAAGTGTTATTTTCGATCTGCGCAAGCGACGGTTCCGTCAGATTCCGGTACCCTATGCTGATGCCGGCCAGCTCCCAGGGCCAGTTGTAAACACCGCCGTTGTTGATGAAGGTGTTCCCGGCAATGGCGATATTGAGCGAAGTGGCCATCAGGTCCATCCCCTGGAATACGTTGTTCTCGAAGGTGTTTCCGGTTATGGTTCCGCGTATTGCTCCGCTGCTGTAAAAGCCGGTGTAATTTTCGCGTATGGTGTTGCCGGTCACCGTCAGGTTAGACTCGTAGGCGACAATCCCTGTGCCGATTGTGCCTGTAGAATCCCTCCCCTTTTGTGACGAGGAATCGCCCAGCGCCTTGAGCAACGCCATCATGTTTTTGGACTCATAGCCGTTGTTGGCAATGAGGTTGTCGCTTATCTGGGCTGAACTCTGCCGGCAATATATGCCTGCGCCCAGATTGTTCGTTATGCTGTTCCCTTTTATCAACGGATTCCCGCCGACAACGGATATCCCTTCGCTGCAGTACCGTATTGAACTTTGTTCAATGACAGGCGAGCTGCCGTCGCAGGTCAAAGCGATTACGGCGTTTTCTATGACGCAATGCTTCAACTGGGCAGTGCCGCCGGGCTCGATGCGGATGCCGTGCCAGTCCGCTTCACGTGATGAAGCTTCTGACGATATGAACCTGACGCTGTCGCCGGATGCACCATCTGCCAGCAAGCTGCCTTTGACTATGATTTCGCACTTTCCCTCATCGACGCCGCTATGCAGCAGGTCCTTGTTGGCGGCGAAGACGACCTCGGTGCCGGGCTTGACGGTCAACGTGACGCCGGGATCAATCGTTATGTCGCCATCAATGAAAACCCGGCCATGCCAAGTGGCGTCCGAGGTTATATGGCCCAGATGCTGTATCTCCAGGCCATAACGCCCGGTGCGGGCAAAATCATGCTTATAGGTGCCCCATTCTATTTTAAATGATTATCCCATTGCTTCAGGAATGTCACCCCTATCGGTTAGACTATC
>CAZPNX010000031.1:0-25253 GCA_964588285.1 uncultured bacterium
TCTTGTTCTAACGTTTGCATGGTTGGTTTAATATTTAGAGTTGTGTTGGATAACGGTTTGCGTGTTGCCGCAGTTGGCGATTTCGGAGCACTTCACTTTCAACCCGCACAAAAGTTTGATAGTAGCACTCAGCTTCAATTTTGCACGTCACCGCCAATTGAGGCAACACGCTGTTAGCGGTAGTTTTTATTCTCATAAATGTGTCACTTTGTAATGATATTTGTCTTGAAGTTTGTTTGCAACAATTGACCTGTGACAAGCTGCTGGATGTTCTTCTACACAAAATAGTACAACTCTGTTTGCACCTACATTTTCAAGATTTTCAATGAAAGTATCAAAGTCAAAGTTTTCAAGTATTCTGTGTTTGTATTCAAACGAAAAGACTTCACCTAATTCCTGTCTTTCTCTTTTAAGTTCACCTTTTTGTAAATCTGCCTGCTTTTGCAATTCACGGATTTCTTTTGGTGGAGCTAATTGAAGAACGTGACCGTATTTAATATCAAGTGCTGTCAACTTATTTTGAAGTCTATTGCTGTTTACAAAAGCATATTTTGAGCCCCTTACTGCTCGTCTCTGACGAATATCGCAAAATGTATCAATTCTGTTTTCAACTAACTTGTTGAAAAATTCTTGTTCAGTGGAGTTATAAACTCCTATTGTAAAAAATTCCATTATTCGTATTTTTTTCTTGATGTGAAACTGGTTTCATTACCGAAAAGGTCAATTGTTCCTTTCCCTTTAGTAAGTTCATTCATTACGGTCTGCTGGTCTTTCGATTTTGATACTTCTGTAATGTGTTGGATGACAATATTTTTTTTCAATAACTCTTGTCCTATAAGTTTGCTTCGGTGACATTCTTCAGGTTTGGTTTCGCTACACATTATAGCAACATTAATATCTTTCTCATACGCTTTGATAAGACGTTCCAATCCTTGTTTGAAAAAGTCCTTTTCTTTTATTAAGTCATAATTCACTTTACCTTCTACATAGCAAGAACGGTCAGCCGGCAACCCGCCTAAATTGTCGCCCATATAAACGTAAGTGATATTTACAGCTTCCAATTGATTTTTGAGAAGTTCACGATTATATTGAGGATTATATTTTGAATATGGACTTGTCCTAACATCAATCAAATACTTAACATTGAAAGAACTCAACTCTTTCAAAAAGTCTTCAAATTTTTTATTTCCGTGTCCTATAGAGTAAATCATACTTGGTCACCAATTTGATTTTCAAAAAAAGAAAAGGAACGTCCGTTAAAGAGGTCAGGCACTGTGATTATTGCAGTAACCTGTTTCCAATATTGACCTTGAAATTGTCTTGTCAGCCCAATACGGATATATCGGTGAGGATTGGCGTTAAATGCCCTAATCAACTCAGCGGAATAGTTGTTATTGTTTCTGCTCTTTTGATATTTTACAAAAGCCAAAGTCAATAAGTCGGTAACAGGGACTCCGTTATGAACTGTTCCTGCGTTGTCAATGAAAGTCAAACGGACTTTAAATTTTCCAAAACTTATTTCATCCCACATTTGTAAAATTTGGTGTGTCTTAACAATGAACAAGGATTTGTCCTGCGGTTGCATTGCTTGGTTTAAGTCTGATATTGCCATTCTGTTTAAAACATTCACTATTTCTTGGTCTGTTAAATGTCGTATGAATCTTGGTGCAAAGTTCTCATTTATTATCCAATCTTCTGTATGATAAATGTGTTCAGGTCGATAGTGTCTAAATTCAATATCAACGAGATTGAAATGACTAATTACCTGTGTCGTGCCGTCAAGTGTAAAGTCTCGTTGAAGCCCTGACTGAAATAGTGGTCTCACGAAACGCCAAGTTTGAGGATCAACTCCACTAACACAAATGTTGCCTTGGTTCATACGTGTAATCCCCGTAATTATTATTTGTTTTCTGAATAGTCCTTGTCGGGCACAGGTATTACAAAGAACACCAGCATTTGAAAGGATTGGTGTCGTCAGTCGTTGTCCGCAGGCTATGCAATTTGTTTGTGTAACTGGCATCTGTGTCGTCTTATAAAATTACCGCTAACGTGTGAGTGCTTACGCCGTTGAGTGCCGCTACTATGAAAATTCAATTTGTGTTGCGGCACGAAATGGAGCGAGCACAATAGACAAACATTATTTAGACTTCTACTCGACATAACCAAATGAGCAAGCGTCGTAAGCACGAGTGTTTGGCGCAGTGGCAACAGTAATTCTTAGGCAGCCCATACGGTCGCAATGAACCATGAAGTAGTAGCTGGAACTGCAAGGATCCAGTACATAATTTGGGGGTCTTCAACTATGCCAACAATATCGCAGTGTTGATGATACATTTTCCTAAGTTTGAGATAGAAACTCCCGAATGCTCCAAAAGACCATACAGGAACACGGAGCATTAATGCTTCAACACTCGGTGCCGCATGCAAGCCTTCAACCCAATTCGTAAATTCGGTGAACGAAAACTGACGACAAATATCAAGTGTGAAGAGTATCAATAGGATAGATACACTTGGGATTGATCGGATAATCGGTCTTCTGGCAACAAATTTGAAAAGCCCCTTTGCTTTTGGCATATCGTAAAAAACTTGTTTGTAAACCATCCAGGGAAAAATCAATGACATAAAGAGATGGAACCCAACCATAGTTAGAAAGTTGGCTGAAAATCGATGATAAAGAATATTATCGAATGTGAAAAGGAGAATCCAGAAAATGATGCCGAGAGAAAGAAATGCTGTCATCGGTCTCTTATCGGCGACAGAAGTAAATTCCACTATGTAATCACCAGTAATGGCATTGGAGTTTGATCGCTCGGTACGGTTTATGTGTAACTGATAAGTCTTTCTACCAGTAATCCCTCGTTTTGCTGAAACGATTTCGTGGGTTTTAATTGTTGCTAATGCTAATAACTTGTCTTTCAAGGATCCGCTTGATTGTACATTGTGACGTTGTACTATGAATCGAGCCCACCACAGCACAAACCATAAGATCAAGCCGGCATATGTAATGATTTCAAGAAGCATGTGTATTTCCTTTTTTTAATATTTAGAGTTGCCATTGCGCCAAACGGACAGCGGTATATGACGTTTCCGCTTCACTGTCGTTCGATAAAGTTACAAATTTTATTATCAAGTTGTAAATTATCACAATGCTAAGGCGGAAATGGCATATACCGCATGTTACCAGCCGTATTTTATTCATTATTTGTATCTGTCTTCCATTTTTCTAGTGAATCAACAAATCTTTTTGTCATAGGGTCGTTTGAATCAGAAAGTGCTTTAATAATATCATCAAATGATATAATTGATTTTTCATTCTTTTTATTTAATGGTTGTAAATAAATAATTGTTGGCTCAATCTCAATGCCTAGATTCATAATAATCTTATTATCTCTTTTAATCCAACCGATTTTTTCAATTTTATCAAGAAGCTTATTGTATTTTATTTTTTGATTCGTTGCATTGTAAATTTTCAGGAGTCCACTTACAAGTCCTTTTACTTTTATCTTTGAAGCACTTTCTAAGTACCAGTCTTGTTTCTCTCTACGTGACCTTTGGTCTGTTTTAAGCTCAACTAAAAAAACTTTATTTTCTTTTTTTGAATAAGTCAGGTAATCAATTTTGAATGATTTGTTTAAATCTGGATGTTTTGGAGATATTTCGCCAATCCTTACTGGAAATTCAGGAATTATAAAATCAATTTTTGTCCCAAATTTAGCTTCAATAATTTTTTCAAGATTTATTGCAAAAAAAATGTCTGCTCGTCTTTCAAGTTGATATGCAGGTAAATTTCTCCAATCGTCAAGCGTGTCAAAGAGTTTGTTTATCATTTTGTGTTTATTAGAAGTTCTAGAAAATACCAGTTATTAAAATTTTCCCAATTGAAAGAATATTGGTTCTTTAAATTAACAAAAACATCCTGTCTTCCTTTATTATTCGGCGTATTCAATATTTTATTTTTTTCAGTAACATGACCATCGTGCATACAAAAAATAGTTCCACTACCACTTTTAGATTTTTTTGTATAGGTCGCATCATCGGTAATCATATAAAACTTTCCAAAGTTAAATCTTTCTTTGGTCGCCATTTCCAATGATTCTATATCAACATAAGAGTCTATTCTACCCCAGTCTTGAGCACCTTGCCTCTTGAGTTTAAATTTTAATTCGATTACACATTTAATCTTCCCATTGTACTGACATGAAATGTCATAATACTTTGTTTTATTTCGTATGTTATCAATTTTAGTTTCAAGGTCAACCTTAAACAAATCATCAGAATCTATTGAATAAAGTTCACCAACACTCCTTATAATCTGAGCAAAGTGATGCTGAAACGGAGCTTCTGTATTTATTTCATGTCTGCCATTAATAAACTGTGATTTAAATATTTTCCAAGAATGATCTAGAACTTCGTTCATTCTTAAAAAATAATCGTTTGATATAATTTCGCTTTCTTTCATAATATGGCTGGTAACTACTGGGTTTGTGAAGTGCGTGTATTTTGGGTTTTAGCTGTTTTGAAAGGTGCGTATATCCTCGAACCAGTGGTCGGCTTTGCGCACCAATTGAATTATAGCCTAAAAACGATATAAGTCAATCACTTTTTCTTTATTTTTAGCCTGTCTAAAGGGCTGATAATTTTACCAAGGCTTTGCTTTGATACATGGGTATATATTTCGGTGGTTTTTGAGCTGTTGTGGCCCAATAATTCCTGGATATACCTAAGGTCGGTGCCATGCTCCAACAAATGGGTGGCAAAACTGTGACGTAAAGTATGGACAGTGGCGTGCTTTTTTATTCCGGCCCTTTGGACAGCCATGGCAAACACTTTCTGCACACTGCGGGGGCTGTATTTGCCTCCGTCGGCTCCCTCGAACAAATATTTCTTTGGTTTGTATTGCCGGTAGTATTCCCTCATAAAATCCAAAATGCTGTCCGATAAAACGGTGACCCGATCCTTCATCCCTTTGGCCGACCGGATGGTTATCAGCTTGTGGTTGCTGTCAATGTCGCCGATCTGGAGGTTGACCGCCTCGCTTAACCTCAATCCGGCCGAATAGATCAGGAAAAGCAGGGTGCGGTGCTTGAGGTTGTCCACTTGTTCAAAAATGCTGGTCACGCCTTCTTCTGATAGGACTGCCGGCAGTTTCTTCTCTTTCCGGGCCCGGGGCAACTGGTAAACGGTTCGAGGCTGGCCCAGCACCTGCTCGTAGTAAAATTTAATAGCGTTGATGGCTTGGTTCTGGTAGGTGCCGGACACTTCTTTCTCGTTCACCAAATGCAGCAGGTAGCGCTTGATCTCCTCTTGCGTTACCGACTGCGGCGGGCGGTGGCCCAAGAACGTCAAGAACAGGTTGAAGTGCGTAAGAAACGCCTTGATTGTGCTGCGGCTGTAGCGCCGCAGTTTCAACTGCTCGAGATATTCCGGCGGCAAAGCCGGGCTTTTCTTGGAGGCGAGACCCGGGGCATACCACGTTTGCCGCGTTCTTGTGTCAGATGCATTCCTTGCGGCGACGATATTTTTTGCGCCCGAATCGCCCGGATCCACGGTTGCGGCCGTAAAAGAGGCGGCGTCTCCGAAGCGCGCCTGCAAGTATGTCAGAAAATCATCCCGGTAAGGGATGTGCCAGCACCGTTTAGTGCCGCTCCATCTCCGTCCGGGTATGGCCTTCACTTTTTCGATCAGCAACGGATCATAGGGGAACGCCAGCTTAACGCGCTTTTCCCCGCCGTATTCGATAATCGAGCAAATTACGGTTTTCATAAGCCCTAAAAACTTAAGCCCGCCTTTCGGCGGGCTTTTTACTCGTGCTCGGCCACGAAACTTCCCTGGTTCCAACTCAGCAATGACGACAGGGCGCCCTCGCTGTTGCTGCCGTCCAAGCTCCAGGAGGATATCTTGCTGTCCCTGATATCTATCCGGCCCTGGTGGCCGTCCGGGGCGGCCATTTCTATGCTGCCGTTCCAGCCGCCGATGAAGAACATGTCCAGCAGGCTGAAGACCGAGATGATGGACAGGTCTCCCTGGAACCGCTTGGCCTTCTGGGCGAACAGCTGCTTGGCCTTCTCGGCCAAATTAAGCCGCATGTCGATGGCCTTTAAAAGCTCCTGGCGGTTGCAGGGCTTGGTGATGTACTTGGCCGCGCCCAGCAGGTAGCCCTGGATGCGGTTCTCGGACCCGGTCTTGGCCGTCAGGAACAGGAAGGGGATGCCCCGCAGCTCCGGGTTCTCCTTGACCTTGCGGCAGAACTCGTAGCCGTCCATCTTGGGCATCATGATGTCGGAGATGATCAGGTCAGGCCGGTCGCGCTCGGTCACCCACAGGGCCTCCTCGCCGTCCCCGGCGGTAAAAACCTCGTAGCCGTTCTTCTTGAGCTCGAACTCCATGATCTTGACGATGTTCGGCTCGTCGTCGACTATCAGCACCTTGTATTTGGCCATACAATGGTGTAGTATATTCCAACCGACCCCCCCCTGTCAAGCACAATTTGCAAGCGCAAGGAGGCCCGGCATGCTCCTTTCCCTGACGGCGGCCCTTCTGGCCTGGACGACCCCGGCCCTGCCCCCGGAACAGGACTCCCTGCTAGCCGGGCTGCAGCGCGGCCTGGAGTCCCGGCAGGAAAGGCTTAATCGGGAGTACTACAGCTTCGTGTCGACCGCGGTCATCAGGGAGCTGGAAAAGGACGGAAGCATCAAGCGGACCGACACCGTGGTCACCTGGCAGATGCAGAGGGGCGACTCGGTGCTGCAGGACTCCACCGTCTACACCACCCGCAAGCCGGAGAAGGGAAAAAAGAGGGGGAGCCGCCGGGAGAGCGCCGGCCTGCCCAAGCTGGGCGACACCAGCTATGTCTACGAGAAGCGTGCCGGCGACGCCTTCGACTTCCGGCCCAAGAGGCTCAGGAAAGGGGGCCTGGCCGGCAGTTTCGGCTACGATCCGCAGACCATGACTCTCACCTGGGCGGAACTGTCCATGCCCAGGCCCAAGGCGCCGGTCAAGGAGTTCTCGATGAAGATCGGATGGAGGCAATGGGAGGAAATGATGGTGCCGGAGAGGATATGGATGAAGGCCGCCTGGTCGTTGCTGGTGATGTCCGGCCGGATGGAGATGGAGATCGGTTTTTCCGACTACCGGCTGCATCGGTGAGGCTTTAAAACCGCAGAGAACGCAAAGGTCCTTCGGAAACTTTATTAGCATGCGGTCATCGAGTTGGCCGGCGTCTCGATACACCCACCGTTAATCGAGTAGCCGAAGTTTGTATCTGGTCAAGGCGGGCACTCGACGACCGGCCAGTATCGAGATGACCGCATGCTTCAAGGGTAGATAACGCAAAGAAAAAGCTGTAAAAAGAGGCCTTCTGACGAAGGCCCCTTGCTCATTGCGGCAGGCAGATGCGCAGCGCCGGCTCGATTTCGGGCGGCGGGCTCTGGCCGCCGTCGGGCAGGTGGATGACGATGGCCTCGATGCTGGAGACGTCCGGTAGGGAACAGGTGTCGGGGGGCTCGGAGCCCGGCAGCAGAACCCGGCTGGCGCCCACCTGCCTGATGCGGACCAGCCTCCGTTTGGCTTCCGCCATAACCGGCACTCCGGCCCGTTCAACCTTGTCCCGGTCGTCGCTTTTGACGGGCTCCAGCTCTTTGGCTTCGGGAAGGGGCGCCGGAGTCGATGGCGGCTGGGTTTTTACCTCTGCCTCCAAGAAAGCCTGTGGGGCGGATCGCTTGGCAACACTGCCGACGATCTTGAGTTTGGCATCAGGGGTCGTAGCCGGCGCCGAGCTAGGTGGTGCCGCAGGTGCTGATGGCGCGCCGGCCATGTCCACTAAGCCGGGGGTTGATGCGGCCCTGGTCCTAGAGACGGCCGAGACCTCGTCGGCAGAGATCTCGTCGGTATTTGGGGCGGCAGCCGGAGCCGGCTGGGAAGAACCTGAGGCCGCCAATCCGTCCTTCTCGGATGAGGCGCTTTCTGCGGCCAGGACAGCGGTCGCCTCCTCGTAGTAGGTCTCCAACACCGCCACCGTTTCCGGAACCCTGGGCTCGGGGGCGATGGGAATGGGTATCACCTTTCGCTCCAGGGCGGCCTGGTGTACCATTGGCTGGTCGTAGAAACCGCGCGACAGGACCATGACCGCGGCGAAGGCGGCGGCGGCCGCAGCCGGCATCCAGCCCCAGCGCAGCAGCCAGGGACGGGGCGCCCGGGCCAGCTCCCGCCCGGCTATCCGGTTGGCCACCCGGGAGGAGAAGGTGGCGAAGTACCCCTCGGGCGCTTCGACCTTCTCGGCCCGGGCCACTTGGCGCTCGGCCAGCTCCAGGCTCTCCAACAGCGAACGGCACTCCGGGCAGGTTTTAAGATGCTTCTCCACCTTCTTTCGGCGGGCCAGATTCAACTGGCCGTCCATAAAGGCCATCAGCTCCTCGGGGGGGATTATATGTTTTTCCTTTCCGCTCATAACAACTCCTTGATCCTGGGCGCCAGTTTTTGTCTGGCCCTAAAAAGCCGGGACATGACCGAGCCCACCGGAATTTTAAGCACCCGGCTTATTTCCTCGTAGGACAGCTCCCGGTCAACCCTCAGCAGAAGCACCTGCCTCTGTTCCAAGGGCAGTCGGTCGATCTCGGCCCGGATCCTCTGACAGCTGTCGGCGCCGGCCGTATCCTCCAGGGGGTCGCAGTCAGAGGCCTGCTCCTCGGCCAGCTCCAGGGGCTGGCTGCGCTTTCGGGCGCTCAGGGCGTCGTGGCAGAGGTTGGTGGCGATGGTGATGATCCAGGTGTAAAACCGGTAGCGCCCGTCGTACTTTTTCAGGTTCACATAGGCCCGGACAAAGGTCTCCTGGGCCACCTCGTCGGCCTGGTCGTGGTCCCGCAGCATCCTCCGGGCGTGCGAATAGATGGCCCGCTGATAGCGCTCCACCAAGGGGTTGTAGGCCTGGCGGTCGCCGGCCAGCACCCGTTTTATAAGCTCCTGGTCGCTGAGCTGTTCCAAACTATATACGGCGCTGGGAGTTTTAATATTCCGGTTGAAAGTTATGACGTTCGGAGTTGTGTAAAAAGGCAACTCCAAACGTTTAACATTGAACTATTTTAAGCCACACCTGCCGCTTCCTCGGCCCGTCGAACTCGCAGAAGTAGACGCCCTGCCAGGTGCCCAGGGCCAGCTGGCCGTTCTCGATGATCACCGTTTTCTGGCATCCGACCAAGGCGGACTTGACGTGGGCGGCCGAGTTGCCCTCGGAATGCTGGTAGCCGTCCTCCCAGGGGATCTTTTTATCCAGCTCCATCAGGATGTCCCGGGCCACCGAGGGATCGGCGTTCTCGTTGATGGTTATCCCGGCGGTGGTGTGCGGCACCCAGAGGACGCAGAGGCCGTTGGAGATGCCGGATTCGGCCACCGCCTTTTGGACCTTGTCTGTTATGTCCACCAGCTGGGAGCGTGAGGAGGTGCTGACAGAGATGGCCTTCATGTTTCTTTTCAACCGATTTCAACTTAACTGGCCACCAAAACACACTAAAAGCCCTAAAAAGGGTTGGATTGTTTCGGATATTTCGGTGGTTAGAAAAAAAGTAAAATCACTTCAAGGTACTGTATTTAACTGGGCATTTAGCACTTCCACTACCACCACCCGGTAGCTGGGCGCGTAGAGCTTGGAATAAGTATGGGAATGGTGGACCACCGGATACTTGTGCCCCCTGGCGAACCTGTCGAACTCCTTGAACTTCTTGGGATCGAACCCGAACGCCCCCGAAGCCACCAGCCAACCGAAGTCCCGCCACAACTTCTGAAACTCTTGAAGAGTCCCCCGGTTGTTATCGGCCGATGCCTTCATGGCCTCGAAGAGCTTGTCGGCCTCCAGGCCGCGGCGCTTGAAGGGACGCAGATTGACCCGGATTGATTTTTTGTCCAGGGAGATATTCTCGACTAGCTCCTCGTTCGGATGCAGCCTGAGGTCGATGCTGTCGAGCTCGCGCCGCAGGCACTCCAGGGCCTGGCCGCCGGCGCGGATGATGTGCCCCACCCCGAAGACGCTCTGGTAGAGCAGCTTGTAGACGTCCTGAACCTCAAGCTTGGGCCTGAGGCGCTGGTGGAAGTTCACCAAATCCCAGAGAGCATCCCTGGGCGACGGTTTTCTTTCCGGCACGTTTTTCAGGATCCTCTGCGCCCTTCGAGGTTAAAACCTAATTGATTATTCTATCTTTTCTGGCAAGACTATCTGCCCTTTCTGACTGCCCAGAAAGGGCCAAAGAGGCACCGGGGGCGCAGGGCTAAACACAATAAACAGGTCGTTACAGCACTAATCATCATCCTTGGATGCAAATCATTATTTAGGAAAGGCCTTCGCTTCCGCTTTCGGCCTCACGCATAGTCGCTCTGCACCCCCGGACCCCCCCTTTGCCAGCAGTAGAACGGATTGACCGTCCACTGCTGGCCAGGGTGTGTTTCGAGATTACCTGAACTGATAGGATAGTCAAAAAAATCTATTGAACGAATCGCTCAATCCTGGCCCGGCAGGAGGCGCACAGCTCCCCGCTCTTCCGGTCCACTGTCCGGATGGTCCCGGCCGCGTCCTCCATCAGACACCCGCGGTGGGGGCAGTGATCCAATCCCAGGGTGTGGCCCAGCTCGTGGTTGACCACCTTGACCAGACGTTCCAGGAACTTCTTCTCCGGAACCCTGCCCCGGCCCAGCCGGAAGGTTAACCCTGAGCGGAGTCGATGGGTCGAAACCACGCAGGCCGTGCCGCCCAGCGAACCTAGGCCGAATATTCCCCAATCAGCGAACTCGCCCTTGGTAGTGGAGATGTCGGCTTGGGTCAGGCCGATTATCTTCAGAAAACTTTCTCCTTTTACGGAACCCAGATGGTCCAATAGTTTTTCGGCCCGGTAGCGCTTACGGGGAGGGTAGTAGGCCGAGGCCGGCAGGGGGGCGGCGGGCAGAACTTCGGCCCTCAGGCGGTACAAACCTTCGATGCCCGCTTTGGCCGCGGCCGCCAACGAGCTGTCGACCTTTCCCAGGGGCTGGATGGCCACCAGGTTCTGGGCGGCCAGGGGAAGGCCGCCGGCAATCAATAGAAAAAATATGAGAAACCGAGGAGACCGGCTCAAAACGGATTTCAAATCGATCCCTTGCATTTTTTCGACCCGCAGCGGCATTTCATCCCGCCATGATGGGGCGTCTGGCCGTAATCAATCAACAGCTCCTCGCTCCTCCGTATGGGCCGAAGGGAGTAGACCTCCACCCGGTGCCCGACTATACGCAAATAGCAATTGGGCCGGCAGGAATGGTTGAGGCGGCCCAGGGCGTTGCCCCGCGAACAGTCCAAACCGTGTCGCTCGTCCAGTTGTATAAAATAGATGCGCCGGCTTCGGGCTATCTCCCTTAGCGCCCTGCGGGCGTCCACTATCCGGCCGCCCACCTGGCCGATCTTCCTCCTGCCCGGCAAGCTCTTGGCGGCGAAAACTCCCAAGCCGTGGATGGGGCTGGGGCGGACCGTTACCGGAAGGGCGTCGGCCTTGGTCTGGCGGGAATTCACTTGGAAGCCAGCAGCCGGTCAATAATGCCCACCGAGTCCACTCCGGCGGCCTCGGCCTGGAAGTTGGTGATGATCCGATGGCGCAGCACTGGCCGGGCCATGGCCCCGACGTCCTCTAAGCTCGGGGCCAGCCGGCCTTCGAGGACGGCCCGGGCCTTGGCCCCCAGGATAAGGTACTGCGAGGCCCGGGGCCCGGCCCCCCAGGCCACATACTCTTTCACGAACTCCGGGGCTTCGGGCTCGCCCGGACGGCTGCGGCGGGCCAGGTCCACGGCGTATTCGATCACGGCGTTGGCGGCCGGCACCTTCCGCACCAGCTGCTGCAGCTCCAGGATCTCCGGGCCGGTGAGAATCCTCTCCACCTGGGGCAGGTAGCCGGAGGTGGTGGTGCGAACGATCTCGGCCTCCTCGTCCCGGGAGGGGTAGCCGATGAAGGTGTTGAACATGAAGCGGTCCAGCTGGGCCTCGGGCAGGGGATAGGTGCCCTCCTGCTCGATGGGGTTCTGGGTGGCCAGCACGAAGAAGGGCTGATCCAGCTTGTAGGTCTGGCCGCCGGCGGTCACCTGGCGCTCCTGCATGGCCTGCAGAAGAGCGGCCTGGGTCTTGGGCGGGGTGCGGTTGATCTCGTCGGCCAGCACCACGTTGGCGAAAAGCGGCCCCTTGATGAACTTGAAGAAGCGGCGCCGGCTTCCCGGCTCCTCCTCGATGATGTCGGTGCCGGTGATGTCCGAGGGCATCAGGTCCGGAGTGAACTGGATGCGGCTGAAGGCCAGGTCTAAGCACCGGGCCAGGGTGTTTATCATCAGGGTCTTGGCCAAGCCGGGCACGCCCACTAAAAGGACATGGCCGTTGCACAGCAGGGCGGTCAAAAGCTCGTCGATCACCTGATGCTGGCCGACCACGGCCTTGGCCAGCTCCCGTTTGAGGGCAGCCCGGGCCTGGTGCAGGCGCTCCACCGATTGCAGGTCGCCGGATGGTTGCTTGGTCATATTGCCTCGTTGCTTGAATAGAACGCGGATGGCGCGGATTTTACGGATCTGTTAAAAAGCAGGAGCCAACACACTAAGGCGCCAAGACGCAAAGGAGATTTCTAATTTTTAATCTGGAATTTCAATCGTTAGCAATTAAACGGCCGCGTCACGTCTGTCCGAGAAGGATTCCGCCACGGGCGAGGAATGACGCCAATGAAACAAGTATAGTGTAGCAGATTGGCTCGCCACTAGTCAACCGGGGCCGGTCGATTTCGCTTGACATGGCCGGGGCGATGGTATACAATAAAATCGGATATATAACTCAACCAACTATGAGGAGAGGGCCATGAAAGAGACGCTGGAGCGGATCATCACTCTGGGCCTGGGCACCATCGCCGTCACCAAGGAGAAGGCCGAGCAGGTGGCCAAGGAACTGATGAAAGAAGGCCAGATCAACCGGAAGGAAGCCGACGCCATTGTCAAGAAGCTGATGAAGAAGGGCGAGGAGAGCCGCAAGGAGCTGGACGCCGCGGTGGAGAAGACCATCCACGGAGTGATGAAGAAACTGGACATCCCCACCCGGTCCGAGGTGGAGAGGCTCAAGGCTGAGATCGCCAGCCTCAAGAAGGCGAAAAGCGCCAAGCGCCGCTAGCCTCAAACTGCGCCGACGCGGGGCCGGAATATCATTGTCGATATCCGGCCTTTGCGTTCCTGCGAGATGTCCGCGTCAACTAGTCTCCTCTTGAGAGGGAAAACAGGGGTGTGTTATTGTTTGCCAAAGACACATCCCCCACCCCTTTTGCCTTCGACCCGGCTCAGGCTGACAGAGGGGACGAGGTGGCTGGACGAATAGCAATTTGCGTCTGATATCGGCGGCTTGAAATGAACTACAGAAACATAAAACGGCTGCGCCAGATCCTCCGGGTGCTGGCCAAGCACGGCTTCGGCTACCTGGTGGACAAGCTGAACGCCGAGCAGCATGCGGTGGGCCGGCTGCTGGTCAACCTCAGCCCCATGCGCCGCCGCCAATTTCTGAACCTGGTGGAGCCGGTGCGGCTGCGGACGGCTTTGGAGGAGCTGGGCCCGACCTTCATCAAGTTCGGCCAGGTGCTGTCCACCCGGCCCGACCTGCTGCCGGCCGAGTTCTGCCGGGAGCTGGAGAAGCTGCAGGACAACGTTCCGGCCTGCGCCTTCTGCGACATGGAGGGGGCGGTCGAGGCCGAGCTCAGAAAGCCCATCGGCGAGTTGTTCGCCGAGTTCTCGGCCCAGCCCATGGCCGCGGCCTCGCTGGCCCAGGTGCACCGGGCCAGGCTTGCCGACGGCCGGAAGGTGATCGTCAAGGTGCAGAGGCCGGGCATCGAACAGACGGTGGCCGGGGACCTGGACATTCTGGATTTTTTGGCGGCCGGCATCGAACAGTACTTCGAGGAAAGCCGGGCCTACAATCCCAGAGGCATGGTGCGGGAGCTGCGTAAGTCGCTGGCCCGGGAGCTGGACTTCAACCTGGAGGCCTCCAACGCCCGGCGCTTTAGGGAGATGTTCGCCGACGACCCCACCGTCTATGTGCCCCAAGTCCATCTGGAGCTTTCCGGGGCCCGGGTGTTGACCATGGAGGAGATCGAGGGCATCAAGATCACCGACCTGGAGGCCTTAAAGAAGGCCGGGCTGGACCGCCACGCCATCGCCGCCAACGGGGCCAACGCCTATCTCAAGCAGATATTCGGCAAGGGATTCTTCCACGCCGACCCCCATCCCGGCAACCTGTTCGTCCTACCGGAGAACCGGGTGGTCTTTTTAGACTTCGGGATGACCGGCCGGCTCCATCCCCACACCAAGGCCCAGATCATCAAGATCCTGACGGGCATCATCCAGGGCGACATGGCCATGCTGAGCGAGGCGGCGGCGGCCCTGGGGACCACCGACGAGCGCACCGACTTCCGCTCTTTGGAGCTGGATCTGGCCGAGTTCGTGGACCGCAACTATGTCACCTCGCTGCGCGACATCCGGGTGGGCGAGAACTTCGCCCAGCTGGTGACTATCCTCACCCGCAGCCGGGTGAGGCTGGCCCCGGAGTTCTTCCTTTTGGCCCGGACCCTGATGACCATCGAGGGGGTGGGCAAGAGGCTAGACCCGGATTTCAACCTGATCGGGCTTTTGGAGCCGTTCATCAAACAGTTGATGCGGGAGAGGCACAGCCCGCGCAAGGTGGCCCAGGACATCCTCAAGTTCTTAAGCTGGGGCTACAACTTCATGATCGCCCTGCCCCGGGACATGCGGGAGATCGTCACCAAGGTCAAGCAGGGCAAGCTGCACATCGAATTCGAGCACAAGGGGCTGGAGGGTCTGATAGCCGAACTGGACCGGGTTTCCAACCGCATCGCCTTCAGCCTGATCATCGCCGCCCTGATCGTGGGCTCCTCCATCATCATGCACGCCGACAAGGGCTTCAAGATCCTGGGCCACCCGGCCCTGGGGGTGCTGGGCTATCTGTTTGCCGGGGTGTTGGGGCTGTGGCTGGCCTGGTCGATCGTCAGGTCGGGAAGGCTGTAGGCAACCGGCCTGTTCAGGCAGGTAACGACCAACTTAACGAAATGCGGCGACCCGGAACCTGCTGCTGGCGTACGTCCGGAGGTATACGAACCCAAAGGCGTTGTCACCCGAAAAAGCCTTCTTGCCCTGCAGGCTGAGGCGGTGCCCTGAGACGGGTAGATAAAACGGAAAGCGAAGGGGATGAACAACGTCACCCTTCAGCTGGTCCGGCGAGAAGCAATCCCAGAGTAACATAAAAAATATAGTATATTAAAGCCATGTACCTAAGCCAGCCCAGCCAGTACTACGACAAATTCTACGCCTCGAAGAACTATCAGGCCGAGGTGCTCTACCTGTGCAAGAAGATATTCAGCCACTCCCAGCGGCTGGACATGACCCTTTTGGACGTGGCCTGCGGCACCGGTGAGCACGCCCGGTTTTTCAAGCAGCGGTTTGCGGTGGAGGGGGTGGACATCTCTCCGGACATGCTGGCCTTGGCCCGGCGCAAGAACCCCGACCTGCGCTTCTTTTTGGGAGACATGCGCGACTTCGAGCTCAACGGCCGCTACGACGCGGTCACCTGCCTGTTCAGCTCCATCGGCTACCTGCTGACCCTGGACGAGGTCAAGCAGGCGGTGGGCAACATGAAACGGCACCTGAGCGAGGGCGGGGTGATCCTGATAGAGCCCTGGTTCACCCCCCAGGCCTGGAAGGAAGGGACGGTGCACTCCATGACGATCGAGGAGATGGACCTGAAATTGGCCCGGATGAGCACCAGCCTGCGGGACGGACGACTTTCCACCTTCGACATGCATTACCTGATAGGGACGCCCCGGGGGGTGGAGCACTATGTCGAGCGCCATCAGATGGCCCTGTACACGGTGGAGGAGATGAAGCAGGCCTTCAAGGCCAACGGGCTTCAGGTGGACTATGACCCGGCCGGGCCCACCGGAAGAGGGCTGTATATGGGATGGGCAGCGGGCTAGATTATCCAGTTTCTCTTTTTCAAAAGCCGCCTTGGGGCGGCTTTTGGCTGCGGACGGTATTTTCATTAAGAAAATCAAAGTTTCCTCTTGACATCCATCCCGGGCTATATTATAGTATAAAAAACCGGCCCGGCCTGATCGTCTTCCGGAGACCGGGAATAGTGTTCTTTTCTATTTTTCATCTTCATTATGGAGGAACCGACATGAAGAAAACATTGTCCGTCCTATTTCTATTCTTCCTAATCGGCGCCCTGCCCTCCGGCCGGTGTGCGGCCCAAGACTTTCGCTATTTTCTGGACACCCTCGTCGCCACCAACTACGGGCCCAACGACCTCTGCTTTAATCCCGTCAGGCACAAGATCTATGTCGCCTTAAGCGACACGGTGTTGGGAGTCATCGACGGCCAGTATAACTACTCGACCGTTTCCGGCTTCAACTATAGCTATCCGCGCTATCCGGAATACAACCGCAACCGTGACGTGGTTTACGCTGCCGGCAGCCACTGGGTGTACCTGGTGGACGGCCAGACCAACGCCATCGTCGACAGCACCGCTAACCTTTCTGAAGGTTTTAACGATCTGCTTTACGACAGCATCTGCAACCGGCTGTACGCGGCCGGCACCGAACTCTCCATCTTAAACGGCACCAGCAACGCCCTTCTCAAAATCTATCCCAACTATAACCACAGGCTTTTCCACTACCGCCCAACCGACAAGGTGCTGGCCCAAAGCTCTTATTCCGATTCCCTGCTGGTGCTTCGCGACACCACCCGCCTGGCCGAGGTCAGGGTGCCGGGGATGGACTACTTGAGCCGGTTTGCGGCCAACGAGGCCCGGGGCAAGATCTACGTCAGCCTGCCGGGCATAAACCAGGTGGCTATATTGGATGCCGCCAGCCATGCGGTCACCCGCACCGTGTGGGTGGCCGCCGGCCCCAGTTCCATGGCCTACTGCCCCGCCAGCGATGAGGTGTACGTAGCCTGCCAGCGAAGCGACAGCCTGACGGTGATACGCGGCTCAGACGATTCGGTGTCCTGCGTCTTTCTCGGTTTAAACGGGGATTCGGTCTCCTCGGTCATCTACAATAGATTTATCAACCGGATCTACTGCGCCGACGAGAACAACGACCTGATAAGGATCGTCAATCCGACCACCAAGGCCGTCGAGGGAACGATTTACCTGCCGACAGGCCAGACCTATCGCCCGGTGGTCCTTTTGGAAGGCGACAGCGGCCGGGTCTTCACCGCCAACAGCTGGAACAACAGCATCGCAGTGGTGGCTTGGGAGGACTCCACCATACCCTACATCATGTGGACCGACCCCTATGATAGCGCTACGGGCATTGCCTTTGACGCGCCGGTGCAGGTGTTCTTCTCCGAGCCGATCGACCCGGCCAGCTTGGCCTTCACCTGCAGCCCGGACCCTGGCGGCTGGACGGCCGAGTGGGATGTCTCTCAGCGTCTGGTGACACTCAGGCACCGCTATTTTGCCACCAATGTCCAACACACCTTCACCGTCACCGCCGCCCGGGACCTCTGGGGCAACAATCTGGCATCAGGATACTCGCCCAACCCTTGGAGATTTACCGTCAGGCCCTTGGATGTGGCTGCATATCCTTGGCAGAGGGGACGCTATCAGCTGATCTCGGTGCCGCTGCGGCTCTACGACTCTCTGGCCACCAGCAATTTCTGGGACGACCTGGGGGCTTACGGCCCCTCGGGCTGGAGGCTTTTCGGCTACGACCCGGGCTCGGGCTCGAACATCGAGACTCCGCCGCTGATGCCGGGGCGCGGCTACTGGCTTTCCTCGGTTAACTCCTGCACCTTGGACGCCTCAGGCTACCGCCTGCCGAAAATGAGCCACGAGACGCGGTTGTCTTTAACAACTGGCTGGAACCTGATAGGCTGCCCCTACGATACCGTGCTATCCCTGTCTGGTCTGATGGTCATAGACACCGGGGGGCTCTATATACCCTTCTGGGATTCCCTGGCCAATGCCGTGCTGCGCCAGCGCCTGTGGGTTTACTGGGACAGCACCTATGACTTCCGCAACGACGGGACCTGGGACCGAGACACCCTGACCCCGTTGGATTCGCTCGACCGGCTGACGCCCTGGCTGGGCTATGCCGCCTATGCCGTCAGGCCCTGTTCGCTTCGGATCCAAACTCCCATCAATAAAGACACCGAGCCCCTTATTCCAAAGATCTGCGGTAAGCCGGCGGAACTGGACTGGAGCTTGGAGATCAGAGCCGATATTTCTGGCTGGGCCGGGGAGCGGGTGCGGCTGGGCATTTCGCCCCAGGCCCTGCCCGGCTACGACCGGCTGGACGGGGAGAGGCCGCCGCCGGTCTGGGACGCGGTCGAGCTCTACATTCCCCACGCGGACTGGGGGCCGGGCACCTGGCACCAGTACTCCTCGGACTTCAGGCCCGGGGCTGAATATCTTGAATGGCCCTTGGTGCTCAAGATGTCCGACCAGTCGCAGGAGGCGGTGTTGACATTCCGTCTGGAGGGCCGGCTGCCGTCAGGATACCGCCTCTATCTGATGGAGAGGGACATGATGAGGGCTATGGAGATCACGGGCCAGGGCCAGACCGGCTTCACCGGAGGCCGGGATCTGGCGGTGGTCCTTAGCAACCAGGGGCCGGGGCAGCTGCCGTTTGCGCCATTGTCCTTTGAACTAGGGATGCCCAGGCCGAACCCCTCAAATCAGATAACAAGGGTCAGCTATCAGATAACAAAGGCGGGGTTGGTAAGATTAACGGTTTACAACGCGCTGGGCCAGAAAGTGAGGACCATCGCCGAGGGGCCGAAAGCTCCGGGCTACTACAGCGCCTGCTGGGACGGAAGAGACGATGGTACGGCTTTGTCGCCGCCCGGGGTTTACTTTATAAAACTTGAGGCCGAGGGCAGGCAGGCGGTCAAAAAACTGGTGCGGGTAAGGTAGGAGGAAGCGCCATGAAAAAGATTTTGTGCATGGTCCTGATCGCCTGCCACCTGCTGTGGCTGTCAGGCCCCTCTTGGGCCCAAATGAAGCCCTCCCAGGCCTCCATCGTCTTCGTCAAGGGAAAGGCCGAGGTGCAGCGCGCCGGGGAGCGGTCCTGGCGGCCGGCCGAGCTTAAGATGGCCGTCTATCCCGGGGACAAGCTGTCCACCGAGGCCGGAGCCGAGCTGGAGATCAAGATGGACGACGGCAGCGTCCTCAAGCTGCGCGACAAGGGCCTGCTGGAGATAGACGCTTTGGAGAAGCAGACCAACCCCATGACCACCATCACCTCGCTCAAGCTGGGACTGGGAAAGCTTCTGGGCTGCATTCGCAAGCTTTCCTCCAAGGAGTCCAAGTTCGAGGTGACCACCCCGACGGCCGTGGCCGGGGTGCGGGGTACCGTCTTCGCCGTCTTCGCCGAGGGCGACTCAACCGAGCTGGACGTGCTCAAGGGCCAGGTGGCGGTGTCCGGCCAGCTGGGCGCCGAGAAGCTGGTGGGCGAGAAGCAGTCCACAGTGGTGGCCAAGCGGGACTCGGCCCGCTCCCCGGTGCCCATGACCGCGGCCAAGATAGCCTTCATGACCGCCTGGGCCGGGGCCGCCCTCAAGCTGGGCTCCATGGGCGCGGCCGGGGCCAAGGCCTGGTATGCCTCCACCCCGGTTTTGGTGGGCGGCGGGGTGGTGGCCGCGGCCGCGGTGGCGGCGGTGATCATCAAGTCCGGGGGCGGGGAAGATGGTACGCCGCCGGGCGGCGGGCCGGGCGGCGGGCCGACCATTACCAACCCGCCGGTGCTGCCGCCGCCACCGCCGTGAGGGGCGAAATCAATTTGACAACGGTAACCTTTGGCTGTATATTAAATCCAATAAAAAAGGCGAAAAAGACAAGTTTAACTCAGCAAAGGAGGCGGAGGAAAGCAAAAGTCTTTTTATCCCAACTACAGGTCAACCATCAACCATCAAATCAACAAGGGAAAAAGAGATGAAGAGGATCTTTTCAGTTTGCCTGGGGCTTTTGTTTGTAGCCGGGCTTGTTTATGCGGAAACCGCCGACAGGGCCCCGGCCGGGCAGGCCACCAAGTACGACCCGACCTATGTGCCGTCATCCTGGAATCCGCAGCCTTATGTTCACCGGGCTCCCAAGGCCTGGATCAACCTGGGCACCTGGGACTTTGAGGGCAATGTGCTGGCGCCGTGGACCCACACCAACGGGCAGAACTACCCGCAGGGATGGGGCACCAATATATACAACTACAACGGAGCCACCTGGGTGGCTCCCAATGCCGGCGCCTACTCGCTGTGGATAGACGACGACGACGCCGGCTCCGGCTTCGCCATGCGCGACACGGCCAAAGCGCCGGTGGTGGCCACTTTGGGCTACTCGGCCATCAAGATCAAGTGGGGGATGGCATTCAACGACATCAGCACCAACGAGCGGCTGGAGGTCCTGCACCGGACCTTCGCCACCGGAGCCTGGAGCGCCTGGACGGTGGACCGGATGTGGAACGCGGATATAGCCACCTGCTGGGACAGCCTGATGTTCGACCCGTTCAACGCCGAGAGCCTGGCCCTGGCCATCCACTACTATGATGGCGGGTCCTGGGCCTGGTACGGGGTGTTCGACAACATCACCATCGACGGCAACCAGAGCCTGGACCACAACCTGGCCATGCAGTCCATCGACCAGCCGGCGACCTACGCCGAGCCGGGGATGCCGTTCACCCCGACGGTGACCGTGTTCAACCCGGGGCTCAATCCGGAGACCGATTTTCTGGTCATCTATCAGATAGACGACGGTGCCAAGGCTGTGGTCTACCAGGACACAGTGCAGGTGACCACGCCCGACACCATCCAGCCCAACACCACCATGCAGGTGGCCGGGTTCGACGACTTCACCCCGCTGGACTTGACCAACTACAACGTGACCGCCTGGGTGGAGCTGATGGGCGACCAGTTGCCGTCTGACGACACCCTTACTAAGTACTTCCGGACGTTCAACGAGCTGGTGGGGAACGTCACCGACGACAACAACGGCGGGGCGCCGGTGGACGGGGCCACCATCACCGCCACCGGGCCGGCCACTTACAGCACCACCACCGACGGGGACGGGGACTACTTCTTCTTCGACATGACGGCCGGGACCTACACCGTCACCGCCAGCAAGACGGGGTACACTAACGAGGTCATTTCCGGGGTGACCGTTACCGACAACATGCAGACCACTTTGGACCTGAGCATGGGCTACCCGGTGCTGGCGCTGACGCCGTCCGACTCCATCTACGTCAGCCTGCCCTGGGGCGGGTCTGACAACAGCACCTGGCAGTTCACCCTGGAGAACCAGGGCTCGCGCGACATGACCTACAACGTCTCCTGGCCGGCGCTGACCAAGGGCGGCAAGGCTTTCGCGGATTCGGTCTACGGGCTGGACGTCGAAACGATTTGCGGGACCAACCTTTGCCTGGGTGTCGAGTTCGCCCTTAATCACATCTGGGTGACCAACGCCGGGGCCAGCTCCTCCAGCGGCGACAACTACCTGGTGGAGATCGATCCGGGCACCGGCGGCATCGTCAACACCTTCACCCAGCCCGCCGGCAGCTCCAGCGGCTGGGGCTGGAGGGACATGGCCTTCGACGGGACCTACCTCTACGCCAGCTACAGCGGGGTGGTTGACCAGATCAACCCGGCCACCGGCGCGGTCACCGGGGTGACCATAACCTCGCCGCAGAATCCGGCACGCGGCCTGGCCTACAACCCGGACAACGACCACTTCTACACCGCCAACTTCGGTTCCAGCATCTACGAGTTCACCCGCGCCGGCACGGTGGTCAACACCTGGGCCAATACCAAGGCGATTTACGGCCTGGCTTACGACGGTGCCAACCCGGCCGGGCCCAGCCTGTGGGTCTGGAGCCAGGACGGCACGCCGACCTGCCAAGCCACTCGGTTCGACCTGACCACCGGCACCTACGGCACCGAGACCTTCCAGGCCTTCGGGACCACGGCCACAGCCGGCGGGGTCACCTTCACTAACGACCTGGTCCCCGGCAAGAGCGTTCTGCTGGGCCTGTATCAAGACACCCCGGACAGGCTGGTGGGCCACGAACTCAGGGACAACAACGTGCTCTGGCTGGACATCACCCCCAACACCGGCACGGTCTCGGCCTATGGCACGGAGAACCTGGCGGTGGCCTTCGACGCCGCCGGTTTGGATTCCTTCACCGACTGGGCGGCCAATGTCTCCTTCATGACCAACGCCCAGCTGGCCAAGGCCAACGCCTACGTGCCGGCCTACATGCACGTGCTTGGCCTGACCGGCGTCGGCGGCGGGCCGACCCAGCCGCTCTCCTATGCCTTCGGGCTGAACGCCAACCGGCCCAACCCGGTCAGCGGAAAGACCACCTTCAGCTTCACCCTGCCGCGCGCCCAGGACTATGCGCTCAAGGTGTACAACATCGCCGGGCAACAGGTGGCTTCGTTCGCCGGCAAGGGCCAGGCCGGGCCGAACAGCGTGAACTGGAACACCGGCAAGAACGGGGCCGGGGTGTACTTCTACCAGCTGGCCTCGGGAGGCATGAGCGCCACCCGGAAGCTGGTGGTCCTTCGATAAACTCAGGACTAAATAGCCTGATAACCTAACCGCAGATTTACGCAGATTTTCGCGGATATCTTAACTTAAAGCGATTATCAGCGTTCATCGCGGCCAAGGAGCCCCGCCACCTCTCGACTGCTTCGACTGTGCCTGCCCTGAGCAACACTGAAGGGCTCAGCACAAGTCCGCTCGAGGACCGGTGGCGGGGCATCGGCTTGGTAAATTGTTCAGAAATCATTTGACAAACAGGGGAGATTGGTGATAAACTATAAGTCAAATATAGGGGTCGAAAGGTATCCGAACCACATTCTAAAAACCAAACCGCCAACACAAAACAGGAGGAGAAGGCGGGGAAAAATAAGGAATAGACGGACAGGTCAACCAACAACAAAAAACCCAAAATATGAAGAAGAGATGAAAAAGGCATTGATCGTAGGCTTGGTTCTGGCGTTCACCGCCGGGCTGTGCCTGGCGGCGAATGTGATATCCGACGCCAAGTCGGCCAAGTCCGAAAAAGAGGCCATGGAAAGAAACCAGGTGTCGCAGCCTTCCACCTTGCCGCCCATCTACCAGGAGGGCAAGGCCTTATTGAACGAGGGATTTGAGAATACCACCTTTCCGCCCACCGGCTGGCAGGTAATCAACGTGCTCGGAGTGTACCAGTGGGTCCGTTCAACCACTTATGCCCATTCCGGCGTAGCCAGCGCCTACATTTCGTACCAAAGCACCGGCGGTGAGGACTGGCTGATCACCCCGCCGCTGTACCCCCAGAGCGTCAATGACAGTCTGAAGTTCTGGGCCCGTAAATTTTTCACGGCGAACTATCCCCCGGATTCGCTGTTGATCAAGGTCTCGACCACCGACAGCAACCTGGCCAGCTTCACCACCACTATTTTGGCGATTGAGGTCAACTCTTTGACCGCAAGCGTCTGGAACTACCTGGCGGCCTCGCTGGGCGCCTTCAACGAACAGAGGATATTCGTCGCCTTCCAGCACAAGGACTTAGACGGCAACGGGGTTTACATCGACGACGTTACCGGGCCGGAGCTGACCCAGCCTTCTTTTGCGCACGATCTTTCGCTCCATTCCATAGATGTCCCGGCCGGGTCCTATATGGCGCCTGAAGAAGTATTCACCCCGACGGTAACGGTAAAGAATCGGGGTCTGAATCCGGAGACGAACTTTTTGGTGGTCTACCAGATTGACGACGGAACCAAGGCTGTGGTCTATCAGGACACGGTAGAGGTTCTGGTGGCCGATACCATTTTACCGAACCAGGAGATACAATATACTTTTAATGGTTTCATACCCCAGTGGGTTACCAGCTATAATGTATCAGCCTGGGTGTGGCTGGATAGCGATATGAATGGTGCCAACGACACCAAGACCCGCTACTTCCGCACCTTCAACGAGCTTCAGGGCAATGTGACCGACGACAACAACGGCGGGGCGGGCCTGGCCGGGGTCAAGATCAAGGTGACCGGTCCGGCCACCGACAGCACCTTCACCGACGCCTCGGGCGACTACTTCTTCTTCGACCTGACAGCCGGGACCTACACCGTCACCGCCAGCAAGACGGGCTATAACACTGAGACCATTACCGGGATAACGGTCACCGATAACATGCAGACCACTTTAGACCTGAGCATGGGCTACCCGCTGTTGACCCTGACCCCGACCGACTCCATTTACGTTACCCTGCCCTGGGGCGGGGCCGACTCCACCACCTGGCAGTTCACGTTGGAGAACACAGGCACCCGCGACATGGACTTTGTGGTAAAGTGGCCGGAGGCCTCCAAGGGCGCCAAGGCTCCGGTGTCCTTGGTGCTGGACGACGGTACGGTAGACAACAACATCGGCATCGGCGGCGCCAGCGAGATGATCTGGGTCAACCGTTTCACCCCGGCCGGCGGCGAGTTTCCCTTCCGCCTGCAACAGGTCCAAATATGGTTCAGCACGTCGGGTAATACAGCCGTTGGGCAAAGCATCCAGATCGTGGTTTACGAGAACACCACCGGAGGCAACGACCCGGCGGTGGGCTCCAACCTGCTGTACCAGTACAATACCACCATTCAGGCCGTGGACGCCTGGAACGTCTACGATCTGCCGGACGAGGTCCTGTTGAACGGCCCGGGCGACGTGGTCATCGGCGTCATAAACACCTATCTGCCCGGCTCGTCCTATTTCCCGGCGGCCCTAGATCAGACGGCCTCCCAGCAGAGGTCGTGGGCCGGCTGGTGGACCACCCCCACCCACCCCGAGCCTCCGACCTTGCCTCCGGACAATTCCTGGGTACTGATCGACAACTACTTCCCGGGCAACTGGATGATCCGCGGCTACGGGGAGACGGGCACCGGCAACGTGGCCTGGCTTGATGTCTCGCCGGCCACGGGCACGGTCTCACCCTATAACACTGAAAACCTGGAGGTGACCTTCAACGCCGCCGGGCTGGACTCTTTCACCAACTGGGCGGCCGCCGTCACCTTCAACACCAACGCGGCAACGGGCAAGCGCCAGGACATTGTGCCGGCCTATCTGCACGTGGTGGGCACCGGGGTGTCCGGCGGGCCGAGCCAGCCTTTAAGCTATGCCTTCGGGCTGAACGCCAACCGGCCCAATCCGGTCAGCGGAAAGACCACCTTCAGCTTCACCCTGCCGCGCGCCCAGGACTATG
>CAZPNX010000032.1:0-24428 GCA_964588285.1 uncultured bacterium
CCGGATCCGCTTCAGTCTCATGGCCAGCCACGCCCGGAGGCACGGCCTTCCCGTCATCATGGCCAATCAGGTGGGCGGCAACGACGAACTGGTGTTCGACGGCAGAAGCATTGCCGTCGACTCCAAGGGCCGGCTGGCAGCCCACCTGGCCTCGTTCGCCGAGGAGATCAGGGTCTTTGATACAAGGAACACGGGTATTCTGAGATACCGAGCGCTGGACGAGGTGGAGTCAATCCATCGAGCCTTGGTGCTGGGGGTCAGGGACTATTTCGCCAAGTGCGGATTCCACCAGGCGGTGCTGGGGCTTTCGGGAGGGATAGATTCCGCCTTGGTGGCCTGTATCGCCGCCGAGGCTTTAGGCCCCAAAAACGTGCTAGGGATCACCATGCCCTCGCCGTATTCCTCTCGGGGCAGCTTCCAGGACTCGGAAACCTTGGCCAAAAATCTGGGCATATCATTTTTAACCATCCCCATCGCCGACATCTATCAAGCCTACCGAAAAAATCTGGAACCAAGCCTCGGAGGAGGGAAAACAGGCTCGGCGCCGGATGTCGCCTGGGAGAATGTCCAGGCCAGGATCCGGGGGAACATACTGATGGCCTTCTCGAACAAGATGGGCTATATGGTGCTGTCCACCGGGAATAAAAGCGAGCTGGCGGTGGGCTACTGCACCCTCTATGGCGACATGAGCGGCGGGCTGGCAGTCATCTCGGACGTGCCCAAGACCATGGTCTACAAATTGGCGGACCATGTCAACCGCAGAAAAGATGTCATCCCAAAATCAATAATCCAGAAAGCACCCTCGGCCGAGCTCAGGCCCAACCAGCGCGACCAGGACACCCTGCCGCCCTATCCGGTGCTGGATGGCATACTACAGCTCTACATAGAGGAAAGGATGGACCCGTCGGCCATAGTCAAACGCGGCTATAAAAGGTCGGTGGTGGACTGGGTGGTGCGGGCGGTCAAATCCAGCGAATACAAGCGCCGACAGGCGGCCCCGGGGATTAAGGTAACCGGAAAAGCATTCGGCGCCGGCCGGCGGATGCCGGTGGCGGCCAGGTATTGACGTTATGAAAAAAGCCTCCGATAATGAATTGGCGACCAAACCATTTCTATGCAAAAGGCCGCCTCGACAATGCATCAGACAACAGAAATTGCTGATGCAGCTGAAGGAACGTGTCAAGGAACTTAACGCCTTGCACCGCACGGCCAGTATCCTACAGCGTACTAGTCAAACTCCGGCCCAAGCCCTGACCAAACTGGTAGCCATTCTTCCCGCCGCCTGGCAGTATCCCAAGATTGCAGCGGTGCGGATATCATACGACGGATATTCAGCAGCCAGCAGAGGATTTAAGAAGACAAAGTGGATGATGAGGGCCGGATTTAAAAGCGCACATGGAGGCCGGGGCTTGATCGAGGTAGCTTACTTGGAAAAGAGGCCGTCAGCAAAGGAAGGCCCATTTCTTGCGGAGGAAAGGGCCTTGATCAACTCTTTAGCCGAAATGCTGGAATCATACCTGGAAAGAAAATCGACCGAGGGACAGATTCTTGAATCCCGTAAAATACTCCGTCGAAAAGTCAAAGAACGGACTAAAGACCTGGTTCGATTGAACAGATCGCTACGCCGGGAAATAGCTGAAAGAAGGAGAAAGGAACGGGAGATCAGTCAATACCAGCGCCAACTCAGATCTCTGGCTTCCGAGCTGTCCCTGTCAGAAGAGAGGGACAGGCGGTCGATGGCGGCGAACCTGCATGACCACATCGGTCAGGCGCTGGCAGTCATAAAAATGAAGTTCCTTCAGCTGCACTGCAATTCGGTTCTCTGTAAGTTCAAAGATACCATAGAAGACATAAGGGTGAATCTGGACGAGGCCATAGAAACCACCAGATCCATTACCTTCGAGTTAAGCCCACCGGTACTCTACGAGCTGGGGTTACTTCCGGCGCTACAGTGGCTGGCGGATGAATTCCAACGCAAGCACGGCATTTCGGTCGAGGTGACAACCGAGGGTTCGCTTCGGCAGATGGACGACAACACCAAGGCCAACTTGTTCAAATCAACTAGGGAACTTCTCTTTAATGCCGCCAAACATGCCAGAGTCAGCCAAGTATGGGTACGGATCATTTGGGAGAAAAGGCAAATAAGGATAGAGGTAAGGGACGACGGAGTGGGCTTCGATGCCTCTCGGCTGTTGCCCATTGACATCAAACGCAGCGGATTCGGACTTTTCAGCGTTAAGGAAAGAATGGGATACATTGGGGGCAGATTGACCATCGATTCCATGCCGGGACACGGGGCACGGGCTACGCTGATGGCTCCGTTGAGTTTGCGGAACGAGGGTGATAATGGCTGCAAGAATTCTGCTGGTTGACGACCACATCATTGTCCGCCAGGGTCTAAGGATGCTGTTGGAGCAGCAGCCGGGCCTGAAGGTGTTGGCCGAGGCAGCCGACGGCGATACCGCCGTCAAACTGGCCCGGCAGCACCGCCCGGATCTTGTGGTCATGGACATCACCCTGCCCAAGATGAACGGCATTGAGGCCACCAAGAGAATATTGGCGGCGGTTCCTACAACCAAAGTGATAGCCCTTTCGATGCACTCCGACAGGCGCTTTGTGTTGGAGATGCTGAAGAGCGGAGCCAAAGGCTACTTGCTGAAAGATTCTGCCTTCGACGAAATGGCCGAGGCCATCAAGGCTGTCAGCAACGGCAAAACCTACCTCAGCGCCCAGATAACTGATCTGGTTGTGCAAGATGCTGTCAGCCGGAGGAAGGACGTCTCGGGCACGGTCTTCTCGATCCTAACCCCGCGCGAGAGAGAGGTGCTCCAGCTTTTGGCCGAAGGCCGGACAACCAAAGAGACGGCAGCCCAGCTGGGTGTCAGCGTAAAGACGATCGAGACCCATCGCAAGCAATTGATGGATAAGTTAAACGTTCATAGCGTGGCCGAGCTTACCAAATATGCCGTTAGGGAAGGATTGACGACCCTTTGATTAACAAACCTCCATGTTCTAACCGGTAATCACAAACCCCCCGAACCAACCGTTCGGGGGGTTTCACCATCAGGGCAATAAACGGCAAAAATGAGGGAATCCCTGATTGCCAGAATCGCTCTTCGATGGTAGCATTAACCAACAATGGATGGGGGAAGAGCCATGAACAATCAGATATCGCTTAGGATTAAGTGCCCGCTTTGTGGGAAAAGCCTAATGGACGCTCAACACCGGCTTGATGGTGAGCCCAGCGTAACCCTCGATGTATTGCTTAAAGATAGAAAAGGCTGGCTGAGGATGTCGCCCGTTTACGGCAGCTATTCGATAGAAAGCGAATTTGAAATACCGCTAAATGTGACGGTACGTTTCTTTTGCCGCCAGTGCCAAAGCGAGCTTAAGAGTACGGTGGTGTGCAGCACCTGCCTGGCACCTATGATCCCATTGATGTTGGAGGAAGGGGGGCGAGTTTTCTTCTGCTCGAGGAGGGGCTGCCTCAAGCATTTTCTCGAGTTTGAGGAGGCCGACGAAGCGCTGGCCAGGTTCTATCAGGCCTATAACCTTGGAGGCGAGCCGATTAAGGCCGGGCGGAAAGGCTATCGTGGAAAAGCCCCGGAAGCCGAAGTAGATCCCAAGGAGGTGATCACCACCGGCAGCTTCCTGCAATCATACTGCCCCCAGTGCAGCCACAGCTTAATAGACAAGAGCTCCATCTGCTTCAGCGTATTGGGTCCGGACGGGAAAAGAGGCGAGTTGATGCTCTCACCATATCTCAACGTCTTCACAAATCGTTCGACCATCGAGATCCCGCACGGTGAGGAAGTTAAAGACTTGTTGTGTCCCCATTGTGGCCAATCGCTACTGGCTAGCAACCGCAGGTGCGGAAGGTGCGGTTCCAGAATAGCCAGGATCACGGTAGGGGCGATGCACAAACTGATTACCTTTTACATTTGCCTCAAGAAGGGTTGCACCTGGCACGGTCTCTCGGACGAGGACACCAAGCTGATAATGCTGGAGGATAGTGCCGAGTGGTGATAACCTGGAACGTAAGGCTTGTTTTGCTATGATGTTATAAACTTGTTATTCCCATTGGTCTTTGCCAAGGGTAACAGCTTTAAGGGAAAGCATTAAAACCGCAGAAATTTATAAGATCAAGAAACCAATACATACCCTGTAGTCTATGACACAGGGTCATTGATTTTATGATGTAAATAGTCTATAAGATATAAGATAACTGTAACGATACCCCAAAAATGGAGGCGTATTATCTATGTATCCCATTATTGACCGTCAAGAGTTGGCCAAGGGGACCATGGTCCAGATAACGGTTGAGGCGCCGCAGATCGCACGTAAAATCAAGCCCGGCCAGTTCGTAGTTTTGCGCATAAACGAGACAGGGGAGCGGATACCGCTGACGGTGGCTTATAAGGACCTGACCCACGGTACGATAACCATAATCTTTATGGTCATCGGTAAGACCACAGCCCTATTGGGTTCCCTCAAAGTGGGCGACGCCATAAAAGATCTGGTAGGCCCACTGGGAGCGGCTGAGGATTTTGTCAAACTGGGCACAGTAGTGGGGATCGGCGGGGGCTCGGGCATCGCCGTGTTACACCATCTTCTCCAGGGCTACGCCGCCGCAGGGAACAGGCTGGTGGGGATCATCGGGGCCAGGGAGCGAGATCTACTGATCCTTGAAGATGAGATGGCCTCTCTTTGCCAGCAGCTTATCGTTACCACAGACGACGGCAGCTATGGAATGCACGGTCTGGTGACTGACGCTCTCAAGCACTTGGTCGAGCGGGATAAGCCGGAGGCCATCGATCTAGTGGTGGCGGTAGGGCCTTTGGTGATGATGCGGGCTGTCTGCCAGATGACCAGGCTCTACAACCTGAAAACGCTGGTCAGTCTGAACCCGGTGATGGTCGATGCCACCGGCATGTGCGGCGCCTGCCGGGTGACGGTGGGTGGGAGCACACAGTTCGCTTGTGTCAACGGGCCGCACTTCGACGGACATCAGGTCGATTTCGACGAACTGATCCAAAGAAACAACATGTACGCCCGGGACGAAAAAACATCCCTACTGTTTTCCATAAGGGCCAAGTAAACAATAGCCCTGAGATCATCGCCGCTAAAAAGCAACTCCGGAGGAAAGTGCTATGGCTGAGGACAACAAAGAGGATCTGGCCAAAATAGCTTCGGGCATGGAGTTTGCCGTTTACTGCCCCCACTGCCATCAGAGCCTTAATCTCTATGATCCAAAGACCAACAGGGTATGGTTCTCTCTTATGGCAGAGGTCAATGGACAAAAGAGTCCACTGCTGCTGAGTCCGGTAATGGATAATTTTACCAAATCAATATCTCAAGAACTGGAGGAGGACGTTGTTACTGGCCTGAGATGTCCCCATTGCTCGGCCTCGGTCATCGAGGTCCAGTCTCTCTGCGGGAAATGCGGCTCACCGACGGCACGGCTTATGGTTTCGGTTCAGTCTAAACTTATCCCATTTTACATCTGCTCCCGGTCTGACTGCCGCTGGCATGGGATTACCCGGGCCGACCAGCAGAAAATAAAACCCAAGGTTGACCGACAGCGGATGTCGGAGCAGGATGCCCTTCTCCGAATCCGCAATTTCCAGGAAGTGCCCTACGGATTCACTAGGGAGGTGGCCATGCTGGAGGCCGGGCGCTGCCTGGACTGCCGGAAACCGCGGTGCGTTGACGGTTGCCCGGTGGGCATAGACATACCAGGCTTCATCCGGCTTATTAAGGAGGGAAAGTTCGCCGCGGCCGCCCAGCGGATCAAAGAAAGAAACGCACTGCCGGCCATCTGTGGTAGGGTCTGTCCCCAGGAGGACCAATGCGAAAAGCTTTGCGTCCTAGGGATAAAAGAGAAACCCGTATCCATCGGCTATCTGGAAAGGTTCGCCGCGGATATGGAGCGCGAAACCGATTCGGTAGCCATCCCCAAGAAAGCACCCGCCAACGGCATGAGGATAGCCGTAGTCGGGGCTGGTCCGGCCGGCTTGACACTAGCGGCCGACATGGTACTTTTAGGGTACAGCGTCACGCTTTTCGAGGCCCTCCATAAACCCGGTGGGGTGTTGGTTTACGGCATTCCGGAGTTCCGGCTTCCCAAAGCCATAGTCGAGGCGGAGATAAACTATCTGCGAAGGATTGGGGTCAAGATAGAGACCAATGTCTTGGTGGGACGCCTTTACAACCTTGACGACCTCCGGGAAATGGGCTACCAAGCGGTCTTTCTATCTTTGGGGGCAGGGTTGCCTGTCTTTTTGAACATACCAGGGGAGAATCTCTGCAACATCTTTTCAGCCAATGAGTATCTGACCAGGATCAATTTAATGAAGGCATACGCCTATCCGGAGTACGACACCCCTCCGCCCCGGGGCAGGCAGGTAGCGGTTTTCGGGGCCGGCAACGTGGCCATGGACTGCGCCCGCACCGCTCTCCGCATGGGCAGCCGAGAGGTAACGATAGTCTACCGACGTTCCCGAAACGAGATGCCGGCCCGAATGGACGAAATTCATCACGCTGAACAGGAAGGCATTAGGTTCAAACTGATGACCAACCCAGTCCGGTTTATTGGTGATGACGGACGTTGGGTTCGCCAAGTGGAATGCGTTCAGATGAAGTTGGGTGAGCCCGACGCCTCGGGAAGGCCGCGGCCGATCCCGGTGGCCGGGTCCAATTTTTTGATGGACATCGACATGGCCATAGTAGCCGTGGGAGCTGGACCGAACCCGATGGCCTTCGCAGGATTTCCTGGGTTGGAGCGCAACGAGCGGGGTTATATTAAGGCGATAACCGAGTCCGGCCGCACCAGCCTTCCCGGAGTATGGGCTGGGGGAGACATCGTCACCGGCTCGGCCACGGTCATCTCGGCTATGGGGGCGGCTAGGAAAGCCGGCAACGATATGCACCAATTCCTTTCAGTAGGGGGGGGGAACTGGCGGTAACCTGTTCGGTGTTGACAAGCAATATTGCTTAATGGTAATATTATTTTTAAAACATCTTAACGAAGGAGAACGAAATGATGAAGAGATTACTGTCTATCGGCCTTTTATCCGTTTTTATGGTTTCAGGTCTAGGGGCAGCGGAGAGGACCAAGATTGCTCTAGACCAGATCTATCTTGAGGGACAAGCCTTGGCTCAGACCCAGACGGCCGTAGGCAACTACCTGACGGGTGAGCTTAAGCGGGCCAAGAACGTGGCCCTGATCACCGGCAACGAGCTGGCCGAGATAATGAAGAAAGGTTCGGCCGCGGCCATTGCCGACAAGGATGCGGCCGTCTCGGCCGGAAAACTGGCCAAGGCCGGGGCGGTAGTCTGGGGCAGGATGTCGGATACCGGCCAGAAGCTGAGTTTTGGGCTGAAGATGGTCGATGTCAAGACCGGCAAACTGCTGTTCTCCAAGTCCTGCTCGGTGGATGCCGGGGCCGAGGGCGCCCGGCAGGAATTCGAGAGGCACATAATATCCATTGCCCAGGATCTGGTGGCCACGGCCGCCGGCGCCAACCGAAACCTGTCGGAGTTGAAGATAACTGTGGCCAGCGCCTCCGGCGTCAAGTCCATGGATGCGGTGAGCACTCCGGATGTTTACGCCACCGTCCAAGTGGGGGAGGAAATCGTGGGCACCACCGGCTTTCGCCAGAACAACGCCAACCCGGTGTGGAACGAGACCTTCACCGCCAAATATCGGGGCGAGAAGATCAAGCTGGCTTTCTTCGACCGGGACCTGGTCAAGGATGAGTACATCGGCAGCTGCCTGCTGAGCGAGCCCAAGAGCGGCACCTACGACATAGTGGGCCGGCACCTGGGACAGGACAGCAAAAAAGGAACGGTTACCCTGAAGTTTGAGGTCAAACCGTTCCAAGCGGTGGAGGAATGATAATTATAGGCAATCAATAAAAAGCTCAACCTAAAACACCAAAAGGAGATCCCATGGGCCACATCGACGAGATCATCGCTAAGGTAAAAGCCAAGAATCCGGGCGAGCCCGAGTTCCACCAGGCGGTGGAGGAGGTCATGAAGACCCTGGAGCCCACCGTGGCCAAGCACCCCGAGTTCGTCAAGGCCAAGATCTACGAGCGGATCTGCGAGCCGGACCGGGCCATCCTGTTCCGGGTGCCCTGGGTGGACGACAAGGGCGAGGTCCAGGTCAACAAGGGCTTCCGGGTCCAGTTCAACAACGCCATCGGCCCCTATAAGGGCGGGCTGCGGTTCCACCCCTCGGTGAATCTGGGGATCATCAAGTTCCTGGGATTCGAGCAGATCTTCAAGAACAGCTTGACCACCCTGGCCATGGGCGGCGGCAAGGGCGGCTCCGACTTTGACCCTAAGGGCAAGTCCGACAACGAAGTCATGAAATTCTGCCACGCCTTCATGCGCGAGCTGTTCCGCCACATCGGAGCCGACGTGGATGTGCCGGCCGGCGACATCGGGGTGGGCGGCCGGGAGATCGGCTTCATGTACGGATACTATAAAAAGATCCGCAACGAGTTCACCGGCGTCCTTACCGGTCGGGCCCTGGAGTACGGCGGCTCGCTCATCAGGCCCGAGGCCACCGGCTACGGATCGGTCTATTTCGGGGCCGAGATGCTGGCCACCCGGGGCAAGAGCTACAAGGGGCTGACCTGCCTGGTGTCCGGCAAGGGCAATGTCTCCCAATACACCATCGAGAAGATCACCCAGCTGGGCGGCAAGGCCATCTCCTTCTGCGATTCCGGCGGCACGGTCATCGACGAGGAGGGCATCGATGCGGAAAAGCTGAAGCATATCATGGAGATCGAAAACGTGCGCCGCGGTCGGGCCAAGGAATATGTCGAAAAATACAAGAACGCCAAGTATTTCGACGGCAAGAGCGTCTGGGACGTGGTCAAGGAGCAGGGGCTGAAGCACGACTGCGCCTTCCCCTCGGCCACTCAGAACGAGATCAACGAGGAGCACGCCCAGGCCATGGTCAAGAACGGCTGTTTCCTGGTCTCGGAAGGTGCCAATATGCCCTCTAACCTGGCGGCCATCAAGGTCTATCAGGAGAACAACGTGCTTTACGGTCCGGCCAAGGCGGCCAACGCCGGCGGCGTGGCCACCTCGGGCCTGGAGATGTCGCAACAGAGCTCCCGATGGTACTGGAGCCGCGAGGAGGTCGACCAGAAGCTGCAGAGGATCATGCAGGCCATCCACAAGACCTGCCTGGACGCCTCGGAGACCTACGGCAAGAAGGGCGACTATCTGACCGGCGCCAACATCGGAGGATTCATCAAGGTGGCCAAGGCCATGCTGGCCCAGGGCATCGTTTAGATTAACATAGGCAAATAAGCCCAGCCTATAAAGGCTGGGCTTCTTTGTTGTTTGGAAATGGCGGTCAGTTTTAACGAGCCGAAAAATACGCTTTACAAATGGGTGTAAAAAAGTTATCATTGTCAAAAAAGAACAAATCCATTTTACTGAAAAGACATTGGGAAAGACTGAGGAGTATCAGGCAAAGTTTGCCGCCTGTTCTAACACTGAAACTAAGTTCAGGCTGGGTCTAATTTGGGTCGATCAGCTTTTGGCCGAAAGCAAGTATTTAGAGGCAGTTGAGGCGGCCGGGATCATAAAGCCCTTCGCATCGATTTCATTGGAGCAGGCTTGGTATTGTCAGCGGGCGGGCCGGGCCTTTCTGCGCCTTTACGACTATGACAAAGCCGGCTATTACCTGAACGAAGCCCTGAACCAGCTGGGCGATCATCCCGATCCCTTGGATCTCTGCCGGGTTTACCATGATCTGGCCTGGATGCAGTACCGCCAGGGATATCTGGAGAAGGCCCGAGTGCACGCCGTCAATGCCGAGCTGGCCTTGGGCAGCGGGCACGCCAAAGACAAAGAGCGGAAGGAAGCCGAGGCCGAATGTCACCACCTGTATTCATTGATCGAGTCGGCTGCCGGTAATTATGAAGAGGCGGTATCCCGGCTGCAGCGGGAGATCTCCCTGCGCCAGGGCGGCGGCGACGAACAGCGGCTGGCCGCGGCCTACAACAAGCTGTCCAGCGTGCTGCAGACCAAGGGGGATATCCTGAAGTCATTGGATTATCTGCGGCAATCTCTGGAGCTGGCCGAGAGATCGGGCAATATATTTCGGAAATCCATATCGCTGAAAAATATGGGCGAGCTGCATTTCATACTGGGGGATTTGGAGCAAGCCTGGAAATGCCACACCGACTCGCTTTCGATGTCGGTCCAGGCCGGCAATTACCTGGGTTTTGTATTCAACCATGCCGGCCTGGGACGAATCTACCGGGAGCGGGGCGCGGCGGTAAGCGCCATGACCGAATACGCCCAGGCCTTGGACGCCGCCCGGCGCATCAGGTTCCGAGACAGAGAGTCGGGCATACTGGCGGACATGGCCGATCTGCTGTGCGACCAAGGCCTGTGGACGGAGGCCCAGGAAAGACTGGACCAGGCCAGAGTGCTGGACAATGCCAGGGATCAGGATCCCTCGCCTTGGCATCTGTTGGTCTCGGCCCGGGTGGAGGCCGAAAAAGGCCGGCCGGCCGGAGCCTGCGAAGCGGTCCGGATACTGGAGAGTCTGCTAGCCGGCCCTGTCATCATTGACGACGAGGAGTATATCACCATTCCGGAACTGAGGATGGCGGCCCTGATGCTTAGGGGAAGGGTGGAGGAGGGACAGGGACGAAGGGAGCACGCCGCAAAGTTTTTTGCGGCAGCCCGGGAAACAGCCGAGGAGTTCTGCCGGGATTTCTCGCCGGAGCAAAAGGCGTCCTTCCGCAAACGCCGGGGGATAGCCGAAATCTTCCGCCAGGTTGAAAAACGCTGAGCCGATAGTTTATCGGCATCGGACGTAAACAGCAGGAGGCCTCTTTAACGAGGCCTCCTGCGTTTGTTTGCTCCGATGGCGCCTGGCCGATCTAATGGCGACGGGCATTTCGATTGATGTACCCCAGTGCCTTTTCGTTGTCCCCATCCATGGCCACGGTGACGGTGGCGCCGCCGGACACTTTGGTGACGGCGATCACCTTGATGACCTTCTCCAAGTTGCGGGCTCCGGGGACAAACCGGCGCAGCAGGTTGGGGGCCGAGTCGAAGAACTCCTGGTTGAAAACAACTCCAGGCTCGTCCGGGTAAAGCGGCAGGTAGCGGATGTTGGCCTCCACCAGATCCTGGAAGAAATGGGTGCCGAAGGACAGCTCAGGCACATAGTCCTTTTTTTTCTTGGCCACCTCGATGAGCATGGCGGTGTTGTTGATATCGGCATAGCCGACCTTGACGCCCAGTTTGACGTCGCCCCGGCTGCCCCAGCGCCCCGGACCCATCAGGATGAATTTCTGACGCGGCAGTTTGCCGTTGAGCTCGCCCACCGTCCGGCCCACCTGGATCAGATCCTCCATGGTGGGCAGGGCGTCGTAAGCCTCGGGGTCGACATAGACCAGGTACTCGATGCCGGAGACCATGGCGTTGGTGATATAGCGGTTGGCGCTGAACAGCTGGTCCGAGGCCGGCACGTTCTCGGGGACGGCCACCGCCAGGGCGCCGCCCGCCTGGCTCTGGGGCCGGCATTGCAGCAGGTAGAGCTTGTGGATGTCGCCGTCGCAGGCGAACTCGATGTCTACCGGGAACCCCAAGGCTTCCCGCAGTATTTTCAGCATCTCCTTGACCATGGGGATGAAGGGGCCGTGGGTCAGCAGTTTGCCGAAGGTGATCACCGGGTGGCCGTCGTTAAGATTTAACATCAATCCGGATGGCGAGTAAAGCTGGCCGTCCTTGTAAATGGAAACGATCTGGGCCAGGGCCGGGAAATCGTGGCCGACCTCGGACAGCAACCGCTCGACGGAGAGGCTCTCAAAGCGACGGGTCTCCAGGTTGATAACGTCGATGTTCTTCTGCGAGTACCACAGCACCTCGTCCGGCGAGACGTTAACCCGCAGGCCGGGCTGGCCAGGGCTGACCAGCACCGGATAGTCGTCGCCCACCCGGTCCACCGCCCGGGTGCCCAGGCCGGCCACCAGCCGGATGATGCCGTCCTGACGGCTGATGCGCGGCGACCAGCGGAACTCGTTGTAGCTGAAGGCCACCCCGGCATAGGCCGGAAAGTAATATTTGCCTACCCGGCGCCCCACCACCTCCTGGATGAGGATGGCCATCTCCTCGTTGAAATCCAGCAGCCCCCTCTCCCGGCGGTATTCGATGGGATCGGGGCCGAAGACCGAGGCGTAGACCTCGACAATGGCGTCTATCAGGGCCTCCAGCCGCTCCTTCTTGGTGCCCTGGTTGGCCACGAACAGGCTTTTATACTTGCCGGCGAAGGAGGCGCCCAGGGTGTCCTCCAGCAGGCTGGAGGAGCGGACGATGAGGGGCTTGTCGCCGAAGTCGTCCAGGGCCAGGGCCAGGCCGGCGATCATCTCGGGCGACAGTGTGGAGTTCTTGAATATCTGCTCCAAAAATGGATACTCCTGGCGGATCTCCGAGGGATCGCGGTACTTGATGGAGGGCATCTCCTCCAAAGCGTTGAAGTGCAGGAAGTCCAAAATGCCGTCCGAGGTGATGAACCAGGTTTTGGGGATGGACAGGTTGCGGATGGAGATGGAATCCTTCTTGGCGGCCTGCAGCACCTTCTCGGCCCGGAACAGCCCGGCCGCCTTGCCTCCCAACTTGCCGTTGCCCAGGGGCGGGCCGACGGTCCGCGATAACATGCCGGAGAAATCCTCGACGGTGGCATAGTTCTTGGCGACGTTGAGATAATCCAGGTCCTCGGAGAAAAAACGGCGGATGAGGGCGGCCCGGATCAGGGTGCGTTCTTCGGGCGAGAGCTTGCGGGCCTCCTCGGGCATGCGGGCAAAGCGTTGGACGGCCTCGGTGATCTCGGCCAGGGGCACATCCCGTTTTTCGGCGGCCATGGTCAGGAAGCGAAACTGTTCGTGCTTGAGCCACTGGGTGACCATGGTGGTCAGCTCCTCGTCCTTGATCTCCACAGCGGCGATGCGGAAGACTTCGTCCACGATCTCCTCCAGCAGCGACTGGTTGATCTTGGGCACGGGCTGATTCTCGCTGTATGCCCAGTCGGTGGAGGAGGATTCCAGCCGCTTCATCAGGGTCTCCACCTGCCGGATATTGCGCTTATAGAGGTAGTTCATCATCTTGCGGCCGATGCGGTTCAACAGGACCGGATTGGTGTCGCGCAGCAGATCGATGATCACCTGCCATTCGGGTTTGGCGTTAGACATGGGAGGCTCCTTTTGCCACGGATTTGCACGGATAAGATTTCGTATCGACCGGGTATTTCAGACAGGCTTAAGCACCAGACCCCGGCCGGTGCGGCCGTCAAGGCGCACTTCCAACTCGCCATTCACTCGAACCAATCGCAGATGCTCGGTCTCCTCCAGGACCGGCTGGGATCCCAGCCAGTCCCAGTCGACGGCGCCCCGGTCCGGATCCAGGGGCACGGTGAAATAGCCGATGCGCAGCGAGGTCATGTTCTGAAAGAAGTGCGAGCCCTGGGAGGGGTCGACGTTCATGTTGGGCAGGCTGACCTCGACGATGGCCCGGACGTTGGTTATCTGTGACCAATCCACCGGGATGCCCAGCCAGGGATCGGAGGAGCCCCAGCGGCCCGGCCCTATAAGAAGATAGTAACGGCCCTCAGCCCTCAGCCGGGAGTTCATGTCCGACACCTCCCGGGCGATGTCGGGGGTCCTGGCAGCGTCGAAGCGCTCGGGCCTTACGAAGACGATGTCTCCAAGCCCCCTGATGGTGCCGTTTCCCAGGGCCTGGTGGCTGTAAAGCAGGAGGCGGTCGCGGCCGACCACCTCCAGATCGACTTGGACCTGCTCTTCAGGGGTCACCAGGGGACGCACCTGGAGAAAGCCGAAATCGGCCGGCAGGGCGTTTTTGGGATCGAGGACGCAGGCGAACTCGATCTCCACCGGACAGGCCATGGCCCGTTCCGATGTCTTGAGCAGGAAGTCGCACAAGGATGCCAGGGGCATCATCTCGTTTTTCAGCAAATGGGCGAAAGAGACGATGCGGGGTCCGGGGCTGTTGATGCCGTCGCGAAGGCAATCGCTCTCGAAGTCGTAGGTGGAGGCCAGAAAATCAAGGACTCCGTCTTCCTCGGCCGCCGCCAGCTGGTGCTGGGCCAGGTACTGGTCCTCTTCGGTGAAGGCGGTGGAGGCCGACTGTCCCAGGTCAACGGCGTAGAAGCGACGCTGGGCGTTGTCCATCATGTCCCGGGCGGTGCCGAACTGGGGCAGCACCTGGGGATAGGCCGGAGTGAAGCGCAGGGAGACTCCGCCGTCAACGATGGTCTTGCCCAAGCCCAGGGCCAGATTGACCACTCCGTCCTGTGGTTTGGCGTGGCCCACCGGGTAGTAGTTATAGGAGCGCCCCACGCCGGAGAAATCGGGATAGAAACGTCTGCCACGCCGCCGGCCTACCACCTCCTGGATTATAACCGCCATCTTTTCCTCCTGGGGCCGGTGGCCGGTGGCCTCGATGTAGGCCTTGGCCCGCCGGAAGAAAACCGAGGCGAAGACGAATTTAATGGCGTTGACCAGGCTGAGAAAGCGATTGTCGGTATCCGCCTGGTTGTTGGGGATCATCTTGGTGGCGTAGATGCCGGCGAATGGCTGGTAGAGGGCGTCTTCCAGCAGGCTGGAGGAGCGGACGGCCAGGGGCGTTCTGCACTCGGCGATGAAATCGCGCAGGTCGCCCACCACCCGGGCCGAGAGGTCGGCGTGGATGAACCGGTTGGCAATGACGACGTCGGAGCTTTGGGACAGGGCGAAATCCAGCAGGCCGTTGTCCCGGATGAAGGCGTCGAAGACGTCGGTGCCCAGCACCACCGTTTTGGGGATGGAGACCTTGACCCCGGGGAACATGTCCGGAGCCAGTTTTTCGTTGAGCACCCGGTCGATAAAGGCCAGGCCCCGGGCCTTGCCGCCGATGGAGCCGCCGCCGATGCGGCTGAAAAGGGCGGGATCGCGGAAGAAGCTGCGGGTGAAGGGCACCAGGCTGCCCCGGTGCGACAGGCTGCGAAGATCGGAGATCGACCTCAGCAGGCGGCGGCGCACCTCCTCGGCCTGGGAGGCTTCGAATCCGGCGGCCTGGGAGAAAATATGCGCCAAGTCCAGCTCGGTTCTGGCATGGAGCCAACGGATTAAAGAACCGTCGTCAAGGCAGCTTCGGAGAAGATCGGTCGGCAGCCTTTCCAAAAAGAAATTCAGGTCGCCGGGGGTCGAGAGCCGATAGGATTCTTGGCTGCCCGAGCATAACTCCATCTCACCGAAGCCGAGCTGTTGGTTGAGAAAGTCCTGGATGCCGGCTGCCAGCGACGGCAAACTCTTGTCTAGATAATTGACGTAGATCTTTTCCGCCTGGGCTTTGGCGCCGGGTTCGCTTGATTGGATGAGCACCGGGAGATGGGGGTGTTTTTGGCGGACAAGGCTGGCCAGCCTTATGCCGGCCTCGGGATCGGTCCTTCCGTCTCTGGGGAAGCGGATATCGCTGATGACGCCCAGCAAATTTTCGCCGTATTTGAGCAGAGCTGATTCGGCGGCTTCGTAATCCTCAGCCAAAAGCACCTTGGGCCTGGCCCGCTGCCGGAGCGAGCGCTGGGTATAGGTCAGGTCTTCGGAGAGCAGGGAGTCGGTCAAGCTTCTCAGGGCCTCGTATAGGTCTACCAGGTAGGAGGAGTAGAATTTTGGGTTGTCCTCGACCAGCAGTATGTTGCGCAGGCCCAAAAGCTCGGTATCGTGGGCCGCGTTCCGGCTGTCCTCCACCTGCTGGATGACGGCGGCCAGGATGCGTCCGTCGCCCTGCCAAACGAAGATCCGGTCCAATTTGCCCTCGCGGTTTCTCTCCATCAGGCGAGCCAGCTCAGGCGTGTTGTATGCCAGAAGGACCACCGGCAGGCCTGGAGAAACCTCCTTGGCCTTGTGGCCGAACTCGAAGGGATCCATATCGCCCAGACGCTGAACCAACACCGCCAGGTCGTACCGGCTCCGGGCCAGCTCATCCAGGGCGACAGCTCCTCCGGTCACCTGGTTGATGGTGGGCACATAGCCCAGGTCCCGACCCTTATAGGTTTGGCCCAGCATATCCTGGAGCCGGCCGTCCTCCTCCATGATGAAGGAGTCGTACAGGCTGGAGACCAGCAGCACCCGCCGCACTTGGAAGGGCATCAACTGGTGGAGCTTGGCCGCGGCCGGCTGGTAGCCGAAGGGGATGTAGGATTCAATGTTTTCAGACATCGGCAAAGAGATTCTTTAGTTGCCTTTGAAAAACCCGCTAAACTTGATAAATATGATAAATTGAAAAAATGCTACCAGAAAAAAGCTAAAAAATAACTATAGCTTGTCAAACATCATTCTATCGTGTTCATTCGACACGACTCAGGACAAGTTTTTGCGTACTTACCCCCGCCCAGGCGGGGTGGTTTCGCGGGAAGAAGGGTTTTTTTCAAAAAAAATTATTAACGGTTCTAGTATATACCAAAGCAGCAGATAAAATCAATCGAAGAATTGGTATGGGGAACCTCTAAAAATTTTATTGTTAGGTGCGGTCATGCTTCGGCTCGCCCAGCATGATCCGTATATACGGCGTTTTGTCATGTTGAGCATGGTCGAAACATATATAAAATGAGATTTTAGAGGTTCCGTATGGATAATTTTGAGCGATCACTCGGTGGCCGGGAAACGGTCGCCGTTCACCATAAACCAAGGCGGTTGGACCACGATCCAGATATTGCTGTCCGCCACCCGGATGCTCCCCTTGGATATCCTCAGGTCGTATTGATCCAAAACGCCGCGCTGGGTCTGATAGACCCTGTTGCCGGGCGAGGCCAGCAGTCTGGACAGGGCCTTTTTGGTGGGGTGGCCCCAGGGGTTGTTGTTGCCGCAGGAGATGACCGAGGCCTGGGGTTTAAGGGTCTCCAGCCAGAACGGATTGGTGCTGTGGGCCGAGCCGTGGTGGTTGACGTAAAGCACCGAGACTTTTCCGATAACCGGAGCCAAAATGGTCTCGATGTCCGAATACCTTTCTGAGTAGCCGCCGATATCGTTGGCAATTATCATCCTGAAGCCTTGATATTCCAGTAGTAAACCTATGGATTTCGAGTTCTCGTCTTTCGGCACTACCGAGTCGCCGGAGAGAACCTTCCCGTTGTAGAGTACGCATGTCAGGACAGCTCCGCCTCCCAGGTCGAAAGCCTGTCCCATTTCGATGGTTCGGCGCCTGTCCCGGGCGGCCATGGCGTAGTTGATGAAAAAGGTGTCGGCCGTTTCGCCTCCCCGGTCGAAAACGCCGAAGACCAGGGAATCCGGATTGACAGAGAAAACGCTGTCCAGCACCGAGACCAAGCCGCCGATGTGGTCGATATGGTAGTGGCTGGCGAAGACCCATTCGAGGCGCCGGGTCTCCAGGCTGTCACGGATGAAGTTCCAGACCTTGGTGCCGATAGTCCGGTTAACGCCGCCGTCGATGACGGCGATCCTCCCGGTGGGCCCGCGGATGATGATGGACTCACCCTGGCCGACATCGGCCACCACCACGGTCAGCGAGTTACGCCAGTCCGGTGCCGGGCGGGAGGCCGGGCGGAAGTGGGCGCAGCCGGCCAGTAGTATGGCGAGTAAGGGCAGTAGGCGTTTCATGATGCGGTCAAGACAGGCATCGCTGATCAACCACCCCTCGTTCCCCTCCTTAAATCAAGGAGAGGGTATGGGCGTGGTTAAAGCAGATCGTTGTTTCCTGCAAACCATCAGACAATTACGGGGCAGAGCCTTCGCCCTGCCCCGTAGCCATTCACTATTCACCGAGCTTCAATTCACGGCAGGTCACACCCAGCCCCTCGCCCGGCAGGCGTCGGCCACCCGCTGGATGGCGATCATGTAGGCGGCGTCGCGCATGTAGACCTTGCGCTCCCGGGCCAGGGCCGAAACCTTTAAGTAGGCGTCGGTCATCTTGGTGTCCAGCTTGGAGAGCACCTCGTCCTTGGTCCAGAAATAGTTCATGTTGCACTGCACCTGCTCGAAGTAACTGCAGGTGACACCGCCGGCGTTGGCCAGGAAGTCGGGGATGATGAAGATGCCGCGTTCCTGGATGATCTTGTCGGCCTCGGGGGTGGTGGGGCCGTTGGCGCCCTCGACGATCAGCTTCACCCGTTTGCTCATCTTGGGGGCGGTCTCGGCGGTCACCTGGTTCTCCAGGGCGGCCGGCACCAGGATATCGGCCTCCTGCTCGATCCAGGCGTTGCCGTCCAGCACCTGATAGCCCTTGTCCTTGGCCTTGGCCTTGTCGATGCCGCCGAAGCGATCGGTGATCTTGAGAAGCTCGTCAAGGTCGATGCCCGAGTCCTTCTTGAAGGTATAGGACTTTTGATCACCCTGGTCCCAGCAGGAGACGCAGACCGGAGTGCCGCCATATTCCTTGTACAGTTTGACGGCGTACTGGGAGACGTTGCCGAATCCCTGGAAGGCGGCCTTGGTCTTTTTGATGTCCATCCCCAGCTCGCGCAGGGCCTCGCGCATGACATAGACCACCCCATAGCCGGTGGCCTCGGTGCGGCCCAGGCTGCCGCCGACGCCCAGGGGCTTGCCGGTGATAAAGCCGGGATAACGGCCGTTGTGTATCCGCTCGTACTCATCCAGCATCCAGATCATGTGCTGGCCAGAGGTCATGACGTCGGGGGCCGGGACGTCCTGGACCGGGCCGACGTTGGCGGCCACCTGGCGCACCCAGCCGCGACAGATGGCCTCCTGCTCGCGCTCGGAAAGATGATGAGGGTCGCAGATGACCCCGCCCTTGCCGCCGCCCAGCGGGATGTCGACCACCGAGCATTTCCAGGTCATCCAGGTGGCCAGGGCCCTAACCGTGTCCACCGTCTCCTGGGGATGGAAACGGATGCCTCCCTTGCAAGGGCCGCGGGCGTCGTTGTGCTGAACCCGGAAACCCTGGAACACCTTGAAGGTGCCGTCGTCCATCCGCACCGGGATCAGGAAATGGTACTCGCGCAGGGGATTGCGCAACAGGTCCCGGGTGGCCTGATCCAGTCCCAGCTTGTCGGCTACACCGTCAAACTGCTCCTGGGCCATCTTGAAGGCGTTGAAGTTCTTCTCTGCCATGGGTCGGCTCCTTGTATAATTAATGATTTTGGTGGATACATCAGGAATGTCAGATTACCGGACTCGGTCTCTTCCACCGAATCCGGCATAGATTATTGTATCAGATTTTTCAGGATTTGTCAAAAAAATCGGGGCCTTTTCCCTTGACTGCCGTTGGCCTTTGGGGTATAGTTATCCATTATAGCTAATGGCAATACCGACATAAGGCTTCCCTATGGACAGGGGAGCCTCGGGCTTTCCCTCAGGGGGAAAAACCTGCTGGGGGTGCTGGCTCCACAACCCATTCCAGGGGTCGAAAGCGCTCTTCAGGAGGTGGAAGCCGGCCTGAAGCGGCCCATTGGCCTGCCTCCGTTAGAACAGATCATCAGGGAGAAAAAGCCGGGCTCGGCCTTGATCCTACTGAGCGACCACACCCGCTTAGTGCCCGACTATCCCTTGATACTTAGGACGCTCCTTAAAAGCTGCCTAAAAGCCGGCCTTCCGGCAGACAAGATCAGGCTGCTGACCGCCGGAGGCAGCCACCGGCCCCCGACCTGCGAAGAGCGGGACGCCCTCTACGGACGTAAGATTACAAGCACATTTCAGCTCTACGCACACAACGTGGAAACCGACTGCATCTCCCTGGGGGTGCTGTCTACCGGTCATCAGCTGGAGATCAATCGACTGCTGCTGACCCATGATCTGATCGTGGCCACTGGCAAGATAACGCCCCATTATCTGGCCGGCTATTCGGGCGGGCGGAAGGCGGTGCTGCCGGGATGCGCTTCGCTGGGCTCCATCGCCGCCAACCACGCCATGGTAGCCAGGGGGAAAAGCGCTCCGGGCGTCCTCGAGGGCAACCCCATCCATCAGGAGATGGACGAGGCCGCCGCCAAGGTGGGCATCGGATTTCTGCTGAACGTGGTGCCGACGCCCGACGGTAGCATCGCCGGGGTCTTTGCCGGACACTGGCGGCGGGCCTTTGAGCAGGGGGTGGCCCTATGCCGGAAAACCTGGGCGGCACAGTTCGGCCGGCCGGCCGACTGCGTCATCGCCTCGGCCGGAGGCCATCCGGCCGACATCAATCTCTACCAGCTGCAGCGGGTGCTGAACAATGTGGCGCCGGCGGTCAAACCCGGAGGCACCATCGTTCTGGTGGGAGAATGCAGCCAGGGGGTTGGGCAAAAGAGTTTTGGAGAGTGGATGGCGCGCTATTCGATTCCGGAGATACTGGCCATGCCGGAATCTTCGATAACGGCCGAAGCCCACCGGGCCTATGCCACGGCTCTGGTTATGCAGCGCTGCCAGGTGGCCGTGGTCAGCAGCCTGGAGGCGGCGGAGCTGGAAGGCATGAAGTTCCATGGTTTCCGAAACTTGGACCAGGCGCTCAGCTATCTGAAAGAAAAACACGGCACCGACTTCGAATGCTACGTGGTCCCCCAGGGTTACGCCACCATGTTGGAGGGCCAGAAAGGCGTATGAGAGAATCGCTGAAGACACATAACAACAGGAGAGAAAGAGTAAAATGTCCGCACTGTTTAAGCTCTTTGCCACCGGTGCCTTGCTGGCAGCCACGGCCGCAGCCCAGAGCCGGGAGGTTCCGGAGATGAAGCCGCCCAAAGGTTTGTGGTCCGGAAACTACTGCCGCCAGAAGACCCTGGATCTCAGAAAACTCGGCCAGGGCAGCATCCGGGCCAGGGTTGACGGGAAATGGAAGGAGTTCCAGGTGCGCAGCCTGCCGCAATCCTTCGTTGACTGGAACCTTCGCTCCCGGCTCAAAGACCTGGAGGAAATCAAGAAGGGAAAGATGCCGGGCTTCGCCGGGCCGCATTCTGGCATGGTTGCCAGCCATGGTTTCAGGCGGGCCGACGGTCAGTTCACCGTCAACAACGCGGTCAAGGGCATGGGCTGGCTGCCAAAGCCAACGGCCTTGCCCCAGCTATTGTCGGAGCTGGAGGCCAGCGCCGACTCCTCGGACGAATACAAGCTTGAATGGCTGACCCGTCTCTACCGGGATCGGGCCGACCTGTTGGATCAGACCAAGCAGGTGTCCCTGGAGCTGTACGCCACCCCGGAATTTTCCACCCACACCTTTCTCAACCAGATGGCCGATCCCGGGGTCTCCATCGTCTTTTTGGACATGGTATCCTATGAGCTGCGCTGCCTGGCCCAGATGATCCATCCCGACGACCCGGCACTGACGGCCGAGGAAAGGATGACGGCGGACTATGTCAACGGCATCCATGATTACTTTCACGGCCGATCCCCGCGACGGTCGATCGTTACCGTCTATCATGTGATCGAGGTTTTCGACAACAGCCCGGGGCGGGGCCGGGGCAGAAGGATGGTGCCGGCGCTTCCTTGATCCGACCAATATTTATTCAGATGCCGTCAGCAAGGTCTTTCGTCTATCCATGAAAAACGTCCGGACTTTGGCGGCTATAGCCCTCATTTTTATCTCAGGCGGAAGCCTCTGCTTGGCCGAACCGCTGGGGCTGCCGTCCAAACCCGCCCCCTGCCCGGAGCGCTGGCTGGGGCTGTTGGGCAAGTACGGCCGGCCTAATGACGGCAAATCCGATTTTCTGGTGCGCGAGGAAGGCGGACGGCTGCAGATATACGGCTCCAGGCCGAATGATCTTCAGGAAACCGGAAGAGACTCCTTCTTGGAGGTAGTGTCCGGCAAAATGTTCGTCTTTGTGCGGGATTCGCTGGGAGGCGGAGGCGCCTGCCTCATCGGGGAGGAGCTTTATGCCAGAAAATTCTATCCCGGGGAAAGGGATAGTCCGCGGCCGCCAACTTGGTATATCCCGCTGGATTCCCTATGGGCCGAGGCAAAAAAGGCCAGGCCGCCGGTGGAGAAAGGCAGATTCGCCAAGCCCGACTTGGTAGATGTCAGGCATTACGATCCAGGCATCAAGCTGGACCTGGCCTACTCCAACCCCAAAAACTCATACGGATTCGCCCTCTACGATAAGGAGGCCGCCTATCTCCAAAGGCCGGCGGCCCGGGCTCTGGCTAGGGCCAACGCCTCCCTAAAACCCCTGGGCTTTACCATTCAGTTGAGCGACGCCTACCGTCCGTGGTATGTCACCAAATTTATCAGAATGGCGGCGCGGCCGTCTGAAAAGCAATTCTACGCCAATCCGGCCAAGGGTTCACACCACAACCGGGGCACGGCCGTAGATGCCACTCTGGTGGATATACAAACCGGCATTGAGGTAGACATGGGGTACGGGCAAAACGAATTCAGCGAACGGGCGGCGGCCTGGTTTCCCGGAGGCACCTCGCTACAGCGCTGGCACCGGCTGGTGTTGAGGACGGCCCTGGAAAGGCAGGGATTCCGGGGCCTCAGCAAGGAGTGGTGGCACTACCGATTCATCAGCCGGAAACGATACCCCATCATCAACCGGCCGCTGTCGCGTGTTGTCCAATAAAAAAGCCGGGCTTGGCCCGGCCGATGAAAAGGCCCTTTAGCTCAGCGTCCGGAGAAACAGGCCTCCAGCCCGCGGAACATACAGGATAACCTGCGGGCAGAGTGATAGAGGCCGACAGCGATGAAGATTAGCCCGGTTTCGGTATGCCAATAGGAGATATTTAACCCCAGGGCCGGCCGCCAGGAGGGCGGCAGGACAAAGAAGATCCCGGTCAATGACGACAGCAGAAAAGTCAGCAATAAAAGCCAGTTCCATGCCGTTTGCAGTCTGAAGGCCAAAGCCCTTTTCTTCGATATCAGAATCTCGGTGGCGGCAGCCAGCAGGGACATTGCCAGAAAGATCTGCCAGGCATGGTGGGGTGGTTTTAACGGATTGGGTTTGACGGTTGTAGTGACCACTGAGGATGAGGCGGCCGAATTCTTACTCGGCTTTATAAAGGAAAGTTGGGGATTAGGGGTGTAAGATGAAGGTTCTTTTTCTTTGACCCCAGATTTGGCATTGCTGTTTGTTGATACTTCCATGGCGGGCGTCGCTGTGGAATCGGCTTTTTTCTCCGGTTCTTTTTGAGAACGGTCGCATATTCTATCGTTATTGGAGTCAATATATAGCCGACATCGTCCGGGGCTGGGATCATCTATCAACCCGAAGGGACAATCGTTCCAAGCATAAGCCGGGAGCGACAGCAGCAAAAGAAGTATAAATCTCTTCATCGTCTTAATGTCTTGATACAGGTTGATAATATCACAGCCCGCGGACAAAAGCAACCGGACCGCAATATTCAGCCGGGCAACACTGGCGGGGTAAGACTAAGCTCAACTTTTACCTCACTTCGGCACCGCAACTTTCGCCTATTCTGGGCCGGACAGCTGGTGTCGCTGATCGGCACCTGGATGCAATCTGTGGCCCAGGGCTGGCTGGTGCTGACCCTGACCGATTCCGCCTTCCTACTGGGGCTGGTGGGGGCCATCGGCTCTCTGCCCATCCTGTTCCTGGCGTTGCCGGGCGGGGTGGCGGCCGACCGGTTCGACAAGCGCCGTCTATTGATAGCCACTCAATCTACCGCCATGGTTCTGGCATTAACGCTAGCGGCACTGACCCATTTCCAGCTGGTCAGGATCTGGCAGGTGGTGGTGCTGGCGGCCGTTTCCGGATCCGTCTTCGCCTTCGACGCTCCCTCGCGGCAGGCCTTCACCATCGAGTTGGTGGGCAAGGACGATCTGTTGAATGCCATCGCCCTTAACTCGGCCATCTTCAACGCCGCCCGGATATTGGGGCCGGCCCTGGCCGGAGTGCTCATCGGTTTCATCGGCATGGCCGGATGTTTTTTTATCAACGGACTGAGCTTTCTGGCGGTCATCGCCGGTCTGTGGCTGATAAAACGGGAGAAGCCGAAAGCCAATCCCCGGAGCTCGGCTTGGCGTGAAATGAGGGAAGGGCTTTTATACGCCTGGAGCCGTCCGATCATCAGATTGCTGGTCACCATCGTGGCCGTCTTCAGCATCTTCGGGATGCCCTATACCATGCTGATGCCGATTTTCGCCAGGGACATCTTGGGGGTCGGGGCCCGGGGGTTGGGGTTCCTGATGACGGCCAACGGGGTGGGGGCCTTGGCCGGAGCCTTGGGTCTGGCCACCCTGGGCAAGTCTCAGGCGAGAGGACGCCTGGTGCTGGCGGCCGGGATAGTCTTCTCGCTGGCCCTGGCGGCCTTCTCACTTTCGCGCTCATTTTTTCTGTCGCTGGTTCTGCTGCCCTTGGTGGGCTGGGCCATGGTCAGCCAGACGGCCACCATCAACACCCTGCTGCAGACTGCGGTGCCCGACGGCCTGCGGGGCCGGGTAATGAGCCTGTTCACCTTCGTCTTCATGGGGATGATGCCCTTCGGCAGCCTGCTGGC
>CAZPNX010000033.1:0-20562 GCA_964588285.1 uncultured bacterium
ACCGCTCGCCCAAGGTGGTCCACCGCGAGCTCCAGGGAAAGATACAGGACCTGCTATCAGTATGACGGAACTGTAGGCTACAACTGATACTAGTTTTTAACAAAAACATACCATACTTCCCAAAGCAAGCAAGCTGGCACTTCATCGTGGAAGCGGCGCTTGTTATTCTTAATTGAATCTTTATCGTATTTTAACCCTGGGATAACAATCCCGGGGTAAAATTATTATATGGATGCAAATTGGGAAAGAAGGATATCTGAAGTCTGTTTTCATATTCAGCCTATTGTAAACATATATACCGGCGACTGCTTCGGAGTTGAATATTTGCTGCGAGGTGTGGAGAAATTAGGTTTTAACAGCATACAGGAATTCTTCGACCAGGCCTGCCGGGAACAGGTGCTGTACTCCCTGGACATGAGGCTTCGTGAGAAGGCTATAGCCAGTTTCTGCTCCGTCCCGTTCCATCGTTCGATAACCATGTTCTACAACATAGACAATCGAATAATTACCATGCCGGATTTCGAGATCGGCAGGACCTCGGCCATTCTCCAACGGCACGGACTCTCAAACCGCCACTTGTGTTATGAGCTTTCCGAAAGGCACGACATCAATAATTTTGTAGAAGCCAAGAGCATTCTAACCATAAACAAGCAGCAGTCGTATAAAATCGCCATCGACGATTTCGGCTCCGGTTTCTCCGGACTGCAGCAACTGTATCATTTGGATCCCGATTTCATCAAGCTGGACAGATTTTTCATAAACGATCTGGAAAGGGACAAGATAAAGCGATTGTTGGTGTCCAACATTGTGGATCTGTCCCATGTATTGGGGATAGAGGTAATAGCCGAGGGGGTGGAGACGGAAAGCGAATTCTATGCCTGCAAGCAAGCGGGCTGTGATTTCGTGCAGGGGTACCTGATCCAGCCGCCGCTGTCTGATGCCGACCGCCTCCGGAGGAACTACGAATTGGTGGTGTCGCTCAACCGGGAGGACCGGCGACAGCATAGAACGGATCGAGCGCTGATCGCAGGGCAGATTCAGTATATTGAGCCGGTGCAGTTGCCGGAACACGATATAAAGTTTCTGTTTGAGAGGTTCCGCAAAGACCGCTATGCCACCTTCTTTCCGGTAACCACCCCAAACTATGAACCGCTGGGGATAGTGAGGGAGAAGGACTTAAAGGAGTTCGTCTACTCACCTTACGGCCGAGATCTTCTGATGAACCGATCTGCCGGCCGGGCATTGATAGATTTCGTAAGCAAATGTCCCATAGCCGATATCAATAATCGGTTGGAGAGGGTGATCGAGCTCTTCGCCCTCAGCGATTTTCCCGAAGGGATTATGGTTACGGAGAACGGGCGCTATCTTGGATTTCTCAGCGCCGGAGCCATGCTCAATGCCATTCATGAGAAGAACATAGAGCTGGCCCGAGATCAAAACCCCCTGACTAGACTTCCCGGTAACAGGTTGATAAACGATTTGATCGCCAAGCGCCTCGACGACCGGGAACAGCCATCGGCCTTTATTTACTTCGACATCGACAATTTCAAGCCGTTTAACGACCGGTATGGATTCAGGATCGGAGATAGAGCAATCATGCTTTTTTCCGATCTGTTGCGGTCGGCGACTGCGGAACACGGTTTGTTCTGCGGCCATATCGGAGGGGACGACTTCTTCGCCGCCGGCGACTGCGGACCGGAGAAGGCGGAAACGATCATCGGTTTTGCCGGTAAGCTGATAGAGAATTTCTCCGAAAGCGCGAGGATGCTGTTCTCTGAGGAAGAAAGAAGCCGGGGATATTATGAATCGCACACCCGGGAAGGAAAGCCGAAACGTTTTGCATTGCTTACCGCCAGCGCCGCCCTGGTGCTGGTGCATAGCCAGGCCCCGCTTCCCGCAGACGAATTGGCCCGTCTGAGCGCCGCTTTGAAGGCCAAGGCCAAGTCTTCTAAGGGACGCTTGGCCTGGCTGGTGATATAAAGGGGAAACTTAACCTAGAAAAATGGTCCAAGAAAAAGAAATGAACCTGGCTTCGACACAGCTGGCCGGCCAGCTGATAGATTTTCTCCTTCCGGACATAGTGCAGCTGGTTGCTTTGGGGAAAAAAACAGGCGAACTGAGGCTGCGAACCGCCGCCGAGCAGAAAAACGGATCACTTTACTTCGAACAGGGCAAGATCATTCACGCCGTCAGCGGCGAGAAAAACGGCGAGGCTGCCCTGCTGGAGATAGCAGGGTGGCATAACGCCAGCTTCAGTTTTTTGGCCGACCAGTTATCGGATAAAAGGACCATGGAAAAGCCGGCGGTCCAGGCTCTGCTGGAAGCACTGCATAAACACGACGAGCTGGCTCAATTGAGGCAAAAGATGCCGGCAGACGACACCCGGCTTTTTATATCATCTGAGATAGAGTCTATTCCAACGATTACACCGGAACAATGGAGGCTGCTGTCTTTAGTCAACGGGCGGCGCACCATCGCTACCATCTGCCAGGTCTACGGCCACGAACTGGAAGCCAGAAAGCTTTTGGCGGAACTGCTGGAGGCCAAACTTCTGACCGACAAGCCGCACAGCACCGACTGGTACCGGCTGGTGCCAAAGCCCACCGGGTCCAGTGAAGTCAGGGGGTCCCGCAGTTTCCCCACCAGGCTGCGCACCAACCTATTGCTTAAAGCGATAGACGGGATAAAGAGCATCTTCGAGCTAAGGATAGAGTTCAATATGGAAGAGAAGGTACTATGGGACGAGCTGAAATACCTGTTGGATGAGCAATGGATCCATTTCGAAGCCGCGGACATCAAGAGATTTTATGCCATGGAGCAGGAGCTATAAGTTAATAACACATAAGCCTATTGTTATAAATTGAGATAAAAAGGCAACGGCATGGAGATACAGGAAATAACCGTAGTGCTGCCGACCCGAAACGAGGCGCAGAACGTCGGCTTTTTTTTAGCATCGCTGCCGGAAGATATGTCGCTGATCGCCATCGACAGCAGCCACGACGGCACTCCGGACATGATAAGGCGCTTGAGGCCCGAAAAGACCGAGGTCATCCGTAGGTCAACCAATGTCACAGAAGCCAGGCAAATGGGTGCGGAAATGGCCGGGACGAAATGGCTGTTGTTCACAGATGCCGACATCGTCTTTCCGGATGGATATTTCAGCAAACTCCAGGGTCTTAACGGAGCTGAGGTATTCTACGGACCGAAATTGTCGCAGGATCGTTTCCGATGGTACTATCGGGCCATGGCGGTTGGTCAGGAGCTTTGCCAAGCTTTGGGAGTTCCGGCAGCATCAGGCTCAAATTTGTTGATCGAGCGTCAGGCGCTTCTCAGGTCGGGAGGGTTTGATCCGGATCTTAACTGCAACGAGGACTCGGAGGTGGTCTGGCGGCTGGCCAGGGCCGGCAACCGGACAAGGTTCTGCCGGGAGCTTTTCGTTTACGCCACCGACCATCGCCGATTGGAAGGGGGACTGTTAGGCAAGACTATCCATTCCCTGGCCCGCTGCACCCTGCTCTACAGCGGACTATTGAGCCAAACACAAAAACGCAGCGACTGGGGATACTGGAAAGGAAGGAATCCCAAAGCGACATTCGCAGATTGCAGGATCTATGAAACAAGCAAGGAGTAAGGCAATGGCAAAAGCGGATATGCACGTACATTCCCGCTTCTCGGAGCATCCCACCGACTGGTTTCTGAAGCGGATCGGGGCCAACGAGTCATACACCGACCCCAAAGAAATATATCGTCTGGCCAAAGAACGGGGAATGGATTTGGTGACCATCACCGACCATAACCGCTTTGACGGCGCCGAAGCTCTGGTGGCCATGCATCCCAAAGACTGCTTCACCGGGCTGGAGGCCACCAGCTATTTCCCCGAGGACGGATGCAAGATACACGTTCTGGTGTACGGACTCAACCGCCGGCAGTTCATTGAAATCGATCGGCTCAGACATGACATCTACCACCTCAGGGATTACCTTCTGGATCAAGGCCTGCTCCATGCCGTGGCCCATCCCACCTACTCAGTTAACGGTAAACTGACGGTGGACCATCTGGAGAAACTGCTGCTGATGTTCGACATTTTCGAGGGACGAAACGGAGGCCGCAACCGCTGCAGCAATGATGCCTGGATCGAAGTGGTTGGCAGCCTTACCCGAGAACAGATCGAGCAGATGAGTCGGCGCCATGGCATCGAACCGAGGGGGCCACGCCCTTGGCGCAAGACCCTGATCGCGGGTTCGGACGACCATGCCGGCATGTTCGTGGGCGAGACCTTCACTGGGGCGGAGGCCCTGGGCCAAGACGATTTTTTGGAACGTTTGCGGGAAGGTAATTGCTCCATAGAAGGCCGAAACAGCGATTTTTATTCTCTGGCCTTCACCGTATACAAGGTGGCCTACGATTTCTCCAAGCAGCGCAAAAACGGCGATGGAGGCCTATTGGGCATCATTACCGAGAAGGCTCTTTCGGGAAAGCAGATCGGGCTGGGGGACCGCTTCAAACTATGGCTGGCCGCCAGCACCGCTTTTGGAGAGGAACGCGCCCTCCGGGTCAGCTTTGCCCAGCTTATCGAGGAAATAGAATCATCACGGACTCTGCCGGGCAGGCTTCCCAGAATATACGACCGAATCTGCGATCTTACCGACGAGTTTCTCAAGCTTCTGCTCCAATCTCTTGAGTACGACTTCATGAACGGAAACTTCGAGAAAATAATAAAAAACCTGTCGGCCTCGTTGCCGGGGATATTTCTTTCCCTGCCGTTCTTCACCACCATGGGCTTCATGAACGATAATCGGAATCTGCTGAAAGAACTCTCAAAACGGTTTCAGACGCCCCGGGCCCTAGGAAAAAAGAAGATCCTGTGGTTCAGCGATACTTACAACGATCTCAACGGCGTTTCGGTAACATTAAAGACTCTAAATGACAAGGCCGGGGAATCCGGATGTCCTCTGGGGCTGGCTTTATTGGATAACGCGGAAACGGCCGGCAAAGACCGTCCGTCCAACAGTCTGATATTGCCGGCCATCTACCGTTTCAAGCTTCCAGGGTACGAGCGCTATACACTGGGCATTCCTTCGCCGCTGACCTCGCTGAAGATGATCCAGCAGTTCGAACCGGATGAAATCTACCTGTCGACGCCCGGACCGGTGGGGCTCCTGGGGTTGCTGGCCTCAAAGCTTCTGAAGGTGCCGTGCACCGCCGTCTACCATACGGATTTTTCCCTTCAGGCAAGGGACGTAGTCAATGACGATGCTTTGTGCGAGTTGCTGGAGAAATACAGCCAGTGGTTCCATCAGTCGGCCGATCGGGTGGCGGTGCCGACCAGACAGTATATCGAGATACTTGGGAGCCGCGGCATGGACCGCAGAAAGATGACCATATTTCACCGCGGGGTAGACACCGACCTGTTCCGACCGCGAGCCGGCGACTTGAGGCCTGGCTCGGGAAACGACCGAAGAAGGATGATCTATACCGGACGGATATCTGAGGACAAGAACCTTGATTTTCTGCTGAGGGTCTACCGCCGGCTGGTTACCCAAATTACCGGCCTGCAGTTGATCCTGTGCGGAGACGGCCCCTATCTGAGCGCGCTCAGGGAGAAGAACGCAGATCTGGCCGGCGTCACCTTTACCGGAGCCTTGGAGAACTCAATGCTTCCGGAGATGCTCGGCCAAGCGACATTGATGGTCTTCCCCAGCAACACCGATACCTTCGGCATGGCGGTGGCCGAGGCCCAGTCCTGCGGATTGCCGGCGGTGGTCAGCGACATCGGTGGGCCATCCGAGATAGTAGTCCATGGAGTCACTGGGATGGTGGTAAAAGCTAATGATGAAGAGGCCTGGATAGAAGCTCTGGCCAAGATGATCGATCTGGCCGAGGCCTGCCCGGGGCAGTATGCCGAAATGCGCCAGGCGGCCAGGGAGAACATAATGGCCAACTGGAACTGGGATCGGGCGCTGGAAAGCATCTTCGGATGTGTTTCGGAGCGAGTCACTGCGGAAGTCGAAAGCCCGTCCTGCCTGGTGACGGTTTGAACCAAGTGCTCAAGCGGCTGCGCTGGCTCTGGCTCCTGCTGCCGTTGGGGCTGGCGGGCAACATCGGTCTGGTAATGCTCTGCCGCGGTCCGGAATTGGTCGGTTCACTGCGAGGCGCTTCTCCTTTCCTCCTGGCGCTGTCAGCGGCCATGTGCTTTGTGCCTTGGTTCTGCAATGCCCTGAGGCTGCGGATATGGACGGGGTTTCTCGGCAGATCCCTGAGGTATTCAGAGTGTTTGAGGATATCCCTGATCAGCGAGCTGGGGGCGGCCGCCAGCCCCACCGCCTCCGGCGGCGGGCCATTCAAAGCGGCACTGCTGATGGAGCATGGATTTAAGGCACCCCAGGCGGTTTCGCTGACGCTGCTCGGTTCGCTGGAGGATGGTATGTGGCTCTTTCCTTTAGTGGGAACGGCTGTGATCTTTGGCCCGTCGGGCCGCATGGTAGCAACCACAATATCAAATGTCCTTGTCAGCCATGTCACTCAAGCCTTAATCATTGCCCTGGCAGCCATATCAATGGTGACGGTTTTCTGGATGTTGGCCAGGTTTGGAAAGTATCCCCAGAGATTATACCGGCTGTTGGAAAAGGCGCGGTCTTTGTGGTTTCAGACGTCGGACTGCTTAGGTATAATAATCGGGCCGGGAAGAGGAAAGTTCCTGAAGACCATGCCATTGGCGGCATTGCAGTGGAGTTGCCGGTACACAGCACTGGCCGTAATTTTATCTGGTTTCGGGATAGGCAGCAATCCGGTTGACATCTTTTTGCTTCAATGGACCACATTCACCCTGATGAACCTGATACCCACGCCCGGGGCGGCCGGAGGGGCCGAGGCCGCCTTCATATTCATACACCGGATGGTCGTGCCTTATAGCCTGCTGCCTCTGGCGGCAGCCAGTTGGAGGTTAATAACATATTATCTGCCCGTTTCTACGGCAGCGTTGGTCATTTTGGCGAGTAACATGAAGTTAAAAAGCAAGAAGCAGATTCAAAATGATACCTTACAAAGTCCGGCACAGATATCGCCAAGCGGATTGGCTCATTATGCAGAATCCATATAAATTCCGGTCCGCGATACTCATTAATCGAAGCCTGCAGAAAAATGCAGGCTTCTTACATTATATGGAATAGCATTGAAGAACAGCGAAGATTATGGTATTATTAACAAATTGTTACATATATGTTAACACTAAATATAAGCAGAGGTCAGGCCATGAGAATCCTCACCGTATCCATTCTTGTCTTTTTACTTGGCACATCGTTCGGCTGCGGTCCCCGGCGGGCGGCCTTCACCATGGCCGGATCCACCGCCTTCATGCCCTTTGCCGAGAAGCTGGCCGAGCAGTACATGGCCGGGCATCCCGGGGTCAATATCACAGTCCAGGGCGGAGGCTCGGCGGTCGGCATCCAGTCGGCGCTATCCGGCGCCGCCCAGGTGGGCATGGTGGATCTGGTGCACCTGCCGGAGGAGGCCAAGGTCCTGACGGCCACGGTGGTGGCCCGGGACGGCATCGTGGTGGTGGTCAATCCGGCCAACAAGGTGTCCGGACTGACCATGGCCCAGGTCAGAGATATCTTCAACGGCAAGATCAAGAACTGGAAACAGGTGGGCGGAGCCGAGGCCCCCATCACCGTGGTCTCCAGGGAGGCCGGCTCGGGGACCCGCTCCTCGTTCGAGGAGATTGTGGGCCGGGTGGATTTGAGCCAGGACGCCCTGATACAGGACTCCAACGGCACCATCCGAGAGACAGTGGCCATGGACGCCAACGCCATCGGCTACCTGTCGCACGGCCTGATCAACGAGAAAATCAAGGCGGTCAAGATCGACGGGTGCGACTGCACCGCCCAGGCCATCGCCGCCGGCAAGTATACCCTGGTGCGCCCCATATTCCTTTTGGTCAAGGGACAGCCGGCACCGGAGATCGCCGACTTCATCGCCTACGTGCTGTCTGCCGAAGGCCAGCAGACCATCGAGCGCGACGGCCTGCTGTCGGTCAAGTAGTCTCCAGCTCGCACTGAACCCAGCGAAATGTGATACCTACCGGGAACAGCGGCATGCTTCGACAAGCTCGGCATGACGGTCAGTGAAAAAATGAAGCTCATCGGCGAAAAAGGCGTCCAACGCATCTTTCTGGGCATCGCCTTCTCGGCCATCGCCGCCCTGGCCCTGATAGCCCTCTTTATCATGGCCGAGGGCCTGCCCTTCATCCTCCATTACGGTCCGGGCCAGTTCCTGCTGGCTTCGGACTGGCAGCCCCAGCAGGGGAAATACGGCATCTTTCCCATGATCGTGGCCTCGCTGTGGGTGACGCTGGGCGCCATGTTGATCGGGGCGCCGCTGGGGGTGGCCGGCGCCGTTTTCTTGACCGAGTTCTGCCCCCGGCCGGTGATGCGGATCATCAAACCCACCATCGAACTTTTGGCCGGCATCCCCTCGGTGGTCTACGGGTTCATCGGGGTGATGGTGCTGGCGCCGCTCATCAGAACCCAGTGGGGCGGGCCCGGGCTTTCGGTGCTGGCCGGAGCGGTCATTCTAGGGATCATGATCCTGCCCACGGTCATCAGCATTTCCATCGACTCACTGCTGGCCGTTCCCCAGAGCTACCGGGAGGGGTCGCTGGCCCTGGGGGCCACCGTCTGGCAGACCACCCGGATGGTGACCACGGTGGCCGCCCGCTCCGGGATCGCCGCCAGCATCATCTTGGCCATGGGCCGGGCGGTGGGGGAGACCATGGCGGTGATCATGGTGGCCGGCAACGCGGTCAAGCTGCCGTCAGGTCCGTTGGACTCGGTGCGCACCATGACGGCCAACATCGCCCTGGAGATGAGCTATGCCACCGGGATGCACCGCCAGGCCTTGTTCGCCACCGGGGTGGTGCTGTTCGTGGTGATCATGATACTGAACTCGTTGGCCAGCCGGATCATCAAGCAGGGGGGCGTTAAGTGAGGATCCACCCCCGCCACACCCACCAGGCGGCCATCCTGTTTCTGGGCGGGGCCACCCTGCTGACGGTGGCGGTGCTGGTGTTCATCATCTTCTTCGTGCTGGAGAAGGGCCTGCCGGTGCTCAGCCTGTCCTTCCTCTTCAGCAATCCCCAGGATATGGGCCGGGCCGGGGGCATCCTGCCCACTCTCATCGGCACTGTGACGCTGCCTCTTCTGGCCCTGGCCATCGCCACCCCGTTGGGAGTGGGGACCGCGGTCTATCTTACCGAATATACCCGGGAGTCGGGCCTGACCAAGATCATCCGCTTCGGCACCGACTGCCTGGCCGGCATCCCCTCCATCATCTTCGGCCTGTTCGGCTTCATCTTCTTCGTCACCACCCTGCGGATGGGATGGTCCATACTCTCCGGCGGGCTGACCCTGGCCTTCATGGTGCTGCCCACCATCATCCGCACCTCGGAGGAGGCCATTCGGGCGGTGCCCGCAAGCTTCCGCGAGGTCAGCTTTTCCTTGGGCGCCACCCGGTGGCAGACGGTGCGCAAGATCATCCTGCCCAACGCCCTGCCCGGGATCGTCACCGGGGTGATGCTGGGCATCGGCCGCTCCATCGGGGAAACGGCCGCGGTCATCTTCACCGCCGGCTCCTCGCTGCGGATGCCGCATTCGGCCTTCGATTCGGTGCGCACCATGTCGGTCCATTTCTACATTCTGGCCCGGGAGGGCATCTCCAGCCAGAACGCCTATGGCACGGCCGCCGCCCTGATCATCGCGGTGTTGGCGGTCAACCTGACGGCCTACTGGCTGATGAACCGGTTCATCGCCAAGAGGAGCTAGCCGGATTTGCCGACCGACACCAAGATATCCATCAACGACCTGACGGTCAATCACCAGGGCCTGCCTCTGCTGGACGACGTCAACCTGGAGCTGCCGGCCAACCGCATCCTGGGCGTCATCGGTCCGGCCAGCTCAGGCAAGACCACCTTCCTCCGGGCCCTCAACCGGATGAACGAGCTGCAGCCGGGCTTCACCGTGGCCGGCAAGATACTGCTGGACGGCCGGGACATCTATGCCCCGGACTACAACCCAGCGACGCTGCGTAAAAAGGTGGGCATGGTTTTCGCCCTGCCGGTGGCCCTGCCCATGAGCATCTTCGACAACGTGGTCTACGGGCCGCGGCTTTCCGGGGTAAAAAGCGGCCGCTTAGACCAGTTGGTGGAGCAGTGCCTGAAGGCGGCCTTCCTCTGGGACGAGGTCAAGGACCGCCTGCACAGCTCGGCCCTGAGGCTTTCCGGAGGCCAGCAGCAGCGGCTGTGCCTGGCCAGGACATTGGCCCTCAAGCCGGAGGTCATATTGCTGGACGAGCCATGCTCCGGACTGGATCCCATCTCCACCGCCAAGATCGAGGAGGCCCTGACCATCCTGAAGACGGACTACACCATAATCCTTGTGACCAACAACACCAAGCAGGCGGCCCGGGTGGCCGACGAAACCGCCTTCTTCCTTATGGGACGTCTGGTGGAGCACGGCCCCACCCAGACCCTGTTCACCGCCCCGCGCGACCAGCGCACCGGGGATTACATCACCGGCAGGTTCGGATGACGGACGGCGCCAAGATCGACATAAAAGGCTTGGACCTGTTTTACGGGTCGTTCCAGGCCCTGAAATCGGTGGACCTGGCCATCAAAGAAAAGATGATCACCGCCCTGATCGGCCCCTCGGGATGCGGCAAGTCCACCCTGCTGCGCTGCCTCAACCGGATGAACGACCTGATCGCCGGGACCAGGATCGCCGGCCAGGTCCTGCTCGACGGGCAAAACATCTACCGCAAGGGAGGCGACGTCGACGAGCTGCGAAAAAGGGTGGGGATGGTTTTCCAGCGGCCCAATCCGTTTCCCCTTTCGGTCTATGATAATGTCGTCTACGGACGGCGGGTGGCCGGGGAGCACCACCGGACCAGGCTTGCCGAGGCGGCCGAGCGCAGCCTGCGCGGAGCCTGGCTCTGGGACCAGGTCAAGGACAAGCTGGACCGTTCCGCCCTGTCCCTGCCATTGGACCAGCAGCAGCGGCTGTGCATCGCCCGGCTGCTGGCGGTGGAGCCCGAGGTCATCCTGATGGACGAGCCCTGCTCGGCCCTGGATCCCATCGCCACCGGGAAGATAGAGGAGCTGATGCTGGACCTCAAGCAGAATTACACCATCGCCATCGTCACCCACAACATGCAGCAGGCGGCTAGGGTCTCCGACTTCTCCGGCTACATGCTGCTGGGCGAGATGATCGAGTACGATGCCACCGGCACCGTCTTTACCCGGCCCCGCAACAAGCTGACCGAGGACTACATCAGCGGCCGCTACGGCTGAGCCGACGACGGAATGCGATAAAGCGAAAACGGACCAACAAAAACGTGAAATCAGGAAAACAGCATGGAACAAAGGCATTTCGACAAAGAGCTGCAGGAGCTCAAGCAGAAGCTGCTTTTAATGGCGGCCAAGGTGGAGGCCCTGATCAACCAGTCCATCGAGGCCCTTAAGAAGAAGGATAACTCCCTGGCCCAGGGGGTGTTTGCCATCGACAAGGAGGTGGACCGGCTGGAGATCGAGATCGAGGACCAGGCGGTGGCCCTGATTGCCCGGCACCAGCCGGCGGCCGGCGACCTGCGCTTTTTGATCGGGGCCATCAAGATCAACAACGACCTGGAGCGGATCGGCGACCATGGGGTGAACATCGCCCAGTCGGCCCTGAAGCTCTCCGGCCAGCCCGACGTCAAGCCGCTGATCGACATCCCGCGCATGGCCCAGCTGGCCACCGGCATGCTCAAGGACAGCCTGGACAGTTTTGTGGAGAACGACCCGGGCAAGGCCAAGCAGGTCTGCGAGCGGGACGACCTGGTGGACGACATCAAGGACCAGATCTTCCGGGTGCTGTTGACCTACATGATGGAGAAGCCGGAGACCATCGGCCGGGCCATGGAGCTGATCCTGGTCAGCCGGAACCTGGAGCGCATCGCCGACCTGGCCACCAACATCTGCGAGGAGTCCATCTACATCGCCGAGGCCCGGGTCATCAAGCATCACGCCGAGGAGGCCGGCGGTTAGGGATGGAGGGAGCGAAAAAGCGTCGGGCCGCCCCCGGCGCTTTTTTTATTCTTACCCCTTGACAAAAGACCCCTAGGATGTTATAATGATAATGAGAATTGATTTCAATAAAGGCAAACCGATGCCGAGACATTGCTGGAGGGGAGGACAAGGATGGCGGGGGCTTGGTTGCGGGCAGAGGATGACCGCGCCCCGCCAGGCCATCTATCAGGCGCTTTCCGGGGCCCATGGTCACCTAAGCGCCGACGAGATCTTCCTGAGGGTGCGGGGACGGATGCCGGGCATCGGCCTGGCCACCGTCTACCGAAACTTGGAACTGCTGAGGTCGGGCGGCCACATCCGGTCGGTAGATGCCGGCGACGGCAAGGCACGCTATGAGTTAAATCAGGCGGCCGGGGGAACGGGGCATCATCATCACCTCATCTGTCGAGGTTGCGGCCAGGTGATAGACTATATGGACTTCGAGAAGGACGAGCTGGCGCTGGTTAAGAAGCTGGAGGCGCATTTATCCGGCAAGTATAAGTATCAGATCACCGAGCATGACATCACCTTTTACGGCACCTGTCCCAACTGCGCCAAGCAAGACCAGGCTTACCGGTAAAGAGGCAAGGATCAAATGTTTCAAAAACAAGTCGTGCGCAAAGAGCTGTTGAGCAAGGGGACGGGGAGGGTCCGTGACGGCCTTGGGCCTATAGGGACCTGCGTCTGTCAATATTGCGGTTATCGCGAAGCGCACCAGAGAGGGATCCCCTGCAACCAGAGGAAATGCCCTAAATGCGGCATCAGGTTAAAAAGGCAGGATGACAACCAAATATAAAAGGGAGGTACGATATGCCGAGAGGCGACGGAACAGGCCCGCAGGGCAAGGGGGCGGGTACCGGCCGGGGGATGGGCCGCTGCGGAGGAGGCGCCATTAAGCGGCCGATCGTCCAGGGACAAGGCCAGGGCCAAGGACAAGGCCGAGGCCAAGGCCAGGACCGAAGGCAAGGCCGCGGCCAGGGACTAAGGAGCGGCTTTGGGAAAACCAACCAAAATTAAAAATAACCAAATAAAAGGAGGTAGAACAATGCCACGCGGTGATGGGACCGGCCCCATGGGGATGGGGCCGATGACCGGGCGCGCAGCCGGTTTCTGCGCGGGATACAACATGCCGGGCTACGCCAATCCAGCCTTAGGGCGGGGTTACGGGATGGGCCGGGGATGCGACTGGGGTCGAGGTGTGGGTGGCGGGGGCCGGGGCTGGAGGAATCAGTTTTTCGCCACCGGCCTGCCGTTCTGGGCGCGATTCGGCGGATACCCGGTTTATGCACCCCAGATCACGCCGGAGCAGGAGCGGATGGCGCTACAGGCCCAGGCCGACGCCATGCAGGCGGAGATGGAGGCCATCAGGAAGCGGCTGGCCGAGATCGAGTCCGAGGAGAAGAAAGCCAAATAGCCGGTCAACAATGAACAGCGGCGGCCGTTGCCTCAAGTAACGGCTGCCGGGACTTAAAGCCCTCAAAAGCTGACGGCCAGGGACATAGTCGCTTATGTTTGAACAAAACGGACACAAGGAGCGATATTTGAAAATAGGCATCATCATCTGCAACCGTTATCAGGATTGCGGCGGCGGCAAGTGCTTTCGCTCCATCAGGGAGCGGAAGGGAGGATTCGCCAAATACCCGGCCGACGAGCCCTTGGATGTAGTCGGATACTCGTCATGCGGCGGCTGTCCCGGAGGGAACGTGGAGTACGTGCCTGAGGAGATGGTGAAGAATGGCGCCCAGGCCATCCATCTGGCCACCGGTATGGTGGTCGGCTATCCGCCGTGTCCCAACATCCGGCGTTTCAAGGCATTCATTGAGGAGCGGTATAAGGTGCCGGTGGTGGTCGGCACCCATCCCATCCCCCAGAAATACATGGATGTCCACGGCCGGCTGCCGTTTTGGACCGAATCCCGCATGGCTGAGATCGCCGACCATCTAATGGAGGAATCGGAGACGGTAAAGCAATCGTATAATTAAGGAGAAGGTAAATGATGTACATCATCTATCTGGTCACCGGCTTCCTGGCCGGGGTGGTCGGAGGCCTTCTGGGAACCGGCGGCTGCGCCCTGATGATGCCGGTCATCCGTTTCGGATTCCACTTCGACCCGGCGGTGGCGGTGGGCACCACTTTGATGGCCGTGGTCTTCACCGCTTCATCGGGCGCCATCCAACACTTCAGGATGAAAAACGTGGACAAGGAGACGGCCATCCTGGTAGGCTATTCCGGCGTCTTAGGGGTGATCATCGGCTCGGTGATCTTCGGCTACGTCAAGGACTACGGCGAGGTCATCGACCTCATCATCGGCATCGCCTTCATCGTCGTTTCTCTGCGGATGCTGTATGAGGGCCTGTTCGTCAGGGGACACGAATCGCATCACGACAACATACCAGGAAAACCCCACACTAAGAATATATTGGGCTCATTGATCGGCACCCTGACCGGCATCATCGGGCTGGGCGGCGGATATGCTTTGGTGCCTTCGTTCATCTACTTTCTCAAGGCTCCGGTGAAATTGGCCATCGGCACCTCCATGGCCGCATTCGTCTGGATGGCGCTGGTGGGCGCCGTCTTCAAAATAATTCAGGGAGTGGTCAATATCCCGGTAGCCGTGGTGCTGGGCATTGGAGCCCTGGTCGGCGCCTACTATGGCGCCAAGCTGGTGGCCAGATTCAAGCCGCATATCCTCAAGGTCCTGTTCGGCTTGCTTTTCCTCTACGTTTCCCTTAAATACATATTGATCTATTTCAAGATCCACATCTAAATGAGCCATGAAATGAAAATTGCCTTTACCACTTCCGGAGACAAAGTAGAAGCGCCGCTGGACAGCCGTTTCGGCCGGGCGCCCAAGTTCCTGGTGTACGACCTGGAGGCGGAAACATTTGTGGTGATCGACAACAAGCAGAACCTGAACGCGGCCCAGGGGGCCGGCGTCCAGTCGGCCACGGCCGTGGCCAACACCGGCGCCCAGGCGCTGGTGACCGGGCATTGCGGACCCAAAGCATTCCAGGTCCTGAAGACGGCCGGTATCAAGGTGTACAATACCGACGCGGCCACGGTGGCCGAGGCCCTGGAGCAATACCGCTCCGGACGGTTGGCCGAGGCCGAATCGTCCGATGTTGAAGGACACTGGGTTTGAAACAGCCGATCATCTACCGTCCCATCGGCATCATTCGCAGCTGCCACCTAAGGGCCGAAGAGACCCCGATCCAGCCGGTTTATGCCAAAGACTGCTTAGGCCGGGTCGAGATCTTTCCCGAGTTCGCCGAAGGACTTAAGGACCTCGACGGCTTTTCCCACATCTACCTCATCTACCACCTGCACCAGGCCGGCCCGGGCCGGCTGATCGTCAAGCCGTTTCTCCAAGATTTAGAACACGGCGTTTTCTCCACTCGATCGCCCTGGCGACCGAATCCCATCGGACTGAGCATAGTTGAATTGATAGAAATCCAAGGCAACGTGCTGCAGGTCGACCGTCTGGACATTTTGGACGGCACCCCGCTGCTGGACATCAAGCCATTTTCCCACAAGTTCGATCACATCCACACCCTCCGCAACGGATGGCAGGACGAGGTGGACGAGGAGGCGGCACGGAAACGAGGACGAAAAGGATATCGCCGGGAGAATATCCCATGATCCTGGCCATCGCCTCGGGAAAGGGAGGCACCGGCAAGACCACCTTAGCCGCCAACTTGGCCAGGTCCTGGGGAGGCCCTGTCCAGCTTGTGGACTGCGATGTCGAGGAGCCGAACGTCCACCTCTTTCTTAGCGGTACACTGCGCGGGTCAGCCGAGGTCGGCATCCCGGTGCCGGTGATCGATCCTAAGCTCTGCGACCTCTGCGGCCAGTGTGGCCGTTTCTGCCAATACCATGCCATGGCCGCGGTCAAGCCATCACCCATCATCTTTCCGGAATTGTGCCACGGTTGCGGCGGCTGCGTTCTGGTCTGCCCCCGGAAGGCCATAACCGAGAAGCCTCGGCGGATAGGCGTGGTCGAGACGCTGGAATCCGGCGATATCACCCTGTGGCAAGGCAGGCTGGACGTGGGCGTCTCCATGGTGCCGCCTTTGATCAGGGCGGTGAAGTCCAGGATCGATTCAGGGCTTCCGGCGATAATCGACGCGCCCCCGGGGACGTCCTGCCCGGTGGTGGCCGCATTACGCGGGGCGGACTACGTGCTGCTGGTGACCGAGCCGACGCCGTTAGGCCTCCACGATCTGGCCCTGGCCGTGGATCTGGTGCGGGAGCTGGCCCTTCCGTTCGGCGTGGTGGTCAACCGGATGGGATCGGGTGACGACAGGGTGCACCGGTACTGCCGGCAACAGAGGATCCAAATCATGCTGGAGATACCGGACGACCGGCGGATCGCCGAGGCCTATTCCCGAGGGGTGTTGATGGTGGATGCCCTGCCGGAGTATCGAAATGTTTTTTCGGTTTTGGCAAGGAAAATTATGATGATCAACCATGATAAAAGGAAATAATACATGCCGACCTATGAATACCAATGCAAGTCATGCGGCCACCGGTTTGCCAACCAACAGGCGATCAATGACAAACCTTTGGACAAGTGTCCAGTATGTGGCGGAGTGGTTGACCGACTGATCACGGGCGGCGGCGGATTCATCATGAAGGGCGGAGGAGCCGTTTCAAAGGGGGCCTCGAATTGCTCCCTGGAGTCAACCGGGCGCACTTGCTGCGGCCGGGGCCAGCGCTGTGACAAGCCGCCGTGTGACGGCAGTGAATGAACAATTTAGGATATAAACACCTCTACGGGCCGGTGCTATCGCGGAGGCTGGGCCGGTCGCTGGGGATCGATCTGGTGCCCTTCAAGACCTGCACCTACGATTGCATCTACTGCCAGCTGGGCCGGACCACCGACAGGACGCTGGAGCGCAAAGAGTACGTCCCGGTCGATGCCGTCCTTGACGAGCTGGGGCGGAAGCTGGCGGCTGGCGACTCTCCTAATTACATCAGCCTGGCCGGCTCGGGAGAACCTACCCTCCATGACGGTCTGGATCGCCTGATCTCCGGGATCAAGTCCATGACCAGAATACCGGTGGCGATCATCACCAACGGCTCGCTGCTTGGGGACCGGAGGGTGATAGAAGCGCTGATGTCGGCCGATTTGGTCATCCCCTCGTTAGACGCCGGGGATGCGGGCATGTTCGAGCGGATAAACCGGCCGCATCCCGGTATAGATTTCGATAGAATGGTTCAGGGCTTGATGGATTTTCGGCAAAAATACCGCGGCCGGATCTGGCTGGAGGTGATGCTTCTGGATGGCCTCAACGACTGTGAATCCGAGGTTCGGAAGATAGCAGAGCTGGCGGGAAGGATCGAGCCGGACAAGGTCCAACTCAACACTGCAGTCAGGCCGCCGGCCGAGGTTGCCGCCCGTCCGGTTCCTTTCTATCGCATGCAGGAACTGGCCAGACTGTTTTCCGGACCGGTGGAGATAATAGCTTCCAAACCGGGCACATCGGCTGAAGCCGAATCCAAAGCCGGCAACCAGGAAGAAATGATACTAGCCATGCTCAAACGACGTCCCTGTACCGCCGAGGATGTGGCCCAAGGTCTGGGCATCCACCGGCTGGAGGCGCTGAAGGAGCTTGAGACGTTAGTGAAGGTGGGGACAGCGCTGAAGGTCGAGACCGGCGGCAGGTGTTTCTACGACGCGTGAGATGAAATGTGGAACCGAGGCAGATAGATGGCAGGGGACATCAAGGAGATTACGGTAATAAGCGGCAAGGGCGGCACCGGCAAGACCAGCCTGACCGCCAGTTTCGCGGTACTGGCCCAAAACGCCGTCATGGCCGACTGCGATGTGGATGCGGCCGACCTGCATCTGCTGCTGTCGCCCGAGATCCGCCAGGAACACAATTTCCAATGCGGCCGGCTGGCACGAATCGTGCCCGAGCGTTGCACCGGATGCGGTCTGTGCCTGAGGCACTGCCGGTTCGGGGCGGTCACGGAGAGCGAAGGGAAGTATGCGATATCGTCCGAGTCCTGCGAGGGCTGCGGGGTCTGCGTCCGGGTCTGCCCGGCCGGGGCCGTGGATTTTCCGGAGCGGGAATGCGGCCGGTGGATGGTCTCGGACACCCGGTGCGGTCCCATGGTCCATGCCCGACTGTCTGCGGCGGCCGAGAACTCGGGGAAACTGGTGTCCATAGTGCGCGGCCAGGCCAGAATGCTGGCCCAGGAGACGGGCCGTCGGCTGCTGATCACCGACGGTCCGCCGGGCATTGGCTGCCCGGTGATCGCCTCGCTCACCGGCGCCTCTCTGGCACTGATAGTGACCGAGCCTACGGTTTCCGGCGAGCACGACCTGATGAGGGTCCTGTCGCTGGCCGGGCATTTCAAGGTGCCGACAGCCGTCTGCGTCAACAAGTGGGATCTCAATCCGGAGATGGCGGAGAGGATCGAAAAACGGGCCGGCGATTTCGGGGCCCGGATCGCCGGTCGGATAGGCTACGACCCAGGCGTCACCAAGGCCCAGATCGAAGCCAGGACCGTGGTCGAAACCGAAACACCGTCGGCCGGAGACATCCGGGCGGTTTGGCGGGCGATAAGCAATACTTAGGGAGCAGCGGTAATGGAGACAATGAACGATAAAAAAGAGAAAACCGGTTCCTGTCAAAGCTGCGGGAAAATAGAATGCCAGGCCAAAAACCGCCGGCCCCAGGAAAGCCAGGAAGATTTTCAGGAACGCCAGAAATTAGAATCGCGGATGTGCCGTATCGGCCGTAAGATAGTGGTGCTCTCGGGCAAGGGAGGTGTGGGCAAGAGCACGGTGGCGGTGAATTTGGCAGCAGCCCTGGCCGATGCTGGTAAAAGGGTCGGCCTTCTGGACATCGACATCCACGGGCCCAGCATCCCCACCATGTTGGGCTTGGAGGGCGCTCAGGTTACCGGACCCGAGGGTGGGATGATCCCGGTGGATGCGGGGGGGATCAAGGTGCTTTCCATCGGCTTCTTTTTGGAGAACCCCGACCACGCCGTGATCTGGCGCGGCCCCATGAAATACGGGGTGATCAAACAGTTCCTCAAGGATGCCGACTGGGGAGAGCTGGACTACTTGGTAATCGATTCCCCGCCCGGAACCGGGGACGAGCCGCTTTCGGTCTGCCAGCTGATCCAGCCGGACGGCGCCGTCATCGTCAGCACGCCCCAGAAGGTGGCGGCGGTGGACGTGCGCAAGTCCATCACCTTCTGCCGGCTGCTGGAGGTGCCGGTGCTGGGAGTGGTGGAGAACATGTCCGGCTTCGCCTGCCCCCACTGCGGACAGATTACTTCGATCCTGCGGTCGGGCGGGGGCAGAGAGATCTCCGACGAAATGGGAGTTCCCTTCTTAGGCTCGATACCCATAGATCCGGCTCTGGCTGAATGCGGCGATAGCGGACGGATATTCCTGAGGCAATTCGGCCGGAGCCAAACCGCCAAGGCCATGGGGGAGATGGACCGGGCAGTACTCAACTTGAACAACCACAGTCATTGATTATGTGAATCAACTATTAAGAAAGGATGGCCCATGAAGATCGCCATACCCCTGGCCGAGGGCAAACTATCGCTGCATTTCGGACACTGCGAAGCTTTCGCCTTAGTGGACGTTGACGAGGGAAAGAAGCAGATAGTCAAACAGACGGAAATAGAATCTCCGCCCCACCAGCCCGGACTTCTGCCCCGATGGCTGGCGGAAAAGGGGGCGAACGTGATCATCGCCGGAGGCATGGGGCAGCGGGCTCAAGCGCTTTTCGCCGAGCAGGGGATCCAGGTGGTGGTGGGGGCGCCGGCCGAGTCGCCGCAGATGATAGTATCCGACTATTTGGCCGGCACGCTTAAGACAGGGGATAACGCCTGCGACCATTGACCGACGACACGAGATAGAAAGTTCTGCCGTGGTCCGGTTAACCATACTGGTGGACGATCGGGCGGGGCCGGGCCTGAGGCCGGAACACGGGCTGTCCCTGTGGGTCGAAACCGCGGACAGACGCATTCTGTTCGACACCGGACAGGGCGGAGCGCTGCTCAATAACGCCGGGAAGCTCGGGACCGACCTTACCCAGGCCGATGACATCGTCCTAAGCCACGGACATTACGACCACACCGGCGGCCTGGCAGCGGTGCTCTCTTTAGCCAGGCGGGCGAAAGTCAGCCTGCACCCTTCGGCCATGGAACCCAAGTACAGCCTCAGCCGAAAAATCCCCCGTTTCATAGGCGTGCCGGAGGAATCTTTGAATTCCCTCCGCCGCCTGCCCAGAGAACGGGTTAATTGGGTCAAGCATCCAGTGAAGATGGCGCCGGGCGTATGGCTGACCGGCCCGATACCAAGAGGTAAAAGCTTCGAAGAGGTTGGCGAGGCGTTCTATCTTGATAGCGCCGGAACCGTGCCGGATTCTATGGAAGACGATCTGGCCATGTGGATCGAAACGCCGCAGGGACCGGTGGTGATCACCGGCTGCGCC
>CAZPNX010000033.1:20662-24162 GCA_964588285.1 uncultured bacterium
GCGCCAGCGACCGGCGCCTGGCCAGGACGGCCGAAGCGCTAAGAGATCTTGTCTCCGATATCCTGGTGCCAGGACATTGCACCGGGGAGGAGGCGATCGAGTATTTTGCCGGCCTGCTGGGAGGTAAGGTGCATCCGGGCAGGGTGGGGCAGGTCCATAGCCTGGATTAGACTTTAGAAGACGGAAAGGGAAGAGGATGAGGTGCCGGCCGCTTGGTCGGCACTTTCCTATTGACAGGACCGAATTATTATAATATAATAATAATAATGATTATTAAAAAATTTCCCAAAACGCGGAAGAGCGCCCAACGGGAGCGCATCTGGCAGATAGTGGCTGAGGACGGAGGCCATCCCACCGCCCAAAAAGTTTACGATCGCCTGCGTCTGGAATCACCCAGGGCCAGCCTGGGGAATGTATATCGCAACCTGAGGATACTGGCCGAGGAGGGCAGGCTGGCCGGCAATAAATTCAGAGACGGATCTTTTCACTATGACGCGGTCACGGAACACCATAATCATTTTATTTGTCAGCACTGCCATGGGGTCTTCGATCTGGAGCTAGCGGACGATAAAAGGATAAACGAACTGGCCCGGAGATCATCCCGTCATCGAATAGACAGCTACACTATTCAGTTTTTCGGGATTTGTGAAGCCTGTGTGTCTAAAAAGAAAAACGTGAGGCGCTTTTCTTCAAGAAGGAAAAAGGAAACAATAACCGAATAGAAAGGAAGAGAAAATGGAAGACGCTCAAAACACAACATTCTCAATGCCCCGCATCGGGGATCGGGCGCCGGCATTCAAAGCAGTCACCACCCAGGGCGAGATCAACTTCCCGGAGCAGTACGCCGGCAGCTGGGTGATCCTGTTCTCACATCCGGCCGACTTCACCCCGGTCTGCACCTCGGAGTTCATGACCTTCGCCTCTTTGGAGCAGAAGTTCGCCGAGGCCAACTGCAAATTAGTGGGCCTATCGGTGGACGGCCTCTACAGCCACATCGCCTGGCTGAGGACCATCAAGGAGAAGATCGAGTATAAGGGGATGAAGAACGTTGAGGTCAAGTTCCCCCTGATCGAGGACATCACCATGGAGGTGGCCAGAAAATACGGCATGATCCAGCCCGGGGAGAGCCAGACCAAGGCGGTGCGGGCCGTGTTCTTCATTGACCCCAAGGGCATCATCCGGGCCATCGTCTACTATCCGCTGAGCTTAGGGCGCAACTTCGAGGAGCTTTACCGGGTAGTGGTGGCCCTGCAGACGGCCGACGCCTATGGGGTGGCCATGCCGGCCGACTGGAAACCGGGAGACGATGTCATCGTGCCGCCGGCCGGTTCCTGCGGCGCGGCCAAAGAGCGGATGGAGGGCAAGGACCAGGAGATCAAGTGCTACGACTGGTTCTTCTGCACCAAGAAGCTTCCCAAGGAAAAGGTTGACGAGGGCCTAAAAAAAGGCAGAAAGTAAATCTTCTGAGTTGCACATCAAAAAAGGAGGCTGTCGCCCAAAGCCTCCTTTTTTTAATACAAATGTGGTCGGAAACTATTCTGGGAGGCGAAATGAAAAATCAATTGACAAGCCGGTAACTAGGTGATAACATTAACTGAAAATAAGATAAAACTAGATTGTTTCAACTGGGATTTTAGGGAAGGCCACCAAAGCAACAAATATTGAGGGGACCTCTGTTTGCTTCTAGCCATCATCGGATGCCGATAAGAAGGAACTACTTCATAATCCTGGCCCTGCTGGCCAGCCTGTTGCTGGTGGCGGCCGAGGCCTACCTGCTGTCCCGCTCCCACCGGGAGGCGGTGGACGTCGCCAAGCAGCGCAACGCCAACATCGCCAAGATCTCGGCCGAGCGGCTGTCCGGCGCCCTGCGGGAGATCGACTACATCATGCGCGACGTCCACGACGACGTCTGCAGAACAATGCCCTCGCTGAGGAACGGGCCCAGGCAGCAAGCGGCCCGGCGCCTGAACGGCATCCTGGGGAGGAAGATAGTGACCCATCCCTGGATATTCGGCTTCGGCATCATGAACTCCAGGGGGATCTTCGTGGCCGGGGTGGACCGTGAGGGCCCGGTCAAGGGCAGCATCGGGGCGGATCGCTCCTACCGGGAGTACTTTGCCCACCTGGCGGCGCATCCCCAGGAGGAGGTCCACTGCTCCGGGGCCTTCCAGGAGCTTAACACCAAGGATGTCTGGTTCGCCTTCTCGCGGGCCATCCGGGTCAGGGGGCGCCCCGGGCTTCAGGGGGTGATCTACGCCGGTCTCTACGCCAAGCAGATGGCGGCCCTTTTCGGGGAGGCCGGCTTCGCCAAAAGCGGGGCGGTGGCCGTGGTCGACGGCTCGGGCCGCCTGTTGCTCCACCTGCCCCAGGCCGCCAAGGCGGCCGGCCAGAGGGCGGCCTACCCGGAGCTGGACGCATTCCTGCCCTCCGGCCAGAGCCAATACGAGGGCATCACCCTCTCCCCCTGGGACGGCCAGCGCCGCATCAGCGCCTTCCACCGGGCCGAGGACCTGCCCTACACCATCGTGGTCTCCTCGGCATTGAGTGAGGACCTGGGGCAGTGGCGATCCCAGCTACGCTACCACGCGGCCGGCGTCCTGGCCATCATCCTGCTTTTGACGGGCACGGCCCTGCTGGCCGGCAGGCTCCTTAAGGCCAAGAACCTCCTGGAGGTCCAGGCCATCGAGCTGGAGCACCAGGCCAAAACCGACGTTCTCACCGGCATCAGCAACCGCCGCCACTTCTTCGAGATGGCGGAGCGCGAGCTGATGCGGGCCCGGCGCTCGGAGAAGCCCATGGCCCTGCTGATGGTCGACATAGACCACTTCAAGAAGATCAACGACAAGTGCGGGCACAGCGCCGGCGACGAGGTGCTCAAGTCCCTGTGCCTGACCAGCCAGGGGATGATCAGGAACATCGACGTCTTCGGCCGCATCGGGGGAGAGGAGTTCGCCATCGTCCTGCCGGAGACCAACCTGGAGCAGGCCCAGACGGTGGCCGAGAGGCTGAGGGACAAGCTGTCCGAGACCTACATCGAGCTGGCCGGGGGGGAGCGGGTGCCCTTCACCGTCTCCATCGGGGTGTCGGCCCTGAACGATGACGACAACAGCGTCGAGTCCCTGCTCAAGCGGGCAGACGTGGCCATGTATAAGGCCAAGAGGTACGGGCGGAACAAAGTGTGCGTTTTCGACGTTTGAAGTCTTTCCAGAATAATCGTAAAAATAGAGGCAGCCCTTCGGGCTGCCTCTATTTGTTTCAATTCTGGCTGGGGGACAGGGATTCCACGCCTAAGCTATGATATGGGGCATAATAAGAGGCGGGTCAGCCGCCGCCGGGCTTCTTGCCGGGCGTCAGGCTGAGAACCCCGCTTAAAACAGTATCGTGGTTATTATAAAAGCCTGCTTAAGAGCAGGCTTTGAAGTTTACTGGCTGGGGGACAGGGATTCGAACCCCGATACCGTGGTCCAGAGCCACGTGTCCTGCCGTTGGACGATCCCCCA
>CAZPNX010000034.1:0-23408 GCA_964588285.1 uncultured bacterium
CCGCCTGTCACCTACGCTCAGCTGGTTTCTTCCTGAACGGATGGGATAATCATTATCAAATAAATACTTATCTATCTCATCATTTGTATTTTGAGTATTATCTCAATATTCCTAATTACTTAACTCGTTTAATACCATCTAGTTCCTCAGCCTCGCACCCTTCGAGTGGCATCTTTACTCCGCTCGATGTCAGCTCAGGATACAACACATCTCATTTTACTCTTTGTATGCCTTCCAGTTCCCTGGCTTCACACCCTTCGGCAGACATCTCGACTCCGCTCGATGACCGCTCAGGGTGTTTCGCTTCTCATTTCACTCTTTGGATGCCTTCCAGCTCCCGGGCGCTGCACTTCGGACACTCGTCCTTGAGCCCCCTATACACTTTGTGGCAGGTGTTGCAGGTGGTGAACTCGGGGCTGAAGGCTATCTGGGCGTTGCGGGTGTGGCGGAAGGTCTTGGTGACGAAGTTGGCGATGGACTCCGGCGCCGGCTTGGAGTCGGCCAGCCAGATGTGGGTCAGGGCCCCGGCCTCGATCATGTCGTGGAACTTGCCCTCCTGCTTCACCCGGTCGATGGGGTTCATGGGATGGCCGACATTGATATAGGTGGAGTTTGTATAGTAGACCGAGCCGTCGCGCAGGTTGCCCTTGAGCACCCGTTCGGCCTCCTTGGGGAACTGCTCGGCGTCCAGCTTGGCAAAGCGGTAGGCGGTGCTCTCGGCCGGGGTCTGCTCCAGCACGAACTTCATGCCGTACTCCCTGGCCATCTCCTTGGTGCGCAAATGCAGGTGGGCGATGACCTTGAGGCCGAAGCGGAAGGCCTCCTCTGATTCATGCAGCTCCTGTCCGGTGTGGTACTGGACCATTTCGTTCAGACCTAAAATGCCGATGAGGTAGGAAACCCGGCCCAGCCTGAGGTAGGGCTCGCCGTCCTTCTCCATGGCCAACAGCGCCAGCGGCCCCTGATCGCGGATGGCCATCAGCTTCTCGATGAATTTTTTCTTCTGGACATGCCCCTTGCAGGCCAGGTGCAGGAACTCGTCCATCTTGCGAAACAGCAGGTTGTCGTCGCCCTTGGCCAAATATGCGATCCGGGGCAGGTTGAGGGTGACGTTCTGCAGGGCCGAGTAGCGCATCTTCCAGGGATAGTGGGCGTCGTCCAGGTCCCGGTCGTCCAGCTTGAAGGCCAGCCGGCAGCATTCCGAGATCTTGGCCGTCTCCCCCCGGTCGAAGACGAAATAGGTGTTGCCCTTGTCGGCAGCCACGCTGGAGATCTGCTCCAGGAACCGCTCGTGCCCCGGCGTCTGGAAGAATTTTTCGGTGATATGCACCTGGGGCTTGGGAAAGAAGAACGGCCGGCCGGTGCCGTCCCCGCCCTGATAGATGTCGAACAGGGCCGAGGCGAAGCGCTGGGCCTCCTTCTGATATTCCCCGTATTTCTTGCCGGTGTAAGTGCCGCCCGGTCCGATGGCCGGCACGCTCTCGAAGTGCTTGGGGGTCTCCCAGTAGATGTTGAGGTCGGAGAAGATGGCTTGGCCGCCCCGGGCCACCGACTGCTGGCTGTACTCGAAGATCATCATCTGGGCCAGCTGGGACAGCTCCCGTTCCGGCATCCCGGTCAGGAAGGGGGCAAAGAAGACGTTGACCGCATCCCAGCCGATGGCCCCGGCAAAATGCCCCTGCAATGCGGCCGAGAATTTCACCATGTGGGCCAGCAGCGTGTCCGGATGCTTGGCCGGCCTGGCAATGGACAGGGCGTTGGGCAGGGACAGGCCGAACTTCTTGACGTACTCCAGGCTCTGGCCCGAGCAGTAGGGCCGGTTGATGAATCCCAGGTCGTGGAGATGGAGGTCCCCCCGGCTGTGGGCGTCGGCCACCTCGGCCGAAAAGACCCGGGAAAGGGCGTATTGCTTGTTGATGGTCTCGGCCAGGGTCATGTTGGTCGCTTCCGGGTTGTGCGGGATGTTGGCGTTCTCCCGGTTGCGGTAGGTCAGGATCTTCTCCACGTCGTAAAGCGGCAGGCCCAGCCGGGCGTGCTTCTTGCGGGCCTCCTCCAGGCCGTGCTCCACCAATTTTGAGTCCACCAGCTCCCGGATGAGGCTGGAGGTCAGGCGCTTGACCTTGGACTGGATGATGGTCTCCTCCACCTCCCGGGCGATCTTGGCCGCCTTGTCTTCGGCCACCCCGGCCTCGCGGCGCAACGCGGCGGTGATGCGGTCACGGTCCCACTGGATGATGGTGTCGCCCGAGGTGCGCACAAACAGGGCCAGGTCGGTGGTCTCCGAATCGCGCAGGGTCTGGCCGTCGGCCTCTATGGCCGCTGTCAAGCGCTGCTGGCGGATCTTGGAGCGCTGGTCGCGGTAGAGGATGTAGGCTTTGGCCGTCTTGGCGTGGCCCCGCTCGATGAGCACCTTCTCCACCGCGTCCTGGATCTCCTCCACATGCGGCAGGTGATCGCCCTTGCCGGAGTAGAGGTAGAGGACCACCTCGTCGGCCAGGTCCTCGGCCAGCTCCTGATTCTGGCCGCCGACGGCCTGGGCCGCCTTGAAGATGGCCTCGGATATCTTGCGCCGATCGAAGTTGACGATGTTCCCGTTGCGCTTCTGGATCAGGTGGAACATCTTGTCGGCCAGGGTGCGGTGCAGCTGCTTGACGTTGTCCCCGGCGAACAGGAAGCGGGGCGGCTCGCTGCCCAGTTCCTGGGGCTGGTGCTGGGACATGATGTCCCTCTCGGTGGTGCTCATGCTCTCTATTCTAATAAAAAGGATTGCTTTGAGGGCCAAAAATAAATTCAAATCAAAAATTCAAAATGGGCTTCACGCCATTGCCCAAACCTTTTTGCATTTTGAATTTTGAGTTCTGAATTTGTGATTTATCCCTTGCGTTGTTTTTTCTCGTTGTAGGACTTGGCGGCTTCGGCAAAGTCGGACACCTCGCGGAAGGAGCGGTAGACCGAGGCAAAGCGGACGTAGGCCACCCCGTCCAGCTCCTGAAGGGCCTTCATCACCATCTCCCCCACCAGCTCGGCTTTGACCTCGCCCTGCCCGCCGGCCTGGACCGCGTTTTCGATGGAGTCCACCAGGCGCTCCATCTGCTCGGTGCTGATGGGCCTTTTCTCGCAGGCCTTGCGGATTCCGGATAAAATCTTCTGGCGATCGAAGGCCTCGCGTCGCCCGTCCTTCTTGACGATCATCAGGGGCGACTCTATATATTCATAGGTGGTGTAACGGCTGCGGCATGATAGACATTCCCGGCGGCGTCTGATGCTCTTGCCGTCCCTGCCCGACCTGGAATCTATGACCTTATCCTTGGAACTTCCGCAGGAAGGACATTTCATGGAAACATCCTTTATTTGGTGGAAGGGGGCTAATTATCCACTATATATGGGCGATTGTCAAGAGAAAAATGACGTTTCAGGCAAACTTTTTGTTTGTTTTCCTGGCATCTCCTTTGCATATAACTTATTATACGATAATATGTTAAAAGGCGATGCCTAACGACATCGCCTTTGTCTTCTTCGGGTTATAAACCTGACTTAAAGGTTATTATATACTTTAATAACCTTTTGCAATATATTGCCCCACGAAAACTTATCTATAAGATTTATTTTGGCGTTGTTGGCTAATTTTTTTGCTAAGCTTAAATCGCTTAACAATCTCTCGATAGCCAATGCCAAAGCCTTTGGATCCTTTTGAGGCACCAGCAAGCCGGTCATTCCGTCGTTGACCACGTCTGGGATTCCTCCAACATTGCTGGCAATCACCGGCACCCCGTAATGCATGGCCTCCAGCAGCACCACACCCAGCATCTCGGTATCGCCCCTGGAGTCGACTATGGCCGGCTGCACATAGACCGAGGCATTCTGGTAAAACCGACTTAGTTCCTCTTCGCTGACCTGGCCAGCAAACTTTACCCTTTGCTCGTGACCCTGTCCCCTTGCATAGGCTTCCAAAGTCTCGTTGAGCGGCCCCCCGCCTACGACCACCAGCTCGGCTTTCAGACTTTCAGGCAGCAGTTTCATGGCGTCGATCAGATAGCGGATGCCCTTCCTTTCGACCAGCCTGCCCACCGTGAGTATTATTTGTTTGCCTTTTTTTGATTTTGGAATTTGGATTTTGGATTTATCAGAAAAACCGACGGTATACGGGATTACCTCGATGGGCGCGTCAACTATGGTTCTGATCTCTCCCGCCGTGTAAGTCGATATGGCTATCACCTTGTCCGACACTTTGGCCGCCCAGGCCAGGAAGCTTTTCAGGAAAGGCAGGCGGCTGTGCTTGGCCCAGCGGATCTCGGCCCCATAGAAGGTGGTCACCAGCCCAACCCTGCATGCTTTGCTCGCCACCCAGCCGAACAGCGCGTGAGGCAGCGGCCAGTGGACGTGAACGACGTCGTATTTCGTTTTTCGACACAATCGCCAAGCGGCCAGCGAGCCGGCGATAAGATAGAAGACCGGCAGCAGCCTGTACAGCGGGGAGCGCCCCAGGCGGTCCACCGCCATCTCCTCGTGGGTCAGGTTCTCCCATCTGGAAAAGAAATAGCGGAAGCGGTGGACCGGGATGCCCCAGAGCACCTGGCCACCCAGCCCCTGGTACGACGAGGTGAAGACCTCGACCTCGACCCCTCGGCCCTTGAGCCCCCGGAGCATCTCCACCAGCCAGGGGGTGATGACGTCGCCCTCGCGGCGGGGAAAGGCGGTTACGATATGGAGAACGCGCATTGGTTGTTTCTCGGACGCAGATTCCTGCAGATTCGACTGATATCCTAATTTGATATGGACTCTTCCTGTATTCCTGCCTGTCCGCCGGAGCTTGGCGGAGGCGGGGCTTCCTAAGAGACGGGCCCTTATTTCCCCCCCGCCTCCGGCATCAACGCTATCTCTATCCTCCGGTTCTGGGCGCGGCCGGCCGGGGTCTGGTTGCTGGCCACCGGCCTGTATTCCGACATGCCCACCGCCTGCAGACGGGCCGGCTCTATCCCGGCCTTCTCATGCAGGAAGCGCACCACGTTGGTGGCCCGGGCAGTGGACAGCTCCCAGTTGGTGGGAAAGGTCTTCTGCAGGGCCCCGCTGATGGGAATATTGTCGGTGTGGCCCTCCACCCGGATGATCTTGCCCTTGGTATTCTTGAGCACCGAGCCCACCCGCTCCAGCACTTTGAGCCCCCGGGGGGTGATCTCGGCCTCGCCAGAGGGGAACAGGATCTTCTCCACCATGCTCACCGACAGCCGGTCGGCCAGCTGGGTGACCTTGACCTGGCCCTGCTCGATCTCCTCCTTCATGCCGGCCGCCAGCTGGTCGTAGGTCGCCTTGAGCCGGGCGATCTCCTCCTCCTTCTGCTTGGAGATGTCGGCCACCTTGGCCTCCAACTCGGCGGACATGGCCGCCTTTTGGGCCTCCAGATCCACCAGTTTGTAGGCCAAATCGGTCTGGGCGTCTTGAGACTTCTTCAACTCGGCCTTGGCCTTGGCCTCTCCGGCATGGAAATAATAGACGGCTCCCCCCAGGGCCAGAACCAAGACCGCCAGGACGATCGATAATACCTTCATCTCCCGCCTCCCTTTATGGTTTATGTGATAAATATACATCTCCCGGATGGAAGATTGCAAGGCTTTTTAAGAAATCATATTATTTTTTAATTGGGAGGCCCCGCTTACGCCGGTCTTCACCGGATATGAAAAGGCGGGGCTGCCACCCCGCCTCCATCGCTCACCATTCCAGATTATCCTTGAATTCTCCGCGCCCTCTGCGGTTAATGGGCTTAGAATCCCATCTGCCTCAACCGCACCAAGTCTATCTTCCTCTCGGCCAGGCCGTCGTAGGAGAAGAGGACGATGTTGTCCATCCCCAGCCGTCGCAGCTGCAAGGCCTTGTCCACGATCCCCTCCGGGCTGTCGCGCCAGGCACCCAATCCTATGTATATATCTCCTCTTCCTTTGTATCTATAGGCTTTCTGGGCCAATCTGACGACAGCCTTGGCGTCGGGCGAGTAGTCCATCAGCACCGCGAAGTCCAGCCAGCCCGAGGCCAGCCAGTTGGGCCAGTCCTGCCCGAAGCCCAGCCTGGCCTCGTCCGGGTCGGGCTTGACCGCGGCCGACAGCTTCACCCAGGGGCTGGCAGTCGCAATATCGTTCTTTATCCAGGCCACCAGCTCGGTGATCTGGTGCAGCCGCCACCGGTACCAGGCGTCCCAGTAGGAGCGCAGCCTGGGATCGCCGTCGAAGAAACGCACCGGATCCACGGTATAGGCTTGGTAGAAGCCCAGCCGGCTGGAGGGATCGTAGGAAAAGTCTATGTGGCCGTAGCGCACATAGTCCAGATGGATGCCGTCGACGTCGTAGCGGAGGATGATCTCCTGCACCAGGGAGCGGATGTAGGCCTTGACATCGGGGCAGGCCGGAGAAAGGTAGACCCCCTCCAGTCCGTTTTTGGTCAGCTCCCATTGGCTGTAATCCTTCAAACTGCGCCCTCCGGCGTCGGCGGCAAACCAGCGGGAACCGCGATAGTAAGCGTGTTTTGGGCTGGAGGGCCGCTGGTCCGAGGACCAGACGAAATAGACGTTTATCCAGGCATGTATCCGGATGCCCCGCTGCTTGCACTCTTTAACCATGAGCTTTAGGGGGTCGAACGAGCCGGTGACCACCGGTACGGACGGAGCGACGCGCGAAGGATAGTAGGCCTCGCCCTTGGCGTAGAACTGGACGAAGAGGTCGGTGATGCCGGCCTCTTCCGCCTGCTCCGCTATCTTCCTGACGTTCTGCGGAGAGTTCAAGGAATAACGCACCACCCACAAACCCTTAACCCCGACCGGTGATCCGGAGTCCGCCTTTTCCGGACAAACTAGGGCCAGAAGCAGGATTAAGATCGGTATCCGTGATTGTATCATAATAAAAATAGCGTAAAGCCCTTATTGTGGAGCTTTACGCTATCGTCATTTTGCCGATTTACTTCTTGTCCCCGGCCTCTTTTTTGGTTTCCTGGACGGACTCTTTTTTTGCCTTTGGCTCTCCCTTTTTCTTCTCCGGCTTCGGGGCTTTCACCTTTTTCTCGCCGGGTTCGACTTTTTTCTCGCCCTTTTCGCCCTTGGCCGCTTTGACCTTCATCTTGGCTCCGTGCAGCTCCATCATGGCCATCAGGGCTCCGTCCCCGGGCCGCGGCCAGAGCTTGGTGACGGTTACAAAACCGGAGGTCCGGTCCTTCATCCTGGGGGCGATCTCATCGAACAGCTTTTTCAGCACCCGGTTCTCGCGGATGGTACGGGCGGCCAGCCTCCGTGAGGCCAGGCTGCCCTGGCGGGCGTATGATATCAGTCGTTCGGCCAGGCGTTTGGCGGCCTGGGCCTTTTTGTCGGTGGTCCGGATACGCTCGTGCTTGAACAGCGAGGTGACCATGTTGTCCAACATGGCGGCCCGCGGCGAAGAGGAGCGGCCCAGCTTGAGGTTTTTCTTTCGGTGTCGCATTTTTCGGCCTTATTTCTTCTGGTCGATCAGGTTTTCGATTTTCATGCCGAAGGTCAGGTTCATGTTCTTGAGGATGGCGTTGAGCTCGGCCAGCGACTTGCGCCCGAAGTTGCGGTACTTCAGCATCTCGGCCTCGGTCTTCTGCACCAGATCGGCCAGGGTGAAGATGTTGTTGGCCCTGAGGCAGTTGGCCGAACGCACCGACAGCTCCAGCTCCTCCACCGTCTTGGAAAGCAGGTCCCTCATCCTGACGGCGTCGGTGTCCAGGTGCTCCTCGCGGCCCTCCTCCTCCCTCTCCCCAAAGCTGAGGAACAGGCTGAGGTGCTCCTGCAGCAGCTTGGCGGCGTGGGACAAGGCCAGGTCCGGACGCATGGTGCCGTCGGTGCTGATCTCCAAAATGAGACGGTCGTAATCGGTCCTCTCACCCACCCGGCAGTTCTCCACCTGGAAGTTAACCTTGGTAACCGGGGAGAAGGAGGCATCCAGCGGGATGAGCCCGATGGTGTTGTATGACTTGCGGAATACCTCGGCCGGCACATAGCCCCGTCCGTGGTCAACCGTCAGCTCCAGCTTGAGGGCTCCGTCCTCGGAAAGGGTGGCCAGGTGCTGCTCCGGATTGATGATCTCGACGTCGGCATCCGGATCGATGGCGGCTGCGGTCACCACCCCCTTGGACTGGGATTTGAGGTACATGGTTTTGGGATGCTCCGAGTGAAGGCGCAGACGCATCTGCTTCAGGTTGAGGACGATCTCGGTGACGTCCTCGACCACTCCGGGGATGGTGGAGAATTCGTGAAGCACCCCCTCGATCTTGACGGCCACCACCGCCGCCCCCGGGATGGATGACAGCAGCACCCGGCGCAGGGCGTTGCCCAGGGTCAGGCCGTAACCCCGCTCCAGGGGCTCGGCGATGAAGCGTCCGAAGGTCTGGCTGTGGGTGGATTCATCTATGGCGATGCCCTTGGGCATCTGAAGGCTTTTCCATCTCATGGACGTGCGACCCCCCTAATGTTTTTGGGTTGCCCCCGCCCGGCAGCTCCCGGCAAAGCTATGATTATTTTCTGATGCCGGATCCGGCCCGTACGCCGGCGCAGCGGGGAAGGTCTACTTGGAGTAAAGCTCGACGATCAGCTGCTCGTTGATGGGCAGGTTGATCGACTCCCGGGTGGGGATGCTCACCACCCGGCCGGTGAGCGAACCGGCGTCCAGCTCCAGCCAGCCGGGCCTCTCGCTCCCCTTGGACTTCTCCAGGGTGTCCTTGATGGGCACCATCTCCTTGCTCTTGGGCCTGACTTTGATTTCGTCGCCGGGACGCAGGAGATGCGATGGAATGTTGACTATCCGTCCGTTGACGGTGAAGTGGCGGTGGCCGATAAGCTGGCGGGCGGCCGAGCGGGAGGAGGCGAATCCCAAGCGGTAGACCACATTGTCCAGCCGGCGCTCCAGCAGGGCCAGCAGATTGTCTCCGGTCACCCCCTTCATCCTTGAGGCCTTGTCGAAGTAGCCGCGGAACTGCCGCTCCAGTATCCCGTAGATGCTGCGCACCTTTTGCTTCTCCCGCAGGTGGATGGCGTAGCCGGTGGGCTTGGGCATCCTCTCCTTGCCGTGCTCGCCCGGCGGATAGCCCCGCCTTTCATAGGAGCACTTGGCGGTGGCGCAGCGTTCTCCCTTGAGGAACAACTTCATGCCCTCGCGGCGGCAGCGCTTGCACCGGGAATCCTTGAACCTGGCCATCTATCTGAAAACCTCCTAATGTATTCCTTGTCTGACTTAGCCGGTCGGGCCGGCGCCCTGGGAAAACCGGTTTAAACCCGTCGCTTCTTGGGAGGACGGCAACCGTTGTGGGGCACCGGGGTGACGTCCCGGATGACGGTGACGTCCAGTCCGGCCGCCTGCAGGGCCCGGACGGCCGACTCCCGGCCCGATCCCGGACCCTTGACCCAGGCCTCCACCTTCTGCATGCCCAGTCCCAGGGCGATCTTGGCGCAGCTTTCGGCCGCCACCTGGGCGGCGAACGGCGTCGACTTCCGGGAGCCCTTGTAGCCGGCCTTGCCGGCCGAGGCCCAGGCGATGACGTTGCCGTTCTTGTCGGTGATGGTGACGATGGTGTTGTTGAAGGTCGACTGGATGTGGGCGATGCCCGCCAATTCGATCTTCTTTTCCTTCTTGCGGACCTGCTTTTTCTCTTCGGCCATTATCCTCTCCTGCTGTGACGGCACCCTGACCGCGCTAGCTTTTTATCTACTGGATTCCGCCGCCTTACCCCTTGTTCTCTTTGCCCTGATCACTTCTTGGCGGGCGCCTTCTTCTTGACCACGCCGGCCTTCTTCGGACCCTTGCGGGTGCGGGCGTTGGTCCGGGTTCTCTGGCCCCTCACCGGCAGGCCCTTGCGGTGGCGCAGCCCGCGGTAGCAGCCGATCTCCATCAGGCGCTTGATGGACATGGCCGTCTCGGTGCGCTTGGCGCCCTCCACCTTGTACTCCGACTCGATGATGGCCCGCAGGCGGCCTATCTCCTCCTCGCTCAGGTCCTTGACCCTCTTGCTGGGATTGACCTTGGCCGACAGCAGGATGCGCCTGGCCGAGGCCGGACCCAGCCCGTAGATATAGGTCAGCCCGACCTCGATCCTCTTCTCCCGTGGCAGGTCGACGCCGCTGATTCTAGCCACCTTAGCCCTCCTCTATTCCTTTAGCCCTGACGCTGTTTGTGCCGGGGATTCTTGCAGATCACCCGCAGAACCCCGCGCCTTTTGACGAGCTTACAGTGCTCGCAGACCTTTTTCACCGAAGCCTTGACCTTCATGGCCACACTCCCAAAATTGACGTTGCGTCCGTGACCGTCCCCATCACTTGAAGCGGTAAATGATCCGGCCCCGGGACAGGTCGTAGGGCGACAGCTCCACCGTGATCTTGTCGCCGGGCAGGATCTTGATGAAATGCATTCGCATCTTGCCCGAGATATGAGCCAAAATGCGATGGCCGTTGGGAAGCTCCACCCGAAACGTGGCGTTGGGAAGGTTTTCGATGACCGTTCCCTCCACCTGGATCCCTTCCTGTTTGGCCATAATACGCTGCTTTTCCGCCTTCCGGTTTGTATAAATTTTGATTTAGATTACCTGGTGGCTACCAGCGGCTGGTCCTGGGTGACCACCACCGTGTCCTCGAAATGGGCCGACAGGCTGCCGTCGGCGGTGACCACAGTCCAGCCGTCCGGCAGAAAATCCACCTGCCAGCCGCCAGCGTTGACCATGGGCTCAATGGCCAGCACCATTCCCGGTTTGAGCAGAGGGGTCAGCCCGGCCTTGTGAAAGTTCGGTATCTCCGGATCTTCGTGCAGGGCCTTTCCCACCCCGTGGCCGCATAGCTGCCGCACCACCGAGAAGCCGGCCGCTTCGGCCGTCATCTGGATGGCCCGCGACAGGTCGGCCACCCGGTTGCCGGGCCGGGCCGCCTCCATCGCCCGTTCCAAGGCCTGCCGGGCCGTGGCCGAAAGTTTTATGGCTAAGGGCTCCGGCGCCGGGCCGATCAAAAAGGTGCGGGCGGCGTCGGCAATATAGCCTTGGAACTCCACCCCGACGTCTATGCCCACCAAGTCGCCGTCGGCCAGCAATCTTTGGGGGCTGGGAATGCCGTGGACCACCTCATGGTTGATGGAGATGCAGAGCGCAGCCGGATATCCCCGGTACCCCTTAAAAGCCGGCCTTCCCCCCTGATCGAGGATGAACGATTCGGCCAGGTGGTCCAGCTCGGCGGTTGAGGTTCCGGCCGACAGCCGCGGCTTCAGCACCGGCCAAAGTTCGGCGATGATGCGGCCTCCGGCCAATATCCGGTCTATCTCCCAGGGTTCCCTGACGGCTATCATCAGACCTTGGTTAAAGCCTCTTTGAAAGAACGATAGACTTCCTCTGGTGGGCGCGATCCGTCAACCTGCTTCAGCAGTCCCCGGGAGCGATAGAAGTCCATCACCGGAGCGGTTTGCTGCTGGTGGACCCTGAGCCGGTTTTCCACTGTTTCCCGCCGGTCGTCGTCCCTCTGCTCCAAGGCGGCTCCGCAGTGGTCGCAGATGCCTTCGGTTTTCGGGGGCTGCGACATCAGATTGAAGATGGCTCCGCACTTGGGGCACATCCTTCTGGCCGTCAGTCGTTTGATCAACTCCTCGGGTTCGACCTCCAACGAGACCACGGCCTCTATCCGCTGCCCCAGACTGGACATCAGCCTGTCCAGGCCTTCGGCCTGGGCCACCGTCCTGGGGAATCCGTCCAGCAGGAAGCCTTTGGCGGCATCGGCCTTGCCCAAACGCTCCCGTATCATCTCCAGGATCAGATCGTCCGGCACCAGAGTTCCGCTGTCCATAAAGGCCTTGGCCTTGAGTCCCAGCGGGGTGCCGTCCTTGACCGCCTGGCGCAGCATGTCGCCGGTGGAGATATGGGGCACGCCCAGCTCCTGGACGGCCAAGCTGGCCTGGGTGCCCTTGCCCGAGCCCGGGGCGCCGAACAGGACTAGTCTCATTTGCCGTCTGAGAACATTAATTTACATCTCTTTCAGGCCCACTAAACATGCGAAATGCACTATAATCAAACATCTTTCGCTTTTAGCGTGTTTCGCGGGCAATCCTATCCGGCTGGGGCTGTCCGGCTCACATCCGCCCGCCGCGGCCCGAGATCTTGCCCTTCTTGATAAAGCCCTCGTAGTGGCGCATCAGCAGGTGGGATTCGATCTGCTGCAGGGTGTCCAGGGCCACACCGACGATGATCAGCAAAGTGGTGCCCCCGAAGTAGAAGGGCACGTGGAACCACTTCATCAGTAGGGTGGGCAGGATGGCGATGATGGCGTAGAATATGGCCCCGGGCAGGGTGATGCGGGTCAGGATCCGGTCGATGTACTCGGCCGTCTTCTCGCCCGGCCGGATGCCGGGGATGAAGCCGCCGTACTTCTTCATGTTGCCGGCCATGTCCACCGGGTTGATGACGATGGCAGTGTAGAAATAGGCGAAGAAGATGATCATCCCGGCGAACAGCAGCTCGTAGACCAGGGCCCCCGGGGCGAAGGCCTGGGCCACGTTCTGGGCCCACTCCCCCTTGACGAAGGTGCCGATGGTCATGGGGAAGGCCAGCACGCTCTGGGCGAAGATGATGGGGATGACGCCGGCGGTGTTGAAGGACAAGGGGATATAGGTGCTCTGCCCGCCGTAGATCTTGCGGCCCACCACCCGCTTGGCGTACTGCACCGGGATCTTGCGGTTGCCCTGGGTCATCAGCACCACCGAGGCGGTGACGGCCACCATCAGGGCCAGCACCATCACCAACGGCAGCAAGCCCAGGCCTCCGCCGCGCACCTGGACGATGGTCTGGATGATGTAGCCCGGAATGGAGTCCAGACAGCCCACGAAGATGATTAGGGAGATGCCGTTGCCGATGCCGCGCTCGGTAATCTGCTCGCCCAGCCACATGACGAAGATGGTGCCCGAGGTCATGGTCAGCATGGTCAACAGCCGGAAGGACAGGCCCGGATGGGGCACCACCGCCAGTCCGTTGGGGGCCAGCGACTCCAAAAAAGTGGCGATGCCGTAAGAGTTGAAAAGAGCCAGCAGCACCGTGGCGTAGCGGGTGTATTGGTTGATCTTCTTGCGGCCCTGCTCCCCCTCCTTCTGCAGCTTCTCCAAAAAGGGGATGACCGATCCCAAAAGCTGCATGATGATCGAAGCCGAGATGTAGGGCATGATGCCCAGGGCGAAGATGGTGGCCCGGGACAGGTTGCCGCCCACAAACAGGTCGTACATCCCGAACAGGCTGCCCCGCTGGGCCCGGAAGAATTCGCCCAAGGCCTGGGTGTCGATGCCGGCGGTGGGCAGGTGCCCTCCGATGCGGTAGACCACCAGCAGCCCCAGGGTGAACAGGATGCGGCGCCTGAGCTCAGGGATGTTGAATATGTTCTGGATCTTCTCCCACATTACCATATCTCTATAGAGCTAAGAGGGGCGCCCCGCGCTATTTGGTGACTACCGTGGCCGTGCCCCCGGCCGCCTCGATCTTGGCCTTGGCCGAGCCGGTGAAAGCGTGGGCCTGCACCTTGAGGGCCGTCTTCAGCTGGCCGCCGCCCATGATCTTGACCGGGCCCTTGCCCAACCGGATAAGTTTGCGCTCCAGCATTGCCTTAGGATCAATCTCCTTGAGGTCGGAAAGTTTGGCCAGTGCGGCCACGTCCACCAGCTGGTAGACGGTCTTGGACCTGGGGGTGAAGCCCCGTTTGGGGAGCCTCCGCTGCAGGGGCATCTGCCCGCCCTCGAACCAAGCCGGGATCTTGGCCCCGGAGCCGGCCCGGGATTTCTGGCCCTTGGTCCCCCGGGTGGAGCTGCCGCCGTGGCCGGAACCGGTGCCGCAGCCCCGTCGCTTTCTCGATTTGACCGCCCCGGCCGCCGGCCGTATATCGTTAAGCCTCATCTATACGCTCCTATGCGCTTGTTCGTTCCGCTGTCAGAATCTCCGTCCCAGGAATCAGGAAACCTCCTGGACTTTGACCAGGTGCTCCACCTTTTTGATCATGCCCCGGATCTGCGAGGTATCTGTCTTTTCCACGGTATGATAGAGCTTTCGTATCCCCAGGGCCCGGATGGTGCGCTTCTGCGGCTCCGGCCGGTCGATGGCCGAATGCACCTGGGTGATCCTTAACTTTTTGGACATGGTAGTGATTCCCTATGAGTTGACCGCTACTGGGCCGCTTCCTCGGCCTTTTCCTGGACAGGATCCGTCTGGGCCGGCTCGGACCGAACCGGGCGGTGCGAAGCCGCCTCTGTCTTTTCCTTAAACCGCTCGGCACGGATATCGGCCGGCTGGCGCAGCTGGGAAAGGCCGTCCAAGGTGGCCTTGACCAGATTGTGAGGATTGTTGGACCCCAGGCTCTTGGTAAGGATGTCCTTGACGCCGCAGGACTCCAGCACCGAGCGCACCACATTGCCGGCGATGACGCCGGTTCCGGAGGCGGCTGGCCGAAGCAGAACCTTGGAGGCACCAAAGCGACCGGTCACCTGGTAGGGTATCTTGCCGTCGACGATGGGATAGCGGTGCATCTCCTTTTTGGCGCTCTCGGTGGCCTTGCGGATGGCCTCGGATACCTCCCGGGCCTTGCCCTTGCCCACCCCCACATGGCCGTTGCCGTCGCCCACCGTCACCAGGGCGGTGAAACCGAAGCGCTTTCCGCCCTTGACCACCTTGGCCACCCGGTTGATGTGGACCACCTGCTCCTTGAGCTCTCCCAGGGCGCTGAGATTGATCCTAGCCAATGTTCTTCTCCTCCTGATATTTTCCGGGCCTTAAAATTTCAGCCCGGCTTCGCGGGCGGCCTCGGCCAGGGCCTTGATCCGCCCGTGGTAGATATAGCCGCCCCGGTCGAAAACCACCTGCTGGATCCCCTTGTCTAGGGCCAGCCTGGCGATCCTCTGTCCCACCAGCTTGCTCTCGGCGATCTTGCCCTTGTCTCCGTGTTGCAGACGTCCGGTCGAGGCCAGGGTGCGGTGGTTGAAGTCGTCGATGATCTGGGCGTATATGTGGCGGCTGCTCCGGAAAACGCACAGCCTGGGCCGTTCGCTGGTCCCGCGGACCTTGCGTCTGATCCTGATATGCCGGCGGATCCGGGCTTCCCTCATCTCTTTGGCTTTGTCCAACATAGCTTCACGCTCTGATATCCGGTTATGGTTTTGGGGTGTGATCGATCGGCGGATTAGGAGCCCGAGCCGACCGCGGCCTTGCCGGCCTTGCGTCTGATATGCTCGCCCAGATACCTGATCCCCTTGCCCTGGTAGGGCTCGGGGCGGCGGAAGCGGCGGATGGTGGCCGCCACCTCGCCCACCAGCTGTCGGTCGATGCCTTTGACGATTATGTTCACCTGGTATCCGGTGCTCTTGTTGGCCTTGAGGGCCTGGTCTTCGAACAGCTCGAACTCAATCCCCTGAGGTTTGGGCAGCAATATGGGGTGCGAATAACCCAGGTTCAGGGTAAGGCCTTTGGCGTCTAGGATCGCTTTGTAGCCAACACCGTAGATCTGAAGCACCTTGGTGAACCCGGTATTGACCCCGGTGGCCGCGTTGGCCAGCAAGGCCCGGGTCAGCCCGTGAAGAGCCCGGTCGGATTTGGCGTCGCTCTGCCGTTTAACCAAAATCTCCTGCCCCTTGACCTCGACCGATATCCGGGGATGGACGTCTACCTCCAGGCTCCCCTTGGGGCCGGTTACTTTGACTTTCTGGCCCTGCACCTTGGCGCTGACGCCCTGGGGCAGGTTGATCGGTTTTTTGCCCACTCGTGACACGTTGCTGCTCCTTCTATCTGGACCCCGGACGGCCGGCGACGGTCCCGGGGCCTGTCCTGCGGTTCTGGTGGAAAGCTGTGACGGCTTTTTTACCACACCTGGCAGATGACCTCGCCGCCCAGACCCTGGTGCCTGGCCTCGGCATCGGTCATCAGCCCACGGGAGGTGGAGATGACCGCCAGCCCCACCCCGCTGCGCACCCTGGGCACCCGGCCCTTGGGCACGTAGACCCTCAGGCCCGGGGTGCTCACCCGCTTCAGGCCCTTGATCAGATGCTGGCCGCCGTCCAGATAGCGGAGGTAGATGCGTATGATCCCCTGGCGGTCGTCCTGCAGGTATTTGAAGTTGGCGATGTACTTCTCCCGGGAGAGAATCTTGGTGATCCCCAGTTTCATCTTGGAGGCCGGAATGTCAACCCGTTTCATCCGCGCCTTGCCGGCGTTGCGGATCCTGGTCAGCATATCGGCAATAGGGTCGGTCATCGACATGGTGGCGCTGTCTCCTTGTGGTCTGCTGTTGGCTGTTACCAGCTGGCCTTGACCAGCCCCGGTATCTCGCCCCGCAGGGCCAGCTCCCGCAGGCAGATGCGGCACAGCCCGAAATCGCGGTAGAAGGCTCGGGATCGCCCGCAGCGCCGGCAGCGCCGGTAGACCCGCACCGGGTACTTGGGGCGGCTGGTTTTCTGAATCATCGCCTTCCTGGCCATATATTCTCTTCCCTATTTTTGTATGGTGCTTGTCCCGTTTCGCCCGGCCTATTTCTGCTGGAAGGGCATGCCCAGAAGCCTGAGCAGTTCCTGTGACTCCTCGTCGCTTTTGGCCGAGGTGGCGATGGTGATGTCCATGCCGAAAAGCTTGACCACCTTGTCGTAATTGATCTCGGGAAAGATAATCTGCTCCTTGACCCCCAGGGTGTAATTGCCCCGGCCGTCGAAGGACTTGGCCGGCACCCCGCGGAAATCGCGGATGCGGGGGATGGCCACGTTCACCAGCCGGTCGAAGAACTCGTACATCCGGTCGCCCCGCAGGGTGACCATGCAGCCCACCGGGGTCCCGGCCTTGAGCTTGAAGTTGGCGATGGCCTTGCGGGCCTTGCGTATGGACGGTTTTTGACCGGTGATGGACGCCAGATCCTTGGCGGCGGCGTCCACCAGTTTGACGTCCTGGGTGCCTTCGCCCACCCCCATGTTGACCACGATCTTCTCCAGACGTGGCGCCTGCATCGGGCTCTTGTAGCCGAATTTTTTGATGAGGGCCGGCTTCACTTCCTTCTGGTATTTCTCTTTCAACCTGGCCATTATCATCCTTCTGATTTCTGACTTCTGACTTCTGGATTAGTTAAATCTTATCCAGCATTTCGCCGCACGACTTGCAGATCCGCACCCGGCGGCCGTCGGCCATGATGCGCGCCCCCACCCGCACCCCCTTGTCGCACTTGGCGCATACCACCATCAGATTGGTGGCCGAGATCGGCGCCTCCTTTTCCAGAATGCCGCTCTTCTGCCCCTGCTTGCGGGCCCGGGTGTGCCGCTTGATGAAATTGACCCCCTCGACAATGGCCCGGCCCTTGTCCGGAAAGGTCTTGAGCACCTTGCCCCGCTTGCCTTTGTCGTCGCCGGCTATCACCAGCACCGGGTCGTTCTTCTTTATCTTCATGGCGAAGCTCCTAATCCGAAAACCTTTATTTCACCACCAAGGCACACAGGGCACCGAGAAATGTAAAAAGCTTGGTATGCTTGGTGTCTTCGTGGTCTATTTCCGAAATTGCTCCAGCCCCGGGACTGTTTGACTAGAGGACCTCGGGGGCCAGGGAGATGATCTTCATGTACTGCTTGTCGCGCAGCTCCCGGGCCACCGGTCCAAAAATGCGGGTGCCCTTGGGCTCGCCCTTGTCGTCGATGATCACCGCCGCGTTCTCGTCGAAGCGGATGTAGCTGCCGTCCCGGCGCCGGATCTCCTTGCGGGTGCGGACTATCACCGCCCGGGCCACCTCGCCCTTTTTGAAGCCGCCGCCGGGCATGACGTCCTTGATGGCCACCTTGATGACGTCCCCGATGGTGCCGTAGCGCCGGTAGTGCCCGCCCATCACCTGGATGCACATGGCGCGCCTGGCCCCGGTGTTGTCGGCGATGTTGAGCCTGGTGTATTGCTGGATCATGGCGATTCCGTTATTGGCTTATGTTCTTTTTCCACCCGGTCATCCCCAGAAGAGAGCGCCCGCCGGGCTACTTGGCGACCGCCACCACCTCGACCAGCCTCCAGCGCTTGAGCCTGGAAAGCGGCCTGGCCTCCATTATCCTGACGGTGTCGCCCACCTTGGCCTGGCGTTTCTCGTCGTGGGCGTAGAATTTAGTGGTCCGTTTTATCACCCGGCCGTAAAGGGGGTGTTTGATGCGGCGCTCCACCGCCACCACGATGGTCTTCTGCATCTTGTCCGAGATCACCCGCCCGGTCCTGACCTTTCTCAGTTGGCGCTTTTCCATGCTCATCCCTCCTTAATCTTTCCCTCGGTTTTGCCGGGGACAAGCTTGGCGCCGGCAGCTAGCTTGCGGATGCCCAGGGCGTCCTCGCGAAGCACCGTCTTGATCCTGGCCACCTGGCGTCTGGTGCCGCGTAGTTTTAGCGGGTTGGGGATCTGCTGGGTATGGCGGCGCAGCTTCAGGTTGAAGAGAGCCTCGTTCTCCTCCTTCAGCTTGTGCTCCACCTCGGCCCGGGTCATCGCCCTAAGCTCGTTATTCTTGGCCATGGCTCACTTCACCTCGATATGGCGGTGACGCTCCACCACCTTGGTTGGTATCGGCAGTTTATGGGCGGCCAGGTTCATGGCCTCCCGAGCCAGATTGTCGGCGATGCCCCCGATCTCGAACATCACCCGGCCCGGCTTGACCACCGCCACCCAGTGGTCGGGGGCCCCCTTGCCCTTGCCCATCCTGGTCTCGGCCGGCTTTGAGGTCACCGGTTTGTCGGGGAATATCCGGATCCAGACCTTGCCCCCGCGCTTGATGTAGCGGGTCATGGCCACCCGGGCCGCCTCGATCTGGCGGTCGGTGATCCAGGCCGCCTCCATGGCCTGCAGGCCGTACTCCCCGAAGGCCACGGCGTTGCCCCTGGTGGCCAGTCCGCGGCGCCGGCCGCGGCGCTGTTTGCGGTATTTTACCCTTTTGGGCATCAACATCTCAGTTCACCTCGCAGTCTAGTTTTACTTGGCCGCCGGCCGGTTCAGCACCTCGCCCTTGAAGATCCACACCTTGACCCCGATGCAGCCGAAGGTGGTATGGGCGGTGGCGGTGGCGTAGTCGATGTCGGCCCGCAGGGTGTGCATCGGCACCCGGCCCTCGCGGTAGCTCTCGGTGCGGGCGATCTCGGCCCCGGCCAGTCGGCCGCCGCAGGAGATCTTGATGCCGTGGGCCCCCATGCGCAGGGCGCTTTGGACCGCCTTCTTCATGGCCCGGCGGAAGGAGATCCTCTGTTCCAGCTGGCGGGCGATGGAGTCGGCCACCAAGTGGGCGTCTATCTCGGGCACCTTGACCTCATTGATGTTGAGGTGCACGTCCTTTTGCTGGGTTAAAAGCTGGATCTCGGCCTTCAGCTTTTCGATCTCGGCCCCCTTGCGGCCGATGATGACGCCGGGCCGGGAGGTGTGTATGGTGACGGTCACCCGCTTGGGCGTCCGCTCGATGGAGATGTTGGAAAGGCCGGCGTTGGCGAGCTTCTGCTGCAGGTAGCGCCGTATCCTCTGGTCCTCCTCCAGCAGGCTGGCGAAATCTCGCTTGGCGAACCAACGGGACTCCCAGTTCCGAATGATGCCGAGCCGCAGCCCGATGGGGTTGGTCTTCTGGCCCAAACCGAGTCCTCCGCTCTTTGGTTTATTGGTTCGATACCCTGACCGTCAGGTGGCTGGTGCGGCGGCGCCTGATGTCGGCCCGACCGCGGGCCCGGGGCCGCATCCTCTTCATTTTGACTCCCTCGTCCACCCGGATTTCGGAGATACGCAGGGTGTCGGGGTCGAACTTGGGATCGTCCGCCTGCTGGGTGGCCGAGGCTACCGCCGCTTTAATAGCCTTGACCAAAAAGGGGCTGGCCGCCTTGGGCACAAAGCGCAGCATGGAGATGGCTTCGTTGCAGCTTCGGCCTCTGACGATGTCGGCCACTACCCTCATCTTGCGGGGGGTAACGCGGACGAAAGACTGTCTGGCTACTGCTTGCATGGTTTGTCCCCTACAACTTTTTCTGGATTCCCGCAGCTCGGTGCGGATCGATCTCACTTGGGATCAACCCCGGAAGGCCGGAATGGCCTTCTATCCCTTGGACTTCTCGCCGGCCGGCGGGGCGCCTGGGGCCGGGGCGGCGCCGGCGGCCGGGGCGGCCACAGTGGTGACGGTCTCGGCCTTCTTCTTCTTGTCCTCCTCCTTACCCACCGCCCCGTGCTTGCGGAAGGTGCGGGTGGGAGCGAATTCGCCCAGCTTGTGGCCCACCATGTTCTCGGTGATATAGACCGGAATGAACTTGTTCCCGTTGTGAACAGCGATGGTGTAGCTGACGAACTCCGGAGGTATGATGGAGCGACGGGCCCAGGTTTTGATCACCTTCTTTTCGCCGGTGGAGCGCAGGGCCTCGATCTTGCCCATCAGCTTGGGGTCGATGTAGGGACCCTTCTTGAGCGACCGAGACATTACTTTCTCCTCTTAAGGATGAACTTGCCGGTGATGTTCCGCTTGCGGCGGGTCTTGCGCCCCTTGGCCAGCAGGCCCTTGGCGCTGCAAGGGTGGCGGCCGCCGGAGGACTTGCCCTCGCCGCCTCCCATGGGATGGTCGTGGGGATTCTTGGCCACGCCCCGGGAGTGCGGCCGCTTGCCAAGCCATCGGTTGCGGCCGGCCTTGCCGATGGAGATGTTTTCGTGCTCCAGGTTGCCCACCTGGCCGATAGTGGCCTGGCAATCCAACCGCACCATCCTCACCTCGCCCGAGGGCATGCGGATTTGGGCGTGTTCGCCCTCCTTGGCCAAAAGCTGGGCGCCGCCTCCGGCCGTCCGCACCAGCTGGCCGCCCTTTCCCTTTTTAAGCTCGATGTTGTGCACCGTGGTGCCCAGCGGGATCTCGGAAATGGGCAGGGCGTTGCCCACCTTGATCTCGGACCCGGGCCCGGAACTGAGCTGATCGCCGGGTTTGAGGCCCAGCGGGGCCACGATGTACCGCCATTCGCCGTCCCGGTACTTCAGCAGGGCGATGCGCGAGGAACGGTTGGGGTCGTACTCGATGGAGGCCACGGTGGCCGGAATGCCGAACTTGTCGCGGCGGAAGTCGATCATGCGGTAAGCCCGCTTGTGGCCTCCGCCCCGATGGGCCGAGGTCACCCGTCCATGGTTGTTGCGGCCCCCGCTTTTGGAAAGCGACGCCAGCAGGCTTTTGCGCGGCCGGTCGGCGGTGATCTCCTCGAAGGAGTAGCCGGTGCGGTGGCGCAGGCCCGGGGTCACCGGCTTATATGTCTTGATTCCCATGGCGCGGTCTTTCTTCTATTGATTCGGATTGTGCTGTCTGTTATGTCCCGTAATCCTAGATGCCCTCGATCAGCTCGATCTTGTTGTCCTTGGCCAGGGTGACGATGGCCTTCTTCCAGTCCGGCCTCTGGCCGGTGTTGCGGCCCAGCCTCTTGACCTTGCCCCGGATGTTCATGGTGGTGACGCCGGTCACCTTGACCTTGAACAGGGCCTCCACCGCCTGCTTGATCTGGAGCTTGTTGGCCCAGCTGGCCACTTCGAAGCTGTAGCGGTTGTGGGCCTCGCGCAGGGCGGTGATCTTCTCGGTGACCACCGGCCGTCTGATGACGGTGTGCAGTTCTTTCATCGGCTGAGGACCTCCTGCAGTGATTTAATACCGCTCTCGGTGGCCACCACGTGGTCGGACCAGAGGAGGTCGTAAGGGTGCACTTGGCGGGCCGGCACCAGGTGCAGGCCCGGAATGTTTCGGCCGGCCCGGATCAACGGGAGCGGGGCGGACGAGTCCAATAAAAGAACCTTGCGGCCGTCCAGCCCCATGGCGGCCATGATGGCGCTTAAGTCCTTGGTCTTGCCGCTGGCCGGCAGGGCTTCGATCACCGACAGCTTGCCGCTGGCGGCCGAGTCGGACAGGGCCGAGATCAGGGCGGCCCGGCGCTGCCTCTTGGGCAGATTCCAGGAATAGTCCCTGGGATGCGGGCCGTGGGCCACATAGCCGCCCACCTGGATTGAGGAACGCCGGCTTCCCTGGCGGGCCCTTCCGGTGTGTTTCTGGGGGAACGGCTTCTTGCCTCCGCCCCTGACGTCGCCTGCGTTCTGAGTGTTGGCCGTTCCCTGGCGCCGGCTGTCCAGATGCTGCTTGACGGCTAAATAGAGCAGGTGCCGGTTGGCCTCGGCCCCGAAGATATTTTGTGGCAGTTCCCGAGTGCCGGTCTTACGTCCGGCGCTGTCGTAAAAGTTGACTGCTGGCATAGGGGTCGCCTTGCTCATTGCTTGTGGATGGTGAGGATGCCCTCGGCCGCCCCGGGCACCCGGCCTTTGACTGCGATCAAATTCTTTTCGGCGTCGACCCTCTCGATCTTGACGTTGCGCAGGGAGAAGGTTCGGTTGCCCATGCGTCCGGCCATCCTCTTCCCTGGGTAGACCCGTCCCGGGGTCGAGCCAGAACTTACCGCTCCGGCCCGGCGGGTGCGGTCGGTCTGCCCGTGGGTGGCCGGTCCGCCGTGGAAGCCATGGCGTTTGACCACGCCGGCCGTGCCCTTGCCCTTGGTGATCCCGGTGATCTTGACCAGCTCGCCCGGCTTGAAAATATCGGCGGTAACCGTCTGGCCAGCCTGATAGGCCGAGGAGTCCTTTACCCGGAATTCGCGAAGGACCTTTTTGGGGGCGGTTTTGGCCGCGGCAAAGTGCCCGGCCAGCGGCTTGTTGATCCGGGAGGGTTTGGCATCCAGAAAGCCCAGCTGCACCGCCTGGTAGCCCTCGCGCTTGGCCGTCTTCACCTGGGTGACCACGCAGGGCCCGGCTTCGATCAGGGTCACCGGCACCGCCTGGTTGCCCTGGCCGTAGATCTGGGTCATTCCTATCTTTCTGCCGATCATTCCGCTCATTTCATTTTATCCTTTTTCCCTTATCACCGTTTCCCCATGACCCCTTCTTCCCTGGAGTCTCACAGGCCGGTTTTGATCTCGATGTCCACCCCAGCCGGCAGCTCCAGCTTGGTCAGGGCGTTGATGGTCTGGGGGGTCGAGTTCCAAATGTCGATCAGCCGCTTGTGGATGCGGCGCTCGAACTGCTCGCGCGATTTCTTGTCCACGTGGGTGGAGCGGTTGACCGTGTAGACCGTCCGCTTGGTGGGCATGGGGATGGGCCCGGCCACCCTGGCCCCGGTGCGCTTGGCGGTGTTGACGATCTCGCCCACCGACTTGTCCAGCACCGCGTGGTCGTAAGCCTTGAGCTTGATCCTGATTACTTGTCCTGCGGTCATGTCTGCTATCCGATATTCAATTTGCTGTTCTAAGGTCCCCGGAAAGCCCACGAAAGACACGAAACACCCTTAAATTTTTCGCGTCCTTTAGTTTGTTTCGTGTGAAATTATGGCTTTGGCCTACTCGATGATCTCGGTGACGGTGCCGGCGCCCACCGTCCGGCCGCCCTCGCG
>CAZPNX010000035.1:0-20742 GCA_964588285.1 uncultured bacterium
GAGATAGTCTAACCGATAGGGGTGACATTCCTGAAGCAATGGGATAATCATTTAATAATTAATAATTTTTAAAAGGAAATGCAATAATTTCGCAATAGATAACATATTGTCTTGCAACAAATAAATAAGAAATTTGTTAATTAATGCAAAATTAACCTAAAGAAAAGCATGTATTTTAGAAAATTATTATTGTAAGACATTAATTTGTATGATGTTATAAATATATATGTGGCATGAAAATTGCAAATTAAATTAAAAACTACAATATTATTATAAGGAGTCGGTAATGAAAAATTTATCATTGTTGAAAATGGCGGAGATCGGCGGCCTTTTTCTGTCGCTAGTTTTTCTCTGCATTGCACCGCATAATGTTGATGCATACAGCACCAACTACGGTGTGCAGTATGTTGGTCAAAAAAATAACGCTAACGAGGCTATCTCCTTCCAAACTGCAGCGCCGGACCAGCATGCGAAATGGGAAGGCATAAACAGTTACCGAAAAGAACCCAAGGCGTATTCCGGCACCCTAAATATACATTTATCAAACGGCATTCAGTTTGATACCAGGAAGATAAAGGGCGAACCGGCATTGCCGCCCGAACTTACCGTCCAACCGCCCAAGGACGGGGAATATGCCTATTATTTGGTGCAGTTCAATGGTCCAATGCGTCAGGAATGGCGGGAAGGCCTGGAAAAGGCCGGGGCCGAGATCATGTTCTATCTGCCGGACTACGCCTACGCGGTGCGGATGACCGAGGCCGTCAGGGCCAATATCTCCTCCTCCAAGTCCGAAGTGGCTTGGACTGGGCTCTTTCAGCCGGCCTACAAGGTCTCCCAGCGGGCGGTGGAGCGTACCGCCAAGGGCGGCCTGGTCAGGATGTCCCTGCTGCTATTCAGTCCTGAGAAACTGGAGGATGCGGTGGCCGAGGTCGAGGCAGTTCTGGGACGCAAGGTGTGGCATAAATTGGAGACCGAGTGGGCCCCGGGAAAGTGGAACCGAAAGATTTTCGTGGACGTCAGGTCAGATGAGATCAATGCCCTGGCCCGTATTAAATCGGTCTATTGGATCGAGCCCATGCCCAGGCATGAAATCCAAAACATGCCCAGCCAGCACTGCGTTCAGCATGGGGTGGCCGACAGCACCAGGACCCTGTGGAGGCTGGGGATCATGGGCGAGGGTCAGCTTGTCCAGGATCTGGACACGGGTTTGAGGGAGTCCCAGTATTATTTTGTCGATAACGCCAGAAGGAAGTCGACTTGGTACTGGGATGCCAACCACCGCAAGGTGCTGGGCCAACAGCCGGCGGCCCGGGCCGATGAGATCGAGCTGGGCTGGGCCGAAGGAACCATGTCCAAGTGGGGCGATGAATCGGCCAATAGCTACCACGGCACCCACACCTCGGGAAGCATTGCCGGGAACGATGACGGCATCGGTTCCCTGGCCCAGGATGGGATGGCGAAGAACGCCAAAATGATTTTTATTGACGGCGGCGGCGATTCTGGTTCTGTCTTCGGTACCTGGGACATCAACCGGGTGGGGGCCTGGGGTTGGGACAGCGCCTACAAGTATTTGGGACAGAGGGTGTACATCTCGTCCAACTCCTGGGGGGATTCGTCCTGCAACGGAAGCTATGACGAATCGGCCATGGAGGCGGACCAGTTCATGTGGAGCCACAAGGATTTTCTGTGGTTCTTTTCTGACGGCAATGACGGCAGCAAGACCCAGCCGGGCTCGAAGGCTGGTTCACCCGGCACCAATAAGAACGGAGTGGCGGTGGGCGCCCTTAACGTCGCCGGGACCGTTTCCGGTGGGGCTAATGCCAGGGCCTCCTACTCCTCATGGGGAAGGCACACCGACGGAAGGCTCAATCCCACCGTAATGGCGCCGGGCGGCACGTCCGACGACATCTACTCGGCGAACGGCGGCACCGACAACACGAATCGGGGGATGATGGGCACTTCCATGGCCTGTCCCATCACCGCCGGCGCCTGCGCCCTTTTGCGCCAATACCTGACCGAAGGCTGGTATCCCACCGGCACCAAGATAGCGGCCAACGGCTTCACCCCCTCGGGCGCGCTGATGAAGGCGTTGCTGGCCATCAGCGGCGACTCGGTGGCCGGCGTTTATTCCTCCTTCTATCCAGATTCGTTGTACGGCTGGGGCAGGGTGAACCTGGATACGGCCTTATACTTCTCGGGCAACAATTCCAGGCTGCTGCTGACCGACAACCGGGCGGGATTGACCACCGGCGACGTCATAGAGTACCTGGTTAACATTCCTGCCGGTTCCACCCCGCTCAAGGTTTGTCTGAACTGGACCGACTATCCCGGGGTGGCCAACGCGGCCAAGTCCCTGGTCAACGACCTCGATCTTGACGTCTACAATCCATCCGGCACCCGTTACAAGGGCAACCGATACAACGCCGTAGTCCCCCGCCAATCGTTAGCCAATCCCAGCGCGGCTAACGATTCGGTGGATGTAATCGAGGGCGTAAAGGTAATCAATCCGGCAGCCGGCAACTGGAGGATAAGGGTAACCGGTAAGAATGTGGCGGCCGGTCCCCAACCCTTCGCTTTGGTCGTCACTTGGAGGACGGCGACACCGTCGCGGGGGACGGTCCTTCTGGACAAGGGCGTCTACGGCCTGCCGGCGGCCGGGGTGGGCGACACGGTTTACGTCGAGGTTCACGACTTCAACCGCACCGACGCCTCTTGCAACGTCTACCTCAGCACCAAGCTGGCCGAGCCCGACAGCGAAACGGTGGTGTGTTCCAGGATCGGCAACGGGCTTTACCGGGGGAAGATCCCGCTTTGGCGCGGCGACATTCTCAATTTCAACGGGGTGCTGACCGCCGACCAGCAGGATTCTATCCGGGCCGTCTACCCCGACAACAGCCCGGCCGCCAACGACACCGCCAAGGCCGTGGTGAAAGGTGTTCCCTTCACCATCACCAACGTCTATTCGGGCGACGTCACCCCGCCAGTAGGCACCCGGAAGGTCATCTACTGGAGCACTTCGGAGAACGCCTCCACCAAGATCTACTACGGCACTACCACGGCGTTAGGGCAGACGGCCGGGGTGGATACCCCGCTGGTGAAGGGCCACGCCTTCACCCTGACCGGCCTGACGGCCAACCAGACCTACTATTTCGATGTGGAATCGCGCGACATGCGGGGGAACACGGTTCGCGACAACAACGGCGGCCGGCACTACATGTTCAGCACCGGAGGCGGCAGCGGCCAGAACGACATCCTGGTCTGGATCTGGGACGATGACGCCTATGCTAACTCCTTTGTTCATGGGGACTACCTGACCAAGGCCCTGAGCCAGGGCGGTTGGACATATGACTGGTGGTCCGCCCAACTGCAGGGGGACGTCTCCACCACCCAGCTTAAAAAGTACAAGGCGGTCTTCATCCAAGTGGCCCAGGACGGGCCTCAGGGCGGCAACTATCCCGCCTTCCGCACTTGGCAGCGCGACACCCTGCAATTGTATCACAACGCCGGGGCCAGGTTTTCGGTCACCGGAAACGACCTGGGCTGGGACACTTGGGCCAACAACTCCAACGGCAAGAGCGCCGCAGAGAGGGCGGCCGATACCATTTTCTGCCGCAACTATCTGCATTTCACCTACAAGGGGGATGTGGCCTCCAGCAACACAACGCTGACGGACATAGTTTACGGAATAGCCTCAGATCCCATCTCGGGGTCGTACACCGGGGGCGTGTCCCATTCCTCCTGGCGCACCGGGGCGGCCGGCGACAGCATCATCAATTCGCAATACCTTTCGGGATACACCGGTGCGGCCGGGACCGGCAGCCCGGTCTGGGACTTCGAGAATGCATTCGACACCTGCGCCGTCAAATGGGAGTCGCAGGACACCATGGGAAACCTGGGCAACGGCGTCTGGGGGGGCTACCGCACCAGGACCGTCATGAACGCCTTCGAGATCACCCAGCTGGACACTGCCAATCACAACAGCACCATCAGGGCCGACATCCTCAACAAGCTTTTCATCTGGCTGATCGGCCACAACCACCCCTACGACACCATCCAGACGCCAGTGGCCGGGAACACCTACAACACCAGCCCCATCAGCATCTCCTGGAGGTCCTACGCCGACGTAGCCAACGGCGCCTACCTGGACACCACCTGGGTGGAGTACTCGGCCAACGGGGGGAACAGCTGGACGGTCCTGACTTCGGGACACTCTGTGGCCTCGCCATACAGTTGGAACATCTCGGCCCTGGAGAACGGAACTAAGTACCAAGTTCGGGTCAGGGTCAAGGACGGCGGCGTCTACCCGGCCATGAGCGGCTTCGATACCGTAGGCAACTTCACCATTAACCGCGGTCTGGCCGGGGACTTCACCGGTCCCATCATCCTGCCGGGCACCGTCAGGCTCAGCCGCAACCCGGTGGGCAACGGCTCGGGCAATGGCTTCGTCATCCAGGCCACGGTCTCCGACTCCACCTGCGGCCTATCGCCGGTGAGCGCCGCCAAGTGCTCGGTGAGGATCGGCTCGACCTCCTACGTCACCAACCTTACCGCCAGCGACGGGACCTTCGACGAGATCGTGGAGGACGTCCAGGGCAACGTGGCATCGGCCGGCTGGACGGCGGGCACCCAGAAGGTCTATATCAGGGCGGCCGACAACAGCGCCAAGGCCAACCGGTGGGGGGCCTGGGACTCCACCTATGTCACGGTGACTGGTACCATCAGCACTCCGCTGGCGGTGGAACTGAGCTATTTCAGCGCCAGCGTCACCGGGCAGGGGGTGGTCATAAGTTGGAGGACGGAATCTGAGAAAGACTCCTATCTCTGGCTGGTGGAACGATCCGCGTCAGCGGCTGGTCCCTATGCAGAGATAGGATCGCTGCCTGCTTCCGGGAACAGCGTCTCGCCCAGGGATTACTCATTCACCGACAATTCGGTGCCCCAGCCGGGCGCCTACTGGTACCGCCTTATCGAAGTCGCCTTGAACGGAGACCGGACCGTTTTCGGTCCGGTGATGATCCAGGCCTCGGACTTCAGGCCGCTGTCCTTCGCGCTGGCCCCGGCCTGGCCCAATCCGTTCAACCGTCGGGCGGTTATCCGCTACCAGTTGCCACAGGATTCCCGGGCCTCGCTCAAGGTTTACAACATCATGGGCCAGCTGGTGAAAACACTGGCCGACGGCGTGCAATCGGCCGGATACTACACCGCTACTTGGGATGGCACCAGCGACCAGGGCACTAAGCTAGCTGCCGGGATCTATGTATGCAAATTCAGCGCCGAGGCGGTGGACGGCAGCCAGAGGTTCAATAAGGTCAGGTCCCTGACCCTTATCAAGTGACGGCCTTGGGAAAAAGGCGTTTCTTTAGCGATAAAGAAACGCCTTTTTTGTTGACAGGAGGGCTTTCCGGTTTTATAATTGTAGTCCAATGCAATTAAGGAGCAACCTGATGAAAATCGTGTTTCTGAGAATTCTGGTCGCCCTGTTTATAGCGGCGATAATATGCCTGCCGGCCCTGGCCGGTGACCGGGCCACCCTCAACGCCGGATCAATCAAGACAGAGTTGTGGGCTAACGGCCTGATGGGGGACACCACCGATGTGGTCAGCTATCCTGCCGGGTGGTATCCCTACGTAAATCCGTCCGCGCTTTTTAAGATCGGAGGGCTGTGGGCCGGCGGCAGCATCGACGGCAAGAAGACATTCGGCGTCTCCTCGGTTATCCAGCAGGGGGGGACCTTCGGCACCGTTCTGAGCGACTGGGCCTCCGACAGCTCAGGGACCGTCTCTCTGGCCCCGGGCACCCGGGCTCCTTTGGAGATTAGGCTTCTAATGACGGACACCACTGCGGCCAACGAAGGAGTGAGGCTGGGACTTCAAGCCGAATTGCGGGCCCACCAGTGGAGCTATGCTCCGGTCGATCGGTTCTACTTTCTGGAATGTGATTTTAAGAACATCGGGGCACAAGCCATAGACAGCTTCCATCTCGGCCTTTACCACCGTCCCAACGTCACCAAGACGCTGGCGCTCAACACAGAGTTCCTCAACTACTGCGGGCTGGATACCACCCAAGACCCGATCTCGGGCGAGGTCCGCAACCTGATGTGGGTGACGGCCGATTCGGTGATCTGCGCCAACAACTATGGCATAACTGCTCCCTATTTAGGTTTTCGCCTGTTAGAGGCTAAAGGTCCCGGCGGCGTTTCTAGCGAGCTGGCCGGGGCCACCGCCTGGTGGGGGCTGTCCATGACGCCCCGCAGCGACGGATCGAAGCTGGATCCCAACAGTCGGTTTTTCTACCTGTCACGCGGCAAATTCGATGCCGACAGCAAGCGGAGGGTGAACGCCGAGGCCATAACCCACCAGCAAAATTTGATAAAAATTAAAAACACTATACTGGGTAACGTGGAAGGGGTCTGGGAGGTCAACGACACCAGCCACTTGGGGACGAACTATTTTGCCGGCGGTCACTTTGAACCGGAACTGGGGGCCATCACCCTGGGCTCTTCCATGTCTGACCGCATCGAGACAGTGCTTAAAGCCGAGCTGTGGGCCAGCGACGATACCACGGTTGGCGGACTGCAAATTCCGGTGGATTCGGTGATCGGGATCTACGACAATCCCTCGGGAACAGGAACCAATTACTACACCGGTGGCTACTTCAACGCCGAGACCGGCGTAGTCATTCTGGGCACTCCCTATCCCGAATGGGGGAGCTACCCCATGTACGTCGACTACCGCTACCGGGCCAACAACGCCCGGGTCTCCTACTCTTTTAGGTACTCTCTGACCAAGACCATGCCCTGGGACAACTGGACCCTGTCTATAAATCCGACGGGATTGGACGAAGTGGCCGGAGTCTACGCCAAAAACGACAGTCTGATGGTCGGGGCCAACTATTTCGAGGGAGGGTCGGCCGACCTGCCCCAGGGGATCATCTACTTGGGTTCGTCGATACCCGACGACACCACCATCCAGGAAGATTACGAGGCCTGGATTTACGACGCCTCGTGGAACCTCAACGACAGCCTGCTGTATGCCTACTGGATGGACTATACCAAGCTGGTGGAGGTTCTGAGCGTCACCGACGCCGGTGACACCTTCGACTACTTCGCCGGCGGCAGCTATAACCCCGGCACTGGGGAGATACTGCTGGGCACCAAGTTTCCCAACTACGCCAGCGAACCGGTTTACGTCACCTACCGCTACCTTTATCTGCCCGAGGTCCTGGTCAAATACCATGCCAACGATCTGGCCGCCCGCAACGTCCTGCAGACCTTGGGGCCGTGGACTTTGAATCCGGGAGACAGCGCCAAAGCTGTGTTTGCCGTGGTGGCCGGGAACAACCTAGCCGAATTACAATCAGCTTCGGACAGCGCCAAGTACCTGTGGGACAATCCTGGGGCGCCCGTTGCTACCGACCGGGGCTCGATCTCCGGAATGGTCACCCGCACCGGGGGCCGGGGGCCGATTGAGGGGGCGACGGTAAAACTATATGAGGGTGCTATCGTCATAGAAACCGCGATCACCGATGCCGCCGGCAGATATTTCATCAGCAATGTCGTCGGTGGCACTTACGATTCGCTGACGGCCGAGGCCTTAAATTACCTTGGCGGCAGTCTGAACCCAGTGACAGTAACGGCCGGTCAGAACAATTCCGGTTTGGATTTATCCCTGTCCTCAAGTTTGGCCGATCTCAGCGGCATGGTGACTCGCTACGACGGCGTTACACCGGTGGTCGGAGCCGAGGTTCGGCTGCGGGGTGTCAACAACCTGATTTCTTACAGCGACGTTTATGGACGATATGTCTTTGCTTCGGTCAGCACCTCGCCCGGCGACAGTCTGATAGTGACGCACCCGGTGTTTTTAGGCGACACCCTGGAGCCGTTGATCCTGTCAGCCGATTCCTCGGTGGTTGCCGACATGGTGCTGCACTCGACGACGGGTTGGATAGACGGAACGGTGACCCGGATGGACGGAGTGACCCCCATAGCCGGAGCGGCAATCAGTGCCTCCGGGCCATTTTCGGCTGCCGATACCACCGACAGCCGGGGACGTTACAGCATTGCCGGTTTGCCTGAGGGAAGCTACACCATCGACATTTCCTCTCCAGGTTATGCCCCTTATCAAGCCGTCGAACTAATAGTGGCGGCCGATTCCACCACCATAGCTTCAGCCAGATTGAGCCAGGCTCTCAATAACCTTAACCTGATCTGGACCCGGAAATCATCGATGCCGGAGTGGAGATACGGGGCCGCCTCCAGCCGGGCGGGGGGTATAGTCTACGTCTTCGGCGGAAGGGACTACCTCCAGGCTACTTCAACCGTCTGGCGCTACGATCCGGCTGGTGATACCCTGGGTGGCGAACCTTGGCAGCGAATGGCCGACATGCCGACAGCCCGCTACGGGCTGGGCTGCGCCGCTGTGGGAGACACAATCATCTACGTACTCGGAGGCTACGACGGTAACGGCAACGCACTGGACGTGATGGAAGCCTACAAGCCCGGGACAGATACCTGGGTCAGCGGGCTGCCACCCCTGCCGTTTCCTAGAGCCTTCATGGGGGTGGCCGGCATTAGCGACACCGTTTACTGCGCGGCCGGGGAGAACAACGTAGCGGCCGGAGAGGACACGGTTGTCGCCTTCGTCGCCTCTCAGAACCAGTGGATCGGTATCAAGGCGCTGACCGGCGGAGCCAGCAACTCCAGGACCGGTACCGTCCTGGTCAGGGTCGACAGCCTGGGGGTAAGCCGTCGGCTGTTTGCCGTGGGAGGCAGACGTATCGACGGCGTTTACCTGACAGCCCACGTTAAGTACAACCCCAACACCAACACTTGGCTGGCCAGGGCGGCCAGCCCCTGCACTACGGCCTATGGACTGGGGCTGGAGGTCACCGACACCAACTATGTCTTAGGCGGTTTAAACCAGGATGGCTACCAGTCCAAGACAGCCGCCTACAACCAGTGGGGCAACAACTGGTCGCTCCAAACCCGGGCTCCCCAGGCCGTGGCCTACCATTGCGGGGCGGCCAGCGACTCGCTGGGCTTATGGATCTTCGGGGGCAAGACCTCGGACGGCTACATCACCGACGAGGTCTACCAGGCCTACCGGCCGGGGGCGGTGGCCGGAATCTGCAGTAGCAGCACCGGCGGCGGGCTGTCCGGGGTGACGGTGACGGCGATCCGCGGCGGTCAGGCGAGGAACTCCGAGGTGACCGGGGACGACGGGTCCTATGTCCTGCCCGGCCTGGAGCCGGGTCTCTACGACCTGCGCCTGTTCAAAACCGACGCGGTGGACACCACCCTGGCCGGCGTTTTCGTAAGATGGGGCAGGACCACCTTGATGCCGGTGGTGACCGGGGTGGAGGGCCCCTCGACTCCGCTCGGGGTCCCGGAAAGTTTCAGCCTGGCTCCCTCATATCCTAACCCGTTCCGGGGACGGTCCACCATCCAGTTCTCGGTGCCGCAAAGCGGCCGGGTGGAGCTGTGCGTCTACAACATCCTGGGACAGAGGGTGAAGACCCTGGTATCCGGCAACCTGGCTGCCGGCAGGCACAGCGTGGCCTGGGCCGGGGACGATGACCGGGGGGCCAAGGTGGCCAGCGGCGTCTATCTCTACCGGCTGACGGCCGGAGGGCAGTCGGCTGTCAGGAGGATGACGGTGGTTCGGTAGGATCATGGACCGGAAGCCCTCCTTTTGGCTACAAGAGGAGGGCTTTTATATTACATGCAGATAACACTAAGCATTTATTGAAAAAACAGTAACAGTTGAAAATTTATGAACATTCTCGGGATCTATGGATTGACAGACCATGACTCCTCGGCAGCTTTAATTATGGACGGGAAAATCATTGCGGCTGTTTCCGAGGAAAGGTTCAGCAGGTTAAAGCACGATAGTTGCTTTCCCTACAGATCGATCGAGTATTGCCTTAAAGAGGCTGGCATAAACATTAACGAGGTAAATTTTATTAGTTTCGGCGGTGACCCCAGGCCCGGCACAATATTCCCCCCGAGATATCTGGGCCGCGTTTTAAAAGCAGCCGCAAAAGCGCCAAATCCCGTTGAATGGGCGTATTTTTACAGATGGATGAGGAAGATAACACGAAACGCCGAAAGAGCTTTAAGATACGAGATGGGATATAAAGGTGTCTTCCGCCCCATCCCGCACCATGCTTCACACGCCGCATCGGCTTACCTACTTTCCTCAAATGAACGGGCGGCCGTTATGACGGTTGACGGGACAGGAGAGAGAGAGACGGCCACATTCTGGAAAGGCGAAGGCGGCAACATCGAGTATCTAGGCGGGTTTGGCCGTCCCGATTCCCTCGGCTACCTGTTCAATGCGGTTACCAGATATCTTGGTTTCGGAGATTTTGACGAGTACAAAGTTATGGGTCTTTCTGCCTACGGTGAAAAAGGTTCCGAGTCCATGCTTGACGGCATTGTCGGGCTGCGCGAGAAAGGGGCAGTAACACTGAATCCATTTTACTTTGATGTTAAGGCTGATTATGTGACAGGTGTCTCCAGGCGCTTCGTAGAAAAATACGGGCCTAATCGGCAACCGGGAGAGCCAATATCCATCCAACATAAAAACATGGCCAGGGCATTGCAGAGAACCCTGGAAAAAGCGCTGTGCCACATGGCCCGTCACCTGCATGACGCTACAAGAGCCAGGAGCCTTTGTCTCGGCGGAGGGGTAGCCCTAAATAGCGTGGCCGTGGGCGCCATTTTGTCGGAAACCCCTTTTGAAAAGGTGTTCATCGATCCTGCCCCAGACGACTCTGGCACTTCCTTGGGTTCAGCCTTATTTCTGCTTAAAGACAGTAAACCCCGGTTTGTCGACTCCAGCGGGACCATGCCTTTTTGGGGCCCGGGATACACAGACAGACAGGTGGAAAAAACACTGTGGAAATGTAAGGCGGAGGCGGCAAAACACCGCAAACCAGCGCAAATGGCGGCAAAACTGATTGCCAAGGGTTTGGTTGTCGGGTGGTTTCAAGGAAGGATGGAGTACGGGCAGCGCGCCTTGGGCAACAGGAGTATTCTGGCCGACCCCCGTATTCCGGGGATGAGGGGGATCGTAAACAGCATGGTCAAGAACCGCGAAGAATTCAGGCCTTTTGCTCCGGCCGTGCTGCAAGAGCGCGCAGGCGAATATTTTCACATACCCCAGGAAGAAGTGCCCCTTATGAACATTGTTGTCAAGGCTAAGGAGGACAAAAGGCGCATGATACCGGCGGTGGTCCATGTTGACGGCACAGCGAGGGTGCAAACGGTAAAAAAACAGGACAATCCGCTTTTTTACGATTTGATTTCGTCGTTTCAGAGGATATCCGGTATCCCCGTTGTCCTAAACACGTCTTTTAACGTCAGGGGCGAACCTATAGTATGTTCACCGGAGGATGCATTGAGGTGTTTCTACTCCAGCGGCCTGGATTGTCTTTTCTTGGGAAGCTATCTCCTCACCAAGAAAAAAGTCAAACCATGGCGCTGGACGCTTTGACGGCCTGTTGATGGGCACTGCTGAACACCAAGCATTTTTCTCGGATAGTTACCTGGGATTCGTCAGGGCCCTACATCCCGGGGGCGTAAGTAGGGTGGATCTGGGGGGGGGCGGTTTCGCCGTCACCTTCAGGGACCTTTTAACCTTCCGCTTGGGGCCGCTGAGATGGACCGTCAAGGCTGACTATTGCGCAGCCCCGCCACCGTTCGGCTCGGTCCCGGGCATAATGCCTGTCGACAGGAGCGGGGAAGCCGCCAGGTTGCTGGAGAAGGTGGGAAAGGGCTTCATGGTGATGACCGGCTTTGATAGGGCCTATGGCGGCATCCCGGGATGGAGCTGGAAAAGGCATTACCCGACGGTGGATCTGGATCTGGCCTGGGAAAGCTTCGATGCCTACCTGTCTAGCATGAGGTCCCATTACAGGCGCAAGATAACAAGGGCCCTGGCCAGGAGAGGCGGTCTGGAAGTCACCATCGGCAGAGGTAGCGCCTTCAACCAGGAGCGCTACCTCATGTATTCGCGGCTTATGGGTAGAGTCAAGAATCCCCAGCATGAACTGCCATTCGCATACTTCAGGGATTTTCCAGTAGACCACGCTTATATATTCATGAAATCAGAAATGGGGGAGGTCGGCTGGGCGCTGCTGGCGCCGAGTGGCGGGGACCTATGGTTGCTTCAACCGGCATACCGGGAAGCTTGGCGCGACCGGTACGACACATACCTCAACCTCCTGATAGAGACGGTCCGCTACGGGATCGAGACTGGCCGCAGAAGGATCCGTTTCGGCCAGGAAGCCACCGAGATCAAGGAATGTTTGGGGGGCCGGCCCGCCGGGAAGTATCTGGCGGTGAAACACACGAACCCTGCCGTCAACGCCTTGATCCAAAGGACAAGGTGGTTCGATTTCAGGAGCTCCGCATCTAGGCGGAGGGTGTTCAAGAATGAAGATTGAGGCCGCCAAGGCCGACGCCGGGGCCGTGGAATGCTGGAAGCAGGCTTACGACAGGGCCTCTCGGACGGGGGAAGGGTATTACGCCAGGAACCTTTACGGCTCCCGGCAGGAGGCCCAAAGTCAACGCAGGCTGGTGCTCCAATGGATAGGCGGCATGTTCAAAAGGAGGAAGGGGCTGGCGATAGATATCGGCTGCGGAACAGGGGAATATGGGGGCCTGCTAAAGAGCCAAGGCTGGGAGTACCTCGGCATCGACATGTCGCGTCAGATGCTGCATAGACGACCCATGGATAATGGCGGCCTCTGGGTTTTGCAGTCGTTGGCTGAGGAGTTGCCCGTTAAAGACGAAAGGGCCGACCTGGTGCTGTGCCTAGGGGTGTTGCAGACTTCCCTGCGACCCGGCATCCTCTTGTCGGAAATCGCCAGGGTCCTGAGGAGGGGCGGGGTGGTCATTCTGTCTACCCTCAGGAAAATCGGGCTGTTCGAGTTGGCGTTCTTTCCTCTGGCGTTTCTGGCCGAGACGGATAAAAGCCCTGCCCGGGGAGAATGGTACAGCCGGTTGGTGGCTTCCAGGGATTTCCTGGTTTGGCGGGACCGGCCCGTAAGCCATCCGTTTAGGCGATACCGGGAACGAGCCCTGCTTGAGCTGATGGGCAAGTCCGGCTTCCATATCATACGGAGACGCTATCCGGGCCGGGTGGGCCTTTTGCCCGTCCTGCTGAACTCGCAGACGGTAACCGTTGTCGCCATAAAGAGATGAGCGCCGGGCACAACGTCCGGGTTTTCCACAACCCGCAAGAGCTTCCGGCGGAATGGGAGAAGGCCAGGTTCGAAGAGCCGTCCTTCTATTCCCGCGGCATGCTGGGGCACTTTGCCGCGACCATACCGGTGAGGCAGCATTGCTTCTTATCGGAAGGCGAAGGCGGACCGGCCGCGGGGATCTTCTTTGAAACCGAGATCAGGTCGCGTTACCTGGGATTGAGGGCCAGCGTCGCTGTTTGCCGTAATCCGTTCCCACTGCCTATCCAGGGGTGCGCCCTGGGCAGCCCCTTGCCGCAAGTCTGCCAGGTCCTGTCGGACAGGGGGACGGACCTAAGCTTGGTAGTGCTCAAGGGGGATCCGCCCCCCACAACACCGCCGGGCTGGACGTTAAAAAAGTCGCTGCCCAACCTTGTCTTCAAGAACGAATTTGCGGATTTTCGCGGCTACCTTGCCTCGCTCAAGCGCGACCGGCGCAGGTCGGTACTGAACGCCATGTCCAAATGGGCCGCCGTCGACGTGAAAGTGCATAACTGCGGGTCCTTCGGCGAACAGCACTACCATCTGTACCGGGAGGTCTGGTCGAGGTCAAAATACAGATGGCCCATGCTGTCCCATGATCTGTTCAGCGGTTTTCCTGTCGACCATATGCTTATATCGGCCTATGCCGCCGGTACGTTCATCGGTTGGATTTTGCTGCTGCTTGCAGGCGATAAGGCTTACGCCCCGTTGTGCGGCATGGATACGTCTAACATAAAGTCATACGATACCTGGAAGAACCTGCACCTGCAGGCTATACGCCTGGTAATCGAAAGAAAGCTGTCAAAGCTTGAGATGGGCGAGACCTCCACCGAGGCCAAGCTGAGGTTGGGTTGCGCCTGGGAGCCGGTCTACAACCTGGTTCGCCACCGCAGCGGACTTGGGAGACTTGCCATCAGGCTCGGCCCCTTCTTCGATAGCGGTTCACCGAATCCCCCGGAAAAATACTTGGCAACCAAGGAGCAGTAGGGTGAAAAATCCGTCAACTATGTCGCCAACGAAGAGCCCTGAAAGGGTTCTCCTGCTGTATCCCCGGCATAATCCGCCGTCCATCGTATTGGACCCCATGATATTGATGGAGCCCCTGGCCCTGGAGTACCTGGCCGCGGCCGTACCGGGCCGCCAGGTTCGCATAGTCGACTTGAGGATCGAAAATGACCCGGTCAGCCACCTTAAGGATTTCAGGCCGGACCTGGTAGGCATCACCGGCTTCAGCATGCACGTCAACTCCATCCGGATGCTGGCCGCACAGGTCAAGTCGGAGTTGCCCGGGGCGACGGTCATGGTGGGCGGGCATCATGCCACCGTCAGGCCCCAGGATTTCGATGTTCCCGAAATAGACCTCATAGTGAGCGGCGAGGGATGCTCTGCCGTGGCCGAAATGATGGAAAGCTGGGGACGGTGGCAGGGGATATTGGGCCTGGCCTACCTGAAAGACGGCAAGAGGGTATACAATTCACCCCGCCCCCATCCGCCGCTGGACAATCTCCCCATGCCCAGGCGGGAACTCACCGAGAAGTACGCCAGGCATTACCATTACGGATGGGAGGAGGGAGCCGCCCTGTTCCGAACCTCGCTGGGTTGCCCCTTCAGGTGCAGCTTCTGCGCTCTGTGGTCCATCACCGGCGGCAGGTACATAGCCCGGAGCATCGAAAGCGTGCTGACCGAGCTCAAGCGGCTTAAGGCCGAGGCCGTATTCTTCGCCGATGATGAAAATACCCTTGACTACAGAAGGATGATGGATCTGGCGGCCGCCATCGCCGATTCGGGCCTGAGGAAAAAGTATTACTTCTGGTCCCGGGCCGACACCATAGTCGCCCATCCCGACCTTTTCCGCGTCTGGAAGGGTGTCGGGCTGACCGGGGTGTCGGTGGGGCTGGAGGCCGCCGACCAGAGGAGGCTGGACCTTCTGAATAAAAACCTGTCGCTCGACACCCAGCGCCGGGCCATAGAGATCCTTCACGGCCTCGGCCTTCTGGTGGAGCCGTCCTTCATCATCACCCCGGACTACACCGTGGAGGACTTCAGGAAACTGGGCAGGTACATCAGGGAGAACAGGCTTTGGAAGGCCAGCATATCAATAATGACGCCGTTGCCGGGCACAAGGCTTTGGGACGAGTACCGGGACCAGCTTACAACCCGGGAATGGGAATGCTGGGATTTCAACCACCTTGTCGTCAGAACCAAGCTTTCCGAGGAGGAGTTCTACCGGCATTTCTTCAGGCTTTACCGCTCGGTGATGCCGTTACCTGTCGCCGTTTTCAAGTATCTGCCGAAGTACCGCCTCAGGCGTTTACTGGCCAGGCTGGGCTATGACCTTAGGCTGATGTGGCTGAAGATGCTGTCTGGCGAGGCGCTGAAAAGCTACTGGCTGAATGGCCGGAGGAAAGGCCCCTAAGAGGAACCAGCGGCACACAAGATGGGCGGAGATCTAAACGTAAAAGGCGTGAAGCGGGTCCTGTTGGTGTTCCCCGTCAGGAAGGGCTCAAGGACCATCAGTTCAACTACGACTTCCTGGAGCCCCTTGGACTGGAGTATCTGGCGGCGGGATTTCCCGAGACCGTCGAAGTAAGGATCCACGACATGCGGGCCGACCCCCGCCTGGACCGGGCTCTTTTGGCATACCGCCCGGATATGGTGGGCTTCACCTCGTTCACCATGCACTTGAATGCCGATCCGGCTGGAGGATATGGTCAAGCGGCTTCTTTCGGGCTGCTTGGTGATTGTGGGGGGGCGCACGCCAAATTCAGGCCGGGTTTTTTGACGTGCCCAGCATCGACCTGGCGGTTTACGGCGAAGGCTCGTCGGCCATCGGCGAACTTTTCGCCCGCGCCGGCCCGATCGGCGTTCCCGGCATGGCCTACAAAGACGGAGGGGGTTCGCCAACAACAAGCCCCGGCCGCATCCGATCCTGGACGGCCTGCCGCCCTCCCGCCGCGACCTGGCGGCCAAGGACCGCTCCAGTCATCACTACGATTTTCACTACGATATTGCCTCGGTCAGGACCTCCATGGATTGCCGGCACCGCTGCAGGTTCTGCACCCTTTGGATGGTGGCCGGAGGCGAGTACATCGACCGCGACGTAGAAGCCGTTGTCAGCGAGATCGCCTCCCTGCCCCAGAAGGTCGTTTACTTCTGCGACGATGAAAGCATGATAGACGTGGTGAGGATGAGGCGGATGGCCGAGAGGCTTGCGGAGTTGAGACTGTGGAAGAAATACGTCCTGTGGGCCAGGGCGGACAACGTCACCGACAACCGGCAGCTATACCAAATTTGGCGGGAGGCCGGCCTGACCATGGTCTTGATGGGCTTTGAGGGCTGCAGCAACCGCGAGCTTTCCGAGATTGACAAGCAGACGACGGTGGAACGGCAGCTGAGGGCGGTCAACATTCTGAAGAACCTGGGCATAGACACGGACGCCTATTTCATGCTCCGGCACGATTACGATGTCCGCGATTTCTCGAGGATGCTCAGGCACATCAGGGCTTTCCATTTCAAGACGATTCCGGGATTGGGAGTGATGGCGCCGCTTCCGGGCTCCATCCTGTTCAAAGAGGTGAAGTACGGTAAAACCGACTGGGAATGAGATATGTTTGACTGGACACAGTCGGTCCTGCCAACCCGCCTGCCTCCCGACCAATTCCGCCGGCTTTATCTGAGGGTGCAACGCGACTCCAGCCCGTTCCTGGTGAAGCACTTGGAGGTGTTGAAATACCCTCCGGCCAAGGTCGTCAGACGCCTATGGCTATCCTTGGCGGACAGGCTCATAAAAATATGGGTTTTCCTGGGGATTGGTGGGTGGTTGGCCTACGCGTACCAAAGGAGGCGGGCGCCGTGAGGCGGCGGTGACCCCGCCCGGCATGAAGCGTATCCTTTGAGCGAGATGAAAAAAACGATCAAGCCAGATACGGACGCTATGAAGATCTGTAGCCGCCGAGCGTGGCTGCCGGCCATCGTGCTGGTATGCCTGCTCGCAGTGGCTTTCTCGGCTTATCCCGCCTCCGATCCCGACCTATTCATCATGCTGGCCGCGGGAAAGCTTTTTTTTGAGACAGGCCAAACTCCCAAGGTCGACGCTTGGAGCCATACGGTGCCGGGCCGGCCCTGGGTACATCACGAATGGCTTTCGTCGCTGGCGCTCTACGGCATATACTCACTGGGCGGCATCACCCTGGTGATAATTGCCAAATCTTTGATGGTCTCGGCCGCTTTCGCCGCGGCAATGCTGAACGCAAAAGCCAGGGGGAGCGGGGCCGCGGCCGCGGTTGCCTTTTCCTTTTTAGGGTTGCTGGCAGCCAATCACGGTTTCGGGGAAAGGATCCAAATATTCTCCTTTTTTGCTTTATCGCTGCTTATGCTTGCGGTCGCCAGGCACCGTCAAGGCATGATGTCCCTGAAGACATTATTCGCGCTTGTCTTGCCACTGTTTGCACTTTGGGCCAATATGCACATAGGCTTCATGGTCGGCCTGGGATACATGGGTGCCCTGGCGGCTTCGGAGCTTCTTTCGGGCTTTGTGAAAAGGATGCCGCCCAGAGTTCCGGCGTTAACCATGCTCTTTTTCTGCGCTGTTTTAGCCACAGGGTTGACTCCGTACGGTTACGGAATACTGGTTAAGCTGGTGGCGGTCCTGATCTCACCCCAGGAGTGGGAGTTCAACCTGCTGGTCACCAGGGCAATCTACGAATACCAGCCGCTGCTAAGCAGCCGCTTGTCTATGGAGCCAATGATCGGAATCGGCCTTGCATGGATATTCCTGGTAGCGGCCGGTTTAATCCACAATTACAAAAAGATATGGATGTCAGATCTGCTGGCGGCTGCGGCTTGGGGCTACTTCACTTTCAGTTCTATCAGGTACCTCTGGTTTTTCGTGTTCCTTACACTCCCCTCGGCCATCACAAACTGGCATCAAATTCTTGCCCGCGTCTGGGAAAAGGCCTCGGTTCGATTTCCGCGGTTAAGGGCAGCAGGACGATGGGCCCCAGCGGTGGCCATCGCTTTCGCGCTGGCCGGTAGCGCACTGTATCAGCGTTCCGGAAAACACCTATGGCAGAGGGCGGGGCTGGGCTGGAAGCCGCGGATGTACTCGGATGCCGGGGCAGATTTCCTCAAGCAGCACCTGGACGGGGGGAAAGTCTACAACGACTTCGATATTGGGGGGTACCTGCTGTGGAAGGAAATACCGGTGTTCATCGACGGTCGGATAGCGCCGTACATGGGCACTGAGGTGCTGGACGACTTCTTCCGCATCTACGGTGGACGGTTAGAACTGCTGGACCGGTACGGGGTCGATTGGATCTTTTTGCCCTATGGGCGGTCTGGTCAGGTTGACGCCTTCAACAGGCTTAACGGGCTGATCCGGGCGTCGGGACGGTGGGCCTTGGTCTACTGGGACGACGCCAGCCTGATCTACGTCCGCCGGGCCGAGAAATATTCCTCGGTAATAAGGCAGTATGAGTATCGCTACGTCAACCCGGCTGTTTTCGATTTCAGCCCGCCGCCACGGGAATACCTGAACGAGCTGGAACGTAAACTAGCCGAGGAGCCGGGAGCCCTGATGCCGCGCATCATGGCCGGCAACTACTTCTTCTACAACGGCGACGCGGCCATGGCCGAGCGCGAGTTCCGCCAGGTGCTGGAGTCCGACCCGGACAATGCCGTAGTCCATAACAATCTGGGAAACGCCTATCTCCGGCAGGGGAGGCTGAAGGAGGCGATGGCATCCTATAAAAAAGCAGTTCAATATGATGTAAACCTGGGACTGGCCTATTGCAACTGGGGCTACGCCTTGGAGGCCTTGGGGGACGTCAAGCAGGCGGTGAAACTCTATAACATTGCCACCAAGGTGACGCCGGGAGACCCTTGGCCACACAACCGGCTGGGCGTGATCGAAATGAAGCGGGGGAACCGTGACAAGGCTCTGGAACACTGGGAAAAGGGGGCGGCCATCGATCCCAGCTCGGAGGCGGCCCAGAACTTGCGGCGGGAGACGGAAGTCCGGTAGATTATAACGGAAGGCCCAATTTTTATAAGGAAACCAGGAAGGAAGGAATTCCATTCACATTCAATTTGGGATTAACTGTTGGGGTGTAACCCAGACATAAACGCGGATGGCGGCTTCATCCGGCAGCGCCTTCTGGGAGGGGCGCTGTGGAACGTTTTGGGCACGGCCTTGGGCCGGGCGCTGTATGTCGCGGGACTGGTCCTGTCCGCCCGGTTGCTGGGACGGGAGGACTACGGGCGTCTTTGGGCCGTATATAGCATGGTGATGTATTTCGGCGCGCTGGCGGGCGGGGGTTTTGGAGTGGCGGCCGCAAAACTGGTAGCCGAATTTAGGAGCCAAAGCCCGGAGAAGGCCGGCATGGCGGCGGGAAGGCTGCTGTCTGCCATGGCGATCATCGGGCTAGCGGCGGCCGCCCTGCTCTGGGCCTCGGCCGGGTGGGTGGCGGAGACATTGCTCTCGTCGCCGGACCTGGCCGGGACCCTGCAGCTCTCGGCCGTTCTTTTCCCCCTGGCCGCCTTGCAGTCAGCCCAGGCCGGGGTGCTGACAGGCACTGAGTCGTTCCGCCAGCTGGCTATGGCCTCGGCCGCCCAGGGGACGATATTCGCCACACTTGCGGCCTGTCTGGCCGGAACCTTCGGCCTGATTGGCGCAATCTGGGCCATGGCCGCCTCCGGACTGGCCGTCTGTGTCATTCAGCAGATCTTGGTTGTGAAAGAACTTTCCGGGTTCAGCATCAGGCTGGCCCTGTCGGTCCCCGGAGGGAGCAGCCCGCGAATTCTGCGTCCGGCCCTGATCCTTTTGCTGTCTGGGCTGGCCACGGCCGCCGCCTTCTGGGCCACAAACGCCATGTTGGCTTCGCGTCCCGGCGGTCTCGGGGAGATGGGACTGGTGAACATGGGCATGCAATGGATGAGTGCCGTTCTGTTCGCTCCGTCGCTTTTGGCGCAAGTGGGTCTGCCGATCTTAGCTGAGAGACGATCCGACGGCGATGAAGCGGGAGTTCGGAAGGCTCTTAAGTTCAACCTGGCCCTGAGCGGGACGGTTTCTATTATTGTCGCCACGGCAGTCGCCGGAAGCGGCCGGCTGATTCTGGGATTTTACGGGCCCGAGTTCACAGGCGGCCGGGCGGTGCTGGCAGTGATGGCTCTGGCCGGGATTGTCTCAGCCCTGAGCCTGCCAGCTTGCAACCGGTTGCTGGCCGAGAGCCGCCTTGGCAGGTATTTTTTATTAAACCTAGCCTGGTCGGTTGCTTTGGTAGTGTCCTTCGCCTTGTTGTTAGGGCGGGGGGCATTGGGGCTGGCCTGGGCGCACATGGCTGCGGGGGGGGTGTTCTTGGCTGGAACGTGGTCAGTCACCGGAAGCAAATTGAAATGAAAAATCATACGATTCAGGAATATTTTGGGTTTTAATTATCACATCCGCTCAAAGGAAACGCAATGCTTTAAATAAGGGATGGGTAACTAAATTTGGTTGATATTTTTACCATTACAGAC
>CAZPNX010000036.1:0-19714 GCA_964588285.1 uncultured bacterium
ACCGCTCGCCCAAGGTGGTCCACCGCGAGCTCCAGGGAAAGATACAGGACCTGCTTGATATCTGACCGAATTGGTATGGATAAAAAAGAGGATAAAATGGAGAAACCGGCACAAACAGAAGCTGCCCCGAGCCTGACGGCTGCAAAAACCGTTCCCCCAGAGGCCGCCAAACCCTCGGCAAAAAAAAAGGCTGCAGCCAAGACCAGGCCGGAACTGGAAAGAGAAGTCACCTCCCGCCTCAGCTACCTCCGGCAGGCAGCCCGGGAGTCGGGACACAATTACGTCATCAACCTAGAGCACGACCTTATCCTGCTGGCCGAGGCGGTGCACGAAATGTTCCGGGCAAAATCCGGCCCGGGGCGTAAAGAGTTGGACAGGCTGGACAAGGTGCTGGCCATCATCGACCGCACCAAACTCAAGCCGGCCAAGGGACGGCTCAAGGACCTGAAGCGCCTCGAGGAGGCGGTGGCCTCCATCGAAAAGACCTTGATAAAAAAAAAATAAGCCCGTACCTGGAAAAACCGGTTTCCTCCGGCTCCCCCCTTTGTCTGGCTGTCGTTTCCGCGTTCCAAAAACAGCTGGCCCGTTTCAATAAATATTTGGAGGCTTGCCGTAAAAGTGCGGATCCGGATCCGGTGCACGACCTCCGGGTCTCCATCCGCCGCCTGCGGGCCCTTTTTAGGGCCGCCAGTCTGATTGAGCCCAGGATCGGCCGGCCGGAAACCGCCGGCCATCTGCGCGCCCTGATGTCCCGGCTCAGCCGCTTGCGCGATCTTCAAGTGCAACAGGCATTGTTGGAGCCGATGCTCTCAGATCATCCCTGCCTGGCTTCCTTCCGCCAACAGCTGGAATCGTTAGAATCAACGGCTTCCTCGATTTTAGCCAGGCAGCTATTATCGTTCTCGCGGGGAAAAATCGCTCAAGAGGTTTCCTCGATCTGCCAATGCCTGGGCCGGGTGCCGGCCGGAAGCCGGGCCGAGCTCAAGGCCTTGGGGCGCCTCTCCGGCCGCCTGGCCAGATGGCACCAGCGCCTGCTGGCTCTCCGCTCCGGCATCGATCCCTCGGATCCGGCCACTATCCACCGCCTGCGAGTGGCTTTCAAGAAATATCGCTATCTGGTGGAGCCGCTGGCCGCCCTGTCGAAGAATTCCCTCCCTAATATCATGAGCCGGATGCACGATTTCCAAGGGGCCATGGGCGACATCCAGGACCTGGCGTTGCTTGTCCACAACCTGAGGTCATGGGCCGCCAAAAGCGGCTGCCGGCATGAGGCGGACCCGGCCATCCGCCTTCTGGCTGCAAGGCTCGAGGAAAAGATCAACGCCTTCCTGGGCTTGGCGCCGGAGATGGATTCCTATGTTTTTCAATTGACCGTCCGGGGCTAAAAGTATCCGGCTGCAACAAAGCTGTTAAAGTTATCAGAATTCAACCGTTCAACCCGTTTAATCCACCTTCTCAAACTTGTCAAGAAAAAACCATGGACCTATTCATCCTGCGCCACGGCATTGCCGAGGAAAGAGATCCCCAAAGATATCCCGACGACGGCCGGCGCCCCCTGACGGCCGATGGCAAAAGAAAGCTGAAGAAGATCTCCCTGTTCCTCAAAAAGACAGGCTACGGCTTCGACCTGGTGCTGACCAGCCCCCTGGCCCGGGCCCGGCAGACGGCCGAGATCGCGGCCTCGGTGCTGGGGATTGAGTCACGCCTGAGGGAAACCCCGCACCTGGCTCCGTCCGGCGATCCGCGCCGGCTGGTGGCCGAGATCGCCTCCAGCCGCCGGCAAAGCGTCCTTCTGGTGGGACACGAGCCCTATTTGAGCGGGTTCATCTCGGTGCTGCTCTCGGGCCGCCAGGGGCTGGGAATTAACCTTAAGAAAGGAGGCTTCTGCCATCTTTCGGCAGAATCGCCCAGATATGGAGCCTGCGCCGTTATTCACGCCCTATACCCGCCGAAATCTTTAACCGCTCTTTTATAGCAGAATGACGCCTGCGGCACCCAACGGCATAAAAGGAGGTGTGGATAAATATGAAAAGTAAGTTTCCACCCCGGCTCCTGTTGACAACGGCTTTGGCTTTAGCCCTATATAGCCAGACTTGTCAGGCCGGCGCCCATCCCAGCCCCCCGATGGAGCACGACCTCGCCCCCTTCACTATAGATATGCCGGCCGCCGGCACTGTCCCCCCTTCGATCCCATTCAATCCGGCCGCCACCTTTCAAAACCTGGGCTTATATCCGGAATCGCGTTTTTTCGTCAAAGCCTTGATAGTGGACGGCCTGGGTCAAACCGTCTATGCCGATTCTGTCTTTCTCTTTGCCCAAGATAGCCTCTGGCCGGAATCCCTGGCGTCGGCGGTCTGCCCGGCGCACTTCACCCCTCAGCCATCGTCCTCATACCTGATGTTCGCCGTCGCCTGCCTGCCCGGCGATGAAAATCCGGCTAACGACACCATGTCTCTGGCTTTTACTACTTTCGAGGACTCAGCCAGCCTTTGGGGCAACATTTACGACGATAACCAGGGAGGGGCCGCACCTCTCTCCGGCGTTCTGGTTATCGCCGCCTCGGGCCAGTCTTCCTTTCAGGATACGACGGACGCTGCCGGCGCCTTCTCCTTCTATAATTTGCCGCCGGACAGTTATACGGTGGTCGCCTCAAAAGCCGGCTACCGCGATTCTTCCCTCTCCATGGCCATTCTCCCCGGAAGCCATGTCTCGATAGATATCGGCCTGGGATACCCTGTCCCCGCCTTTATCCCCAGCGATAGTTTGGTCGTTGTCCTTCCGCCAAACACGGTGGATTCGACTCGTTTCATCCTGCTGGATAACGCCGGCGCCCGGACATTATTTTACGAAATTTTCTGGCCGGACCAAAGGGGAAAAGGATTCGGTGATTCGCTTTGGGGCATAGATCTGGAAGCTGCCACCGGCGATGGCTTATGTCTGGGCGTCGAGTTCGCCTTCGGCTCCTTTTGGGTGACCGGAGCCGGGCCATCCCCCGGCAGCGACCCCAATTACCTTTATCGCTTGGACCGCCAAGGCCAATTGTTATCGTCCTTTGTTCAGCCGACCGAAAACGGTTTCGGCTGGAGGGATCTTTGCTGCGACGGCCAGTATCTCTATGCCAGCAGCGACAGCGCCATCATACAGATTGATCCTACCGACGGCCAGCCCACCGGACTGGAGATCGCCGGCCCCACCTCCCCCTGCCGCGGCCTGGCCTACGACCCGGAAACGGATCACTTCTATGTGGCAAATTTCAACCAGCCTATAAGAGAGATCGATCGGCAGGGCAACATCGTTAACTCCTGGTCCCATTCTTACGATATTTTCGGCTTGGCCTGGGATCCTTCTCCCGACGGCCCCTGGCTCTGGACCACCAGCACCGGACCTTCGGGATCTCTGTTGGCCAATCGTTTCGATCCTAGACTCGGCGTCTTTAGCGGCGGATTCGTCCGTCCCTCCATTGATTCGGCCAATGCTACGGCCGGCGGTGCTGCCTTCACCGCCGATCTGGTGCCGGGCCGAGGATCGCTCGTCTGCCTTATCCAGGACATGCCCGACCGGCTGCTGGCCTGCGAGCTGAGGCCTGACAACGCCTCCTGGCTGGCCCTGGAACATTCCGCCGGCGCCCTTCCTCCCGGCGGACGTGACAGCATTAATTTGCTTTTTGACAACTGCGGGCTTGACAGCACCCTCGACTATTCCGCCAAAGTATTTTTATACTCGACCAACCCAACCCGAATCGAATCCCTGGCCGTAATCATGCGCACTGCCACCGGGGTGGCGGCTTCGCCGGATCCGGTTTCGGTTTACCGCCAGGATGCCCTGCTGCCATGCCGGCCTAACCCTGCTCGGACCAGCCTTTGCATCCCCTTCCATATCTTCCGCCAAAACCGGGTATCCCTCAAGATCTACAACGCATCGGGCCGGTTGGTAAAGGTGCTCCTGGACGTAATCCTTCCCTCGGGGCCAGGCTCAATAATGTGGGATGGTACCGACGACAGGGGGCGAAGGCTGCCCTCCGGTGTTTACATCATCAGGCTGGTCTCTCCGACGCTTCAGACGTCGCAAAAAGTACTGTTGCTAAGATAAGCGGACTTCGTCCCACTCCCCCATAAGCATGCCCCGCCATTCTTGATGACGGGGCTTTTTCTTGCCGCTCCTTATCCTTATCCGGACAAGCAGGAACAAAAAAGCGCTAAGACCTCAAGGGATATATCTAATTCTCACTATTTATTTATTAGTGTTTTTAAGCCTTGGTGGTTCAAAATATTTTAAGCAATGGTTCGATATGCCGTCACAGCTTTGCCTACCTGTCTGCCGTGGGAAAGGAATTTCATGGGTTAGTAACTATAAAAAACATCCTCAGTCCCTGGACCGCTTTAATGCTTCCAGTTTCTGTCTGGTGCGTTCCAGATATTGTTTCACCTTGGCGTGGTTGGGGTCGGCTCGGATCAGCTTTTGCCAGATATCCATAGATTTCTGATAATTGCCGTCGGCGTACAATCTGATTCCCTCCTTCAGCATGCTGTCAAACTCCTCGCCGCTCAAGCGGCTTAGAGCTGGCGGCTGTCCTGATTGACTGCTTTTACCCGGCGAAGGGGCCCGGAAGGCGTTCGGCTTTCCCCCGCTGCTGAAAAAAGCCTCTCCCTGGAGTATTTCGTTGCCGCCGTAGTCGATTGTAGCCAGCAGCCGGTAACCGCCTTCGCCTATCCCTGCCAAAGAAATGTTGTATTCCCGGGCGGATTGCGGCAGAACAAGCTCCCCGGCGGTATTTATTGGAAAAACGCCCAGCTGCTTGCCGGCGGCATCGCTGACCGCCAGGTGTCCGGCGGGTTTGATGATCAAATTGCCGGTATTATCCACCAATATTTTGGCATTTAATACGCCTTCTTTCCGATGGATCGCCAACTCCGTCAAGTCGGCTGATTTGATCCCGGTACCGGCGACTGTCTGGAGGATGATTGTGCCGATGGATCTCTGGTAGGCATCGCCGCTTTGGTCAACACCGGAAGACAGAAAGAGGACGGCTCCGACCCTGGCTCCCTGGGCGTCGTGGGGGACAGTAATCTCGTAATGCACCTGCTGGCTGGACCGCGGGTTGACCTCGAAGGAAGAGGGCTCGACCGTCAGCCAATCCTTCAGACCAAAGGAAAGGTTTTTATCGGTATAATTAAGCTCCCCATCTCTGTCCATGGTAAAGTTGAGCGCCACCGCCTGCATGGATATCTTCGACAGGCCTTGGTTCTGAATGGTTATCTGGCCGCCCTTCTTTTCCCCGGCGGATAGAAACAGCTCCACTTTGCTGGGCCAGGCATTGAGACCCGGGCCGGCCCAGGTTATCCCGGAGACGGCTGCCAGGCAAACCATAGTCGCCGTGCCGGTCTTAGCCCATCGCATGATAATACTAAGCAGTATGGCCATGGCTTTTTCGCCTATTGCTTAGCCTTCCTCAGGGCCTCCAGCTTCGCCTTGGTTCTTTGCAGATTATGGCGGACGGCCTGGTTCTGGGGATCGGATTGCAGCAGCCTCTGCCAGGTAGCCATCGCCCCTCGGTAGTCTCCCGCCGAGTACTGCTTGATCCCCTGATCGTAAAGCCTTTTCTTTTCTTCGGCCGAGATCCGAGGTTCGGCTGTCTTCCTTCCCCGTCTTCCGGGAATTGGCTGTGCTTGGGCCGGCTCCTCAATAAGCGCGGCCGGACTAAAGATTATTTTTCTTATCGGCCGCATCTTTCTGGCCACCGCGAACTGCAACGGAGGTGCTCCCTTCCTGTCCTCTATGGTCAGAAAAAATTCGTGTGGGCCGATGACCTCCAAAGTGTCCGGCAGATACTTGGGATCGATGAAGAACCTTATGGTACCTGGCTCGAGGTTATGGAAAAGGAACCGGCCGTCCTGGTCGCTTTGAACAAACTTGCGCGCTCCGTTCATCAGCACGTAGATGCCGGGCAAGCCCTGCTCGGTGGAATCCATGCGTCCGTTGCGGTCTGTGTCCCAAAATACCCGGCCGCTGACCGCGGTCAGAGGCACCATGGGGAAATCGGCCCGGGAGCCCGGAAGCCCGGTCGACCAGAACTTTTTTTCCAGACCCTGTCCGGGGTTGAGGCTGGCCCTTATATACTTCAAGTCAAGTTTCACCCGGTGCCGGCCGGCTGGGATGCCTGAGATGCTGTAGCGCCCTGCGGCATCGGTTACCGCTCTTCTCTGTCCGTCTACAAGAACCGGTATGCCGGGTATTCCCGATTCACCCGTGTCGTGCCGGCCGTTGCCGTTGCCATCCTCGAAGATCGTCCCCGACTGACTGCCGTAGCCCATAAAATTGTTCCAGTCGTCGAACGATCTCTCCAGCCGCAATCCCCATTCCAGATAGCTGGAGCCGGGATACCATGCGTAATCCGTCCGTCGAATGCTGGCCGCGGCCCGCCATCCTCCGCCCAATTCGGCCGCCTCGGCCGCCTCCCATCTCCAGTTTTTTAGGTGCCAGGATCGCCACTCATCTTCTGATTGGACGGCCGAAATACCCAGGCTGGTGCTTAACCGCCATGGCCAGCGAAGTTCGAGGCCGGCGTATTGGGTCCAGTTGGCTAAGCGGGGGCTTTGATTTCGCTCCACGTCCTCATTCAGGAAAAGGGACATCGGTCCCCAACGGCATTGGCCCGCAGCCGTATAACGTTGCTGGCGGCTTCGACTGTTGTTTTCCAGATCGAAGCGGTCTTGGAGGCGGTATCCCAGCTGCCAGTTGAAGGCCCGTATCCGATGATCCAGTGAAACGGAATGTATCGTTTGCCGGGCCCTGACCAGGGTCCGATCTCCGGAGCTGGTCGACCCGGCGTATCTTTCGATGCGATAGGAGGCTCCCGGCCACCGGCGGTGTTGGAACTTCAGTCCGTAACTGCCCCGCCAAAAATTAGACCAGTATCCCATGGAGTCCTTAGGGGCTTGCGACCAATGCCGGGAGTAGGCGCCAATCAGGGTAAATGCCGTCAGGAGAATTCGGGAGCCGGAGGCCGAGAAATGCTGATAGCCGCCCTGGGCTCCGTCATTTCTGGCTCCGGAAAATTCGGGGGAGACGAATTGGAAAGCCATGGCTAGGTTGGTCGGTCCGGATCTGAACATCCACTCGGTGCCTCCGGAAGCGCCCCGGCGGCTGACGGAGTCGTTTTTCTGAGAGTGGGAATAGATAATGTGGTTCCTGGTGGCTAAACCGTAGGCGGTGCCTTCCTCAAGGCTCAGCCCCGCCAGGGAGGTGGCGATGTTCAGCCGAACCCAGGGCTGTGAGGCCGCCGTGTCGCGGCGATGAAACAGAAAAGTCATTAGGGCCGTTCGCTCCCGCAGTTGCCAGCGGTGGGTTAGGGCCGCCGATAATCGGTTGGCACCAAAGGTCGGTCGGTTGGACTTTGGGTTAAGGTCGTAGGCCTGCCCCGCCAACACCTCGGTCCGGTGCCTCAAAGCCCAGTCATTGGTCACACGAAAACCGCGGAACCCGACCGTTCCTCCGGCAGCCGACCCGGTAAAGAAGTCCTGGTCCCCCAGATTAATGCTCCATCGGCCGCCGAATCCTCTGGCCCCGCTTAGATTAAACTCGAAACGCGACAGGGCGGCGCCGTATCCGGTGGAACTGTTCATCTCCCAAAAACTTTGCAGGCTGGCCTGGCCGATACTTTCGCTGTTGCCATATCTCCAGATTGCCGAATATTCGCCTCTGTCCAGAGGCTGTTGCTCGGTGCGGCGGTAATCCAGGCTTAAAAAATTGCCGGCATATGCGCCGTAGGCCAAAATGGCTAAGGCGGCCACCAGTAGAGCCGGGCCGTAAAGGGCGGGGATCCCCCACGCCTTAAAAGAAAAATCAAAGCCCGATCCATTCGGGCCTTTGTTATGGGATGTGAAGGTCATTCCTTAATGGAGATCCTTATCTCGCCCTGCATGATCTCAGCAGTCCCGCAATCCACTTCGGCCTCCAAGCGGTATTCACCCGGCGGCACCTCGGCCCTTATCTCCGCCGCATAGTCGCGCTGGCTGCCCGGCAACAGCGCTCCCTCGGGTAATGCCGCCTGCGCCACGGTCTTATCCTCCAAGGTCCGCAGAAAGACGGTGCCCTTGGGCCTGAGGCAGGTATTGCCTAAGTTTTTCAAGCGCACTTTGGCCTCGTGCCCTTTATAGCCGGTCCGGCGGTAGCCTATGCCCGCTATCTCGGCGTGGCGCCATAGGGTGCCCGCCGGGTCGGCGAAGATCAACGATCCCACTCTGGCTTTTAGGTTGATGCCTACGTTTCCCCTCAGCGGAACGCTCTCGGGCAGCGATTCGAAGAAGACCACCGCCCAATGGGAGCCGGCGGCGCTGTCAGGCATGGCTATGGTTAAACGAACGTTCTGCTCCGCCAGAGGCGGCACCTGCATGTCCACTGGGTTTATCTCCATCCATCCGGCGCAGGATTGAGGAAGGCTGCCGGCCTTAAGAAATACTGTTTCCCCTCTCTCATTAAGGCTCCAGTCAGCGGCATAGGCCTGCACATGCAGGACGCGAAAGCTGTCTAAATTGATGACGCTCAGAGTCTGTGTTTGGATGCTCGCTGGAACGCTCTCCAGACGGATCGAGGGAGGAGCGACGAGGAATCTTGATGTTGCCCTCCCCTTTTCCGGGGCCAGGCAGGCGGCCAGCATCACAGCCAGCAAGACTGATGTGGTTTTCCCCATCGCTCCTTCCCTTTTGACCGAGTTGGCTTACGGTCTGGCAGTTATAGTATAGGTCATATCCACGGTGCCGGTGCCGGCGTCCTCGGTGCCCAGAAGCTGCAGCTCGAAGTCCTGATGATGGGCCTCCCACCCGTTGGTGCGGGCCGCTGCTCCCAGCACGTTCACCGCCGCCGCGTTGTTGAACGCGGTCCAGGGCGCTGCCGGAGCAGCGGCGCCGTCCGCGGTTTGGGCGGTGCCGGCCGGAGCAAAATAGAGCTGAGTGACCGCCGGTCCTCCGGCATAGAAGTTGGCTGCCCCGGCCTGAACGGTCAGGTCGTAGCCGGTGGAAGCATTGCAGAATACCTCCATCTGGGTGGTGCCGTTGGCTCCGCCGAAATTGGTGTTGTCCACATAATAGCCCGGAAACGCGGTCGGCGGATAATGAGCCAGGTTTGGCGCCGCGCCCACATCTATGGAGGCATCCCTCTCCAGATAAATGCCCACCCGGGTGGGTATGGTAACCGTCACCTGGATATCGAGGGTCTGCGGGCTGGGTCCGACCACCCGGCCTTGAGACAGGGACATTCCCGCAGCCAGAAATGCCACGGCCAGAACGATCCATGCCTTTTTCATTAAATCTCACCTCCTTTCGTTTATTAATTTGGATATCAAAAAGCCCTCAGTTTCTTCTTCTGATCTGTTTGAAACTCAACGTAGAAGCATCAGCGCCTTGACCGCCCTGCGCCCGCCGACCTCCAGCCGGCAGTAGTAGATACCGGCCGCGGCCCTTCTCCCAAACTCGTCCCGGCCGTCCCAAAGCGCCATATGCCGGCCCGGTGCTTGGTTGTCTTCCACTAGAACTCTCACCAGTTGTCCCGAGATGTTGTATATCCTCAGGCTGGCTCCGGCATCGTCGGCCGCAGGACACCAGTATTCGATTAAAACACGGTCCCTGAATGGATTTGGCCGTCCGGACATCAGTCCGAAATCCGCTCCGCCTGACGGCAATCCGAATATCCCGGTCGGATCCTTGAGCCCGAATTCGTAGGCCCCGATATCCGGAGCACCGGAGGCCGGCAGGCCGACCGGCGTCCCGGCGTCTATGCAGGGGCTGCCGGGCGAAAGAACGTAGCCGGCGACATATAGCGGATCGGCCGAAATATCGTGTCCTCCCTGGATTACGCTGTAGCCTGAGATATAGGAGTAGTTGGAGACCGTATTGCCCCAGAGGTTATTGTAATCCGATGATACCGAGCCTGTCCCATCCACCCAGCCAAAGCCGTAGCGGCCGTTGGTAAGGTTGGTGTTGCAGACCGCCAAATTCCCCCAGAGCCCTTGAATATGGAGGCCGATGTCCAAACTGGCATCTATGGTGTTGTTGTAGATGGAATCGTTACCCGAGTAGCTGGCATCGATTCCCATCAGGCAATGATCGACGACATTATGATAGACGGCGCACCTGTCGGTGCCCTCCAACAGGATGCCGACATCGGCCAGTCCGCTGACGATGTTGCTGTCCACCCTGATGGAGTCGGAATAATAAAGCCAGAGGCCCTGGGCCGGATAGGGGTTATCACCCACCGGCAACACCCGGTTGGCCCTGATGGCTGAGGAGCGCATCTCCATGGCCAGCACCCCCGGACCCATGGTGGGGACATAGATGGTGTTGCTGTTCAGGCTGCAGGCCCGGGCCGATTGCAATACCACATTCATCTGCTGATTGCCGGGATATAAGGTGAATCCCTTGATGGCCACAAAACTGGCCGCGCTGTCGGATAGGGCATAGGCGCCGCTGGCCAGCACCCGGGGCGAATGCCCCGGCTGGGACCGAAGCACGGTATAACGGGAGGAGATGCCGCCATGTCTGGGTATAAGATTGAGCGGGCCGTAATAGGTGCCGTTGCGGACATAGCAGGTATCCGTTCCCTGGATAACATTCAGGGCATGGGTGATGGTGCGGAACGGTTGGGCGAAGGTTCCCGGATAGGCGTCGCTGCCGCTTGTGGAGTCCACATAGAAGGCCATGGTCTGCGGCCTGGGACGGCATTTGACTCTGAGCATTAGGTCCTGGGTTTCCATGTTTCTATAGGGCGTCCAGCCGCTGGTATATTCCCAACAACGTCGGGTGATGGGAGCCGTCTGGTCGATGCCGAAGCGAACATTGGCGCTGGGAGTCTTCACCCCTACCAAGAACTGGCCGTCGGAGATGGTGATGTTGCGGCCGATGTATTCCACCCCCACCCACCGCCCCCCAGGTGAGGCCGGTGTCAGCCTGATTGTATCCGTGGCTATCAAATTTCCCGGACCGCCGCCCAACCCGGTGGTATCGTAAAGTTCTACCCAGATGTAATTATTGTTCTGATGGGAGACGAACACCAGTATGCTGTCCAGAAGAAAAGGATACCGGGTCATGGAGAACCGGCTGCCCAATCCGGTTGGAGCGGCGGTGCTGGTTCCGGACCAGGCCATCCAGCGATCCCTGACCCCATCGTCATAGGCCACCCAGGAGGGATAGGTGACCACCGGGATCTCCACTATCATGGAATCGTTGCTGGAATTGGCCGGGTTCTCGGTGGCCTCGGTGCGCACCACCATCCGGTAGGTGCCGTCTGCGGTCGGGTTGAAGGCCCTGACAAAGGACGTATCCAACTGCTGGGCTTTGTTGAGTAATAAATTGTTTATGGTGTCAGCATAGACGACGGTCCCGGCGCTGTTACTGATGCGGCAGACGGCCCGGGTGACGGTTATGGGGGTGGTGCCGAAATTTTTAAGCGTGGCCCGGGGCCGCAGTTGATCATTGGTGTGCACCACCACCGCTCCTGAGGAGGGATTCATCACCGCCACCACCCCGGCATCGGTCGAGGTATAGGCGCTGGCAGCCGGCGGGTATATCTTGACCGCCAATCCATTATGGGGCAGGTTCCCGGCCGGCGTCCCGTTTTCATAGTATTCCAGTCCCACCCCTCCGGTCATATTCTCTATGCCGATGCTGGCGCCGGTCTGCCAGGCAGGGGAGGCTTGATACTGGAAACGGATGGAGCTGTCGGCGCGGGCCAAAATGATCTGGAAGGTGAAGGTCCGGGTGGAATTCCACTGCCGCACTCCGAGCCAGGAGACGATCAATGATTCCGGAGGCGTGTTCCGGGAACGATAGCGGCAACGGCCTCCGGTGGTGAAGTCCAGATCGAAGCCGTAAGCCCCGATTAAATCCTGGGGTAGGGCCAGGTTGGGAAACCCGCTTTCACCGGTATTCTGCGGGGTCCAGGCCCGGGAGGGTATTGAGAAGGATATGCCTCCGTTCGATTGGATCCAGAATTGATCCACGGTGTACCAGTAGTAGGGAAAGCTGAAGCCTATGGGGAAAGGCCCTATGCAGTTGTCGTCGCCCAGCCCGTTGACCGCATTCCAGACGCCCTCGGTGGTGTCCCGCCAGGAATAGCCGGCCGTGTCCGGGGCGTCGCTGTCAATATATCTATATCCCCAGGCGTCAGGACCTCCTGAAGCCTTGCCATAATCGTATTCCGGGTTTTGATCCAGGGTTATTGCCGCAGCCGTGGCCGCTAAACATAAAGCCCCCAATGCGAAAATGTTTTTAATCATGGTTTGCCCTCACTGCGCGTGGTTGAGGGTGTAGGTCAGGGACAGGGTGTAGGTTCCAGCCGGATCACTGAGCGAGGCCAGGTAACGGAAATCAAGGAAAAGACAGATGCCCTCGTCAGCCGTGGCCCCTCCGCTGGCGACGATAGTTGGGTTTCCGGCAGAAAAAGGCTGGTAGATCTGATTCCCGACTAAAACGGTGGAGACAGACGGGCGAGCCCGGTACTCCAGTCGGGAACAGGGAATGGTGGCCGTTATATTATCGGTGTTGGTCAGATCGCCGTTGGCCGCCACTGTCAGTTCCCAATTTACATTGCTCCTTATCCTGACTGTTACCGCATTGGTCTTCTCAACAGGTTGTTTGGAGAATTGCTTCGGCAGACTGAAATCCAGCGAGTTTTTATCCAATTCCAAGCTCATCACCGGCGAGCTGTCGATATTGACCAGCACCCCCCTGGACAGCTGGGCGTCCGAAACCGCGGCCAGAAAAAGAAACAGCCCCAAAGACCCTAAAAGGCGACTGATATAAAAACCAGACATCGGTCCGATGAAAAGTTATTTAAGGCTTACTGAAATTATATTTTTTACCCTTTGAATGCCCACTTTATCCTCCCGGCTCAGCCAGCCTAAGGCCAGATAGAGCTGTCTGTCATCCAGCTTGGTGGCCTTCTTTAGCGCCGACAGGTTTAAAGGACCCTTGTCATTGAGGGCCTTCCACACCTTGCCGGCATTCTCGCCTATCTTCGGTATCCACATATTGTATACCTCCTCTGTTTATATCAACAATCACCTATACATACACAAACAACCAATGACCATTAGTGGATCTTGGTATTTTGAGTCTGAAATTTCTTATCACCGACTTAATGAACTTCCTCGTAGCAAGCTACGAGATATTTTAAGGTAGATTTATTGTATGAAAACCTACGGTTTTTATACTTTCCCTAAAAAGGTGACCTCGAAGCAAGCTTAGAGGAATTGTTGATTAAAAGATGAGTTTGGTGGGCGATGGGGGACTCGAACCCGCGGCCTTCTGCGTGTAAAGCAGACGCTCTAACCAGCTGAGCTAATCGCCCGTAATACTTTTACTATTACAAAGGGTTATAAGACAAAAAATGAAAATTCATAACGGGCAAAAATCACTTGGTTTTCTTCCAAGGATTCTCTCTAATATAATATATTACTTTATCGATTTAATGTCAAGGAAAAAATGAACCTGTCCGTGTTTTTTCTTGCCGCCAAGCGGAATAGAACACGCCGCGGCCTAAAAATACGACCGCGGCCAAGAAAGCAAACTAAAGCCTACTGGCTCAGCTTGTCTAAGTAGTCGATAGGGTCAACCGGGGTTCCTTGAAATCTGACTTCGTAATGCAGGTGCGGGCCGGTGGAACGCCCGGTGGAACCCACTTCGCCTATGATCTGACCCTTCATCACCCGGTCACCCACCTCCACATCCATCTGCGACAGGTGCCCGAAGCGGGTGGTGTAGCCGGTGCCGTGATCCAGCTCCACCATGTTGCCGTAATCTCCCTTCCAGGCGGCGTGGGTGACCACGCCCTCGGCCGGGGCGTATACCGGCGTCCCCCGGGGCACGGCGATGTCCACCCCTTGGTGGTTCTCCGAATGGCCGCTGCGGCGCCAACGCCGATGGCCAAAGCCCGAGGTTAGCTTGCCGAACAGCGGGGCCATCTCCGGCATGTCCGAGACCAGGGATTTCTTGGTGGACAGAAACTTGTCCACCTTGTCGATCACTTCGAGCTGGGACTTTATCTCCGGCCTCAGCCTGGCTTCGATCGGCCCCGGCTCCACCGGCTTTGACAGATCGAACCTTCCCAGTCCCAAGGCCTCCTCGCCCGGTCCTCCGGCCGGCTCCGTCTCGTCGACAATGTTGGTGCCCTTGAAGCCGGCCTGGATCTTCACCTTATTCAGCTGGTTCCTCAGGTTCTCCAGCTGGCCGGCTATGCTGCCCATGGAGGAGACGTAGGTCTGACGTTCATTCTTGATCTGCTTTTCCAGCCCGGTGATGGCGGTCTTGAGCGAATCCACTACCCGGCCGTAGCTCTGCCGTTCGACGTTCAGCTTCCGGTTCTCCTCAAAGGTCGGCTGATAGTCGTTCACCAGCCGGAAGTGATAGCGGTAGTGGCGGACGACTAGGAAGCCGGAGACCAGGGCCGCGGCCGCCAGGACGATCAGCCCGGCGTTGAGCACCTTCGAACTGAGGTAGGCCGACCGCCCTCCGTCGCCGTGGTGCGGCAGAATGATGAAGGAGTAGGATTTCTTGAATATCATGGGACCTCCTTTGCCACAGAGTCACAGAGGCTCAGAGGATTATCCTTTTAATGCCCCTCTTCAATACTTCCGTGTTAAAGTTTATCAGTAGTCCAAGTTTCATGTTCGTCAGACGCAGATACGATAGCAACTGCGCCTCATAAACTGGCATCACTTGATCTACGGCTTTAAGCTCCACGACAATCTAATCTTCGACTATAAGATCCACCCTGTGTTCGCCCAAACTGCTGCCTTTATATATTATCGGTATCGTGACCTGCGTTTTGAAATGAAGGCCTTTCTGCCCCAGTTCATAACAGAGCGCTTTTTCGTAGATAGATTCAAGAAGGCCGGGTCCTATGGACTTGTGAACCTCGATAGCGCAGCCGATGATCTTCTCTGTTATCGTATTCAGTTGTTCCAGGCTATCTTCCATAGCATAACGATGGTGTAATCTCTGCGTCTCAGTGCCTCTGTGGCTATTTTAAAACTCCCAGCTCCCGCCCCACCTTGGTAAAGGCCGCGATCGCCAGGTCCAGGTGCTCCCGTTCATGGGCGGCCGATATCTGCACCCGAATCCGGGCCTTTCCCCGTGGCACCACCGGGTAGAAGAAGCCGATGACGTAGATGCCCTGGTCGTAAAGCCTCCGCGACATTTCCTGCACCAGCTCGGCCTCGTGGAGGATGATGGGCACGATGGGGTGAATGCCCTCCCGGATGTCGAAGCCGGCCGCCCGCATCTGGGAGCGGAAGTACTCGGTGTTGGCCTCCAGCTTGTCGCGCAGGGCGGTTGAGGATCTGACGATCTCCAGTGCCTTGATGGTGGCCGCCACCACCGCCGGGCTCATGGTGTTGGAGAAGAGATAGGGCCGGGCCCGCTGGCGCAGGATGTCAATAACTACTTTATCCGAGGCGATGGCCCCGCCCGAGGCCCCGCCCAGGGCCTTGCCGAAGGTGGTGGTGATGATGTCCACCCGGCCCATGACGTCGAAGTGTTCGTGGGTGCCGCGGCCGGTCGGGCCTAAAAAGCCGGTGGCGTGGGACTCGTCCACCAGCACCATGGCCTCGTAGTCCTCGGCCAGGTTGCAGATCTCCTCCAGCGGCGCCAGGTCGCCGTCCATCGAGAAAACGCCGTCGGTGACTATCATCCGGAAGCGGCGCTCCATAGTTTCCCTCAGGTGCCGCTCCAGGTCGTGCAGGTCCAGGTGCTTGTAGCGCCGCCGCTCGGCCTTGCACAGGCGCACGCCGTCGATGATGGAGGCGTGGTTGAGCTCGTCCGAGATCAGGGCGTCCTCCTCGCCCAGCAGGGCCTCGAACACGCCCAGGTTGGCATCGAAGCAGGAGGAGAAGAGGATGGCATCCTCCATGCCCAGGAATTGGGAGACGTCATGCTCCAGCTGCTTGTGAATGTCCTGGGTGCCGCAGATGAAGCGGACCGAGGAAAGGCCGTAGCCCCACTGGTCCAGGCCCTGGTGGGCGGCCCGCACCAGCTCCGGGTGGCCCGACAGGCCCAGGTAGTTGTTGGCGCAGAAGTTGATGACCTGCCTGGCCGGCGCCTTCTCCGGGTACTCGACGTCGATCCGGGCGGCCTGGGCCGAGCGCAAAAAACGCTCCTCCTTGAACAGGTCGGCCTCGCGCAGGGAGTCCAGCTCGTTCTGGTAGAATTCTTTTACCTTTTTGTGTAGGGCCATCTTTATCTTCCAACACTAGCGGCAGGACGGGAGTCGAATCCCTTCCCGCCGTCTATCGATGATACCTAGATTCCCGCTTTCGCGAGAATGACCCCAGAGAAAAGAAACCCTCCGTGTCTCCGTGCCGTAGTTTACCCTGAGTATATCGAAGGGTGGTTTGGTCCTTACATTCCGTATTTGGCTATGATCTGGTCCTTCTTCAGCCCCAATATCCCGTACTTCCCCCCCACCTTGGTGAAGGCCGCCAGCGCCTTGTCCAAATGCTCTATCTCGTGGTCGGCCGAGATCTGGGTGCGGATGCGGGCCTGGCCCTGGGCCACCACCGGGAAGAAGAACCCGATGACGTAGATGCCCTCGGCGTAGAGGTCTCGGGCCACGTCCTGGGCCAGCTTGGCGTTGTAGAGCATCACCGGGACGATGGGGGTGTCGCCGGCCTTGAGGTCGAAACCGGCCTTGGTCAGGCCCTCCCGCCAGTACTTGGTGTTGCGCTCCAATTTATCCCGGCGGTCGGTGGATTTGGAGAGCAGCTCCAGCACCTTGAGCGAGCCGGCCACCACCGAGGGAGGCATGGTGTTGGAGAAAAGATAGGGCCTGGCCCGCTGCCGGCACATCTCGGCGATCTCCTTGGGGCCGGAGACCGAGCCGCCGGCCGCCCCGCCCAGGCCCTTGCCGAAGGTGGTGGTGATGATGTCCACCCGGCCCATGACGTTGTGATACTCGTGGGTGCCCCGGCCGGTCTTGCCGATGAAACCGGTGGCATGGGAGTCATCCACCATCACCATGGCGTCGTACTTGTCGGCCAGGTCGCAGATCTTGTCCAAGGGAGCGATGTCCCCGTCCATGGAGAAGACCCCGTCGGTGATGATCATCCGCAGCCGGCAGGACTGGGCCTCCTGGAGCTTCTCCTCCAGATGGGCCATGTTGTTGTGTTTGTAGTTGAACATCTGGGCCTTGCACAACCGCATGCCGTCGACGATGGAGGCGTGCACCAGCCGGTCCGAGATCATGGCGTCCTCCTTGTCCAGCACCACCTCGAACAGGCCGGCGTTGGCCTCCATGCACGAGGGAAACAGGCAGGTGGCCTCCATGCCCAGAAACTCCGACATCCTGAGCTCCAGCTGGTGGTGGATGTCCTGGGTGCCGCAGATGAAACGTACCGAGGACAGCCCGTAGCCCCGCTCGTCCAGAGCCTGGTGAGCCGCCTTGACCACCTCCGGATGGCTTGACAATCCCAGGTAATTGTTGGCGCAAAAGTTCAGCACCTGCTTGGGCGGGGCCCCCTCGGGGAACTCCACCTTGATGCTGGCCGCCTGGGGCGACTCGATAAACCGCTCCTCCTTGAAGATGCCCTTATCGCGCATCCCCTGAAGCTCGGAGGCATAGAAGTCGCGGGCTTTGGAACTGTATGCCATGCTGTCTCCTAATCACAAAATTCAAAATCCTAAATTCTAACGTCTATGGAATTTAGGATTTTGTGCTTTGAATTTATTCTTTGACCCCGAACTCGCCCAGCAGGGCGATGATGTTGTTCACCGAGTCGAAGGCCTCGGGGGTGGCCTTCTCGTCCGGCAGCTTGATGTTGAACTTCTTCTCCAGGAAAACCTTCAGCGAGACCATGGAGAACGAGTCCACGATTCCGCTGGAGATGAGCTTTGTTTCGGGCGTGACTTCCATGTCGGAGTCCTCGTCCAGGTACTCCTTCTTGACGTAGTCGGCAATCAGTTTCTTCAGGTCCTCGGCCATTTCTATCTCCTAATTTAGAAATTCAAAACTCAAAATTCTAAAATCATTTTGAATTTAGAATTTTATATTTGAGATTTATCCGGTTCAGTCGTTCTCCAGGGAAGAGACGTCTCCGATCTCCTCGCCCCATTCCTTGGCCCGCAACAGCCGCCGCATGATCTTCCCGCTGCGGGTCTTGGGCAGCGAGGCGGTGAACTCGATGTCCTGGGGCATGGCCAGGGGCGAAAGCTTCTTGCGGATGAAGTTCATGATGTCCATGGTCAGGTCGTCGCTGGGCGAAAATCCCGGCTTGAGGGTGATGAAGGCCTTGACCACCTCCATGTTCAGGGGATCGGGCTTGCCCACCGCCGCCGACTCGGCCACCGCCGGGTGTTCCAATAATGCCGACTCGATCTCGAACGGGCCCACCAGGTGGCCGGCGGTGTTGATAACGTCGTCGTCACGGCCCACGAACCAATAGTAACCCTCGGCGTCTATCGAGGAGCGGTCTCCGGAAAGATACCAGCCGTTCTTGAACTTGGCGTCGTAGGTCTCCTTGTTGTTCCAGTAGGACCGCATCATCGAGGGCCAGCCCGGCCGGAAGGCGATCAGGCCCACCGTGCCCGGCTTGTCGATGGGCTCGAAGGTCTTGGGGCTGACCACCGAGGCGGTGATGCCGGGGAAGGGCTTGCCCATTGAGCCGGGTTTGACCTTCATGCCCGGATAGTTGGCGATCATGATGGCCCCGGTCTCGGTCTGCCAGAAGGTGTCGTAAAACGGCTTGCCGAAGGCCCTTTCCGACCAGATGACGGCCTCGGCGTTCAGGGGCTCTCCCACGCTGCACAGGTGGCGCAGGCTGGAAAGGTCGTGCTTCTTGACCGGGTCCAGGCCCTCCTTCATCAGCATCCGGATGGCGGTGGGGGCCGAGTACCACACCGTCACCTTCATCTTCTCGATGAAGGCGTACCAGTTGCTGGCCGAGAAGCCGGAGTCCAGCACCGCCTGGGTGGCGCCGTTGGCCCAGGGCCCGATGATGCCGTAGGAGGTGCCGGTCACCCAGCCCGGGTCGGCGGTGCACCAGTAGATGTCGTCGGGCTGCAGATCCAGCACCCATTTGGTGGTCAGATACTGGCCGATGAGCGAATTGTGGACATGCTGGGCGCCCTTGGGCTTGCCGGTGGTGCCCGAGGTGTAGTGCAGCACCGAGGACGTCTCCCGATCCACCTTGTGGACCTCGAACTTCTCCACCCGGGGCAGCTTCTCCATCTCGAAGGATACCTCGCCCTCGCCCAGGGCCTTGTCGCCGGCGTCCACCACGATTATCTTTTGCAGCGACGGCAGGTCCTTGCGGATGCGTCTGACCTTGCCGGCGTGCTTCTTGGTGGTCAACACCGCCGCTGTTTTGGCGTCGTCCAGCCGGGTGAACAGGGCCTCCTCGCCGAAGGCCGAGAACAGCGGCTGGGCGATGCCGCCCATCTTGAGGATGCCCAGAAAGCAGATGTAGAGCTCGGGGATCTTGTCCATGAACAGGCACACCCGGTCGCCCGGCTTCAGCCCCTGGTCCTGGAGGAACTTGGCGGTGGTGTTGCTGTAGGCCCTAATGTCCTCGTAGGTGTAGCGCTTGACCTCCCCGGTGAAGCCCTCCCAGATCAGGGCCAGCTTCTTCCCCAGTCCTTTTTCACAGATGCGGTCGCTGCAGTACCAGCCGATGTTGTAATGCCCGTTTTTGCCGAACTCCAGCTCCTGCTCCGAGATCTTCCAGTCGAAG
>CAZPNX010000037.1:0-17550 GCA_964588285.1 uncultured bacterium
GGGATTGCCCCCGACGGAGTTTATCCCATGAAAGCGGGACTCGGGGTGACGGTGAAGAGGTCTGAACCCGTTTACTGATAAATAGAGGATTGAAATTTAGCCATCTCGGTGGGGTAATCTGAAAGTAATTCATGTAACCGGGTTTGGTTCTTATTGGCCTACTATGAAGAAAAAACAGTCCGGCTTTACAGCATTAACCTGAGATAATGTAAAACAAAAGGAGAAATGGATATGAAGCAGGATGATCTTGAAACTATCATCGCGGATGCCCATCACCCGATCATTCAGGATATGTGGGAGCCTGATTATGGGGACATATACTGGGACAACGAGAAGAAGGCCCTGTCCATGGTTGACAAGGAATGGTTTATTCTAAATAGAAATAAAGATGAGACCACCATCTGGCTGCCGGTGCAATTCAATGCCGAGAGACTCTGTTGGCAATGGGAGGTAGTGGCCGGCAAACTCTTAAAGACCGGCGATCCTGATAAGATCAGGGAATCGTTCGATAATTTCGTCGTCTATGAAGACGGGGATATACCGTTCAGTTGGACGGAAACGAAATCAATCTGAGGATGGCCTGGCTGAGGTACCTGATAGAGGGGAAAAGGCAATAAAGCTTATTCGCGGATTGAGCTGATGTGGAAATAAACCGCCCCATGGGGCGGTTTATTTCTAGGGTATTGACAAAATGACCAATAAGTATTATAATTGACCGACCAGTCAGTCATTCTTAAACTGTCGCCGATATGAATGCCCGGCGGCTCAGGGCGACATCCCTCGGCTGTCTCGCATACGTTCGAAAACACCGCTTAGAGTGACACACTTAAAAACCGGACATTCCGAATAAAAATCCGTTTTATCCGCGAAAATCCGCGGTTAGTACCAAATTAGAACATGCACCAACCCTTCACAAAGATCGCCAAGTCGGTCTGCGCCGAGGTCTACAGCTTCTCCGCCTTCCATTGGGAGATCGCCAGGCGCCTCTTCAAGCCGCCCTATTACCCCAAGACCATCTGGGAGCAGATGGACCGCATCGGGGTGGAATCGCTGTCCATCGTCATCCTGGTGGCCTTCTTCACCGGCTTCGTGCTGGCCTTCCAGATCGGCTACGCCCTGATGCGCTTCGGGGCCAAGCTCTACGTGGGCGGCATCGTGGCCGTCTCCCTGGTGCGCGAGCTGGGCCCGGTGCTCATCGCCATGGTCTTCGCCGGGCGGGTTGGCGCCGGGATCACCGCCGAACTGGGCTCGATGCAGGTCTCGGAACAGATAGACGCCATGCGAGCCCTGGCCACCGACCCCATGCGCAAGCTGGTGCTGACCCGGGTGGCGGCGGCCACCATGATGCTGCCGGTGCTGGTGATCGTCGGCGACCTTATCGGTATTCTGGGGGGGATGCTGGTGGGGGTAATGAACCTGGGCCTGACGGCCGCCTTCTACAAGAGCTCGGTCATCAACTCCCTGGTCTTCAACGACCTGTTCTCCGGCATAGTCAAGCCGGTGGTCTTTGGGGCCATGATCTCCGGAGTGGCCTGCTACTTCGGGCTGAACACCCAGGGGGGCACCAAGGGGGTGGGCGAGGCGGTCACCCGGACGGTGGTGGTCTCCTCGGTGCTCATCTTCCTGCTGGACGCGGTCATCACCAAGGTGCTCTATTTGGCGGGGATGTGAAACCCGAAAGGGATAAGGGTCCAGGGTCAAGGGACTAGGGACGGAATATAAGTTACAAGCAGATGATCGAGCTGAAAGACATCCATAAAACTTTCGAGGACAAGCCGGTGCTCCGGGGGGTGAGCCTACAGTTGCGCGACGGCGAAACCCTGGTGGTGTTGGGGCGGTCGGGCTGCGGCAAAAGCGTCACCCTCAAGATCATCCTGCGCCTGATGCGGCCTGACAGCGGCCGGGTCATCATCGACGGCGACGACACCACCCGCTACTCCGAAGAAAGAATGATGCCGGTCCGTAAGCGGATGGGGATGCTGTTTCAGGGCTCGGCCCTGTTCGACTCCCTGACGGTGCGGGAGAACGTGGCCTACTCCCTGCGGGAGCACACCGCCATGTCCGAGTCCGAGATCGAGTCCAAGGTGGCCGAGTGCCTGGATTTTGTGGAGATGAACGGCACCCAGGACCTGATGCCGGCCGAGCTTTCGGGCGGCATGAAAAAGCGGGTGGCCCTGGCCCGGGCCATCGCCCTGGGGCCGGCCTACATGTTCTACGACGAGCCCACCACCGGGCTGGACCCGCTGACCTCCAAAAAGATCAACCAGCTCATCCGCCGGCTCCAGGAAGAGCGCAGGGTGTCCTCGATCGTGGTCACCCACGAGATCGCCAACGCCTTCCAGGTGGCCGACCGCTTCGTGGTCATGAAAGACGGCCAGATACTGGCTTCGGGCACGGCCGACGAGATCAGAAAATCGGAGATAAAATTCGTCCAGGATTTCATAAAGGGAGGGACCATCGCCGATGGCAAGAATTAACCTGTCCCACGAGCTCAAGGTCGGGGCGCTGATCACGGTCGGACTGGCCATCGCCCTGGTGACCGTCCTCTCGGTGGGCGAGCGCCAGGGACTGCTCAAACAGCGCTACCGCCTCAAGGCCCAGTTCTCCGACGTCGGCGGCCTCCAGACCGGGGCCCAGGTGCGGGTGTCCGGCTATCAGGTGGGCATCGTCGACGACATCCGATTGGCGGCCGTCGGCGACAGCACCCGGATCGAGGTGCTGCTCAAGGTGGAACGGAGCGCCCAGACCTGGATCCGGCGGGGCTCGGTGGCCCGCATCAGCAGCCTGGGGCTTCTGGGCGACAAGCTGGTGGAGATCGCGCCCTCGTCCAAGGACAGCGCCGTGCTGGGCGACGGCCAGCAGCTGGCCACCATCACCGTCATGTCGCCCGAGGAGATCCTGACCCGGGCCTCGGAGATCGCCGACACCCTGAACTCCACCGCCAGATCCCTGAACGTCATCATGAAAAAGGTGGAGAAGGGCACCGGCAGCCTGGGCAAGATCATCGACGATCCCAGGCTCTACATGAACCTGGACTCTTTGCTAATGCTGACCAACCAGCTGGTCAAGAAGCTCAACTCCAACAAGGGGACGGTGGGGCTGCTGCTTTCCGATCCCTCGCTCTACCACAACGCCAACCGCACCATGGCCAACATCAATGAGGTGACCGACAGCCTGAGAAGGGGCCAGGGCAGCCTGGGGCGGATGATGCGCGAGCCCGAGCTCTACCGCAACCTGGACAACACCTCCCGGAGGCTGGACGCCCTGCTGGGGCGGATGGAGAGGGGCCAGGGGACCCTGGGAAAGCTTTCCCAGGACGAGGAGCTATACAAGAATCTGAAGGAGTCATCGCAAGAGCTGAAGAAGCTGATCGAGGACGTCAAGAAGGATCCCAAAAAGTATTTGAGCATCAGCGTTTTCTAGCCCGGATCCACTCTTAGGAAGCCATGAACCCAGGAAAAGCACAGCTATGACCAAGACGACGCGCAAGGAGCGGGAGAAGCTGGCCAAGCGGCAGGCGATCCTGAAGGCGGCCCGGCAGGTGTTCGCCGCCAAGGGGCTGCACGCGGCTACCTTGGACGAGATTGCTGACAAGGCCGAGTTCGCCAAGGGCACCCTCTACTGCTACTTCAAGAGCAAGGAGGACCTCTTCCAGTCCATGCTGGCGGACGAGATCGCCCGTTTCGAGGAGGAGCTGAGACGGGTCCTGGAGGAGAGAAAACCGGTGCCCGAAAGGATCGAGGACATAGTACGGACCATGCTCCACCTGTTCCAGGAGAACGTGGACCTGATGCGGCTCCTAACCCAGGAAAGGCCGGGCATGCCGGGGTACCAATGCGGCATCCAGGCCGAGGACCGACTGCAGCCCGCCTTCCAGCGCCTGAGCGATATGATGGCCTCGCTGGTAAGGGAGGGCATCAGGACGGCGGGCTTTCGTAAGCTGGACCCGGTCAGGGCGGCGGTGGCCGTTTTCAACCTGGTCCACGGATCGGCCCTATACAGCTTCCAGCGGCGCCGGCCGATCGACAGCCCTGAAGAGGTCTCGTTCCTCACCGGGATGATCCTGGGGGGGATGGGGAGATCGGCCGTCAAATGACATGAGAACAATCAGCTCGGAGAAGTGACAGATGGCCCGCAAAAACCTGGCATTCATTCTGGCCACGGCCCTGGCGGCCGCAGCCGCAAATGTGATGGCGGACGAACTCAGCCTGCAGCAGGCCATAGACCTGGCCCTTAGGCAGAACCCGGGCCTGCGTTCGGCCGAGCTGGCGGTGAGGGCGGCCGAAGGCCAGTCGGCGGTTGCCCGCGGCGCCCTGGTGCCCCAGGTGACGGCCTCGGGCACGGCCATGCGCCTCAACAGCCTCATCGACATGAGGGCCGGAGAGACCTATTACCTGCCGGTGCTTTCCGGCTCCAGCTACGTGCCGACCGGGGACGTGGTGCCCATGGCCGGGTTCGACATCGCCACCGATAAAATCGGCAACACCTATGCCGGGAAACTGTCGGCCCAGTGGCCGATCTACACCGGGGGCAGGGTGTGGCAGGGATATCAGATCTCGCGTTTGGGCCTAAAATCGGCCCGGCAAGAGTTGGACACCACCCGGGCCGGGATCGTTCTCTCGGTTAAAAGAGCCTACTACGGGCTGATGCTGGCCCGGCACGCCCTGGCCGTGATCACCGAGGCCGGAGAGAATATAGGCCGCCATGTGGAGCGGGTGCAGGCCATGTACCGCAAGGGACTGGTCTCCAGGCTGGACCTGCTGCGGGCCGAAGTCCAGCAGTCGAATCTCCAGCCACAGATCATCAGGATGCAGAACGCGGCCGAGCTGGCCCGCTATCAATTGAACCTGGTTTTGGACCGCAACCTGGACGAACCGGTAACTCCGGCCGACAGCTTAGTTTTTCGCGCAGTGGCCCTGGACAGCGCGGCTTTAATACAGGAAGCCCTCAAGTCCAGGCCGGAGCTGGCCCAGATGGAGATCGCCAAAAAAATCGCAGATCGGGCGGCCCTGGTCTCCTATTCCGGTCTCCAGCCCAGCCTGGTGCTGATGGCCGACTACAGTTACAGCAAGGGCCAGGGGTTTTCCGGCGACCAGTGGCAGAAGAACTGGGACTTGGGGGTGGCCGCCAGCTGGACCCTGTTCGACGGCGGCTCAAGCCTGGGCCGCATCAAGGAGGCTAAAAGCAACGCCCGACGGGTGCTACTGGCCCGGGAGCAGGTGGAGGACTATATCAGGCTGGAGGTGACCGCCGGCATTCTGTCGGTCAGGGCCGGGGAGCGGGCCATTGCCTCCCAGGAGAAGGCGGTGGAGCAGGCGGCCGAAGCGCTGAAGATGGCCCAGGCCAGATATGAAACCGGCCAGGCCACCAATCTGGACGTGCTGGACGCCCAGCTGGCACTGACCCAGGCCAAGACCAACCGCATCCAGGCGGTGCACGACTACCTGGTGAGCCTGGCCCAGCTGGAGAGGGCATCGGGCCGGTCGCTGGAATGATCAGAAGCTCGGAGCGGGCTCGGAGTACGAAAGGGAAACGAAAAGAATAGAGGGTGAAAAGGACATGAGCAAGATCAAGAAGATAACGATCATAATCGCCGCGGCCGTCGCCGCCCTGGCGACGTACCAGGCATGGCGGACCATCTCCAAGCGGGGGGCCAAGGCAGAGGTCAGGAACTTGGTCCCGGTGGAGATAATGGTGGTCAAGGCCGAAGACTTCGACCAGACCATCAGCCTCACCGGCACGGTGGCGGCAGAGAACCAGATTGACGTGCCGGCCAAGGTGCCGGGGAAGATCATCTCCTATCTCTACCAGGAAGGCGCCTGGGTGGACAAGAAGAGCACTGTGGTGACAATCGACCGGGACGAGGTGGGCGTCGAGTTCCAGGAGGCGGTGGTGGAGGCGCCGATATCAGGGTGGCTGACCAAGCGCTACTACGACACCGGGACCCATGTGTCGCCCGGAATGCCGCTCTTTCAGCTGGCTGACTACCGCCGGGTAAAACTCGAAGCCTCGGTGCCCGAGTCGGACATATCCAAGGTCAGACCGGGAGCCTCGGCCACCGTCACCATCGACGCCTGGCCGGACCAGTCGTTCTCAGGCAGCGTCAAGCGGGTCTCGCCCACGGTGGATTACCTGTCGCGCACCGTCAGGGCCGAGATCGCCCTGTCCAACGCCGGCCTCAAGCTGAGGCCGGGGATGTACGGGCGGGCCGAGATCAAGGTGAAAAGGCATCCCCAGGCCATAATCGTCCCCTCCTCGGCCATACTGGAGCGGGACGACGGCCGGAAGGTCTTCGTGGTCGGCGGGGGACGAGCCTGGTCGCGCAGAGTGGAGTCGGCCTTGGACTTGGGGGACCGGACGGTGCTGGCCAGCGGGGTATCGGCCGGCGACAGCCTGATCGTGGCCGGGCAGCACAGCGTCAGCGACAGCTCCATGGTGGAGAGAGTGGGGGTAAGGTGAGATGATACTCTCGGAATTCGGCATCAGGCGTCCCACCACCGTCCTGATGATCTTTATCGGGGTGACCGTCATCGGAGTGGTCTCCCTGCTGAACCTCAACATCGACCTGTTCCCGGACATGACCTATCCCATCGTGGCCATCATGACCGACTATCCCGGGGTGGGCCCGTCCGAGGTGGAGTCCATGGTGACCAAGCCCTTCGAGTCGGTGGTCAGCATGGTGCGCAACGTCAAGAACGTGCATTCGGTGTCCAAGGAGGGCGCCTCCCTGGTGATGGTGGAGTTGGACTGGGGCACCGACGTCGACGCCGCGGCCATCGACGTCCGGGAGAAGCTGGACCTGGTGAAGGACCACCTGCCCAGCGGCGTCCAGAACCCGGTCATCGTCAAGTTCGACCCGGCCCTGATGCCCATCATGGTGGTGGGCATCTCCAGTCCCCGCAGCCTGCCCGAGCTCAGGCAGTACGCCGAAGACAACATCAAGGACCGGCTGGCCCGGATCCCGGGGGTGGCGGCGGTGGCGGTGGAGGGCGGACAGGAGCGGGAGATCCAGGCTAGGGTGGACCGCAGCCGGATGGAGGCGGTGGGCATCTCCCTGGACCAGGTGCGCATGGCCCTGGCGGCCTCCAATCTCAACCTGCCCGGCGGACATCTCAAGGTGGGCAGCGTCGACTACCTGATACGCATCCCGGGCGAGTACAAGACGTTGGCCGAGGTAGGCGCCACAGTGGTGGGCAACAAGGGCGGGGTCCCCATCAGGCTCTCGGACATAGCCGAGGTGGCCGACGCCTTTTCCGAGTTCGAGAGCGAAACCCGGCTCAACGGCCAGCGCTCCACGGTGATGGTGCTGCAAAAGCAGTCGGGATCGAACACGGTCGAGGTCTCCGACAGGATCCGAAGGAAACTGGATGAGATCTCGCGCGACCTGCCGTCTGACATAAAGTTTTCCATGGGCTTCGACTCGGCGGAATTCATCCGCCGCTCCATAAGGACCCTGCAGTTCGAGGCGGTCTTCGGCGCCCTGCTGGCCCTGATCATCATCCTCCTCTTTCTGCGCAACCTGTCCAGCACCTTGATCATCTCCATTGCCATACCCTTCTCGGTGGTGGCCACCTTCATCATGATGTACTTTAAGAGCATGACCCTGAACATCATCACCCTGGGGGGGCTGGCCCTGGGCATAGGGAGGCTGGTGGACGACTCCATCGTGGTGCTGGAGAACATCTACCGACACCGGGAGCAGGGGCAGGACCCGGTCCGAGCCTCGCTAGAGGGCTCCAACCAGGTTTCCATGGCGGTGCTGGCGGCCACCATTACCACCATCGTGGTCTTCCTGCCGGTGGCCTATGTCAGCGGCATCGCCGGGGTGCTGTTCCGACCCATGGCCTATACCGTTTCCTTTGCCCTCATCGGCTCGTATTTCGTCTCCATGATGCTGCTGCCCCTGCTGACCAGCCGCTTCCTTAAGGTCGAATGCCGCCGGCAGGAGTGCCGAACCTGGCACCGCCGGCTGCTGGCCCGGATAGGGGACATCATCGACCAACTCGACGGGCTCTACAGCGGCGTCATCACCAAGGCGCTCAAGAGAAAGCGCCAGGTGGTGTTGGCCACCGGGGCCATGGTCCTGGCCACCCTGGCCCTGCTCTGGCCGCTGAAGCTGGTGGACACCGAGTTCATCCCCCAGAGCGACGAGGGCTACTTCGAGGTCCAGCTGACCATGCCGGTGGGCACGCCCTTCGAGCACACCGGAAGGGCGGTGCGCCAAATCGAGGAGATGGTCAAGGCCGGGGTGCCGGAGGCGGTCAACGTCTACACGGTCTACGGCGAGGGCGAGGGTATGCGCAAGGCCATGGGCAACACCGGGGCCAACTACGGAGAGATCGGCGTCCGGCTGCTCCCGCGCTCCGAGCGCCGCCGCAGCGTCGACCAGATCGTCGAGGCCCTGCGGCCCAAGATCGAGAGGATCCCCGACGCCAAGGTGGTCTATCAGACCGGCGGGCTGCTGGCCATGATGCTGACCTTCGGCTCCACCGGGGGGGTGGCGGTCGACATCCAGGGGCATGACCTGGAGACATCCAAGCGCCTGGCCGAGGAGGTCAAAGCCATGATGGAGGGGGTCAAGGGCACCAAGGACGTGACCATCAGCCGCAAGGAGGGCCTGCGCGAGCTGCGGGTGGTGATCGATCGGGAAAAGGCCGGGGCCATGGGGCTGTCGGTTTACCAGATAGCCGGGGCAGTGGAGACGGCCTTCAAGGGGACGGCCGCCACCCGTTTCCGCGACCCCAAGTTCGGAAAGGAGTACGACGTGGTGGTCAAGCTCCGGGAACGCGACCGCCTCAGTTTCGAAGACCTTTCCCGGTTCTCGGTGATGTCGCCCCTGGGACAGCCGGTGGCCCTGTCAAACGTGGCCCGGCTGGAGAAGGCCACCGGGCCGGTGGACATCCAGCGCAAGAACCGCCAGCGCATCGTCACCGTCTCCTGCGGGGTCAGCGGCCGGGCCATCGGGTCGGTCAACGCCGAGCTGGAGGCAAGGATAAGGGGCATGCGCATCCCCGAGGGCTTCACCGTCGAGGTAAGCGGCTCGGCCAGGGAGATGGCCGAGAGCTTCAAGAGCCTTTTCTACGCCACTCTGCTGGCTATTCTCCTGGTCTACATGGTGCTGGCCTCCCAGTTCGAATCGCTGCTGGACCCGTTCGTCATCATGTTCTCGGTGCCGCTGGGCCTGGTGGGAGTCATCTGGGGTCTCTTCCTCACCGGGGTCAACTTTTCGGTCATCGCCTTCATCGGGGTGATCATGCTGGTGGGCATCGTGGTCTCCAACGCCATCCTGCTGGTGGACTATGCCAACGTGCTCCGACGCCGGGGAATGGAGCTGTACCTGGCGGTGGCCGAAGCCGGCCGGGTGAGGTTGCGGCCCATCTTGATGACGTCGCTGACCACCATGGTGGGCATGCTGCCCATGGCTTTGGGGCTGGGCGAAAGCTCGGAGACCTACTCGCCGCTGGCCATCGCTGTTATCTCCGGACTGCTGGTGTCTACCATCCTGACCCTGGTTTTCGTGCCCACCCTGTACATCATCTTCGAGGAGAGGTTCAAGCGCGAGCTCAAGGTGCAGCATCCCATGCGCCGCTCCACCGACCCCCACCCCAGGCGGAGGATAACCGACCAGGAGGACAACCGGGGAAGGATGGAGATAATAGGGGATAAAAAACCATAGGAACCATGAAAAGAGCGGGCCGGCTGAAAAAGCCGGCCCGCTCTTTTTTCAGCTACTGCGGCACATTTTTGTTGACATCATGGCGGCTTTGTATTAACATAAACTTTCTTGGGGCTGATCAATGAAGCCTGAACTTCAAAACAATCAACCGGTGACGCCGACCCACTGGCGATATCAACTGCTGGGGGAGCTGGGGCGGGGGGCGACCTCCATTGTCTACCGGGCGCTGGACCTGGTCACCGACAATCAGGTGGCCCTCAAGGTCGTCACGGCGATGCAAGCGGAAGATCTTTGCCGTGAATTTAGGCGCCTCCACCGCCTGAGCCACCCCGGTTTGGTGCGGGCCTACGATCTTCATCTGACCCGGGACCACGGCCTGCTGTCAATGGAGCTGCTTGAGACCGCCGGGGCGTTTTGCCGCATCCAGGATGAGGAAACCTGGTTTTCCCTGTGGTCGCAGCTGGCCTCGGTGTTGATGCACCTGCATTCCCGGGGGCTGGTACACGGCGACATCAAGCCGGAAAATATCGGGCGGAGCGGGGACGGATTAAAACTTATAGATCTGGGTCTTTCCGGCAAAGTTTTGGTCAGCGGCGGCCGGATTTTTTCCGGAACCCCGGCCTATGCTCCGCCGGAGATGCTGGACCAAGGTATATCATCCCCGGCCGGAGATATCTACAGCTTGGGGCTGGTTTTGTGGGAGGCGGCCGGAGGCGGACTGCCGGCACCGGCCGAGAAGCTGGATCCCTCGGAGGCCTGGCTGGGCAGGATGCCTGCCGTCCTGCCGGCCCCGGCGGCCGAAGTCGTCAGGGGCATGCTCAGATGCCGCCGGTTCGATAGGCTGGAAGACGGCGGCCAACTGATCTGGGCCATGGCCGAGGCCGGGCTTTACCGGGAACCGGGCTTTGCGGTCGAGATGTCCTTGGCCGGTAGGGCATCCGAGCTGCGCCGGGTTTTAAAGGCGGTCCGCAGCGGCTCTAAAAATATACACATCAAAGCCAGGCCGGGCGCGGGAGCGAGCAGGTTTTTGGACGAACTGAAACGGCTCATGCAGCTGGAGGGCCATGAGGTCTGTATGGCATCCCCGGAAAACAGGCGGCCTCCGGAAGCTCCAGCGGAATGCTGGCTTTTGCATGACGCCGGAGTAAACGGCTCTTTTTTGCCCGATAGCATCTGCCAGGGCCGCTCGATAATCGTCTCCTCCACCGCTGCCGGATCTGATCTGTCGTCAATCGAACTATCCGACCTGGACAGGGGCGGCTATCTGAGGATTCTGCATGGAATGTTTCGCGGCGCTTCCGCTTCGGACCTGGAGGCATTGGCCGGCTGGCTGGAGGGCCAGGTCGGGGGGCATGTGGCCGCGGCCCGGGCCCTGCTGGCCGACATTGTCTCCCAAGGATTGATCCATTGGGAAAAGCACCGTTGGGAGATGGACTGGCAGGACATACTGGGGCTGGATGCCTCCCAATCCCTGGCTGCCTGCTGGGAGGAGCGATGGCAGAGGCTCGATGGCCGACTGAAACAAGCGCTGAAGCAGGCCGCATTGGCAGGTTATACGTCTTGTGACAGGGAAAATGAAAGCGATTTCAACAAACTGGGCGAGTGGCTGAGGCTGGGGCAGGGAGAATATCGTTTCATTGGCCAGGCGGGTCGGGGCTTCGTGCTCGATAAATGCTCGGCAGAGGAGTGCGGCCTAGCGGAAGATGAAGCGGCTAGCGACGGCAAGCTCTACCCCGTCACTCCGGCGCTTAAGGCGTTGGCCAAGGCAGGGAATTGGGAAGCTTGGCTGGAACTAGGCGTAAATCTTTTTAGGAAAGCCCGAAGCTCAGGCGACTTCGAGTCGGCCATGTTTTACGGAAGATTGCTGGCCGAATCGGGGAGGCTGGATGCCGGCGGTCTGGCCGAAGTGCTGACCGGAACTGCCGAGGCCTGCCGGGCTTTGGGCCGGTTCAGACAGGGATTGGAAATTCTAGCCGTATACGGCGGCAGCCTGAAGCCTGATTGGCGGCTGGTCCGGGCCGGCATGGTACTCTCCATCGGGGCCGGCCAGCTGGACAGGGCTGGCCAGATGGCCAGGCTGGCGGCCGATGCCTGGGCCGGGGATCAGGCCATCCGTTTGGAAGCCGGACTTTTCCAGTGGCTGGCCGAGGGCATGGCCCGGGGACGCCATGGCGCCGAGGAAAAAATTGCCGAGATCGAGGCCGAGGCGGCCGGCCGCGGTTATAGCAAACTCCAGCTTTTGGCCCGTCAGTTCCGGGCGACCCTGGCCCACCTGGCCGGCGACTGGAAGGCTGTTATGGAACATGCCCAGGCCGGGCTGGAGCTGGCCGGCAAACAAACTGATGTAAGGGACGTTGATGCCCTTAGTAGCCTTCTGGGCAACAGCTTGATTCAGTGCGGCCGGGCAGGCGAGGCCGAGGAATTGCTGAGAAAATTTATTGAACTATACGGCGATAAACTATCGTCGCCTGAAATCTGCAACCTTAACGGCAGCCGTGGCCTGGCAGCAATCAAAAACGGCAACTGGGAGCTGGCCTACCATTGTTTTAAGAATGCTGAGAGGCACGCAGTTGGTGAAGGCAGTATAAATCTTAAGGCATCAGTCTCTGCCAACCTGGCTATAGTATTAGGCGCTAGGAACCAGCATCGGGCCGAGGCAGAAAACCATCTCCAATCATACCGTCTATATCGGTACGCTGGTGATATTGGCAATGCAATTATCAGCCTTGGAAACTATGGGGTTAAGAAAAAGATCTTAGGTGAAACTGCCGAGGCCTTAATCATATTAAAAGAATGTCTGGAGATGGCCCGGGAGCAAAAACTGGAGAACGTCCAGATGCTGGCCGGTAAGAACCTGGGCCTGGCCGAATTCGAGGAGAGGCAATGGGACCGGTCTCTGGAACTGTTCCGGGAAAGCAGACAGGCGGCCGAGGCCGCCGGACTGCCGCCTAATTTCGAGGCGGAATTGTTCGCTGCGCTGGCCGGCATTTTATCGGGCGCAGCAGACTTGGCCAAAGAAAAACTGGCCCAAGCGGCGAAACTGGCGTCAAACCGGCAGCAGGCGATCTGGATCGAATATGCGGAGGGCATGATCATGGCGCAGGAGGGAAAGGAAGGTCTTCCGATTATTCTGGAGGCCATAGGCCGGATGAGGGAACAGGGGCGTTTCCGTGACGCCGCCCTGATGGCGCTGACGGCCGCCGAGTCGGCCGACATCCAAGACTGCGGTGACCCCATGGCCCTGATGTCGGCCTTGCTTCAGGCCGAGGCCGAATTCGACCGGTTGGGCGACCGGGAAATGCGGGATCGGGCCCGGCAGGCCGTTGTCAGCGCGGCCAGGGAGCTGGCTGCGGCCCCGGGGGCGGCCGCAGGACAGGGGATGCTGGAGGCCTTCTATCAGCTGGCCTTCCTGCTCAAATCAGGAGCCGGGCCGGCTCAGGTGGGACAGGCGGCTCTAGAGCAGGCGGTCAAGCTGACCGAGGCCGAGCGCGGCGGCCTGTTCATTGTCAGCGAAGACGGGAGGCCGGAGCTTCTCTCTGGGGTCAACCTGGACCAGTCAACCATCCGGGATGCCTACGAATTCTCGGCCAAGGCCCTGGGCCAGGCCGGCCGCGAGGGCGCCGAGGTGGTTTCCAACGATGCCCAGGCCGAGGATGATTTCAGGTCCCGGGAAAGCGTCCGGCGCAACGCCATCCGGTCTTTGGCCTGCATTCCGCTCCAATTCCGGGAGGGGGCCGGAGGGGCACTCTATCTGGATTCTCGCCTTAAGCCCGGCATCTTCTCATCAGGAAGGCGACAGTTTCTGCGGGCCCTGGCCTCGGTGGTGGGCGCGGTGCTGGAAAGCAGCCGGCTGATGGAGAGCCTGCGGGCCGGCGGCGAACAGGCCTCGGAACTGGACCGGATAATAGGCTCCTCGCCGCCGGTGTTGGAGATGAAGCTGAGGATCAGGAAGGCGGCCGGCGCCAGGGTGAACGTGCTCATCGAGGGGGAGACCGGCACCGGCAAGGAGCTGGCGGCCCGGGCCATTCACGGGCTTTCGGACCGGAGGGCCAAAACCTTCGTGGCCCTCGACTGCGGCTCCCTGCCTGAGTCACTTCTGGAGGCCGAGCTGTTCGGCCATATCAAGGGGGCCTTCACCGGGGCCCACGCCGACAAGCCGGGCCTGTTCGAGGCGGCCGACGGCGGCACCATGTTTTTGGACGAGATCACCAGCGCCAGCCCGGCGGTCCAAGCCAGGCTGCTCCGGGTGATCGAGGAGGGCGAGGTCAGAAGGGTGGGCGACACCAAGGTCAGGAAGGTGGACGTCAGGCTGATATGCGCCGCCAACAAGGACATGGAGTTCGAGATCGGAGAGGGGCGTTTCAAGCCAGACCTGTATTACCGGCTCAACGAGTTCCGCATCGCCATCCCGCCGTTGCGGGACCGGGGAAACGACGTTCTGATTCTGGCCGAGCATTTCCGCATCAAGCACCAAAAACTTCAGGGGAAAAGGGGGCTGGCCTTCAGCCCCGGGGCCAAAAAGGCCATGGCCGCCCATCCCTGGCCTGGGAACATCAGGGAGATGGAGAACGCGGTGCAGAAGGCTGTGATCATGGCCGGGCAGGGGACCATCACCGAGCAGGATCTGGAGTTGCCGGCAGTGTCAATTCAGCCGCAGTATGAATCAGACAGGAGAAAAAGGGGGGTGACTAGAAAGATGCTGTCTAAAGCCTTGAAGGACTGTGATTATGAGACATCCAAGGCCGCCCAAGCGCTTGGCATCAGCCAACGGCAAGTACAAAGGCTGATCAAACGATTTCGGATGGCGACATGAACGACATCAACGACATGAAATAGGTCGCTTTTATAACGCATTGAATAGCAATATATTATAATTATCTCGGCGACATGCCGGCGACATCAGGCCCCTGAAAAAGGGGCTTTTTCTTTGCCTTTATCGAGTAATTTTTCAGTATAAAGAAAAAGTACGCAGAATATCTCTTTGATAAACAATAAGTTAGAAGAGGGTATATATTTAAGCCCCAAAAATGGCACGGCAGTTGCTTTTATATAAAGACGAACATAAGTAAAGGAACTGCCATGAAGAAACTGGTCCTGATCCTGATTGCAGCCATGATGGTATTCGCCATCTCGGCCAACACTGTTTGCTGGGCCGCAGCCACCAACCCGGGCACTGGCACTTATACTCCCAATGACACAGATCCGATACCGCTACCACCTCCGCCGCCGAAGTAAGACGTGAAAACCTATTGGCCGGAGTATTCCGGCAGGCAAAGGAGCATTATGATTTTCAGCCGATTTTTAAAATATCGTTTCATCCTGACCACCGGACATGAGATTTCAGGAAGGGTGCTGGCCTGGGACCAGAACAAAATAGTGGTCAGCACGACCGACAGCCCGGCTCCCCTAAACCGGGTGATGATCTACAAGAACGCCATCGCCCTGACCGAGCCGGTGGTCTCGGCGCCGACAAGAGTAGGTTAGCAAGTATTACCCACATGAAACGGGATGGAGGATCTTAGGGGGAAAGGTCAGATAAAGAAAAAGCCCACCGGCCGCCCGATCTGCGATTTAAAACACAGATTGGAGGTGGCCGGGGCTCATTTCCGGCATGCATGCTGCGATTCCAGGCAGTGCCCTTATCAGGTTTTTCAGGATGGGATTCGTTATTGCAGCTACCGGGAAGATGAAGCTGGCCGGAAAAACGGCCAAACGTAGGAAGAACATCCAATAAGCGAGTTCGTTATGTTAGCCAGGAAAACCGGGACTCAATACACCGACAGCGAACTGCTGTGGGTGTTCAACCGCAGCCAGGGGGTCTGCGTCTACTGCGGGTCCGAGATCGCGTTCCACGCCTATTTGGCCTTTGGCCAAAGGGGCTCCTGGGTGGTGGACAAATTTATCCCCATAGAAAAGGGCGGCACCGACCAGATCTTCAACTGGGTGGCCTCCTGTCCGGCCTGCTCCTACCACAAGGGCTCGCGCCTGCCCTGGGAGTTCGACCCCTTGAGGTTCGAGGAGGGGGAGACCAAACCCGAGGTCTCTCTCATCAGGAACCGGTTCCTCCGAGGCTAGCCGCCGGTGGTCGAGTAGCCGCCAAACGAGACATCCGAGCCGGTCGGGCAGGCGTTATCTCGATACAAACCGTTTCCGGTTCCATTCGATAATATGCGGTGCCTATGCTGAGGGCATTGAAGCCTCGAGTCCGGCGGACTGCTCGATGCTCGGCGCATTGATGCTGAGGCAAACGAAGAATCGGAACTGGGCGGACCATCGAATCGCACTGAGACAGGCCGGCTGTATTCCAATTCATAGAGATAACCTCTCGCCCGGCAATAACAGCCGGGTTCAATCATGATCTTCCGACATACTTACATGCATAATGAGTTTCAATCTCCCAGCTCGGTGGGCAGCGGCGCCCTGCCCTTCGACTGCCTGCTCCTGGACCCGCTCCAGCTGGACGCGGTGCGCGAGGCGGCCAACGTCGGGGCCTGCAACGCGGCCGCGGCCCTGTCGGACCTAACCGGACTGCGGGTCGGGGTGGAGCCGCCGCGGGTGTCGGTGAAGCCGGTGGCCGAGCTGGTAAAAAACCTGGCCAAACCGGGCACCCGGACGGCGGCAGTGGTGGATACGGTGCTGGGCGACCTCACCGGCCAGGTGGTGTTCATCATGCCGCAGGAGGATGCCGGGAGCCGGGTGGTGGGTTTCACCCGGGCGGAGAGCTTAGAGCCGGAAGCATTTCGCCAGGCGGCCGATCTGGTCATCTCATCCTACCTGGAGCGGCTGGGCGGCATGCTGGGCCTGGTGCTGGCGGTGGAGCCGGGCCGGCCCGATATCCACCAGGCCGAGGAGCTGGAGGCCGGCCTGGCCGCGGCATTGGACCTTGGCAGCCGCTTTGCTTTCTGCATCGACAGCCGGTTCATCCTGTCCGACAGCGGCCGCTGCCTGCCCGGGCATTTTCTGTTCCTGCCCGGGATGGAATCCCTGCCGGTGATAGTGGGGGCGCTGTTCGGGGAGCGGACCGCCCCTGTTTCCCCTCCTTGCACTTCGACAGGCTCAGTGTGAACCAAGGAGGGGAGTAAGGGGTGGTCAGCGATAGCCTCACCTGCGCGGCAGCGCTGAGGCGACGTCTGGAAAGTACGCCAGCATATTAGTTAAAGAGTTTTTCATGATCCCCTCCGAAACCGTCAAGACCCTGCCCGAGTACCAGTGCCTGGCCGAGGTCATGGACCGCATCGCCTCCTGCGACCCCGAGAGCGGTAACAGCTACCGCTCGGCTGTGGACGACTGCCTGTCCGGGCTGGCCATGGGCCTGATAACCAAGACCAAAGCGGCCCTGCTGTTGGAAGACGCCAGGGACCGGCTGGTGGAGGGGGCCGAGGGCCGGAGCCTGGTCGTCAAGATTCGCCTGGAAAACCTGGTGGACGCCATCGGCACCGTCTTGCTGGACCAGCTGGTGGAGGCGGCGGCGGAAATAGGGGGAAGGGGTAGGGACGCGGCGTAGAAATTTGGTATACGGACTTTTCAATCAAAAAGCGGAAAACGGCGGTCTAACGAAAGAAAATGCAAACCCATGTTCTTATAAGGCATGGTGTTAAGCCATGCTATTTTTTATTTTGACAAAAATTGATGTTTATAGTTAAAATTATGTGACTATTAGGTAATTTGATAGATCAGTCCTCAGGGAAGGGTGGTACGGTGGTTTTAATCTTACTGTTTCACTGCTTCTCTTGTGGTACACGTGCGATGGCCAACAACCCCACCGACGGCTATTTAACCCATTTACCTGACGGATCGCAGGTCCACGCCACCAGGATTATGCGGGGCGGGGCGGCCTCGACCATTACTTATCCCTACGGAGCGGGGCGGTTGTT
>CAZPNX010000038.1:0-16670 GCA_964588285.1 uncultured bacterium
ATCCAACCGTTGTCTGTAATGGTAAAAATATCAACCAAATTTAGTTACCCATCCCGCTTTTTATAAATTTAACATGAATAAATATTTTTGGGAAGACAGTTTGGCTTTTATTGGTGATCGTCAGACGTGCCGATGGTATCCCAATGAGACTCTAGGAAAGATATTTCTCATCAATATTGGGTCAAACTATGTTACTGTTATCGATATACAAAAAATGTCCATAGATGGTAAGTTCTATCTTGAAAAAGCAAATGAAATCATTAAGATGAACGACGAGGGCAATACCGCTGATTTCTTGTGCTATAAAAGGGCTGAAAATACCGGGCCAGCGTCTGTGGTTACTGTAGATTTACGTAAAGCAATTAAATCGTTAGCTCCATTCGCATCGCCAGCAATGCAGGGAGGAAACTGATGGCCACCCTGCTCCTAGTCGACGGCACCGCCCTGGCCTATCGGGCCTACTACGCCTTCATCCGCAATCCCCTGGTGAACTCCAAGGGGGAGAACACCAGCGCCAGCTACGGCTTCACCTCCATGCTGCTGGGGATGATGCGCCAGCACCAGCCCGACTATCTGGCGGTGGGCTTCGATCTGCAGGCGCCGACCTTCCGCCACGAAAAATTCGAGGCCTACAAGGCCCAGCGTCCGGCCATGCCCGAGGACCTGCGTCCCCAGATCCCCCGCATCAAGGAGATATTGCGGGCCATGAACCTTTCGGTTTTAGAGCGGGAGGGCTTCGAGGCCGATGATATCCTGGCCGGGCTGGCCAAACAGGCCGAGGCAAAGGGCTGGGCCACCCTGATTGCCACCGGGGACAAGGACTTTCTGCAGATCGTCAACCGGCGCATTAAGGTAGTCCGTCCCAGGACGGGCAAGTCCGAGGAGACCATCTATGGCCCGGAGGAGGTTGAAAAGGAGTACGGTGTGGGGCCGGAGCGGATCGTGGACATTTTCGCCCTGGCCGGGGACGCGGTGGACAATGTGCCCGGGGTGCCGGGCATCGGGCCCAAGACGGCCGCCGAGCTCATCCGCAAATTCGGCTCGTTCGAGAAGCTCTATGGCAATTTAGACAAGGTCGAGAAGCCCAGGATACGCAAGCTCCTCGAGGAGCATCGGGAGCAGGCCGAGCTGTCGCGCGAGCTGGTGACGCTGCATGTGGCCGAGCTGCCGGGCCTGAAGCTGGCGGACCTCAAGGTGCACGAGCCGGATCGGGGCGAGCTGATGCGGCTGTTCAAGGAGCTGGAGTTCGAGTCGCTCTATCGGGAGTACTCGCTGATCAAGGCCCGGAAGCTGGAATCGCACCGGGTGGCCGATGCCTCCGAGGCCGAGCTTCTGGCCTCCAAGGTCAAAAAGGATGACAGGCTGAGGTTCGAGCTGGAGATCGGCGGATCAGAAATTAGCCGAATGGGCGTTTACGCCGATGGCAAGCCCTGGGTGGTGGAGAAGGCCCAGGCCGGAAAGCTGAGGCCGCTGTTCGAGGATCAGGCCCTGGCCAAGGTGGGCCACGACCTGAAAACGGCCATCAAGGCGTTGGCGGCGGCAAGGACTGAAGTACGCGGTCCGTTGTTCGACACTATGCTGGCCTCCTACCTGCTGGACCCCTCGTGGCGGGGACACCAGTCCCTGGAAGCCCTGGCGGCCGAGCATCTGGGCCTGAGCCTGGCTCCACCGGACGATCAGGGTAAAAGACAGTCGGAGATGAACTTTGCCCCCGACCCCAAGCAGGGCTTGGAGCTGCTGGCCCGGCGGGTGGACGCCATCGCCGCCCTGGAGGAGAAGTTTTTGGTCCGCCTCAAGGAAATGAAACTGGACAAACTATTTTACGAGATCGAGATGCCCCTGGTGCCGGTGCTGGCCGGGATGGAAAGAGCCGGAGTCCTGCTTGATGTTGGTTTCTTCGAGAGCATGTCCAAGGACCTAAAGAGGCAGATCGAAAAACTGGAGAAGGAGATCTACCGGGCGGCCGGGGAGGAGTTCAACATCAACTCGCCGAAACAGCTGGGAGTCATTCTGTTTGAGAAATTAAAAGTAGGCCGGGCCCGGAAGACCAAGACCGGCTATTCCACCGATGTCGACGTTCTCACCCGTCTGGCCGGCGCCCACCCGCTGCCCAAGCTGGTTCTGGACTATCGCCAGCTTTTCAAGCTCAAATCCACCTACATAGACGCCCTGCCGGCCCAGGCCGATCCGAAGTCTCATCGATTGCATACCACCTTCAATCAGGCGGTGACCGAGACCGGAAGGCTCTCCTCCTCGGATCCCAACCTCCAGAATATCCCCATGCGAGAGGGCTTGGGGCGGGAGATCCGCAAGGGGTTCATCGCGGAAAAGGGCTTCACGCTCCTTTCAGCCGACTACTCTCAGATAGAGCTGAGGCTGGTGGCGCATCTATCTGGCGATCAGGCGCTCAAGAAAGCCTTTGCCACAGGCCGCGACATTCACACCGAGACCGCTTGCGCCGTCTTCGGCACATCTCCGGATAAAGTGACTCCGGACATGCGGCGCCAGGCCAAGGCCATAAACTTCGGCATCGTCTACGGCATGGGGCCCTACGGCCTGGCCCAGCAGCTGGACATCGGGCCGGACGAAGCGTCACTCTTCATCAACAATTATTTCAACAATTTTCCCCAGGTCCAGGCTTGGATCGCCCTGACGGTGGAGCAGGCCCGCCGCGACGGCTTCGTCTGCACCATGCTGGGGCGCAGGCGCCAATTGCCAGAGATAAACTCCCAAAACGGCCAGCGCCGGGCCTTTGCCGAGAGGACCGCGGTCAACACCCCCATCCAGGGTACGGCTGCCGACATGATCAAGCTGGCCATGGTCGGGATCGCACGAAGGTTCGAAGAAGCGAAGTTGCGAAGCAGGATGCTGCTGCAAGTGCATGACGAACTGCTGTTCGAGGTCAGGGAAGAAGAGATGCTGAAGATCAAAGGCATCGTCAAGGAGGAGATGGAGGGGGCGGTGAAACTTTCGGTACCGGTGGCGGTGGAGATGGGGCAGGGGGAGAACTGGTTTGAAGCGCACTGAGCCGGTGAAACGTGAAAGGTGAAATGTGAGAAGATCGTAATGACGGGCAACAAGATAAAGGAGTGGGGATGAAAACGCCTGCATTGTTGGCCATAGCAGTTCTGCTGTCCTTCGGATTGTCCGGCAAAGCCCAGCAGGACACGGCCAAGGCTAAATCCGACACTTCGGACTTTAAGGCGAGCACCAAGGACACGCTGGCCCTTGAGCCAAAACCAGAGCCCAGGCAGGTCGCCGCCTACAAGATCGACACCACTTTCGAGGCGGTCAACCTGGAGCGCTACTACTACGGCATGGACGGAATCGACGGCGCTTACGAATACAACCCTTGGGAAGAGGTCCTCTTCCAGGATGCCGATGCACTGCGGGAGGACGAGCGCGATCAGAGGGACCAGGAGCGGGACACCAGGGAGTGATCATGCAAGGGGACAGGGGACAGGGGAAAGGGGCTAGGGTAACCCTTCGGCTGCCTCGGCACCGCTCGGCACGTGTCCGCTCAGGGTAAAGGGTCAAGGGGACAAGGGAGTCAACAGCAGACAGCAAAAAGAGCCCCTGTAATTCCGGGGGCTTTTTTGTTATAATTGGCGTATCATGGTCGCCAAAACCTACGAAAAGCTGTTCGGCTTCTATAAGGGGTTCGACCCCGCTCAGCGCCGGGCCTATTGGCTTTTGGTCATGGCCTCGGCCTTCGACGGCGTCACCCAGGGGGTGTTCCTGCTTCAGGAGACTATCGCCAAGCGGGCGCTTTCCGCCACCGATTTCCAGATCTCGCTCATCGGCCTGATAGCCAACTCCACCATGCTGCTGGCGGCCCTGGTGGCGGTTCTGTTCTCCAACCGCAGCAAGAAGTGGCTGCTGATCCTGGGCCTGGTCTTCGGCAGGCTCATCTTCCTGGGCTCCTTCCTCATCAGGTCGAGCGGCCTCTTCCTGGTCTTCCTCCTCCTCTACCACGCCTTGTTTGCCGTCCAGACGCCGGTGTTGAACAACTTCTTCCAGACCCACATCGGCAGCAAGAGGGGGCAGGCATTCGCCGTCACCCGCATGGCCTTGATAGGCGTCTCCATGGTCTGCTCGCTGGCGGCGGGGCGGTTCCTGGACATCGACCCCGGGCTTTTCCCCTGGTTGCTGTCGGTCGTCGCCCTTTCGGGAACGGTCACCTATCTGGTCTTCATCCATCTGGACGGAAAGACGGACTACGCCTCCCGCCAGGCGGGATCGCTTCGTCGGTCGCTGGCCGGCCTGAAGGCGGTGCTGGAGAACCGGGAGTTCATGATGTTCGAGGCGGTCTTCATGACCTACGGCCTGGCCTTCATGATGATGGTGCCGGCGGTGCCGCTGATGCTGCTGAACGTACTGGGCTTCACCTTTTTCCAGATGGCCCAGGCCACCGGTCTCTACTCGCAGGTCTTCATCATGCTGATCCTGCCATTGGCCGGCCTGGTCTACGACCGCATCGACCTGTGGCGCCTGTGGGCGGCCTCGCTGGCCGTGCTGCTGGGCTATCCGTTGCTGATGCTGGGCGCCTACCTTGTCCGAAGTCCGGGCTGGGCCTACTCGTCCCTGGTCTTCTACTCTTTAGGATTGACCGGGGTGATGGTGCTGTGGAACCTGGGCTCGCTGCGGTTCGTGGGAAAGAGCGATTCCCTGATCTATCAGGGATTTCACGTCACCCTCACCGGGATCCGGGGTTTAGTCGGACCGCTACTGGGATACCTGCTGATTGCTATGTCCGGATTTCCGGCGGTCTTCCTGACGGCAGCCGGCCTTATGGTCTTGGCCGGGGCCATGAGCCTGGCCTGCCATCGGAAGCAGCAGGCCGGCGGCACCTGCGGTCTGGAGCTGCCGCCGTTTTTCGGGATCTCCCAGAGGGGATGAGATGAAGCGGGCTGATGTTCCACAGGGCAAAAAAACTTTGGTCATCGGGCTGACCGGCGGGGCCGGATCCGGCAAAAGCCAGGTGGCCGAGATATTCCGCCAAAACGGCGCCAGGGTGGTAGAGGCCGACCGGCTGGGGCACCGGCTGCTGCGCCGAGGCTCCCAATACTACTCAAAGATAGTAAAGGCCTTCGGCCCCGGCATCCTCGGCCGCCGGGGAACGGTGGACCGGCGCCGCCTGGGCGACTTGGTGTTCTCCGGCTCCAGGAAGAGAACGAGGTTGAACCGCATTGTTCATCCCGAGTTGGTGCGGCAGATCAGAGCCCGGATTGCTGGGAATAAAAGGACGGGGTCCAGGCCGGTGGTGGTGGACGCGGCCCTGCTGGTCGACTGGGGGCTTCATGGTGAAATGGATCATTTGATAGTGGTGGATGCTCCGGCCGGGCTGAGGCTGAAGCGGCTGGAGGCCAAGGGGGTTTCCCGTCAGAAGGCCAAGGGCATCATGGCCGCCCAGATGCCGGCCGGGCGGCTAAAAAGGCTGGCCGACATCGTGATCGACAACTCGGGGACGAAAAATGATTTGAGGAGAAAGGCGGCAGCCGTTTGGAGGAAGATCAGGAGCGATTTAGGCAACTAGGGCCTGGGTCTAAAAATTTTCGACAGGAGGATAAAATGACAATAACCGAGCTGCGCGAGCAATGCCAGATTGCCGACGAAAACCTGCGCAATCTGCGGAGGTATCTTTGACCTGGACCGTCAGGAAAAAGAGCTGGCCGAGTTCGAGGCCAGGATGTCGGCCCCGGACTTCTGGAACGACAACATCCGAGCCAAGGAGATAATAGCCGAGGCCAACCGGCGCCGAGACTGGGTGGATGCCTGGAAGGAACTGCGCCAGAGGTGCGACGATGCCCTGGGCCTGCTGGAATTGGTGGAGGAGGGCGACGCCGAGTCGCTGGGAGAAATCGAGGCCGACCTGGACCGGCTGAACCAGGGGATCGAGGCCCTGGAGCTCCGCCACATGCTGCGGGGCGAGGATGACGCCCGAAACGCCATCCTGACGATCCATCCCGGGGCCGGTGGCACCGAAAGCCAGGACTGGGCCCAGATGCTGCTGAGGATGTACACCCGATGGATGGAGCGCAGCGGCTATGCCTACAAGGTCATCGACCTGCAGCCGGGGGAGGAGGCCGGCCTTAAAAGCGCCACGGTCGAAGTCACCGGCAAGTATGCCTTCGGCTATCTCAAGGCCGAGATCGGGGTCCACCGCCTGGTGCGCATCTCGCCCTTTGACGCCAACAAGCGCCGCCACACCTCCTTCGCCTCCATCTTCGTCTATCCAGAGATCGAGGACGACATCAAGGTGGAGATCAACGAGGCCGACCTGCGCATCGACGTTTACCGGGCCGGCTCGGCCGGCGGCCAGAACGTCAACAAGGTGGAGACGGCCATTCGCATCGTCCACATCCCCACCGGAATCATCGTCTGCTCCCAGAACGAGCGCTCACAGCACCAGAACCGCCTCAACGCCTTCAAGGTGCTGCGCTCCCGGCTCTACCAGCACTACCGGGCCGAGGAGGAGAAGAAGAAGCAGGCCCTGGAGGCTTCCAAGACAGACATCGCCTGGGGCAACCAGATCCGATCATACGTATTCCAACCTTACACCATGGTCAAGGATCACCGCACCGGCCAGGAGACCGGAGACGTCCACGCCGTCATGGACGGAGAGTTGGACGCCTTCATCCACGCTTATCTCAAATGGGGGGGCAAGCCGGTCAAGGGCGCCGACAAGTTCGAAAAGATATAGGCTTAACACCTTATAGTGTTTATAATTACAGGTAAAAACCCAATAACCAACAACCACAAACCATTGTATAAGGAGGAATGCCCATGTTCGCCGCCTACGAGCTCATCAACTGCAGCGCCGGGAAATCGGAGCAGGTGGCCGCGGCCCTGCGCCGCATCCAAGGGGTGAAGCAAGCCCACGTGGTTACCGGCCTGCACGACGTAGTGGCCTATATCGAGGCCAAAAATTTGAACGAGCTGACCAAGCTGATTATCTCCAAGATTCAGGGCACTAAGGGGGTGACCAAGACCGTCACCTGCATGGTGGTAAACTGAAACGGCTCAGAAACTGACCGGAAAAAGGCGCTTGGAAAAGCGCCTTTTTAATTTTTGTAAGGCAACCTATTGACAAAACAGCAGGTTAAGTATATAATATAAAAAAAGATAGCATAGGAGAAAGTATGAATATTAACCGTATGATCCTTCTCAACCTGTTGGCGGCATCTGTTTTGTCTACATGCGCCTGTGGCGGAGTGCTAATGTTGCCGGCCGACGGGGTGGTGGTCAACAACACAAAATGGCATGGCATATCAAACGTCTATGCCGATGACGGGCTCTATGCCATAGACACCATGACGAGCAATTTTAACCAGCACAAGTTCCGGGTGTCTCTGGCCGATCCCGAACCAGGGATAACACAGAACACGGTGATAACTTCTGTGGTTCTATGCGTCAAGGCCAAAACCCACTATCCCAAAGCATCGGAGAGCTTGTGTCCGTTTTTCAGCGGACAGAGCGGAATTATCTCGGCACCTATAAAGATTGGCACGGTCGAGATCACCAACACCTACAATGTTACCTCTCAAGAAACCCTGCTGGCCGATAATCATTGGGATTGGGAGGATATAGCAAACCTTTCGGTGGAGTACGCCCCTAGGAAACAGGGGATAATCTACTACGTCAACTATATCTACGCCCTAGTCACCTATTATGATACCCTGGAGACTCCCGAAGGACATTGGTTCCAGTTCGATCCGATAGCCTCTCCCGAAACTTTGGCGGTCCCGTTCCCGATCACCATTACTGCCCAGGACCTGGGCGGCAACCTGTTGGCCGGGTTCAACCAGAGCGCTACGCTTACGGACCTAAGCGGTACGGTCTCGCCAAACGTGGTGTCCTTCAACAGCGGGGTTTGCCAGGCCAACGTGGCCATCTACGACGTGTCCACGGCCAACGCCCTGACCGTCAGCGACGGGGACACCTTTGGGGGCAGCAACGCATTTGAGGTCCTTAACCCCGGTCTGCACCATTTCGAGTTCGCCCCCATCTCATCGCCCCAGATACAGAACACACCGTTCGTCGTATCGCTGGCCGCCTGCGACTTCTTCGGGGACACGGTGGCCGCCTTCGCCGAACAGGCAGGGCTGTGGGACCTGACCGGGACGCTTTCACCGGCTTCAACCGGCAACTTCGCCGCTGGGGTCTGGAGCGGACCGGTGGCGGTGGCCGCCGCCATCGGTGTGGATTCCATCTTCTGCGGATACACCTCGGCCCGAGGCAATTTTACCGGAACCAGCAACGGTTTCGAGGTTCAGGCCCAGACGGGGACATCCGGCGGGCCGGTCCAGACGCCGGCTCCGGTCAAGGCCTTCAATGCCCGCATCAGCCCCAACCCGGTGCGGGGTCGGGCCGACATCGAACTGCAGATGCCGAGGGAGGGCTGGGTGAAGGCCTCGGTATTCAACATCCTGGGCCAGGAGTTGATGTCCCGCGACCTGGGGGTTGTTCCGGCCGGTATCAAGACCATTCCCTGGCAGTTCGAGAAAAGCCTGAGGCCCGGCGTTTATTTCTTCACCATCTCGCTGGATGGAAATGTCATGTTGGTGCGCAAGGTGTCGGCGGTGCGTTAGTAGATTCCGGGTTGCGACCCAAGCCCCGCCTTTTCAGGCGGGGCTTGGGTTTTTTCTTGACTAACCGGCGTCGGTGAGATAAAATTACATCTAACTTGGAGGGAGACATGCTACAACTTGATTTTACCTATATCGCCGATATCGGCCGGCACCTTGGCCAGGAGGTCACCCTCAAGGGCTGGCTGTACAACAAGCGGTCCTCGGGCAAGATCCACTTCCTGCAGATCCGGGACGGCACCGGCGCCATCCAGGGGGTGATGGCCAGAAACGAGGTCGACGAGAAGACCTTCGAGCTGGGGGAGAGGGTCACCCAGGAATCCTCGATAATCGTCAGGGGGACGGTCCGCCAGGACAAGCGGGCGCCGTCGGGCTATGAGCTGACGGTCAAATCCCTGGAGATAGTCCAACTATCCCAAGACTATCCCATCACCCCCAAGGAGCACGGCCCCGCCTTTCTGATGGAGCACCGCCATCTGTGGCTGCGCTCCTCGCGCCAGCACGCCATCCTGCGCATCCGGGACACCATCGAACAGGCCATCCACGGCTATCTGCACTCCCAGGGCTTCATCCACACCCCGGCGCCCATATTGACTCCGACCGCCTGCGAGGGCACCACCACCCTGTTCCAATGCGACTATTTCGGAGAGCCGGCCTACCTGTCGCAGTCGGGCCAGATGTACATCGAGGCCACGGCCGCGGCTTTCGGCAAGGTGTACACCTTCACCCCGGCCTTCCGCGCCGAGAAGTCCAAAACCCGCCGCCATCTGACCGAGCTGTGGATGATGGACGCCGAGGCCAGCTATTTTGAACACCGGGAGAATATGGATTGCCAGGAGGGGATGGTCTGCGCCATTGTGGAGCGGGTGCTGAACGACCGGCAGGCCGAGCTTAAGACCCTGGAGCGCGACCAGGCAATGCTGGAGAAGATCAAGGCCCCGTTTCACCGCATCTCCTACCGGCAGGCGGTCGAACTGTGCCAAAAGGCCGGCGTGCCCATCGAGTACGGGGAGGATTTCGGCGCGCCCCACGACACCGCCATAGCCGCCTCCTTCGACCGGCCGGTGTTCGTCGACCGCTTCCCGGCTTCGATCAAATCATTCTACATGCAGCCCGATCCCCAGGATCCGTCGGTGGTGCTGGGATCTGACCTCTACGCCACCGAGGGTTACGGCGAGATCATCGGCGGCAGCCAGCGCATCCACGACCTGGACCTGCTGCTGAAGAAGATGGAGGAGCATAAGGTGCCCTACGAGCCATACAAGTGGTACGTGGATCTGCGGCGCTACGGCAGCGTGCCCCACTCGGGATTCGGCATCGGCATCGAGCGGACGGTGTGCTGGATCTGCGGACTGCAGCATATCCGCGAGGCCATTCCCTTTGCCCGGATGCTGGTAAAGATCTATCCCTGAAACGGTTGAAGGGTCAAGGGTAAAGTGTGAAGGCGAAAGGGTCGAGGGCTGAGTAACAAGGGTAAAGGATATTAGGGATAAGCTAAGTGGGTAGGATAAAACGAGGGATCCGCAAGCGGCCGATAAATAAGGCATTATTTGTCCTTCTGCTCGCCTGGCTGGCCGGGTGCGGCCCGGCGCCGGAGGGCCGGGTGTTTGAAGGCGAGATCAACGTCAAGCTGAAGCCTGAGCAGACCCCGGCCGAAGGGGCGAAGAGGGTCATCGTAAAAAGCCACGGGTTCACCTGGATGCTGGAGCCCAAGGCCGCCTATTTGGCGGACGGGATCGTGCTCTCCAAGAAGAACTACGGATCCGACTGGAACGCCATGCTCTCGCCCTGCGATCTGGCCCTGGCCTGGGGCAAGATGGTGGCCACCGGGCTCCACCAGCAGTGCCGATGGTCCCAGAGCGGCCGCTGGTACTACTGGCGCTACGACAGGGATTTCCCCTTCGACAACACCTTCATCGCCAAGTGGTCGGCCAATACCCACATCATTCCGGCCAGCGATAATCTGAAAGCGGCCTTAAGAAAAGTGGCCAAGGGCGACACGGTCAGGCTGGAGGGCTATCTGGTCTACGTTTCCGGCAGCGACGGAAAACAGACCTATACCTGGAACAGTTCTCTTTCTCGGGACGACCAGGGCAACGGCTCCTGCGAGGTACTTTACCTAACGGCGCTGACCCTGAAGGGTATGACGTATAAATAGGACGGTAACGCCAGTAAAAAGCGGCGCCATAAGCGCCGCTTTTTTATGGCATTTGCTTCGTTTCAAATTCACTAAAAGAACGAATCGGTAGGATAAGATTGAACGATCTTGACTGGCCGGGAAGCCTTTTAGCAGGGTGGTTTCGGATTGACTTTTATCGGTTATTGTTTTATACTTAAGTATTGTAAAATGCTCATGTTATGAGAAGATCGTTTCCCGGCGGGCGCAGATGGCCGTCCGGCGGTTTCGTTTATCACAAAAAGATCCAATCCCTGCCCAAGCCTCCAGACCTAGCTATGGCGCTGTGGCGCGGCGGCAGGGCCGAGATGGAGCCAGGGGCCAAGGTCAAACCCTATGAAGTCATAGGATATGATCATGAGGGACTGCCGGTCCACGCCCCCTTGGGAGGCAAGGTCCGGGAGGTGGGAGATTTCCCCCACCTGCTGGCCAGGCCCAAACAGTTCGACTTTCCTAGACTGACTGTTTTCATCGAGGTCGAACGAAAGCAGGTCGAATCCGTTGTCCCCTATAAGCCCTTGCCCAGGTTCTGGGAACTGGCCCACCGGGAGCTGTGTCAGCGGCTTTTGGAGGCCGGGGTGATGGATGTCTGCCACCAGGATCTGCCGCGGGCCGTCATTCTCAACGCCCTTGATTTGGAGCCTCCGCTGTCGGCCAACCTGCGGCTTTTGGAGGAGCGCACCGCCCAGGCCTTGGAGGGCATGAGGATCCTGTGCCAGCTGCATAATGCCGTCCGAGCGCGCCTTGCCCTGCCTGCCGGTTTCCCCCAGCTGGAGGCCAGGCTAAGGGCCATGCTGGCCAGCTCGGTCAATTTGTCCCTGCATCTTGTGGAGCCGGTCTATCCCCAGGGCCATACGAGACTGTTGAATAATGAGATCTTCCCGGAGGAACGCTGCTCGATTTACGATGTGACCCAGGCGATTCGGGTGCAGGAGGCGGTGACACTGGGCCGGCCGGTGGTCGAAAGTTTTATCACCGTCCGCAACGATTGTGAAAAGACGATTAAAAACGCGGCCGCCTTCATCGGCACCCCGGCCGGACATGTGCTATGGTCGGACGAGGTGGAGACCAAGCTTTGGCGGCATGCCTCCGCCGGTGAGCAGGAGGCCTCTCCGGCCGTCTCCCGGACAGACCCTTGCCGCAATCTGTCCCTGATCTTCGGGGGTCTGATGTCGGGGCAGGGATACTACAGCCTGGAGATGCCGGTCCAGGCCGATACCAAGGGCCTGCTCCTGATCGAACAGAAAAGGAGCGCGACGACGCCCTGCAACAACTGCGGGGCCTGTCATCAACGCTGCCCGGTCCGCCTTCATCCCTCGGAGATCTACCGTCAGGTCTTGAGGCTGGAAACCAAAAGGCTGGCATCTTTGGGTCTGGACAAATGCTTGAACTGCGGCCTGTGCAGCTGGGTCTGCCCGTCCAAGCTCGATCTGTTGCAGCAGATAGCGGTGGGCCGGATGCTGTTGGAAGGGAGGCTGTAGCATGGTTGTCTCCTGGCCGCCCTTCATGCGTCTTGGGATGGATTCCCAAAAATATCATCTGCGTAAACTGGCATCGCTGTTGCCCCTGGCGGCCGGTGCGGTTTACTGCTTTGGGGCTGATTATCCGGCACGGTTAGGGATGATGGCGGGCTCGGCCATTCTTTTGAGGATGGCCTTGGTCCGATATCGGGCTTTGAGGATCGAATGGAGCCAGGTTGTATACGAGGCCGTGCTGCTATCGCTGGCGGCACCCAGAATCCTTCCCTGGCAGCTGGCCTGGATCTGTCCGGCCGCAGTCATTTTGCTGAGATGGCTGTTGGGAGGCAAGGAGTCGGTGGTTCCGTTGAACATCCCGGCCGCAGTCCTGGCCATGCTGCTGGTTCATTTCGGCGGCGGCGCCTCGGCCGTCAAGCCCTGGCCGGCTCCGGCTTGGTTTGGTCCGGCCGGAGATCAGTTTTTCCTGAGCGGAACTTTGCCGGCCGTCATCTCGATGCTGGCGGCCCTGGCCCTGCTGGCCAGGCTGTACAAGTTCCGTTTTCTGGCGGGCTTTGCCCTCCCCGCATTAATATTGTCGGGCCTGGCGTGGTATAATACTGACGGTTCAAGGATGGATCCTTTTCTGGCCCTAAACAGTCTGCTGGTGGCCTCCGTCTGGCTGGCCGCCGACGAGGCCTCGACCCCGCGGGCCGGTTGGGCCCAAGTCCTGCAGGGGCTGATGGCCGCCATGGTTTTTTCACTTTTTGCCGCCAAAGGCCTGCTCTACCAGGCGATGGTCTGGTCGGCCTTCATTCCCAGCCTGGCTTCTTCCTGGCTGGATGCGGTCTCTGTTTTCCGGAGCGGCCTGCCGCGAATTCCTTCCGGCCCCGGCATTATGGAGTGAAGCCGTGGAAGAAAATTAAAAGCAAAAAGATCAATTATTACGATGAAGGGAGATCCTGAAATCCGACCAGTAGATGTGGATATTGATTTTTAAACTGCGAAAAAGATTAAAGCTTAAAAAAAAACAACGCCGGAGGATTTTGTAATGTCAGACTCATCCCAGGAAAAAAAGAGGGCCATCGACTTGGCCCTATCCCAGATAGAGAAGCAGTTCGGCAAGGGGTCCATCATGAAGCTGGGTGACAAATCGGCTGTGGCCAACGTCGAGGTCATCCCCACCGGGTCCATATCCCTGGATGCGGCCCTGGGCATCGGGGGCGTTCCCCGCGGCCGGATAGTGGAGATCTACGGCCCGGAGGCTTCGGGAAAGACCACCCTGGCTCTGTCCATCGTGGCCCAGGCCCAGAAGGCCGGCGGGTCGGCCGCCTATATCGACGCCGAGCATGCCATGGATCCCAAGTACGCCGCCAGCATCGGGGTGGATATCGACAATCTGCTCATCTCGCAGCCGGACACCGGCGAGGAGGCCCTGGAGATTACCGAGACCCTGATCCGCTCCAACGCCCTTGACGTGATCGTCATCGACTCGGTGGCCGCCCTGGTGCCCAAGGCCGAGATCGAGGGGGACATGGGCGACAGCCACATGGGCCTGCAGGCCAGGCTGATGTCCCAGGCTTTGCGCAAGATCACGGCGGTGGCCAGCCGCTCCAAGACCTGCGTCATCTTCATAAACCAGATCAGGATGAAGATCGGGGTGATGTTCGGCAACCCGGAGACCACCCCCGGCGGGCTGGCCCTTAAGTTCCATGCCTCGGTGCGCATGGACATCCGCCGCATCGAGACCATCAAGCAGGGGGAGGTCAACATCGGCAACCGGGTGCGGGTCAAGGTGCTGAAGAACAAGATGGCCTCGCCCTTCCGCAACGCCGAGTTCGAGATCATCTTCGGCCAGGGCATCTCCTATACCGGCGACCTGCTGGACCTGGCGGTGGAGCAGAACGTCATCGAGAAGACCGGGGCCTGGTTCTCCTTAGGCGGGGAGCGGCTGGGCCAGGGCCGGGAGAACGTCCGCGAAATGCTCAAGGCTAACCCCGACCTGCTGGCCCAGGTGGAGAAACAGGTCAAGGCCAAGCTGGGGATGGAGGGCCAGGAGCCCAAGGCCGAGAAAGCCGAGCCCGAGCCCGAGAAGGAGGAGGGAAGGAAACGGGGGAGGCCAAAAGGGAGCTGAACTTCGACACCAGGCTCGGCGGGACATGGCGACGTCACCCTGAGCCCGGTCGAAGGGTGACAAGATACCCTAATGAGAAATTATTACGTTTATATTTTGCTTTGTATTGATGGCTCAAACTATACAGGCATTACTAGCGATATTCGCCGGCGCCTGGCGGAACATGAGGCGGGGACTATACTCCGCTGCTATACCAACACTCGCAGGCCTGTGGAATTAAAGTATTGTGAATGGTTCGGACGACCTTTGCAGGCGATTTTCCGAGAGAAACAGATCAAGGGTTGGTCGAGAGCCAAGAAGGAAGCGCTTATCAACAACAAACCGGAGCTTTTACCGGCATTAGCTAAGCGTCATGCTTCGACCAGCTCAGCATGACAAAGGCAACGCCCGCGACTACGCCCTGCGTTTACTGGCCATACGGCCCCGCAGTGTCAGGGAAATGCGGGATCGGCTGGCCCGGAAGGGGTTCGAGAAACAGGCTTTAGATTCAACCATCGCCGAACTGGCCGAACTGGGCCTGCTGGACGACCGCAAATTCGCCGCCCAATGGATAGAATCCCGGATGGCCCTTCGGCCCATGGGACTTTTAAGGCTCCGGGCCGAGCTTTTAGCCAAGGGGGTGGACCGGGAGGTGGTTGAATCCGTTTTGAGAAAAAATCGGATTGAGTTGGACGAGAAGAGCGCGGCCCTGGCCCTGGCCCAAAAGAAACTGCGATCGCTCCAGGGCCTGGAGCCGGAGGCGGCCCGACGTCGGCTGGCCGAATTCCTGGGGCGCCGGGGCTTCGCGGCTGAGACCGTCTCGCTGGTCCTGAAGGAGATGTCGAGGAAGGGCGGCCGGGAATGACCGGGCGCGACCTCTGGAGCCGATTGCGGCCACGGCTCGATTTCCTTTTCTCCAGGACGAAATCGGTGGAGCGCTACACGCCGGGGGAGGAGGTCACCAACACCGTTCTGCACGGGGTCGGTCTGGGGCTGGCGATCGCCGCCTGCGCGGTGCTGGTGGTCCTGGTCGGCATCTATGGGAACGCCTGGTACAGCGTCAGCTTCAGCATCTACGGCGCCACCCTGGTGCTGCTCTACCTATCGTCGACCCTGTACCACGGGTTCTACGCGGGCCGGGCCAAGCGGCTGTTACGGATCTTCGACCATTCGGCCATTTTCCTCCTGATTGCGGGGACCTACACCCCGATCACGCTCATCACCCTGCGCGGCCGGCTGGGCTGGACGGTGTTCGGGATCATCTGGGGCATCGCCGCCGCCGGCGTGGTGGGCAAGGCGTTCTGGGCGCACCGGTTCGCGGTGCTGTCGACTGTCCTGTACCTGATAATGGGCTGGCTGGCGGTGATCGTCATCAGGCCCCTGCTGGCGCACCTCGGAACCGCCAGCCTGGTGTTCCTGGGACTGGGAGGACTGTTCTACACCATGGGTACGGTCTTCTACCTGTGGCACGACCTCAAGTTCCACCACGCGGTCTGGCACCTGTTCGTCCTGGCCGGGAGCATCTGCCACTTCTTCACCATGCTGTTCCTGCTGCCGAAGTAATAATGAGTACATGGCCCAGGCTTTGGTGCACAGGTGCTGGCGGCTAAGGGGGTGGACCTATAGATGTTCGAGTCTACTCTATCCAAATATAGTATCGTGCTTAAAAGCCAAGATAAGGCCCTGTTACGGGCTTAAATAAGTTGAGGTCGCTGTGGATCCTGGAGCCCGAGGTGGCCCGGTGCCGCCTGGCCGGGTTCCTGTCGCGGCGGGGCTTTTCAAATTCTGTTACAATTTTTATAAAACAACTTTTTGGAGGATTAAAAATGGATATTTTCACAATTTTAAGTCAAGCAGTTGTTTTCCTTTTCTCTTCCTCAAATATTACTTCTTCACCTGAACCGATTGGCACTGGTTTTGTAATTGCATATCCGATTTCGAAAGAAAGTTCAAAATGGATTCCGTTAATTGTTACAGCAAAACATGTATTAGGAAATAATAAAAAAATATATGCGCGTTTTAATACACAAGCAGGCATTCAAACTGCGTTAGTAGAATATAATATTGATGATTTGTTGAAATCGAATGATTATTGGGAACATGTTGATAATGGTGTTGACATATGTATTTTTCGAACATTGCATTATGATATTACAAAATATCAACCATTGCCTATCGATATTATCGCTTCAAAGGATGATTTTGCTGTAAATGACATTAAGCAAACTGAACGTATTATTTATCCAGGTTTATTAGTGAATTTTATGGGTAAACATAATAATTATCCAATAATGTGGGATGGGTAACTAAATTTGGTTGATATTTTTACCATTACAGAC
>CAZPNX010000039.1:0-15532 GCA_964588285.1 uncultured bacterium
TGGTCCCGATGTTCACGTGCGGCTTCTTGCGCTCGAATTTGGCCTTGGCCATGGTACTATCTCCCGTTTATCGAGTGGTGGGTGGTTGTCGTTTGTTATCCGTTAGTGAATGTTAATCTTTACCGATCTCGGTGGTGATTTTGGATAAATACCGATCTTACTTGCCGCCGGCCAGAAAAACCTTGCCCTCAGCCATCAGCTTTTCCAGGATGCCCGGGGGAACCTCCTCGTAATGGTGGAACTGCATGGTGTACACCGCCCTGCCTTGGGACAGCGAGCGAAGCCTGGTGGCATAGCCGAACATCTCGGACAGGGGGACGATGGCGTCAATGGCCTGGGCCTCGCGCCGCTTGTTCATTCCGGTGATCCGCCCCCGCCTGGCGGTGAGATCGGCCAGAACTTCGCCCATGTAGAGATCGGGCACCACCACCTCAACAAGCATCTGAGGCTCCAGCAGGACGGAACCGGCCTTTCTCTGGGCCTCCTGGACTGCCAGGGAGCCGGCCACCTTGAACGAAATCTCGGACGAGTCCACCTCGTGGTAGGAGCCGTCCCACAGCGTCACCCTGACATCGACCACCGGAAACCCGGCCAATAGTCCCGACTCCAGTGCCTCGCGGACGCCTTTCTCCATCGGTCCGATGAACTCTCGGGGGATGGCCCCGCCTATGATTTTGTTCTCGAACTGGATGCCGGACCCGGGCTCCAGCGGCTCCATCGAGATCTCCACATGGCCGTACTGGCCCCGCCCACCGGTCTGTTTGATGAACCGGCCCTCGGCCTTGACCGCCTGGCGGATGGTCTCCCGGTAGGAGACCTGGGGCTTGCCCACCGTGGCCTGGACTCCGAACTCGCGCAGCATCCGGTCGACGATGATCTCCAGGTGAAGCTCGCCCATGCCGGAGATGATGGTCTGCCCGGTCTCGGGATCGGCCTTGACCCTGAAGGTGGGGTCCTCCTCGGAAAGTTTGGAGAGGGCGCCGGAGATCTTCTCCTCGTCGGCCTTGGTCTTGGGTTCGATGGCCACCGAGATCACCGGCTCGGGAAAGCGCATCGACTCCAGGACGATGGGGTTCTTCTTCTCGCACAGGGTGTGGCCGGTCTTGCTCTCCTTGAGGCCGACCGCGGCCACGATGTCCCCGGCCGAAGCCTCCTCCAGATCCTCGCGCTTGTTGGCATGCATCAGGAGCAGCCGGTTGATTCGTTCGTGCTTCTCCAGGACGCTGTTGTAGGCCGCCTGCCCGGCCCGGATCCGCCCCGAGTAGATGCGGATGTATGACAGCTTGCCGACATAAGGGTCGGTGGCTATTTTGAAGACCAGGGCCGATAGCGGCTCATCGGGATCGTCCCGCCGGCTTTCCTTCTCCCCGGTATCGGGATTGATGCCGGTGATGGGAGGCAGGTCCACCGGGGCCGGTAGATAGTCGATGATGGCGTCTAAAAGCGGCCGCACCCCCTTGTTGCGGAACGAGGCTCCGCACAGCACCGGGAAAAGCTTGATCTCCAGGGTGCCCTTGCGGATGGCCCTCATCAGGGCCTCGGTCGGCACCTCCTGGCCGTCCAGATAGAGATGCATGGCCTCCTCGTCGAACTCGGCCGCCTGCTCCACCAGGTGCTGCCGCGCCTGTCGAGCCTTGTCCTCCAGGTCCTTCGGAATGGGCATCACCTCGATGGGGGTGTCCTCGCGGCCGTCGAACACCAGGGCCTTCATGGCCACCAGATCTATCATGCCCACAAAGGAGTCCTCGGCCCCTATGGGCATCTGCAGCGGCAGGGCGGCCGCCCCCAGCCTCTCCTTCATCATGGCCACCGCCGTCTCGAAATCGGCCCCGGTCCGGTCCATCTTGTTGATGTAGGCGATGCGGGGGATGTGGTAGCGGTCGGCCTGGCGCCAGACCGTCTCCGACTGCGGCTCCACTCCGCCCACGGCGCAGAAGATGGCCACGGCGCCGTCCAGTATTCTCAAAGAGCGCTCCACCTCCACGGTGAAGTCGACATGACCCGGGGTGTCGATGATGTTGATCCGGTGGTCCCGCCAGCGGCAGGTGGTGGCCGCCGACATGATGGTGATGCCCCGCTCCCGCTCCTGGTCCATCCAGTCCATGGTGGCCGCCCCGTCGTCCACCTCCCCGATGCGATGCACCTTGCCGGTGAAATAGAGGATGCGTTCGGTGGTGGTGGTCTTGCCGGCATCGATGTGGGCCATGATGCCGATGTTCCGGGTGTTATGGAGTATCGATTCCTGCGTCATCCCGTTCTTTAGTTTGCGCCCTGCAACCGGCCCGAAGGCGCATTCGGAACCCAGTGACCGCAGGTGCGGGATTGCCTGGTCTTGATCCTGGCCTTGGACTAGAACCGGTAGTGGGCGAAGGCCTTGTTGGCCTCGGCCATCTTGTGGGTGTCCTCCCGCTTCTTGATGGCGCCGCCCTCGTTCTTGTTGGCCGACATGATCTCGCCGGCCAGCCTCTCGCGCATGGTCTGCTCGGAGCGGGCCTTGGCCGCGGCCAGCATCCAACGGATGGCCAGGGCCGTCCGCCGCTCCGGCTTGACCTCCACCGGCACCTGGTAGGTGGCCCCGCCCACCCGGCGGGGCTTGACCTCCAGCACCGGTTTGATGTTGTTCAACGCCTGCTTAAAAACCTCGATGCCCGGCTGTTTGGTCTTCTTCTCCACGATCTCCAGGGCTTGGTAGAAGATCCTCTCGGCTACGCTCTTCTTGCCCCGCTGCATGATGTTGTTGATGAAGACCGTCACCAGGGTGTCGTGATATTTGGGATCGGGGAGAATCTCCCGCTTGACGACTCTTTTTCTTCTCGGCATCTCTTGTAAACCTTAAATTCAAAACTCAAAACTCTAAAGTTTGTTTAGGATTTTGAATTTTAAATTTTGAATTTCAGCTTCGGCTTGGCCGAAGCGAATTTATTTTTTGGCCCTCTTGGTTCCGTAAAGGCTGCGGCTGCGCTTGCGCCCCTCAACCCCGGCGGTGTCCAGCGTCCCCCGGACGATGTGATAGCGCACGCCCGGCAGATCCTTGACCCGGCCGCCGCGCACCATGACGATGGAGTGCTCCTGCAGGTTGTGGCCCTCGCCCGGAATGTAGGTCACCACCTCATAGCCGTGAGACAGCCGCACCTTGGCCACCTTGCGCAGGGCCGAGTTCGGCTTCTTGGGAGTGGTGGTGTACACCCGGGTGCAGACGCCGCGCCGTTGGGGACAGTTGGTAAGGGCCGGCGCCTTGGTTTTCTTGCTTTTCTGCTTGCGCCCGTGTCGGATCAATTGATTGATGGTCGGCATGCCATCTCCTGTGAAAATTTTCCGAAAAAAATATTCCCTTGCGCCAAAAATTTTCCTGCAAGAAAATACAGAAAAATTACGCTAAAGACTTGTAATTATATACGATTTCTCCTAAAAAGTCAATATTTTTATAAAAAATTCTTTTTTATTATGTTATATAAAAGTATAACTTTATAAAACATCGTCAGATAATTGCGTTTGATTTATATTATTTTGCACTACAAAAACTTGAGTTGATAATATCCTGAAACATTCAGGACTTTTTCGATAAAAAGAAAAGACTGGGGCAATGCCCCAGCCTTTTTCCCGATTTATGATATCTTTTATCTGTATAAGATAGAACCACACCATATCCAAAAACAACGTCAATGACTATTGAAGTTCAAGAATTTTTACGATAAAAGCACCTTTAACCATAAATTAATAGAATCAGCCTTTATCTGCGTTCCAATAGATTCTCCTCCCCGGCTCTCATGCCAAGGGGAATTACTATCTACCTTTACTCCACCTCCACCGGTGCCGGCCGTATCTCCTCCTCGGGCTGATGCACTATCTTTAAATTTCGGTACTTCCTAAGCCCGGTGCCGGCCGGTATCAGCCGGCCGACGATGACGTTCTCCTTGAGCCCTAAGAGCAGGTCGGTCTTGCCCTGGACCGCAGCCTCGGTCAGCACCCGGGTGGTCTCTTGGAACGAGGCGGCCGATATAAAGCTGGAGGTGGACAGGGCCGACTTGGTGATGCCCATCAAAAGGGACTGGAAGGTGGCCGGTCGGCCGCCCTCGCGCAGCACCCGCTCGTTCTCCTCACGCACCGCCGCCTTGTCCACCTGATCGCCCTCGATAAAGATGGTGTCTCCCGGATCCTCGATTTTCACCTTCTGCAGCATCTGGCGGACGATGACCTCTATATGCTTGTCGTTGATGTGGACCCCGTTCAGCCGGTAAACCTCCTGGATCTCGTTGACCAAGTAGACCTGGACGGCCGAGGAGCCCTTGATGCGCAGGATGTCGTGGGGATTGATGGAGCCCTCGGTCAGCTTTTCCCCGGCCTTCACCCGGTCGCTTTCGCGGACATAGAGGTGCTTTCCCGAGGGGATGGCATAGCTTCGCTCCTCGCCGGTATCGCTGCGGACGACCACCGTCCTCTGCCCCTTGGTGATCTCGCCGAACTTGATCCGTCCGTCGATCTCGGTGACGATGGCCGGGTCCCCCGGCTTCCTGGCCTCGAACAGTTCGGCTACCCGCGGCAGGCCGGCGGTGATGTCGCGCGTCTTGGAGATCTCCCGCGGGGTCTTGGCCAAGAGCTCGCCGGCCGATATGGCCTGGCCGTCCTGGACCATGATCCGGGCGCCGATGGGTATGGGATAGCTGGATCGAACCTTGCCCTTCTTGTCGATGACGTTGATGTGGGGATAGAGGTTGCGGTCCTTGCTTTCGATGATCATGGGGCGGCGCATGCCGGTGATCTCGTCGAATTCCTCGGAGACGGTGATGTCGGGCACCATGTCGGCGAACTGGACCGTCCCCGAGTGCTCGGCCAAAATGGCGGCGGTGTGCGGGTCCCATTCGAAGATGGGGTCGCCCTGGGCCACCTTTTGTTTATCGGCCACTTTGAGCACCGAGGCGTAGGGCACCGTATAGCGGGTGCGGGCTCCGGCCTTTTCCCCGTGGAGCAGGATCTCGCCGTCTCGGTTGATGACCACCACCTCCCCGGTTTCCTTGGCGATGGTCTCCAACCCCTTGAACTCCAGGGTGCCGGCCATTTTGGCGGTCACCTTGCTCTGGGCGGCGATGCGGGCGGCGGTGCCCCCGATGTGGAAGGTGCGCAGGGTCAGCTGGGTGCCTGGCTCGCCGATGGACTGGGCGGCCATCACCCCCACCGCCTCGCCCAGGTCCACCATTCGCCCCGTCCCCAGATTGCGCCCGTAGCATTTGCGGCATAGGCCGCGCTTGGCCTCGCAGGTCAGCACCGAGCGGATGCGCACCTTCTCGATGCCGGCCTCCTCGATCTCCTCGGCTGCCTCCTCGTCGATCTCTTCGCCGGCCCGAACAATGGTCTCTCCGGTGATGGGGCTGGTGACGTCGTCCATGGTCACCCGGCCCAGGATGCGGTCGCGCAGGGCTTCGATGACCTCCTCGCCCTCCTTTAGAGCCCCCCGCTCCTCGCCCATGATGGTGCCGCAATCCTCCTCGGTGATGATGACGTCCTGGGCCACGTCCACCAGACGGCGGGTGAGGTAGCCGGCCTCGGAGGTCTTGAGGGCGGTGTCGGCCATGCCCTTGCGGGCCCCGTGGGTGGAGATGAAATATTCCACCACCGACAGCCCCTCCTTAAGATTGTGTAGGATCGGGGTCTCGATGATCTCCCGGCCGGTCAGCCGCTTCTGGGGCTTGGCCATCAGGCCCCGCATGCCGCCCAGCTGGCGCACCTGCTCCCTGGAGCCCCGGGCCTCGGAGTCCATCAGCATGAACACCGGATTGAAGCCCTGCTTGCTTTCGGACAGGCCTCGGATGAAGCTCTCGGTCACCTGGTTGTTGACATGGGTCCAGGTGTCGATGATCTTGTTGTAGCGCTCGGTGTCGGTGATGACGCCCTTGCGGTACTGGGCCTGTATCTTCTCGGTGGCCTCAATGCCTAGCTTGATAAGGTTCTCCTTCTCCTGGGGCACGATGACGTCGGTCAAGGAAATGGTGATGCCGGCCTGGGTGGCGTACTCGAAGCCCATTTTCTTAACCTCGTCCATGAACATGGCCGTACGATATCCGCCCAGCCGGCGGAAGGCGGTCAGAGCCAGCTTGCGCAGCGACTTCTGGTTTAAGGTCTCGTTGATGAAGCCCAGCTCCGGAGGTACGATCTGGTTGAAGATCACCCGGCCGGCGGTGGTCTCGATCAGCCGCCCGTCTATCTTGACCTTGAGCTTGGTGTTGGTCTCCACCGCCTTGTTGGAGTGGGCCAGGATGACCTCGTCGGCGCTGGCGAAGACCTTGCCTTCTCCCCGGGCTCCTGGTTTCATCTTGGTGAGATAGTAGCAGCCGATGACCATGTCCTGCTTGGGGGTGATCACCGGACGGCCCGAGGCCGGCAGCAGCACGTTGTTGGTGGACAGCATCAGGGTGGCCGCCTCGATCTGGGCCTCGTAGGACAGCGGCACGTGGACCGCCATCTGGTCGCCGTCGAAGTCGGCGTTGAAGGCCTCGCACACCAGGGGATGGATGCGGATGGCCTTGCCTTCGATCAGCACCGGCTCGAAGGCCTGGATGCCCAAGCGGTGCAGGGTGGGCGCCCGGTTGAGGAGCACCGGGTGCCCCTTGACGATCTCCTCCAGAATCTCCCAGACCCCGGGCTTTTCCTTCTCCACCAGACGCTTGGCTCCGCGGACGCTCTGGACGTAGCCCTTCTCCTCCAGCTTCTTCAGAATGAAGGGTTTGAACAGTTCCAGGGCCATGCTCTTGGGCAGACCGCACTGATAGGGTTTGAGCTCGGGCCCCACCACGATCACCGACCGGCCGGAGTAGTCTACCCGCTTGCCCAACAGATTCTGCCGGAACCGGCCCTGCTTGCCGCGCAGGATGTCGGACAGGCTCTTGAGCTCCCGGTTGCCCCGGCCCTTGATGGCCCGGGCCCGGCGCCCGTTGTCCATCAGGGCGTCCACCGCCTCCTGCAGCATCCTCTTCTCATTGCGCAGGATGATCTCCGGGGCCCGCATCTCGATGATCTTCTTCAGACGGTTGTTGCGGGTCAGCACCCGGCGGTAGAGGTCGTTCAAGTCCGAGGTGGCGAAGCGGCCGCCCTCCAAGGGCACCAGGGGACGCAGGTCCGGCGGAATCACCGGAAGGATCTCCATGATCATCCACTCCGGCCGGTTGCCCGACTGGCGGAAGGCCTCGACGATGCGCAGGCGTTTTAAAAGATCCTTTTTGGCCTCGGCCGATACCTCGCGGCGCAGCCTGGCCCTAAGCTCGGCGGACAGGTCATCCAGGTTGATCTCGCGCAGCAGGTCCCGGATGGCCTCGGCCCCCATTTTGGCCACGAAAGACCGGCCGTACTTCTCCTCGGCCTGGTTGTAGAGGTATTCGTTGATCAGGTCCTTCTTCTTGAGGCTGATCTCGTTGCCCCGCTCGTCCTGGAGTTCGACATCCACCCCGCCGGTGTCCAGCACGATGTAGGACTCGTAGTAGAGCACCCGCTCCAGATCCCTGATGGACAGGTCCAAAAGCTGGCCGATGCGGGAAGGCAGGGATTTGACGAACCAGATGTGGGCCACCGGCACCGCTAGGGTGATGTGCCCCATCCGCTCCCGGCGCACCTTGGACATGGTGACCTCCACCCCGCAGCGGTCGCAGACCACCCCTCGGAACCTGATCTTCTTATACTTGCCGCAGTTGCACTCCCAGTCCTTGGTGGGGCCGAATATCTTTTCGCAGAACAGCCCGTCGCGCTCCGGCTTGAAGGTCCGGTAATTTATAGTCTCCGGCTTGACCACCTCGCCGTGGGACCACTGGCGTATCTTGTCGGGGGAGGCCAATCCGATGCGGATGGCGTCGAACTCGTAGCTCCGGGAGTCCTGCTCCTGGTGGTTGTTGTTTTTCTCCAGCGCCATCTTCTCAATCCTCCTTGTTCAGTTGGACGTCCAGGCACAATCCCTGAAGCTCCTTGACCAGCACGTCGAAGCTGGCCGGGGTGCCGGGCTCGGGCAGGTTCTCGCCCTTGACGATGGCCTCGTAGACCCGTTGCCGGCCCTGAACGTCGTCGGACTTGACGGTCAGGATCTCCTGCAGAGTGTAGGCCGCGCCGTAGGCCTCCAGGGCCCAGACCTCCATCTCCCCGAAGCGCTGTCCCCCGAAGTGGGCCTTGCCGCCTAAAGGCTGCTGGGTGATCAGGGAGTAGGGACCAATGGACCTGGCGTGGATCTTGTCGTCCACCAGATGTGACAGCTTGAGCATGTACATCACCCCCACCGTCACCGGGGCGTCGAACTGCTCGCCGGTTCGCCCGTCATAGAGCGGCACCTTGCCGTTCTCCGGCAGGCCGGCCTTTACCATCTCCTCGGTCACCTCGTCGTAGGTGGCCCCGTTGAACACCGGGGTGGCCACCTTGTAGCCCAGGATCTGGGCGGCCCAGCCCAGATGGGTCTCCATGATCTGCCCCAGGTTCATGCGCGAGGGCACCCCCAGGGGGTTGAGTATCAAATCCAGCGGGGTGCCGTCGGCCAGATAGGGCATATCTTCCTCGGGCACGATCCTGGCCAGTACCCCCTTGTTCCCGTGGCGTCCGGCCAGTTTGTCTCCCACCATCAGCCGGCGCTTGCGGGCCACGAATACCTTGACCAGCTTGATGACGTCGGCCGGCAGTTCGTCGCCGCGCTCCAGTTTCTCCTTCTCCACCTGGACGTTGTTCTGCACCGTCTCGATGGCCCGCTTGGCCGAAACCATCAGCTTGTGGGCTTTCTGGCCCAGGGCCTTGTCCTCGCAGAGCTCGCTGATATCATCAATATCATGCTCAAAGCGGATCTCCTCCAGCACCTCGCGGGTAAGCCTCTGACCCTTGCGGGCCACCAGCTTCTCCCCGTGTTTGACGGTCAGGTTGCAGGTGGAGTCGGCCAGAAGCTCGGTCAGCCTGCGGTCGCGCTCATGACGGATGCGCTCCACCTGCTTCTTGGCCTCCTTTTGCAGCTCCTCGATCTTGCGTTTCTCGTCCAGGCTGGTGCGCCGGTCCTGGCTCTTGCGGGAGAATACCTTGACATCGCAGACCACCCCGTCCATGCCCGGCGGGGCCTTGAGCGAGGTGTCCTTGATGTCGCCGGCTTTGTCGCCGAAGATGGCCCTTAAAAGCTTTTCCTCAGGAGTGGGCTCGGTCTCCCCCTTGGGGGTGACCTTACCCACCAGGATGTCGCCGGCTTCCACCCGGGCCCCGATGCGGATGACCCCGTTCTCGTCCAGGTCCTTGACCGCTTCCTCGCCGACGTTGGGGATCTCGCGGGTGATCTCCTCCGGGCCGCGCTTGGTGTCGCGAACGAAGCATTCGAAGCTCTCGATGTGGATGGAGGTGAACTTGTCCTCGCGCACCATCTTCTCGCTGATGATGATGGCGTCCTCGAAGTTGAAACCGGCCCAAGGCAGGAACCCCACCAGGCAATTGATGCCCAGGGCCAGCTCGCCTCCGCTGGTAGAAGAGCCGTCGGCCAGCACCTCGCCCTTGCGGACGGTGTCGCCCTCGCGGACGATGGGCCGCTGGTTCATGCAGGTGTCCTGGTTTGAGCGCCGGTGCTTGATTAGCTGATAGTGGTCAAGCTGGCTGTCCTTGAGAAAATCGACCTCAGCCAGATCCTGCTTCAGAGGCCGAACATAGACGGCATCGGCCGAGACCTTCTCCACCACCCCGTCGCGATGGCAGAGGACCATGGTGCCGGAATCGATGGCCGCCCGGTATTCCAGCCCGGTGCCGATGACCGGAGCCTCTGGCCGCAACAGCGGCACTGCCTGGCACTGCATGTTGGAGCCCATCAGAGCCCGGTTGGCATCGTCGTGCTCCAGGAAAGGGATGAGGGCGGCCGAGAGGCTCACCAGCTGCTGGGGGGAGACATCCATATAGTCGACCTCGGCCGGCTTCACCCGGGGGAAGGTCTCCCGGTGGCGGCACAGGGCCAGGTCGGTCTGAAGCTTTCCGTCCTCGGAAAGCGGGGTGTTGGCTTGGGCGATGGTGAACTGGTCCTCCTCGTTGGCCGAAAGGTATTCCACCTCGCCGGTCAGCTTTCCGCCCTTGGCCTTGCGGTAGGGCGTCTCCAGAAAGCCCAGATCGTTGACCCGGGCAAAGCAGGCCAGGGAGGCGATCAGCCCGATGTTAGGGCCCTCAGGCGTTTCGATGGGGCACAGCCGGCCGTAATGGGTGTAATGGACGTCGCGCACCTCGAACCCGGCCCGCTCCCGGGTCAACCCCCCCGGACCCAGGGCCGAAAGCCGGCGCTTGTGCCGCAGCTCGGCCAGGGGGTTGGGTTGATCCAGGAACTGGGACAGCTGAGAGGAGCCGAAAAAGGTATTGATGGTGGAGGAGACGATCCTGGGGTTGACCAGTTCTTGAGGGGTGATAGCCTCGGTTCCGTCCCAGATGGACATCCTCTCCTTGGCCATCCGGGCCATACGGGAGATGGCCACCGAAAACTGGCCGGCCACCAGCTCGCCCACCCTGAGCACCCGGCGATTACCCAAGTGATCGATATCATCCACCACCCCCTGGTTCTGGCGCAGGCCCAGCAGATAGCGCACCACCTCCACAAAGTCCTTGGGGGTCAGCACCGTGGAGCCGGAGCCTTCGATGCCCAGACGACGGTTAAGCTGGAAGCGCCCCACCTTCTTCAGGTCGTAGTACTTGCGGTCGAAGAACAGCTTCTCGATGACGGTCTTGGCCAGGTCCGGGCTGATGGCGTCTCCGGGATGCAGTATATTGTAGATCTTGGAAAGGGCGTCCTCCCTGACCCCCTTGTTGTTGTCGGCCAGCAGGGTTCTGGGGATGATGGCCGGATCCTTGGTGGGATCGATGCCCACCACCGTGGCTTCCTCGATCTTGGCCAGCCTGATGGCCGCCAGCACTTCGGGGGTGATCATCTGGCCGGCACCGGCCAGCACCTCGCCGGTCGAGGGCACCACCACGTCCTCCATCAGGTAGCGGCCCAAAGCCTGCTTGTCCCCCACCAAGCTCACCTTCTCCGGCTGGTGGAACAATGCCAGCAGGTCGCGGTTTTTGGCATAACCCACTGCCCGCAGCAGCAGGGTGGCATGGAACTTCCGGTGCTTGTCTATGGAAACCCATAAAAGATCATTGGGGTCCAGCAGAAACTTGAGCCAGGAGCCCCGGTAGGGAATGACCTCGGCGGTGTACATCCGTTTGCCCGAGGGGTGGGTCTTCTCGGCAAAGAATACGCCCGGGCTGCGGTGCAGCTGGCTGACCACCACCCGCTCGGCTCCGTTGATGACGAAGGTGCCGGAGTCGGTCATCAGGGGCAGCTCGCCTAAGTAGACCTCCTTCTCCGACTTGTCCTTGGGCGGCAGTTTGGGATCGGAGACGTCGCGCACCAAAAGCCTGAGCACCGCCCTCAAAGGCGCGGCGTAGGTCATGTCCCGGTCGTGGCACTCGGGTATGGAGTAGCGGGGGCTGCCGATGCTGTAGGAGACGAACTCCAGGGAAAGCCTGCCCTGGGAATCGTCGATGGGAAAAATCTCATTGAAGACCGCCTGCAGCCCCTCGTTCTTTCGTTTCTCCGGCGGGACATCCTTCTGCAGGAAGTCTCGGAACGAGGAGACCTGCATGTCCAGCAAATTGGGCAGCTGGATGCCGGACTGGATTTTGGAAAATTCCCTGCGTTTGGGCTGTTTCAAGGCTGGCTCCTTGCTCTGAATTTTCGGACCGGGCACCGGGGCCGATGGCCGGAAAGGTGATGAAGAGTTTTTTAAACTTTGAAGGGGCCTGGGCAAAAAGCAGCGTTTGATGAGGCAGGATCCGCCGCCGGCTCCACATCCGACGGCGGCCCCATCAAACGCCAGGGATTCCGGGTCTGCCCTTGGTTCCTTCTTCGGCCGGGGCGCCCGGAGAACTATGCGGCGCTACTTGAGCTCGATGACGGCTCCGGCCGACTCCAAGGTGGTTTTGATCTTGTTGGCCTCCTCCTTGGTAACGCCCTCCTTGACAGGCTTGGGGGCGCCCTCGACCAGATCCTTGGCCTCCTTCAGGCCCAGGTTGGTGATGGCCCTGACCTCCTTGATGACCTGGATCTTCTTTTCACCGCCCGAAACCAGAATGACATCGAACGAGGTTTTCTCCTCGGCCGGAGCCGCCGCTGCCACCGGGGCTCCCGCGGCCGCGGCCACCGGCGCCGCCGCCTTCACCCCGAACTTCTCCTCCAGGGACTTGACCAAGTCGGCCAGTTCCAGGACGGTCATGGACTCGATGGCCTCCATCACTATCTGCTTCTTGTCGGACATTTGCTCTCTCCTTTATTTTTTCTTTTATTTTCGTTTTAGGTTACTTGCTTTCCTTCTGCTTGGCCACCGCATCCAGCGTCCCCACCAGCTTCTGCAGTATCCCGCCCAAGGCGCCGACGAAACCGGAGATGGGCGCCTGGAGCCCGGCCAGCACCTGGGACAGCAGCACCTCTCGGGTGGGCAGCAGGGCCAGCTGCTTGATCTCCTTGGGATTGAAGACCTTGCCCTCGAACATGCCCGCTTTGACTTTCAGCTTCTCGTTGTCCTTGGAGAAGTCGGTCAGGATTTTAGCAGGGATGATGGGGTCCTTGACCCCAAAGGCCAGCCCGGTGGGGCCGGTCAGGTAATCCAACAACATGTCGTATCCGGCGTTCTTGGCCGCCATCTGGGCCAGGGTGTTCTTGACCACCCGGTACTCCACCGAGGCCTCCCGGAGCTTCTTGCGCAGCTCGGTGGCTTTGATGACGTCCAAGCCGGTGAAATCGGTCAGGTAGACCGCTTTGGCCGACTTGAATTTCTCGGTCAGCTCCTTGACCTTCAGTTCTTTTTCTGGTCTGGCCATATCCTCCTCACTTTCCGGAAGCCGTCAATTCGCTGAGGGCGATCTTGATGCCCGGGCTCATGGTCGACGACAAAGTGATGCTCTTGATGTAAGAGCCCTTGGCCGAAGACGGCTTGGCCCGCAACACCTCGGCTATCACCTGGCGGGCGTTCTCCCCCAGTTTTTCGGCTGGAAACGACTTCTTGCCCACCGGCAGGTGCAGGTTGCCCTGCTTGTCCAGCCGGTACTCGATCTTTCCCGATTTGGAGTCCTTGACTGCCTTGGCCACGTCGAAGGTGACGGTTCCGGTCTTGGGGTTGGGCATCAGGCCCCTGACTCCCAGGATCTTGCCCAGTTTCCCCACCTGGCTCATGATGTCCGGGGTGGCGATGGCCACGTCAAAGTCCACCCAGCCTTCGGAGATCTTCTTGATGAGTTCGTCCGAGCCCACATAGTCGGCCCCGGCCTCCTTGGCCTCGGCCTCCTTCTCGCCTTTGGCGAAGACCAGCACCCTGACCTTTTTGCCGGTGCCGTGCGGCAGCAACACCGTTCCCCGGATGTTCTGGTCGCTCTTTTTGGGATCCAGCCCGGTCCTCATCGAAAGCTCGACCGTCTCGTCGAACTTGGCATAGGCTATCTCCTTCAGCAGGCCCACCGCCTCCTGCAGGGTGTAAGCCTTGGCGGGATCCGCCTTCTTGGCCGCGTTACGGTACTTCTTCCCTTGGCTCATTGTCCTCCTCTCTGGTCCTATCGGCGCCATCGTGGTCGACACTTTGGATTTAAGGCCTCTGTTTTTCCCCCTTACACTTAACAATTAAAACTTTACCCTTGGCCCTAATCCCTGGTCTAACGCCGCGCCTCCCAGACGTTTGGTTTACATGGCTTTGTCTATTTGGTTATCTCGATGCCCATGCTGCGGGCCGTGCCCTTGACCATCCTCTCGGCCGCCTCGATGGATGCCGCATTGAGGTCGGCCATCTTTTTGGTGGCGATCTCCCTCACCTGGGCCTCGGTCACCTTGCCCACCTTGGTGCGGTTGGGTACGCCCGATCCCTTGGCCAGCCCGGCCGCCTTCTTAAGCAGAACGGCTGCCGGCGGCGTCTTGGTTACAAAGGTGAATGATCGGTCATGGTAGACGGTGATCACCACCGGGATGATCAGCCCCTCCTGGTTCTGGGTCCTGGCGTTGAACTGCTTGCAGAACTCCGGTATGTTCACACCGTGCTGGCCCAGGGCCGGCCCCACCGGCGGTGCCGGGTTGGCCTGGCCGGCCGGTATCTGAAGTTTTACGAAAGCGTTGATCTTTTTGGCCATCTGCCGACTTTCCGATTTTCCGGTTGATTGGTTGAGGTGTTCAGATGCTGGTTATCTGGAGAAAGTCCAGTTCCACCGGGGTGGTGCGACCGAAGATGGTGACCATCACCTTGACCTTGCCGTGTTCCGGGTCGATGTGCTCGATGACCCCGGTGAAGCTGGCGAACGGCCCGTCGGTAATTTTAATGGTCTCGCCGGTGCGGTAGGGGATGAGCACCGGGCCCTGCCTCTTGTCCCCCTCCATTCTGGATATCAGTCGGTTGGCCTCGGAGTCCCGCATCGGCTGGGGCTTGCGCCTGGTCCCCAGAAAGCTGGTGACCCCGGGGGTGGTGGAGACTACGTTCCACACCTCGTCGGTCAGATCCATCTCGACCATCAGGTAGCTGGGAAACAGCTGCTTGGAGGAGGTTTTCCGCCTGCCCTTTTTGATCTCGGTCACCTCCTCGGTGGGGATCAGCACCTTGCCTATCTTGTCCTCCAGCCCCCGGCGGCGGGCGGCCGCCTCCAGCGAATGCTTCACCCTCTGCTCGTGTCCGGCATAGGTGTGGATGACGTACCAGCGCATGGACATGGGCACTACCCCAGCACCAGTCCCACCAGCTTATTCAGCCCCAGGTCCACCAAGCCGATGAAGGCAGCTACGATCAAGGAAACTACGATGACCACCATGGTTGACTGGATCAGCTCCTCCCGGCTGGGCCAGCTTACCTTGGTGAACTCTACCTTGACATCTTTGATGAACTGTATCGACTTTTTCAACATCGCCCGACCCTGTTTTTTTTATTGCTGTCGTCGGTCCGCTTTATCATCTGATTCATCTATGATGGCCGTGAATGGCAGGACAGAAGAAGCGGGAAACCCCAACACCCGGTTTCGTTTTCCAGATGGAACTGGCAGGAGCGGCAGGAATCGAACCTGCAGTCCCGGTTTTGGAGACCGGTGGTTTACCGTTAACCGACGCTCCTGTTCATTGGTGGGACTGTCTGCCGACGGGCAGATGGTAAGACCGGCGCTCTACCATTGGAGCTTCTGACCTATACCTTAATTTTTAGAAATTCGAATTTTGCAATTCGAATTGGGCTTTACCTGGTTTCCTTGTGAGGGGTGTGCTTCTTGCAGAAACGACAATACTTCTTATACTCCACCCGGTCCGGATGCTTACGTTTGTTCTTGGTGGAGGTATAGTTGCGGTTCTTGCAGACAGTACACGCCAAAGTTATTAAATCGCGCATTGCCATTCCCAATTAATGCTGAGCTTTATCGGCCCGCGAAACTTAAGGAAAGCTAGATTCCATATTCGGGGTTTTCGCCTGCTGGCACCGATGTAGCGGCGGTCTCGCGGAAGATTTAATTCCTACTCGATGATCTCGGTGACGGTGCCGGCGCCCACCGTCCGGCCGCCCTCGCG
>CAZPNX010000040.1:0-14746 GCA_964588285.1 uncultured bacterium
AGCCTCCCCGCCAGCGCCAGCGAGAACTTCTTGCGCAGGCTGCCCGGCCCGCCCGATTCTTTGGCTTCGAGCAGCACGATATAGATGCCCATGGGGCAGGCCCGGCCCCCGTCGTCCCTTCCGTCCCACACCAGGCTCCCCTCCTGGGCGAATTCCCTCTGCACCGCCGGAGTGCGCACCAGCCGGCCCAGCCGGTCGAATATCTTGACCGTCACCTGCGAGCGCGGCCAGGGCAGGCTGAAGAAGATGATGGTCCGGTCCTGGTGTCCGTCGCCGTCGGGCGAGAAGGGATTGGGCTCGGCCGAGGCCTCGGCCCCGGCCGCCGGATTTTCGATGTAGACGCTGTTGGCCGCTCCGGGAGTCGACTTGTAGTCCGAGACGCAGCCGCCCCATGATGTTGATTGTGACGGATCCAGAAACGGGTTGACCCGCTCCAGCGACCGGCCGTCGGCTCCTCCCCAGGAGGAATAATATCGAACCTGATCCACCGGCGCCCCGCGGCTGTCCCTGAGAATTATCAGATCGCCGTCGTTGTTGAGCGACGGCCAGGTGCCCACTGGCTCCAGCCTGAGGCAGGCAACCGGCGGCTGGTCCGCATTCGAGGTGATGACGGCATACTGGCCCGGCCCCAAGAATCGTCCCAGGGTGTCCAGCAGGCGCGGCTGGGCGGCGGCATCCTCGATGGTCCACTTTTCCAGCCCGACATCCATGCCCGACCGGTTGAAGATCTCCACCCATTCGGCCTGGCCCGACGGCGGGGCATACATGACCTCGTTAATGGCCAGGGGATTTCCCGCCGTTAAGGCCAAGGCTTTATAGCTGTTGAAAAGGTATGCATCTAAGGAACAGCGGGCCAGGGCAGCCAGCCGGTACTGGCCCTCGGGCAGGGCGGGCATGGCCACCCGCAGTTCGAGCGAGGACGAGCAGACGGAGGCCGAGACGGTTCCCCACACCCTCTCCCCGTATCCGCAGACCGAGTCCCGGTTGTCGTCGCTGAAAACCTGGAAAACGACTTCGGCCGCCGGGTTTTGCCCGGCGTTGGAGACGGACGCCGTCAACTCGAACGCGAGCATGGCCGGGACCGCCTGCGGCAAGGTGGCGAGCTCTGTCAGCTCGACATCATAGGGCGGGGGCACGTTGGAGTAGCCGGGGGTGGGCCCGGAGAAGGCCTGCCAGTCGGCCGGCCGGTTGGAGTCGGCCCCGTCGGCGCGGAGCCCCAGCGACCAGCCGCAGGCGGCGGTGTCGACATAATCTCCGCGATTCCACAGCCCGGCGCCTGCTGCGGTGGCCTCGTAGGTCTGGCCTCCCGCCCCGTACTGCATGAAGTCTACGATGGTGTCCCGGCTGACGCTGGTGAACAGGGCCACCGAGGCATGGGTGTTGGGCATGTTGGAGGAGACGCCGGCCGTTCCCTCGTAGAGGTCTCGCTCTGTATTGACACCATCCAAACGGAGATGCACCAGCACGTACCGGCCCGGCTCCAAAACGAAGCCTTCGGGGAAGATGAAGTGCGGCGAGCGTCCGGGATAGAGGTCCCAGCCGGAAAGGTCGCATGGCTCAGGCCCGGGATTGTAGAGCTCGATCCACTCCTGGCCGGTGTCCCCCGAGGGGTCCAGATGGTAGCCCACCTCGTTGAGGCAGGGCCCGGCCAGGGCCCCATGGTATAAAAAAATAGTGGCCGCCGCCACGCCGACCAGCAAAATGATCCTTGACATCAGACCGGTTGTTTAAATACGACGTTATTCAAAATATTCTCATTCACCTAATTACGAAATCAACCAGATTCTGATTTCTGCCTTTTTACCCTGAGCAAAGTCGAAGGGTCGTTTTCTGATTTGCAGCCGTCAGTCGGTCATCGGCAGTCGTACGGTGAACCGGCTGCCCTGTCCCGGCACGCTCTCCACCGAGATGGTGCCGCTGTGGGTCTCGATGATCTCCTTGACCACCGAAAGCCCGATGCCGGTGCCCTGCCGGGTGTGCACCTTCTGGTCGGTGCGGTAGAAGCGGTCGAAGATGTGGGGGATGTCCTTGGCCTCGATGCCGATGCCGGTGTCCGAGATGTGGACCTCCAGCTTCCACAGGGCGTCCTCCAGCCGCCAGCCCCCGGTCTCGATGGTGACCGTGCCGCCCTCCGGGGTGAACTTGATGGCGTTATCCACCAGATGGCTGAAGGCGAAGCGCAGGGCGGTGAAATCCCCCTTGCAGGGCGACAGGCTGTCCGGGATCTTCTTCACCAGAGTCAACCCTTTGCCCCGGGCCATGGGCTCCATATCCGCGGCCACGCTGTTCAAAAGGCGCACCAGGTCCACGTTCTCGTGCTTCAGGCCGATCTGCCCCATGCTGGCCTGGCGGTAGTTGATGATGCCGTCCAAGATGGCCGAAAGCCTTTCCCCTTCTTCCACGATGATCTTGAGAAGCTCGGCGTTCTGCTGCTGCCCGGCCACCGCGTCCTCGTGAAGGATCTCGGCATAGCCCTTGATGACCGTCAGCGGGGTGCGCAGTTCGTGGGAGATGTTGGTGACGAACTCGTCCTTGAGCTTGTCGAAATCCACTGCCTGGCTGCGGGTGACGAACAGCCAGCCCAGCCGGTTCTGCTTGCCCAGCCGCCAATAGTGGGAGCTGACCAGCACCTCGCTTCCGTCCTTGGCCTTGATGCAGTCCTGTTCGTTGTGGCCGCTTTCTTCACCCTCCAGAGTCTTCTCCCGGGGCTGGGCCGAGGGGCCGGGGGGGTTGAAGGCCTCGTTCCAGTTCCGGCCGGCCAGATCGCCCGGCTTCCAACCGGTCAGCTTCTCCACCATGGCGTTGGCGTAGGCGATGCGTCCGTCCGGCTCGGCCAGTATCAGGGCGGCCGGCAGACCGTTGATGATCTGCTGCTTCTGCTCGGCCAGGGTCTCTATCTGCTTGCGCTGCTCTTCGGCCTTGTCCTTGATCCGCATCAGGTCCAGGTTGTTCAGCTTCTGCTGATGCAGATCCTCCCGTGCCTGTTTCAGGTCCTGCTTGGTCCGGTCGAAGGACTCTTGGTCGCGGCCGCGCCGCCGCACCTGCCAGATACCCCAGCCGGCCAGCAACGCCCCGGCCGCCAGGGCGGATGCCCGCACGAAAAGCAGGTTGTCCACCAGCATGGCCGCCGTCAGCAGGGGCAAGGCCGCCAGAAGCCAAAGCCATTGGATCATGGTCAGTCCTTGGCGTTGCCGATTATGGATTTCACCAGCTCCAGCAGCCGGTTGGGGCTGAAGGGCTTGGTGATGTAGTCGCTGGCCCCCAGGTTCAGCCCCTGCTCCCGGTCGCGCTCCTGGCCCTTGGCCGTCAGGAAAACCACCGGGATCCCGGCCAGATCGGCGTCGGCCTTCACCTGCTGGCAGACTTCGTAGCCGGTCAGGCCCGGCATCATCACGTCCAGGAGGACCAGGTCCGGCTTCTCCTGGCGGATGCGGTCCAGGCCGGTGACCCCGTCATTGGCCGAAATGACCGCATAGCCCTCCTGCTCCAGCTTGAACTTGATCACCCGGGCGATGTAGGGCTCGTCGTCGACCACCATGATCTTCTTCTGCATACGCTCCTCGCTTGGGGGATTTTATTTATGTTTTTCAGAATCAGTGGGGATGGTGAAGGCGAAGCGGCTGCCCTGTCCCGGGGTGCTCTCCACCCAGATGCTGCCGCCGTGGGCCTCGACCACCTTCTTGCACAGCGGCAGGCCCAGGCCGGTGCCGGCCTTGCGCCCCAGGCGTCTTTTTTCCACTTGATAGAATTTCTCGAATATCTTTTCCCGCTCGTCCTCGGCTATCCCCTCTCCGGTATCGGTCACCGAGACCTCGGTGTGCCTGGGGCGCCGGGCCACCTTCAGGGTGACTTTGCCGCCGCGGGGGGTGAACTTGATGGCGTTGGAGATGAGGTTGGAGATCACCCGGTTGAGCTTGCCCTCGTCGCCCACCACCATGTGGACGGCCGGCTCCTCCTGGGAAAGCTCGATCTGGCGCTCCGAGGCCAGGGGCGAAAAGTCCTCGATGGTGCGGGCCACCAGCTGGCCGATGTCGAACTCGGCCTTCTCCAGCTTCAATTCCACCGCCTCGTACTTGTATCCGTCCAGGAAGTCGTTGAGCATCTCCAGCATCCGCCGGCTGTCGTTCATGGCATTGCCCAGGAATTGGCGCTGGTCGTTGTTCAGCGGTCCCAGGCTGCCGTCCAGGGCCAGGTCTAAAGTGGCGATCACCGCCGACAGCGGGTTGCGCAGATCGTGGGACAGCATGCCCACAAACTCCTGGCGCAGCTCCTCCAGGTTGCGCTGTTGGGTGATATCCTGATGCAGGATCACCAATCCAGCGTGGGGGCGTTCCGGCTGCTCCACCGGGAAGGAGATGATCTTCAGGAAGCGGCGTCCTTTGAGCTCGACCTCCACCGGCTCCACCGTTCCGCTTTGGGCGGTGGCGCAGCTTTGATAGAAGTCCAGCATGGGCTTGGGGTCGGTCAGACGTTCCACCAGCTGGGGGACGATGTCCCGCACCAGGTCGGCCCCGGGTCGGACCGGGCTTTCCAGCTTCCACTGCCGCTCGAAGCTCTGATTGCTCATGATGACCTTGAAATCCAGGTCCAGCATCAGCAGTCCCTCGGGCATGGAGTTGATGATGGCCCCCACCCGGCTGCCCTCGCGGCGGATCTCCTCGTAGAGCATGGCGCTTCTAAGGGCGAAGGTAACCAAGGGGGCGATCTCCAGAAGCAAAGTTTGGTCCTCGTTGCCGAAGTAGTTGGGCCGGACCGAAAGCGCCGCCAGGGCTCCGATGGAACGGTCCTTGACCTTGAGCGGCACCCAGATGCCGGAACGGAGCCGTGCGGCCGGGCTGGGCGCCAAGTAGCGGGGGTCATCCCCCAGATTGGGGATTATCTCCGGCAGGCCGCGAGCGATGACCTCGGCCGTCACCTCCTTGATCTCGGCCAGCCTCTCCGGCTCCAGACGTATCCCGGCGCTTTTGACCATACCCAGGAAGCCCCCGTCCTGGTCCCTGGCCATGATCGACTTGCCGCTCCAGCGCTCGGCCACCTCGTCGTAAAAGTAGATGCCCATCTCCTCGACCCGCAGCTCCTTGGCGATGGTCCGGATCATCAGGGACAGCAGGCTGCCCACCTGCAGAACCGAGCCGGCGGCGAAGCCGATCTCGTAGAGTTTGTCGCGCAGCTGGTTCCGGCGCCGGACGTTGACCAGCGACTTGATGTGCTCCACCGTCCGGTAGAGCAGGCCGCACAGCTCGTCGATGACCGGGAGCTGGTCCGTCAGGAACCCAGGGCCGCCGTTCCTGGCCAGCACCACCAGCCCGGAGATGTTGCCGTGCTTGGCCAGCGGCGAGACCACCAGGGAGCGGGCCTCCTCCAGCATGGGCTCCAGCCTCTTGAGCCCCAGGGACTGGGTCGCCTGGCCGGCCTGGCCGGTATGGATGATGGAGCGGGTCTCGTCCACCGCGGCCAAGGCCAACCCCGGGGAGAGCTCCAGCTCCTGGCCGGCCGGGTCGTCGCTGCGGGGCAGCCCCACCGAGGCCATCAGCCGGAACTGTTCGCCCTTCTCCCGGGTCAGCAGCAAAGCCCCGTCGTAGTGGACGATCCGCTGGATCTCCTTGAGCAGGGACTGGGCCAGGAGCTCTATGTCCCCCAGGTTGCCTATGGCCGAGGTCAGTTCCCGGAACCCGTTGACGAAGCCCTCCTCCAGGCTGCGGAATACCCCCAGCACCCCTCCCTCCCTGCCGGTCAGCGGCGAGAGCCAGACTCCGTAGTGCCTCTCTTCTATGGCCAGGCTGCGGTTGGCGGCGGCCTGGCGGCCTTGCGATATATCCTGGACGGCCGAGGCCAGCCAGCGGCCGCCGGCGTCCGGGCCGCGCAGCCCCAGGGCCGCTGGTTGGCCATCGTGGAAAAGCCCGCGGGCGGTGGCGTTGGCGAAGATGACCCGGCCCTGGCCGTCGAACAACGCCAAGCCGATGGGGGCCGATTCCAGTATTCCCTCGGCCCGCAGCTTGTCCGCCTGCAGGTCGGACCTGGTCTGCAGGCCCAACAGCGCGCCCGAGAGCTGGGCGGCCAAAAGGCCCATCTGGCGGTCGAGCTGGCCGTCCGGATCGACCGGGTGATCGGAACAAAGCTCCATGGCCCCGAACCAGATGCCGCTGGCCCTTAGGGGCCAGGCGGAGCGCCAGGTAGTCGTCCCGTCTCCGTCCGCCTTCTCCTGGCGCCGTTGCGACCCTTCCTCTAGCACCAGGTCCAGCCAGGCGGCCTCCGGCGGCCGGCAAACGGACGCGCTCGTCACCAGGGGTTTGGTGGAATAATCGCCGCTCTTGGGGTCGCGGATGTGCGCCGCCAGCCCCATGCCCCCCAGGCCGGGGGCCAGGACGCCGGCCACGGACTCCCACAACTGCTCCATCCCCGAGGCCGCGGCCGCGGCCTCGGCAACCTGAAGAAAAACTTCAGGATTTATAATTCTATTTAAATCTTTAATAATCACACGCCAGAATTTGATTACCGCAGCACTGTTATCTTCTTCGTGTCCCCGAACTCTCCCGATACGATGTTGTAGAAGTAAACCCCGGATGACGCATTTCGCCCCTGGTCGTTCCTGCCGTCCCAAACCGCCTGGTGATAGCCTGCTGGTTTCTCGCCGTCTACCAGCGTCCTCACCGCCTGTCCCAGGGTGTTGTATATCTTTACGGCAACCTTGCCCTGCTTCTTAAGCTGGTAATGTATGGATGTCCTGTCCCTCATGGGGTTGGGGTAATTCTGGTAGAGGGCGTTGACATAAACCGGCCCGGGCATAAGAACCTGCGCTGCCTGGACCCCGCCCGTTTTACCGCCGGGCACATCCTCGTAGATAAGTATCTTGCCGCAGACCGCGAACGGCCCCTTGTGCCGCCTTATCTCCAAAAGCATCTCCCCGTCCTTGTAGCAGGCCGCCGGCAGGTTCTTTTCCATTATGACTTCTTGACCCGATGGCAGATTTATCTCGCCCAGGGCCACCTGGCTGCCATAGGGACGCATCTTGATTTCCTGTCCGGTCTCCTGGAAGAAGTTTATGTATAGGTTATACTTCTTGTGGGGATCGAACGAGAAGAACCGGTAAACCAAGGCTATGGAATCGTAATCCACGCTCTTGTAGGGCAGATAGCCGGCTTTGGAGGCGTTTCGGGCATCGCCGCCCGATGACTTCGATGTCTGGTTGTAGTCTATGTACCCGTCACGCTCTATGGTAAATACCGTGGGCGTCTCGCCGCCGGCATCTAAGGCGTACAGGGGCTCGGGCGGCCTGACATCGGCATAGAACACCAATGACCACAGGGAATCGGGCACCAACTCCTCGGTCCACACCCGGTAGGTCTCGGTCCCTTCTGTCGTCTGCCTTTTCACCGCATGCGGCGTCAGCGAGGTCAGATCGCTGTAAGAAATGTTGTCGGCCTCGGCAAAGGCCATCTTTTCCGTGTCGTAGCTTGCGGACAAAACATCGGCATTGCCGGCGGCCAGACCGGTCCACATGACCTCGGTGCCGCACACCGTCGGCTCAAGTCCGCCTTGGTTGTTGGTCATGTTGACCGGCAGGCACCAAACCTGATCGTATCCGGTGGATAGATAAACATCGTAAAGCGTCTGCCCGGCCCAGCCATAGGGATATTCGTAAACCACCGAGGCCGCGCCGTTTACGGCTATGAAGGGATTCCTGGCGCCCCCGCCGGATAACTGGACCTTGTTGGTATACGGGCCGTAAGCCGATCTCATCGTATAATATACCGAGCCCTCAAGGTGCCAGGCAATGTGGTCGTTGCCTTTCTCGTCAGTGGCGATGGAGGCCGAAGTCGGATTTTCCCAGGGCGGCTGGTAACCTGAGCTGAAAGAGTCCACCAATACGGTGTAAGCGGCCCCCGGCCTTTCCACGGGAAATCTGGCATGATAAAGACGCCAGGTCTTTCTTACCATCGGCGGTATACCGCCGCGTTCAGCCAGCTCGTATACCAATGAAACCGTGTCGTTGCGTATCGTCATTGAGGGCGGCGAATAGCCGGCAAGAAAATCCCAGGAAGCGCCCAGGGTGAATGCCAATGTTTCGGGCGGGGTCCAGCTATCGCCGTAATACCGACTTACCAGGATGCCTCCGCCGGTTTCCGGCGTCCATTGTTTGACCCAGGCCATGACTGGGTTACCCTTGCCGTCAATGGCAACAGTCGGGTATTGGCCCTGGCCGACGGCCTGCGGCGTAGCCCAGGTTGCGCCCTTGTCGGAAGATTTAACATGGTAAACGCTGTCCCGGCCGGTGTAGCACAGATGGACGGCGCCGTCGGCTGAAAGAGCCAATTTATTTGCGTTGTTGTAGGCTAAGGCGTCAACACTTTTTACCGACAGTTCAAGATTATGAATCAACCCTCGTCTGAATTGTATGTCCTTGACTGTCCCTCCCTTGTCCCCGTCCCAGGTAGCGTCAGAGAAGTGGCCGATGCGGAGTGACTTGATGTTTTGCGGCACTATGCCCGGGTATTCCGATTGAAAATCGTTCTTAACCCGTCGGGAGAACGTTTTCTCGACATTATACCCTCCGGCGCCCGCGCCCATATCCACCCAGCCCTGGTTCGGCCAGTGATTTAAGGCATTAGCGCTGTAGATCAGCCACCTGTCCTGGCCGTCGCCACAGCCAATGAGCAGAGCGAAGTGCAACGAATGTGCCAGGTCAAACTGGGTCCAGGTAACGGTGCGGTCGAAGGGTATGGTTAACGGCGTTGACAAGTCTTTCTGAACCCAAGGATAGGGATCGGTCCATTGCTCCGGGCCCGTGCCCGGTCCGTTGTTATCCATGACAAGTTGGGCGCCGCCGCCGGAGGACGGCAGCCATCCTACATGCGCGCTCGGCACGCTGCCGAATTCTGATAAATACCACTGGTCCTTGATTACCCCGGTCTTGTATTCTATCTTATAGAGGGGCGCGGTTATGGCCTTGTTCCAAATTACATCCTGTGTAGACGGTTTGAAACTGGCGCAGGGGTAAAAATTGTTGGTGCCGGCTTCGCTTAACTGGCGCGGCGTTGACCAGGCACTTCCGTTTAGGGAAGACAAATAAACAACGGACGAACTCGTATTGATGCTGTCGCACCACACAATATGCCCTTCGCTTACAGTCGGGCTTACTGAATAATCCGGCGTGTTGGACACCCTTGCGGCGCCAGACCATGAACCACCAAAGGGCCGGCTGGCATAATATATCTCATAGTTGCCTGGCATATCGTCCTGCCAGACAAGCTCTATAGAGCCGTCGCATTTAGCGGCTGCTGTTGGGTTAATCGAGATGCCCGGCGTATTTGTTATTGTCGTTCCCGATGAGCCTATGGCCGGGTTGATCATTTCGCAGATTTCGCTCTTTCTGGAAGAATTAATGTATTTGCTGTAAAACATCCTCAGGTTGTTCTGCCGGTCAACCATAAGGCAGGGGGAACCCAGGTCGTTTATGCCGAAGCCATATGCGTCGACTTCCTGTCCATTGCATAATATCCCCACATATTGGAGCACTGGACCTGAAGGCGGTATTTCATAATACAAGTTTTTAACCGCTACCTGTGGCAGTGTATTTTTTATGGCTATCGAGGGAGGGCCAGCTAAAAGATTAGCTGTATACCAACCCAACGATCCGCTTATAAACCCCTGGTAAATCGCCGCCGGCGCTCCCCAAATGCCGTTTGTGGTCCTGTTGTAGTAAACGGCGCCGGGCTTGGAAAAATCTAACCAACCCGTCCCGTAATTTACCAGATATCCCTCAGAAATCCACACGGCATGAAGCTCGCCCACAGGGTCGCAAGCTATGGCCGGATACCGCCCTGGAGTCGAATTGTCGTTTATTCGAGTATATTTGCGCCAACCATTGACACTTTGGTCGTACTGCATGTAGCAGATGGCCGTTCCGTTGTCGTAAACCATGTGCAAAACGCCGCTGGGGTCCCGCACTGTCTTGGCGCTGTTGTTGGCGGCGGTGGCCAAGGCGGTGGTGGATTCCGTAGGCTTGGTGGTTCCCTCAAAGAAGACGATGTTCTTGACTATGCCGCCGTAATTTCCGGCAGGCCAGCCGGAATAAGCAAAATGCCCTATGCGCAGCTCTTTTAACTTTACAGCGTTGTCACCATACTCGTTCATGTAATCCAGGCTTACATTGCGGCACAATTCAACCCATTGATTGTAACTTGCCGGGGTGCCCATGTTCACCCAGCCCTGGTTGGGCCAATGGACAGAGCCGTTTGACGAGTAAACCAACCACCTGTCCATGCCGTCGGCGCCCGCTACATAAAGCATAAAATAAAGATCGGGCGCACGGTCGAACTGATTCCACATGACGCTCAGTTCGGTTCCGGGATTCACGGCAATATCCTGAATGTCCTTTCGTATCATCGGCCCGTCTACCCAAACGGTATCATAGGCTGATTGGACCTGATGCACAAGTTCCGCTCCGCCCTCCATGCCCGTGGTGTCGAAACTTTCAAGGGAATGCTTGTGCGCGCTTAGCCTCTCAGCATACCATTCGCCTGGAAAAGGATGAGCATATTCTATAGCAATGTCATCAATATAAGCCGTGAAATTACCCATTTCGCTGTTATTGCCGTCATCGTAGCCTATCATCAATGTATTGAGATTTTTGCCTGCCATGGCTTTCAAGTCTACTATGTATCGAAGCCATTGGCCATGGGGCGCGGTGTGAATTGCCGGGTGCAACCTCATCCCGTCCTGATCGACAATAGCGGCGTTGTCCCGCAATGTTCCGCCGTCGGTGATGCCGTCCAGGAAGATGTGTCCCAGATTGCCCGGTGATTCCTTTACATAAAGCCAGAAAGATAAATAGCTGGTGTCTTGTATAGTATAAGTCTGGTTATCATATATTTTCCAATAGGCATAACTGTTCATGCTGGTGCTTACATCCTGCCCGGTTATCTTGTACATAAAATTGCCCCCGGGCGGCACAACATCCCCTTCGGCGCCTACTACCGAGGAAGATAAGTTGCTGACGCCCTGGGTAAGAACCGTGGTATTTACATACGGAGGAGAATGGCCCGGCTCGAATCCCGAATAAACCGGAGGCGGCAGCTTGATGCCGTGGCTTTGGTAAATGGCGCGGATTTTTTCATCCTGCGCGGCCAATGTTGGATTTGCCGGGTAATAGGTCTTCAGGCTGTCGTAAAAGGCCCGCATGCCCTTTGGCCTTTTGTCCTTAAGCACGGTGAATATGGTGGGGAACAGCCCGCTCATCCCTCCCTTGCTTTCGTCGGAGTCGGTATTGCCGTCCTGCAGGTCGTGCCAGATGGAGGCCACCGCGCCCTCGATACTGTCGCCGTCGGCGCCTAAACTTATGCCGTATTTATGCCATTCGTTTGTTTCGCAATCCTGCACTAAAGAGCTTGATGGGCTTTTGTTGTCCCTGAAGTAATTTTGATTATTCTTGACAGCGCAGGGCATAAACTCGGCAAAACCCTCGGTCAAGGCAAAACCCGGCCGGCTGATAGTGTAAGCCCGGTGGTTGTCGAGCGTGTCGTCAATTGGCAAGCCGTTGCCGTACATTTTATACATGATAGCGTGGGCGTACTCGTGGTAGGGTCCGTGGTTTCGATATCCGGAGACGGTGTCGTAACCACTGCTAGCATATATTTGTTTTTTCCCAGTGATCATTATAGAATCATTATAAGGAGACTCTTTATCGTAGCTGTAAAAATTACCCATTGTATGATTGTGATTATAATAAACCGATATCTTGGGTCTGTTTGCAATAAGCCAATTACTTGTTTGGCTATTGACCCACTGGTATTCCTGGGTGATTGCGTCAAAGATATGGCAGGAAAAACGAAAGAGAGTGTCGTCTAAGTTGTCATTTACTATTTCAAAGACTAGATTTCCATAGTCATCCGCCCTTTTAACACTGGTGGTCTCTTCATAAACAGGATATCCGTATAGCATACAATTTTTAACCCCGCAGATATTATTCTGTAACAATATCTTTACCACAAAACCAGTATCCTGGCTGCATGTAACCCAGCCAAAGTCAACGAACCCCGTGTTAGTGCTATACGCGTTGGCTATTGCCGCGGTATCTCCTGTCAAAGTGTTATATAAAAGCGCTTTTGCCTGTGGTATGCCCCTTTCATAATTATCGTCAAGGTTTTTATATTTTATTGTTCCCCTTACCCAGAATTGATTGTTAACCGTGGTAAAACTCCAAGTTTGACCCGTCAGCCCCCACATCTTGCCGTCCCATCCTTTCGCCCGCCAGTAATAGGTCTTGTTGCGCTGTAAAGCAATGCCATTATTTGATGGCTTCCAGGTCGTGGAAGTATAATTGCTGTCGTTGTAAATCGGTCCGGTAAAACTTGGATTGTCGGCTACTTCTAAGTGATACTTGGCAATGGCGTCGCCGTCCGGATCGGTGCAGGACCACTGCAAGTCTGGGTCAAGGCTGACGCCGGTAGCGCCGTTGGGCCATGGTGAGATAAGAACGCACTGGTTGGGCGGTCGGTTCCAGTAGAAAGTGCTTGAAGTTACATTGTTGTTTTCGTTGTACTCGAAAACTACATTGCCGGGATCGCAACGTACTTCCAAAGTATGGTTTCCGCCTGCGCTTGCCGTGTAAATTGTCGTATAGGGTTGGGACTGGCCCGCATTTAAACTGTAAATTACCCTTTCATCTATCATTACGCCGTCAAAATACAATCTCGTCACAAAACCGCTTGCATAATAAGCCGTGGTGTCCCCCCAGGTGTTGTTTATGCCCCAGGAAAGCGTGCAGGGCTGGCTGATGTTTCGGGTTATGGAGGTATAGATACTGTTCGGGGCCAGATCCGGAAGTGGCTTGAAATATACGGGCTTAGTGTAATTATTGTCGCCTTCATTCGATTCATCAACATTTTTATCATCGTCGGACTTAACCGTAACGCTCTGCCAGCCCCAATTGTTGCATGTGTAAACATTGTCTGTTCTCTGTGCAATTGAATTCTGCGACAGAGAACTTAGGGTAAAAGTATTTACTATACTAGCGCCCACATAAAGCCGGTTGTTGAACTGCCTTTTTACCGCGCCTTGGCCCGCGTTCTTAACCGCCCAGTCGAAATATGCCGGCAGCCTGGCGTAAACGGTGCCGGAAGTAGAAGTGCCCGGGACATAGGAAACTACTATCGGTTCGGTGGCGCCAGATGGATTGGTGTACGTTATATTAGGCAAATGGCCCCGCGCTGCTATCGTATCTAACGCTGCGCCTGGATAATTATGCACCGAATAATCACTGTGAAACTTAAATCTCCACCTTATGTTGTCTATAGAAGCTAATGAGAATACGTCATAATACTGCCATATCGTCGTATTATTGACGGAATCGATAAAATTCCAATTTGCATCATTGTCAAATTTGGCGTATACATACAACTTGTCATAATCAGGCTCTGCCTTAATATAATAACCATAACAGTACCTCAAACTGTCGCGATCTTTGCAATTTATCGCTGTTGTGTTGTACATTATTGCATCCATGTGATCATTATAATATCCACTGTCCCTTACATTGGTGTTGGAAGCATTCTGAGCGCACCATGCATACCAAAAATTACCCGTGCTGTGCCACTTTGCACCCCAGTAATCATTACCATTTGTGGTATTGCTGTCATAGGCTGAAAAATTCCCTAATGTCCCGCTTTCGAAGCTCTCATTATAAAAAACCGGGCCGGCCTTGCTGCCGTCGTCTTTCATGTTAAATTGCCGTCTGTTCGGTATTTCCAAAGGCTCTTTTGTCAATATTTTATATGGCAGGCCTTTTTTCATTATTTTTTCAATTTGAAGTTTGGAAATCTTGTTTGCATATTTGCCCACAAAATCTTTTTCTATTTTGACACCGATCTCTGCAAGATATTTTCTTTCATCCTCATTCCGCACTTCTATCTCCACAGCATAGAAAGCGATTTTCTTCCTCATGGTATCGGCCTCGGATTGTATATGATGCGCCTCTATTTCCGCGGAGGTTATGGCTGGCTTGAATTCAGTCGTGCCCCGGTATTTTATCAGAAATTTGCCCTCTTTATCCTTTCTTATAATTGTGGTTTCCGGATCCCTCAACAGGCTGCTGTCAACCTTGTCCTACCAAGGTTTGCCGCTCCATGATTCCTTGTATCCCCGTTTTTTGTATTTCGGGTCGTCTTGCAGGCCATGACTTTCCACCAAACGGTTCCATTCGTCCGCAAATTCGTAATACCGTTCGTTGGTTTCGTATTCGAATTCATCGCGGTATGTCATCAGGTCCGGATAATTTTGGGGATTTTCCAATAGCGTCCGTATTTCTTCCAGCTTTTTTAAAGCCGATGCTTTGTCGCCCGCTATGGGATTGTCGGCAAATGCCGAAACCAAAGCGACGACTGGCAGCACTATGATTATCGCCATCAAAATACGCTTCATGGCTGCACCTTTATGCCGTTGACGCTTTCAAGTTTACCGTCGGGAGAGAGCTTGAAAGAGAATTTCAAAAAGGGCATTTTTGCTTCGGCAATTCTTGGCGGTGGTGAGTCTTCCGGAAATACTAGCTCCGTGGTTCGTACAATATCTATAATAATATCACCGTCGGTTATGGGCACCATCGTAAATAAAAGTTCGAAAATGTCGTCTCTTTTGGGGCTCTTTTGCAACGGGCCTAATTCAGATATTATTAATTTATTAAAAGATGTTCTTTCATCTAACTCTAGTCTTAATTTATGGTCTTTTATCGTTCTTTCTGTATATAGACTTA
>CAZPNX010000041.1:0-12037 GCA_964588285.1 uncultured bacterium
TCCCCACCACCCCGTTGGCCGTGGCCGTACCGTAGTTCACCACCCACAGCGGCAGTCTCACCTCCTCCCCGGGGTTGGCCACCCCGTCGTTGTTGCCAGTGGCGTCAGACAGGGAATACCTTTGCAGAATCACGTAGGGGCCATTCAAGCTCTGCACCATGGCATAGCCTTCGTAAGGCTGATAGTTGTGCCGGGTGACGGTGACGTACATGGTGTCGCCGGGTGTCGAGGCCATCACCGGAAGGTTGACGTTCCCCGAAGCGTCGGTATAGGCCGACCAGTGCTCCCCGGCCCGGTTCTTGACCCAGCCGCACACCAGGGCATTCTGGAGGTTGGTAGCTCCATCGTTATCCTTGACGTTGACCGCAAAAGAGCCGGAGTTGGGCGGCACGTTGGGCAGGTGAGTCACCAGGAACTGGTCCGGCTCGCCTGTCCAGAAGTCCATGGCCGGGTCGTTCATCACATGGTAGGCCTCGAAGTAGTAGCGCTTGCGCGAGGTGCTGGTGTGGTTCTCGATCCAGTAGAGCCCGTACTGGGTAAATCGCCCCGGCTCCGGCATCTTGAGGTTAGGCTGCCCCGGCACGCTGTCGTAAATGGCGTCGAAATAGCGCCGCTGCAGCCAGTCGTCCTCGTCCCAGTAAGTTGAAGGCACCGAGCCATAATAAGAAACTCCGGCCTTGTTGGCCGTCCGGGGCCAGGATTCTCCGAAGCAATCCGAGGAGTACTGATAGTCATTGGCCAGGCAGCAGTGTCCGGCAGCCATGGTGTACATGTCCAGGTTGGTCAAGCTGGACAGGTCCGAGACCGAGAAATTGGCCGGCCCCATGGTCCAGGCCGTTTGGCTGCCGTGGGCCGAGTAGACGGTCCAGGCCCGGCCGGCGTTGACCTTGGACATCACCCTGGCGGTGGCCCCGCTTTCGCTGGATCCTATGATCAGGGTGTCCACAGTGGTATAGCCTTCACGAGCCAATATCTGGCGGCAATATTCGTTGGTGGCGATGCCGACCGTTTGATAGCCGGCGTCATAACCGGCGATTAGGCAGGCCTTTTTAAGCCAGGCGGTGCCGGCCGACCCGAAGTTCGCCTTCTCGAACCGAATGAGTTTGTCCACAGCGGTGTTGGCTTCGGCCGCGGATTTCACCGAGATCCTGGCGTAATACAGGTCGGGCAGATAGCCGCTCTCGTTTGTTTCGGCATAATAAAGATCTGTTTGATCAGCCGAAGACGATCCCGTGGCCGAGGCCGGTACTATATCGCTTCCGGTGGCGTTCGGATCGGATATGATGGTCACATAAGTAGCTACCGGGTTTCTCAGTCTAATGGAATCGTTCACCTGGGCCGCAGACCAGCCGCCGGCCATGTTCATGCGGACCTTGAACCCCTTTTTGGTTTTCCACTCGGCCAGGGCCTGGGCGGCCGCCGAGAAATTCTGGCCGTAAAAGATGTCGTAGTATATGGGAAGAGAGGGCGGCGCTTTGTAGCCGGCCGCCTGGTAGTTTACCGCCATCCTCTGGATCATCTCCTCCCAGGGCTTGGAATAGTTCTTCTCCACTCCGGAGTGGGTTTTCTGCCAGTCGCCTCCGATGAAGTCGACTCGCACCCTGATGTCGGCGGCATATCGCACCGTGCCCCTGGCCGGGTTGTACTGGACCGGATACATGCGGACGGTGACTAAGCGGTGGCCCCGGGCCAGCCCGCCCTCGGCCGAATTGTCGTAGGCCTCGGCCTGGACCGACGGATAGTAGGCGTCGGTATTGTATGTTTTTTCGTCTAAAACGAACTTGGCCGTAGCCCCTTCAACCTTCTCGACAGATTCTAAGGCCGGCACGATGCGGTTGTAAATGCCCCACTCGCTTAGTGGAATCTCGCGGTAGTCGGCGCTTACAACCTTTACCTCGATCCCGGCCCCCAGGGGGGCCACCAGGACCGCAGTCATCATGGGTAGTTTGGGTTTGCCTATCTCGCCGGTGTAGGCATAGCCTGGAATGACCAGCTGGGCGAAGTTTTCCTTGTCGGTGCCGGCCCAGGCCTGAGGCACCAATCCGGCCTCCAATCCCTTGATCCCGGCCTCGATGACGGCGCCTGTTGGCGACATCGAAAGCGCTTTGACCTCCGGGTTTCCCGGTTGCCGGGACTTAAGGCTTATCCAGCGAGATTCGGGCAGATCGGCCGACATGGCCGGAAGAGCAACAAGCAGAGTAAGGATGCAGACAACGGTAATCCTTGAATTCATGGTCCCTCCAATGTTAAGGATTAATTGACGGCTTAAAAGTTAATTTTACGCCTTTTTTCGTAAAAGTCAATAGGTTTTATGTAAATATTTTCATTCATTCGGCCCGACATCTCCGTTTATGTCCTTTTATGGCTGTTTTCGTAAATTGCTTACCAGGCCCCTCTCCCCAACTCCTGCTGCAGCAGAAAACGGAACTCCTCGTTGTCCGGAGCTGCCCGCACCGCCTCCTGCATGGCCCGGATCATGCCTGCCCGGTCACCCCGGTTTTGTTCCTTCATGGAGCCGATAAATACATTTTGTCCAATTTTATAGCGGCCTAAAACCAAACTGTCGCCATTGCCGGCGAAGAAAGATTTCGGATCTGCTCGAAAGTTCAAAACCATAGAGAGATTCCTTTCCCAGTTGGCCGGATCCTTGGCGGACGGATTGAAGTATTCCAAAAAATTAAAATCGTCGCTGCACGGTCTTTTGCCGGACGTCAACCGGGCGATCCCCTTTTCATCAAGCAGCAGGCAGGCGGCCAGGGCATATGGGTTCTTGTAGAAGAGCGGATCGTCCAGCGATTCCACCCGCCTCTTCCATTCTTGGAAATCAACCTGTCGCCTTTTAATCCAACCGATCATGATCCCGTGGGAATGACCCAGCCAAAGGTTTGATTCGGGAAAGACCGTTGCGAAGGCGGCCGCCGCCCCGGCGAATTCGGAGGGCGTCAAACCGTGGAAGGGAAGATACTGGCAGATGGTGCCTCCCTCGTTCAGATGCTGGCGACACAAAAGAAAATACTCTCTGGTGTATAATTGGGCGCAGCCCAATGTGGGGTGGGTGGGATCAGCCGAGATGAGGTCGTATTTTTGCCAGGTGCGATTGAGGTAGGTTCTGCCGTCGCCGTCAACGAACTTGATTTTTGGATTGCCGCCCACGCCTCGGTTGAACTCGTTAAAGTAACGGGCGGCCTGCCTCAATCCGGGAGTGATCTCCACGCAGTCCACCGATTCCACAGAAGGGTGGGAAGCCACTGTGGAGGCGGTCACTCCGATGCCGAATCCTATCACCAAAGCCCTCCGGGGTTTTTCGCCCAACAGAGCCGGCAGATGGCCCAGCATCTTGACCGCTTTGATGGCGTCGTAAGTGGTGCCCACCACCGCGCTATTGTTTACGTAGCAGGCTCGGATGCCGGTTCGGCTATCCTCGGTAACTATCACTGTCCCTTCGCCCGTCTCCCGGTAGTAAATGACCTCGTCTTTTCTATCTAGTGTTTTTGCCGCCTGATCCCCAAATTCCTGCCCCCGGTGCAGGGATGGCGGCAGGATCATGACCGGTTTGGAGATCAATGTCCAAGTCAAGCAGGCGGCAGCCAAAATTGTCCCCAGAACAAGTTTGGCTAGGCCTCGTCCGGTATTATTTTCGGCCGCGGCCAAAGCGGCCAAAGCCGTCAGCCCGCTTAACAGCCAAATAGACCTGGAAACGCCGGCCAGGGGGATCAATACTAAACCGGCTAAGGTCGGGCCAACAGCCGAGCCCAGGGTGTTAACCGCCCGCAACCGGCCGATATCGCCTCCCACCTTGCCCATTCTGTCGGCATAAAGACGGCAGGTTAAGGGAGAACAAAATCCCAGCAGAATTGTCGGGATAATCGCCAGCCCCGCAGTCACCAATACCGGCGGCAAATAAATTCTTGCCCAGGGATAGCCCAGCAGGCCGGCCCAGGGAAAAAGGAAAAGGCGGGGGACATTTTCCAGCAGGAACACACCGGAGGCTATGGTGGCCGCCAAGGCTGCCAAACCGGCATAGAGCCACTGCATCATCTGACGAAGCCGGCCGACCACCGCCAGAAATAATAGATTGCCGGCGAACAGCCCGGCCAGATAGACGGCGGCAACCGTAGCAAAGGTATAACTGCTGTTGGGCAGGTAGATGCGCACCGCCCGGTTCCAAACCACCTGAAGGCTCATGCCGACCAAGCCCAAGGCCAAAGCTATCAGCAACAGCGATGGTTTCTGGTCCCTGGCAGTGGAGCCGCTCTTTTCTTTTTTCGGCATGACTCCCTGTTTTGGACGCCATCTTCCGCATATAAGAACCGCTCCTATCGCTAGGTTGAGAGACATGGCCGCCGCCAGAGTGCCGGTCTGCCCCAAGTATCTGATGATGAAAAAACCTGCCGCCGCCACACCGGCCATGCTTCCCAGCGCTTCAAGGGAATATAAAAGACCGACGCCTTTTCCTATCTCCTTTTTGTCGGCGATACCGGCGCTGGCCGTGGCCGGCAGCATGCCTCCGGTTGCCACTGCTCCGGGAATCAACGCCGCCACCGCCACCAGATGAGCCGCCAGCTCGGCGGCCACTCCGCCCTGGGGCCAGCGGTAGACGATCGGTATCAAAGAAATGAGCGCCAGGCTCCATAGGCAGGAAAAAGCCATGGCCCAATGCAGCCAGCCCACAAGCTTTGGCCGAGCCGTTTTTTTGTCGGCCAGCTTGCCCAAAAGCCGCGACCCCAGTCCCATGCCCAGCATGAAGGCGGAAAGCACCAAGGCCGATGAACGCAGGGTGGCTCCCAAGGCAAGTGACAGCATCCGCTGCCATGACACCTCGTAGGCCATGGCCGTAAATCCAGCCAAGAACAAGGACGATGTTAACGCAAGGCCCAACCTGGTGGTTTGGCTTTTAATGCCTGGCTCCGTTGATTTCAAGTTGGCTTTTCTCCTTAGAAATCAAGAACCCTGTGGCAGAGACTACAGGGTATGTATCGGTCCCTTTATCTGATGAAAACCTGTTTTTTCAGGGTTATCCTTTAGCAAAGACCAAAAGGATAAAAGTTTTAGCTGGACATTTATAAATAGACAAAGGCACGATTTGAACGTGCCTTTGTCTATTTGCTTTCAATAAAGGCTGATCCTCTATTTCAGCACCAAAAGACGCCTGGTGCCGGTGTAGTCCGGGGTGGCCAGCCGATAGAAGTAGACACCGCCCGACACCTTCTGACCGGACTGGCTCCGGCCGTCCCAGGACACTGTGTGATGGCCCGCCGGCAGCACCCCGGAGGCCAAGGTGGCCACCTTCTGCCCCACCATGTTGTACACCCCAAGCTCCACCTTCGTCTCCCTGGGCAATCCGAACCTGATGCTGGTGGCATGGCGCACCGGGTTGGGCCAGGCCGCCCCCAGGCTGAATGCTGTGGGGTTCCCGAGCGGAGTCGAGGGTTCCCCGCTCACACCGGTGACGTCCGGCGTCCGGGTGATCCGGATGGCTTTCTGGCTACACATGCCCAGAAACGTCGGCGCCGTCGCCGCGTCGTAGATCAGCTGGCAGCCCGCCGTCGAGTTCTGCTGGAACCCTATGCTGACGTCGTTGGAGGGGTTGGCGTAGATGGCGTATTGCAGCACCACGTCGTAGTACGGATGACCCGCCGTCGAGTCGTAGTAGATCACCTGGAATTTAAGCTTAGGACTGCCCCCCAGGTAGGCCACGCTGTCGTATTCCACGATAAACCTGTGGTTGGCCGCGTCATGGTAGTATCCCACCCACGAACCGCTGGCCGTCAGGTCGTCCCAGAGAGGGAAAACCGCCGGAACATTGGGGCTGGACGTCGGCAGGGCCGTGTTGCCGTAGGCGGTGTTGGTGGTCCTGCCGAAGGCCACCCACCCGTTTGAGCACACCGACAGCGAGTCCGAGTAGACCGCGCCGTACCATCGGAACTGAAAGGGCAGCGCCACCCGGACCGTCTGGTCGTCGCCATTAAGCCCCGTCAGCTGCGTCCCCAGCCCACGGATCTCCACCCACTGATACACCGGCGCCCGGGACACCCCGTCAGAGTCCTTCACCGCATAGTAGACTGGCGTGGCCGCGTTGTCCGGCGTCGGCAGGTAGCGCAGGTCCCCCACCCCGGCGATGACGCTGAAGGTGTCGGTCGAGGCGTAGCCTCCCTCGGCCGTCAGCCGCAGGTTGAATTGCATGTTGTGGCCCACGGGACAGGCGCTGTCTAGCTCCACCACGAACGGCTGGGCCGCGTTCTCGGCCGACTTCCTCAGGCAGAGGTCCGGGTATGCCGCCAGCGCCGACACTATGTTGACGTAGGGATCCGAGCTGGTCAGCACCGCCTCCACCGACCGGGCCGAGTCGTACATCGACTTGTTCTTCAAGGTGACCAGTAGCTGGGCCGTCTCCCCCGGGTCAAGGGACATGTTGCCGTTTCCTCCGGAGACCCGATGGCCGGTATGGGCCAGGTAGACTCCGGCCGCCTGGGCGGCCACCAGGTTGGGCATCAGGTTCTCGTTGAACTGCTGGACGATGATGTTAGTATCGGAGATCGCCTGCCAGAAGCTGGAGCCCACCTCCACCGTGAAGTTGAAGCACTTGGGCTTAAGCCCCTGCTCCCCGTAAAACCAGTCCTTGGCGTCCCCGTTAGTGTAGTAGTTGATTACTGAGCTCTGGCCCGGCTCGTAGCCGTTATAGGCCACCGCCTCCCGGGCCAGGTCCCAGAACAGACCGCTGTCCGGGGTGGGGCTGGTGGCGTAGCCCCAGGGGAACATCCACAGATCGCCGTAGCTGTGGTAGTTAAGGTCCATCCTGAAGGTGCCCTCGCGCACCGCCAAGCCCATGATGGCCTGTATCTCCGGCTCGGAGCCGGCCGAGGGGCCCCGGTAGGTCTCGTCGGCCGGGTCGGGGCTTGATCCCAGGTTGTCGTAGCCCCACATATATATGTAATTCCTGTTGGGATCAACCCCGTACGACCCCCCGTTGTTTCGTCGGTTCTTACGCCAACTGCCCGAGGGATCGGTCTCGTTGTAGACGTAGCCGTCCGGGTTGAGAACCGGGATGATCCATATCTGGCGGTTGTCCACCAGCCAGGTGGCCAGCGAGTCGGTGCCGTAATTCTGGCACAGGTGCTTGGCCATTCCCAGGCAGATGGAGCAGGTGATCGGCTCCCGGGCGTGGTGCACCCCGTTGTAGAGCACCCCCGGCTTCCCATTGTTGGCGTTGGGGCTGGAGGAGACCTTGAGGGCCCAGATTATCCTTCCCTCGTGGCTGGTGCCGATGGATTCCGGGGCCGAGGTGATGGCCGGATAAAGCGAGTGGATGTTGTTGAGCTCCGTCACCGCCTCGGAAAAAGTGTAGTAGGGCCCGAAGGTCTGCTTGCTGTCGCGGAGCAGTTCTTGCAGATAGGCTTCGTAATCAGGGTTAAGCACTTCGACCCGGTAACCCAGCCTCTTCAGCAGTTCAACCGTGGTCTTTTTGGCAAAGCCCTCGAAGCCGATCCCTTTCTTGACCACCATTACCTCTATATCTCCTGCTCCGATCATCGGCCCCAGCGGCTCGAGGCTCGTAGCGTGTACGAAAACCTGCTGTGTCTGGGCGCTCGCCAAGCTTATTAAGGCGGCTATGGCCAGCAGGACAAACGTTGATGTTTTCATGGCCGTCTTTGATTATATGGTTTGTTATTTGGAGTGCGCCGGCGCCTGGGATACTCCCGAGCGCCGGCTTCTTGGCTAAAAAGTTTTCCGTCCTTTATCTGAGCACTGTCATCTTACGGGTGGAGCTAAAACCAGGAGTGGCCATGCGCACCAGATAGACCCCGGCGGCCACCTTCTGGCCGGCTTCGTTGGCCCCGTTCCAGGAAACCGTATGGAAACCGGCGCCCATTTTGGAATCTATCAAAGTCCTCACCCTCTGCCCGGTGATGTTGTAGACCTCTACCCGCACCTTCGTCTCCCTGGGCAATCCGAACCTGATGCTGGTGGCATGGCGCACCGGGTTGGGCCAGGCTGGCGCCAATGAGAATGATAAAGGTTTGGCTTCGGTAGCTTGGGGGCCGCTTTCCACCCCGGCCGGTCCTTCTGGCTGGCGCGTGATCCTCAATGCCTTCTGGGAGTAGAAGCCCAAAAGGTTACCGCTGTTGCCGGCCGCTCCGTCGAAGTAGAGATCCAGCCCCTGGGTTCCGGCCGCGTTCTGGCAGCCGATGCCGCTCTCGCTTCGATCCTGCCACTTCCGATACAACAGAACCACGTCGTGCTGCAGGCAGCCGCCCGCGTCGCTTCCGGTGGAATCGTAGAATATCACCTGGAAGGAATTGCGGTAGGTGGTGGTGCCGTAGAACGGCACCGAATCGTACTGAACGATGAATCGGTTGTGAGCAGCGTCATGATAGTATCCCACCCAGGCCCCGGAGACGCTGGGATCGACATCGTCCCACAGGGCGAACACCGCCGGCCGGGGAACATCGGTGGCATTGCTGGGCAGATGAACGTGAGTTTGATAGTAGCTGGGTGCTGTTATCGAGCCCAACCCTATCCAAGCGTTTCCGCAGACCGAGATCTGGGTGTAGTTGGTCCCGTACCAAGTAAAGCCGAACGGCAGGCTGACCACCACCCGGCCGTCGTCGCCGGGGGTTATCTGGGTGCCGCCCGCCCCCCGGATGTTCTGCCAGGAGTAGGACGGCGCCCGGGACACCCCGTCCGAATCTTCAACCGCATAGTATCCGCCGCCGTCAGGTCCGGCCGGTGCGTAGCGTAGGTCACCCACCGATTCGTTCCAGCTGTACAGCCGGTCCGCAACTCCGTCGCTCTTCATGACAACGGTGAAACCAACGCTGGTGCCTACCGGAATACTTCCTATCGACAATTGGAACGAGTCCGTCCCGCTGCCCCCGCTGGCCCCGGGGGCGATGATCCCATACCCCGCCATGGAGTCGGTCACCGTCACCCGCGCGTCAGAGCACCGCAATATGGCGTTGGTTCCGTACGAGTACCCCAGCCCGTTGTTTTTAAGCGTAATCGCCATCCCGGCCGTCTCCCCTGGATCCAGACGCCCGTTCCCCCCGATGGCTTTCGACTCGAACCCCAGAACCCCGGTTCCCACCGTCAGCGAAAAGTTTGCCGTCCAGGAGCTATCAAGTGCGTCACGGCACTCCAGCGTCAACGGAATGATCGATCCATTGGTATCCGCTGGATTGACATAAAGACCGAACCCGGCGGCATAGTAGGCCGAGTCGCCGGCAGCGATGGCCCCATAGCTGTGGACGCTGTCCGCTGTCACTGTCCCGTTAGGTCCGGAAGCCCGCAGAGTCGCCGTCACCCCGTTGGCCGCGTCCGTTCCGTAATTGATGACCCAGGTGGGCAGGCGCACCGTCTCCCCGGGGTTGGCAATGCCGTCGTTGTTGCCCGAAGCATCGCTCATGGTATGCTTTAGATGGGTCACATACGGACCTGAGGGCGCAATCACCGTGGCCGTCCCTTCATACGGGTGGTGGTTGCGTGCGGTGACGGTAACGTGCATCGTCTGGCCGGCTGCGGTCGGCGAGGGATGCAATGTCACCTGGCCCGAGGCATCGGTAGTATCGTAAACGTAGGAATCCTTGGACTCGGTCATCAGACAGACCAGGGCCCCGCGCACCGGCGCCTTGGCGGGGTCGGTGACGGTGACCGTCCAGGTGTTGTACCCGATGAGGACGGTGGACGGGTGGTCTACAGTTAAGTTGATCGGCTGTTCGGTAAATATTGGCAGCGAGGGATCGCCGAAACAGTTTAGCTCATAGAGGCACCAGCGCATCATGTCATACTGGTTTGAGGAGTCGGCATATGGCACCCAGGAGTTCTTGGCCATGGCCAGTACCTGTCCCTGACGAAAGATGTTTCTCCTAAGAATATTGCACATAAAAGTCGTATCTATCATCTCCGACGGACCCATGACATATCCCGAGCCAACATAGGCACCCCAGCCGTAGCGGGAGTTCATCATCACCCCCACCGCGCCGCCGCCGACCCGGTTGATGATGTGCTCGGCCATGCAGTCGCCGCCCGAGACCTCGTCCATGGCCCCGGTGAAGCAGGCGATGGAGGTGTGCACCCCTTGCTTATCCCCGTTGCTGGCCGCCTGAGCATTGCTGGAAGTGTAGTAGGCGCTGCCCATGTAGATGCCGTTCTGGTCACCGTGGCCGATCCAGTGGCCCAGGCCCCGGCCGTCGTTCATGCTGGCCACCATGGCTGCCTGGGACAGGGTCCCGTTGCGCTCGAACAGCGAGTCGTCCAGCCAGCCGGCCGGGGTCATGGCCGCTATCGCTCTCTGCGTCGGCCGCTCCTCGTAGCTCGACCACAGTATGGCCGAGGGCAGCAGCATCTTCTTGATGTGGGTGCCGGGGTTGCTTTTTTCATAGTTGATCGTCTTGGCCACGAAGTTCTGGGCCCCGGCCACGTTGAGAACCGGCGCCCGGCCTACGAAGACATCAGCATACATGTTTACGTTGTCCGAGAGTTCTCCGTAAACATTGTCTCCATCGGCATTCCATGTGCCGTCCAGATCCGAATAGAAAAGATCCGAAGGAATGCTATCCTCGTCTGGATAGTAGTGGTAACCCAGTGTAGTATATTTAGCATGCAAGGATGGTACCAGATTTTGCCCGGAGTTCAGATCGTCGCCCTGGCCGGCCAAGAGCACGTTGACCGTGCCCCAGGTGTTGCGGGCGTCTATGATGAAATTACGGATCTTGACCTCGTTTATGGCCCCGGAGTAATTGGCATAGATATAGGAGACGTTGACCACCGTGTCCCGCCAGCCCTTCTTGGTGTGCCAGGCGGCCAGCCGGGCGAAAACGGTATCGAATGAGGCCGAGCCGGAGATGATGACGTTCCGATAGTTGCCCGCCGGCAGGGCCTTGGAGGAATTCCTTTCGACCCTGGGGGCAAACCGCGCCACATCCTGGGGATTGGCCACCAGCGCCCTCGCCTGCTCCCCGAACAGGGCTTGTTGGTAGGCGGTCGGGATGGTCGCTTCCGCCCGGTTCACCTGGTAGCTGACCCTCAGAGTCAGGCTTCTGGCCAAGTAGAGTTTCTTGGTGACCGGGTTGTACCTCACCGGGTTGACAGCCACGTGCCCGATGCGGTACCCGCCCAAACTGCCGGTGGTCAGGGCCTCGGCCTGTCTATCCGGATATAGGGCGTCTTTGCCGTAGATGGCCTGGTCGTGCGAGGCTGGCTTAGCCACGAAGGTCCTGCCCGGCATGGGCAGGGGGACGGATTTCTGCGAGGGAATGACGTCGAAGCTTCCCTTCACCTCCATGACGTCGCCGGATACGACCTCGACCCCGGTGATAACGGCTCCGGCCGGGATTGACAGCGACTGGACCAGCCGGGGCAGGCGCGGCGCGCCCACCGGCCCATAGGAGGGGACCCCGGACAGATAAACCGCCTGACGACCTTCGACAGATTCGATGCATAGATCTTTGGGATCAAATCGCACCTGGTGAATGATCTCTCCGGCCCAGGCGGACTGGGCGGCCAGAAGAATGGCCAGGACGACGATGGCTGACTTCATGGGAATAGACCTTTCTATTTAATTATAGTGTTGTTTTTTTGGTTTTGCTAAACGGGTTTGAAGAAAGATGTTACTATATACCGGCGGTATTGTCAAGAGATGCTTGATATTTTTTATTTTTAGGCACCGGGCTCGGACAGATACCAGAATTAAATACAATAACCCCTTGGGAACCTCTAAATATGAATCATTTGGCTTAACCGCCGAGTGCCCAGAACTTGCCCTGCCTATATGTCTTCCTTATGCGGCTGACAGGTTGGTGTGGGTTAAGTCTTGTTTGAGACCTGGAAAGGAAAGTATAGAGAGTGTAATATTGAATTTGCTCTAAAATGCCTCTGCGAGCTCTGGGGTTAAAAATGGAAATAAATGAGGTACTTCAATAATCAGTGGTCAACACTATTTACTTTCCTCTTCTTTTTCGCTATAATAAATCCATGTACCCCATTCCCCAAGAGCTCCCCGGCCGTCTGATCGCGGTCGAGGGCCTGGACGGCTCAGGCA
>CAZPNX010000042.1:0-11823 GCA_964588285.1 uncultured bacterium
TGCCTGAGCCGTCCAGGCCCTCGACCGCGATCAGACGGCCGGGGAGCTCTTGGGGCACGTCATTAATAACCACCCTCGCCATAACTGAGCTCAGCTGTCGAGGGCCAATTTTACGCCGAACACTTTCTCGAACAGTTCGCTCTTCCTAGTTAACGCCCACTTGGCCAACAAAAGATCTCCTTCGCCGTTAAGGGAAAGACGTATTTTTTTCCTGTCTTGATTTATAGAGATGCTATGGACTACGGCGGTATGCTCCGCATCCAGAGCATCCGCCATGCGCAAGACAGCAGACAGCTTCGACACAATCACCCTGTCGCGTGTGGAAAGGCGCTGGTAGTTGGCATGCTGCAAAGATGGCAAAGCCTTGCGGTGATAGCGGGCTATGTTGGCCACCAATTCGCGGTCGCTTGACGGTAAACCGACCATGGGACTGGCCATGATCAGGTAATAACTGTGCTTGTGGTGTCCGTTGACGTTGACAAATTGACCGATGTCATGCAGCAGGGCGGCGATTTCCAGAAGGAGCCGGTGCTGGTGTCCCAGACCGTGAAGATCGGCGGTCGAATTGAAGATGTCTAGGGCAAATCTGCTGACGGTTTCGGCATGTTTCTCGTCGAAGGAATACTTTCTGCCCAGCTGCCGGGCAGAATTGACCGCCAGCTCGCGGTGTCTGGCTGGAGCGTCTTGATACAACTCCCAAATGATGTCATGAAGCATTCCCTCGCGGAGCCCTACCCTCGGTATCACGACCTTTGAGGCGCCAACCCTGCCCAGCACCGTCCGGAACACTATGGCGGCCGGAACTATCACATCGGCCCGGTTCGGGTGGAGACCCAGTTGCTTGACCCGGTCAGCACAGTCTAAGGCCACTAGACGCTTGATTATCCGGTCTAGTTCCTCAGGTGTCAGGGTGTCGGCATGGCGCTGCTCCAGCAGCTTCTGGCGGAGATCGCCCAACGCCTCCACATTGCCGCCGATCCCGACCACCAGGTCGATCCTGGCCCCGGACGCCAGCCGGTCCAGCCTTTGTCCGAATGTCGCGGTGTAGTCCCGCACCAGTTTCTGGAAGCTTTGCTGCCCTAGTCTCCCCTCGCCCAGGCGCTGCATCAGACGTACGGCACCGACCAGAAAACATTCCGTTTCCAGTATTCGTCCGTCCTCCACCCGGGTTACCTCCATGCTGCCGCCTCCTATGTCCGCTATCAGCACCTTTTTGCCCTGCAGGTCAACCGCCTGGGAGACCGCCAAGTGGACCAATCTGGCCTCCTCCTCGGGCCCTATGACATTCAGCTCGATGCCGGTGCGCCTAAGGACCTCGTCTATGACCATGTCCCTGTTGCCGGCCTCCCGGAGGGCGCTGGTGCCCACCGCCCTGATGACGGTGGCGTGGTAGCGCTGGCATGTCTCTCTAAATTTTTGGATCGAGACAACCAGCTGGCCTAACGAATCCTCGCTGATCGATCCTCCGTCGAAGACATCTTGACCCAAACGGACAGACTCCCTGGCTGTCTCTATGACCTCCAGTTTCCTTTCTCCGTTTACCCGACCGACGGCCAGCCTCAGGGCGTTGGAACCGACGTCTATGGCAGCGAAAGCCGGCATTATTCTATTACCACATTTTATATTATGACTTTAGAGCCCGGGCGATATTACATAGTTTCCGCTCGGGCTTTTTCAAGATTGGTCTTTATGAAAGTGCTATGGCGTTGTCTCCCCGACCTCGGCGTGGTGTTTGATGACCCTGGCTTCGGCAATGTAGATGGTCTCCTCGCAGATGTTGGTGGCCAGGTCGGCTACTCTTTCCAGATTCCTGCTGACCAGTATCAGCTCCATGGCCCGGCTGATTATCTCCGGCTTCTCCATCATGTAGGTCAAGAGCTCCCGGAAGATCTGGTTCTTGAGGCCGTCCACCTGGTCGTCGCGCTCGCAGACCTGCTTGGCCTTGGCGGTGTCACTTTCCACAAAGCTGTCGATGCTGTCCTTGAGCATTCCCACCGCTGCCTTCGACAGCCTGGGGATGTCGATCAGCGGCTTGACCTCCGGCTGGGAGTTGAGCCGCAGGGCGCTCTGGGCGATGTTCACCCCATGGTCGCCGATGCGCTCCAGGTCGTTGTTGATCTTGAGCACGCCCACCAGGAACCGCAGGTCCACCGCCGCCGGCTGGTGCCGGGCCATCAGGGATATGGCCTCCTCTTCTATCTCCATCTCCAACCGGTCGGCCTCCTTGTCCAGGGACAGGACCTGCTCGGCCAGATCCTGGTTCCTGGCTCGGAGGGCTTCGATGGCGCGGTCCACGATGTCCTCCACCTTGGCCGCCAACAGCAGCAGTTTTTCCTTGAGCTGCTGCAGCTCGATGTCAAAATGCCGTTCTTCCATATTTCGCCCGCTAGGTTGTTTTTTCTTTGTCCGGTTCGACACGATGTCGAGGATCAGGCCTTAGGCCGGGTAGACAGCCGGTTGTCCCCGATCTCAGCGGATTCTGAGGCGGGTCCTCATCCAAACCTTCCGGTGATGTACTCCTCGGTCAGCTTGTTCGACGGCGAGGTGAATATCTTTGAGGTCTTGTCGTACTCCACCAGCTTGCCCAGCATGACGAAGGCCGTCCGGTCCGAGACCCGGGCCGCCTGCTGCATGTTGTGGGTGACGATGACGATGGTGTACTTCTCCTTGAGGCGGAAGATGAGCTCCTCTATCTTGGCCGTGGCCAGAGGGTCCAGGGCCGAGGCCGGCTCGTCCATCAGCACCACCTCCGGCTCCACCGCCAGGGCCCGGGCGATGCAGATCCGTTGCTGCTGGCCGCCGGACAGCTCCATGGCCGAGCGGTGCAGCCGGTCCTTGACCTCGTCCCAGATGGCCGCCTCCTTCAGGGAGCGCTCCACCACTTCCTCGATCCGGGACTGCATCTCCCGGTTCTCTCCCATCTTCACCCCGAAGGCCACATTTTCATATATGGACTTGGGAAAAGGGTTGGGCCGCTGGAAGACCATGCCCACCTTGCGCCTTAGGGCCACCACGTCGATATTCCTGGCATAGATATCCTCGCCGTCCAGGGTGATGGAGCCCTCCACCCGCACCTCGTCTATCAGATCGTTCATCCGGTTGATGGAGCGCAGCAGGGTGGATTTTCCGCAGCCCGAAGGCCCGATGATGGCCGTCACCTGGCGCTCCGGGATCTCCATGGTGATCTCCTCCAGCGCCTTGGTGCGGCTGTAGTAGAGCGAGAATTTCTCGATGCTTAACCTGGTGCTCTGGTCGTTCATGCTATCTCCCCTTGTGCAGGGCTCGGCGGGTTCGGGAACGGATCACCACGGCCACCATGTTGAGGGCGATGGTCAGGCAGAGCAAGACCATGGTGGCTCCCATGGCAATCGGTATGGTGGCTTCGATGTCAGGCGATTGGGTGGACATGACGAAAATATGGTATCCCAAGGTCATAAACTGATCGGTGGGCGCTTTGGGCAGATAGGGCAGATAGTAGGCGGCCCCGGTGAACATGATGGGGGCCACCTCCCCCGCCCCCCGGGCGATGGTCAGCACCGTTCCGGTGAGAATGCCGGGCAGAGCCTGGGGCAGAACCACATGGCGCACCGTTTGCCATTTGGTGGCCCCCAGGGCCAAAGCGCCGGCCCGCTCGGCCTGGGGCACCGCCCGCAACGCCTCCTCGGTGGCCACGATCACCAGCGGCAGATTCAATAGGGCCAGGGTCAACGAGGCCCAGAGGATGCAGGGCTGTCCGAACAGCATCTCCCGTCCCAGGGAATGGTCCAGCCCTCGACCGATGAACTGGATGAAAAAACCCAGTCCGAACAGGCCGAAGACGATGGAGGGCACCCCGGCCAAGTTGGTGACCGCGGTGCGAACCATCCGGGTGAACCAGTGATCCAGCTTGGCATATTCATGGAGATAGACCGCGGTCAACACCCCCACCGGAACCACGGCTATCAACATGATGAACATGGAGAAAACCATGCCGAAGACGGCCGGGAAAATGCCGCCGGCGGTCATGCCTTCACGCGGCGGCTGGGAGACAAACTCCCAGGAGATGACTTTCGAGCCGCCGATGATGATGGTGGCCAGCAATACCACCAGGATGCCCAGGATCAACAGGACGGCCGAGCCGGTCAAGCCGATCTTGACCCTGTCCAAGTTTGTTTTCAGGCTATTTATCTTCAAACTTTGCTGCTCCGGCTCCGGTCTCTTCAATCCATCTGCCTATCATCTCCCTCAACCGGTCGCGGACCCTGCGGAACCTCCCAAGCTGCTCCTCGGCCGTCCCCGGAGCCGCCGGATCCTCCAGCGGCCAGTGCAGACGGATGGAGATGTCGGGAAAGGCGGTGGGGCATTTGGCCTCGTCCCAGTTACAAAGGGTGATGATGTACCCGAAATGTCCTGTCCCTAAATATTTGGCCACCGACTTCGATTGCTGACGGCTAATATCTATGCCGATCTCCTCCATGGCTTTAATCGCCATCGGATGAACTCCGCTGGGCTCGATTCCAGCGCTGTAGGCTTCAAATCTACCCTCTCCCAAGTGCCGCAGCAAGCCCTCAGCCATCTGACTTCGGGCCGAGTTGGCCACGCACAGAAACAGCACCTTGATGGGACTGGATATCTGGCTCATGGCATCCCTCTGTTTTGTCTTTGGGCCCTCTGCGGTTGACCTGGCTATTTATTCTGGCCGTACATCCTGGCCATCAGCCCTTGGAAGAGGTGGTACGAGGCCAGGTTGATGACGTAGGTGATGGCGAAGAGCAGCAGCCCGATGAAAAACAGGGTATGGTAGTGGGCGCTGCCGAAGACCACCTCGCCCAGTTCGGCGGCTATGGTGGCCGTCAGTGTCCGGGTGGACTGCAGGATGTCGAAGGTGAATTGCGGGGCATTGCCGGCCGCCATCAACACCACCATGGTCTCGCCGATGGCCCGGCCCATGCCGAAAAGGATTGCAGCCGAGACCCCGGGCAGGGCCGCCGGCAACACCACCTTGACGGCCGTTTGCCAAGGAGTGGCTCCCAATCCCAGGGCCGCCTCCCGAAAAGAACGGGGCACGGCGCTGATGGCATCCTCAGCCAGCGAGTAGACGGCCGGGATGACCGCCGCCCCTAAGGCCAGACCGGCGTTGACCGCGTTCAGCCTTATTTGCCAGCCGAAGATTCCTTTAAGAAACGAAGCCAGAAACACCAAGGCGAAGAAGCCCAGCACCACGCTAGGCACCCCGGCCAGGATCTCCACAATGGGCTTGATGCCCTCCTTGAGTCTCCGGGGAGCGAACTCGGCGCTGTAGATGGCGGCAGCCACCGCCACCGGCACCGCAAACAAAAGGGCGATCAGGGTCACCTTGAAGGACCCCAGAATGATGGGCCAGAAAGAATACCTGGGGTTGTCGGAGACCGGCTGCCAGTCACGGCCGGTGAAGAATCCGCCCAAGGTGGCCTCCTGCTGGATCTCGGGATCCAGCAGGATAGGCAGCGACTCCCTGAAGACGAAGAGGAAAATCAGGAAGATGCCGACGATGGCCGCCAGGGCGTTCAGCTTGATGAAGCCCTCGATCAACGACTGACCCAGGTATTTGAAGCGCGATGCCTTAAGGCTCATGGACCATGACCTCTCATAAACCCGAAGTCCGGAGCCATTGGGCTCCGGCACCGGAAGCTTCGGGCGGAGGGTTATGAAGGCAAGCTCTTGTTGTCGAAACCTATTTGATGGGGAAATACCCCACCTTGGTGACTATCTCCTGGCCTTCGGCCGAAATAACCCAATCCACCAGCTTCTTGACCTCTCCCGAGGGCTTACTCCTCAGATACCAGAAAAGGTTGCGGGCCAGCGGATAATTGCCGGTCTTGACATGCTCGGCCGTGGGTTTGAACGATCCCTTTGCAGTCTTGATGGCCAGCTCTTTGACCCCTTTGGCATAGGCCGCTCCACCGTAGCCCACGCCGTTCTGATCCTTGGAGACGGCGTTGACCACGGCCGCGGTCCCCGGCAGGCTCTGCATGCTGGCGCTGTAGTCGGCGTTGCCCATGGCCTTCTCCCTAAAGAAGACGTAGGTGCCCGAGCTATTCTCCCGGCCGTAGAGCACTATCTTAGCGTCAGCCCCGCCGACCTGTTTCCAGTTGGTGATCTTTCCGGTATAGATGTCCTTGATCTGATCCAGAGTCAGCTCGTTCACCGGATTCTTCTCGTTGACGTAGAGGGTGACGCCGTCCTTGGCCACCGGTATCTCCACCCCCAGGCTGAAGTATCTCTCCCGCAGCTTTTTCTTCTCCGAGTCCTTCATGCTGCGCGAGGCCTGGCAGATTTCGGTGGAACCGTTGATTAGGGCGGCGATGCCCACCCCGGATCCGCCCCCGGTCACCTGGATGGTCACCCCCGGGTTTCGCTCCATGTAGACCTCGGCCCAGCGTTGTCCTAAAAGCAGCAGCGTGTCCGATCCCTTGACGGTGATGGCCTTGGCCCCTATGGCCAAGCCGACCCCGATGACCGCTATGGCGACGGCCAGAATTATGGTTGTAATTTTTTTATTCATCTTTTCTCCTTTTTATATATTGATGGTTTAGAATTTAATCTGTACTTGGGCCGTCAGCTTGTCGTCCTTGACATCCTCGTAGGCCGGCCTGATGTTGCCGGTCATGTCCCGGTCCTTCTTGATGTGTTCGTAGGCCAGGGTCAGCCTGACGGCGCTATCCCACCAGTAGTTGACCGCGCCGACGACGGTGAAGGTCTGGTCGTACTTGCGCGACTCGGTGGTGCCCCCGTATTCCACATACTTGGTGGTGTCGTCGCTGGCAAAGGGATCGTAGGCATCAACCCGCAGGGCTAAGTTAAGCTTGGAGCCCAGGTTCTGGCTGAGCATGGCGTACCATCCGGCCACCGGCTTTCCCTTCTCCTTGCCCATGATATACTCGGAAAGCAGGGCGGTGCCGCCCAAGGGCAGGAACTGTTGGTAGGCCTGCAGCCCGCCGCCGATTCGGCCCTTAAAGTATCTCTTCTCGCCAGTGGTTGAGCCCACCGTCACCTCGGTGATGGCCCCGGTGGTGGTATTGGTCTGGTAGGTTTTGGTTACCTTATTGGGTTCGTAATATTGCCCGTCATAGTAGGAGGCGCACAGGCCCAGAAATCCCAGGTCTATCGTGCCCCTAGCAATAACGTCTTTCTGCTTGGTGGGATCCTGCCAGGTAAAGACCTTATCCTCTATTCCCCAGCCGTTGTAAACGCCAAGGTCCAGACCCAGGGCGGCCGGCCCCAGCTTGATGTCGGACACCGACAGCTTGGCGCCTCGGTCCCGCTCGCCCGGGAACAAGGTTCTGACCACCAAGGAGCGCTCCGGCACTTCACGCACCGAGGAAGACCTCTCCACCTCGATGCCGAACGGCCAGTTCATCTGGCCCACCGTCAGGTTGACGCCGTACCCGGTCCAGGGCTCCTTGATCTTGACATAGGCCTCCTTCAGGCTCACCTTGTCCTTGGAGGCGTCGAAGTAAAGAACGTATTCCGACATCTTGCCCGGAGTGTAGGTGAACTTCACCCGGCCCCGGCGGATGTAGAAGACGCCCTGTCCCTGGGAGCCGGTGATGGAGGTGGAGGACGACTTGGTCAGGCTGTTGGTGGTGGTAGTGGCGTTGTCGGCCAAGTTCTCGTAGTCCAAGTATTCGAACCGCGCCTGGATGTATCCGGAGACCTTGAGCTTCTTCAATCCGGCTATGTCGCTCTCAGCCGTTAAAAGCCTTTCATCCATTCCGGCTAGCTGATCGCCCAGCACCGCTGTCTTCTCTTCGGCCGGCGACGGCTTTTCTGTCGACTCGATCAGCCTGCGGTTGGCGGCTTCAAGCTCTGTTTTAAGGGCGGCCACCTGGGAGGTCAGGGACTGCATCTGGTTTCTAAGGCTGACCACGGCCGTGTCCGGAGCCTGGCGCCTGGCCTGGGCCTGGGCGGCCGAGGCTAGGGCTGCGATGAAGATGGCGGACAGAAGCACTCGCTTCGTTGGTTTCATGTTTTTTCCTTTCTCAGGTTTTGTTTTACGTAATTATAATTTCCTCTTATTTATAGGACGTTATCCTTATGTTAAAACAGTGTTAAGTCGGGCTGGTTTGTCTGACGTATCCTCCCTTCTCTCCATAGAGGTCCAGTTTTCCACCCAGATGATCCCGGATGAAACTGGCAGCCGCCCCTATCCGCCCCTTGGCCTGTCTGGCTTTAGTAGCTTTGTAATATATGGCATTCCTTAGCATTTCCAGGCCCCGCCCAGGATAGACAGTGTAGGCCTGGCCCACTGCCTCCACCGTATGGGCATCGGATCCCCCCAATTCGGCCAGACGGGTAAATTTCCGGTTGAACCAAGCGGCAAAATTGTTGGCTATTCCCTCCATGGGTGAGCCGTTTACCGTCTCCACCGCCGAGAACTGCAGCCATTCCAGCTTGCTTCCCACCCCACCGCAGCCGAAAAGCTTAAGCCATAGGGAAAAGGGATGGGCTGCCACCGCCAGCCCGCCCTGGCGGCGAATCTCCTCTATAGTGGCCTCGGCCGAAAGCAGCGGACGTATCCTTTGTCTGAGGAATAACCCGATTACATGCCCGTCCGAAGTGCTGATCTCCTCACCCACTATCACCTTAACTTCCAGCCCCAAGGTTCGGCAGAGTTCCCCGGCGGCCAGAGCTCCCTGTATCTCGTTATGGTCGGTTATGGCAATAGCATCCAGCCCCAAGCGAGCCGCCCGCCGGATGATGGCCTCGACCCCGGCCGAACCGTCGGAGTAGTTGCTGTGAATGTGGAGGTCGGCCCGGCCCATTAGGCTACCGGATGGAGTTCCAAGGCAGTTCCCGGCGGCGGCATTCCCGGCCGGCCGAGTTACCGTAGATGATGGCGGCCATCAGAGCCAGATAGAGGGCCAATAGGGCCAGCAAGCCGGCCCGGTGAGCCGTGCTTCTTATATCCCACAAAGGTTCGTTTTTCTTTCGTTCCTCCATGACGCCGGTATTATACCCCGGCGTTGTGACGCCTGGGTTAGGTACCTGTTAAATGGATGTTAAGGGCGATTTTGGGTCTTTACATTTTATTAATCATCGGTTATATTCATTGGTGAGGCAAAGTGAAAGCCATGCCCAAACTCATCATCATCGTCGAGGACGAGCCCGACATCGCCGATCTGGTGGCCCACTACCTGCGCCAAGATGGTTTTCAGACCGAGACCATATCGGACGGAGCCCGAGCCCTGGAGCGTATTCGCAAGGCCTCTCCCGATCTGGTGGTGCTGGATCTGATGCTGCCGGAGATGGACGGTTTGGAGATATGCCGGGCCCTGCGGGCCGAGGATCGCTTTAAGCCCCTGCCCATTATCATGCTGACGGCCAAAAGCGGAGAGAGCGATAAAGTGGCCGGGCTGGAGATCGGCGCCGACGATTACATCACCAAGCCTTTCAGCCCGCGGGAGCTGGTGGCCCGGGTGAGGGCTCTGCTGCGCCGACGGGTGCAGCAGACCGAGTCCAAGGCGCCCCTGAAATACGGAAGACTGGCGCTGGATCCAGACCGCCATCAGGTGGAATTAGGCGGCAAAACGGTGGAACTGACCGCCAAGGAGTTCTCCCTGCTTCAGTATCTGATGAGACACCGGGGCCGGGTGGTGTCGCGGGATCAGCTGCTGAATGCTGTCTGGGGCTACGATTATGTGGGCGGCAGCCGGACGGTTGACGTCCATGTCAGACACCTTCGAAGCAAGATACCGATGCTGGCCAAATCCCTGGTCACCGTAAAGTCTTTCGGCTACAAATTGGTCGAGGAGCCTTGATAAAACTGAGCCTGCAATGGCGCCTGATGCTGGCCGCGGCCGCCATCGTCGTCCCGGCCATGTTGCTGCTGGGGATTTTCATTCACCTCAGCAGCCGCAGCTATATGTTGAATGTGGCCACCGACAACCTCAGGGGACAGGCCCAGCTGGCCGCCCGCGAACTCTCCGGCCTCCTGGCCCGGGCCCAAGGCGGCATCGATGCCGATTCTTTGGCGGACAGCATTGGCGCCGTCATCGGCCGGCGGGTGACCGTCATCGACAGCGTTGGCCGGGTGCTGGGAGATTCCGAAGAGGATGCGGCCGGGTTGGCCGGCATGGACAATCACCTGGGAAGGCCGGAGATAAGGGAGGCGGGACTTAGGGGATATGGATATTCCATCCGGTACAGCCACACCCTAAAAAAGGATATGATCTATCTGGCGGTTCCGGTGTTTTTCCAGGAAAGGCGCTGGGGCTACTGCCGGGTGGCCTGGCCCATGTCCGCTTTTTACTCGCATCAAAAAAGTTTAGCGGCCATCATCGCTTTGGGGCTTTTGGCCTCCGGCCTTCTGTTGATGGCTGCCTTCGGCCGTCTCTGGCGGAACATAGTCGCCGATATCGAACGGGTGGAACAGTCCGCCCAACGGTTGATCGGAGGCGATCTTTCCGCCCGCTCCCCCACCGGACTGGGCAGTCCGGAGATCGAAAGGATATCATTGACTCTGAACCGTTTGGCCGAATCCTGGGACAACGCCGCCCGCGAGCTGGGGGACCGGAACCTCAAACTGTCGGCCATATTGAACAGCATGTCCGAGGGAGTGGTGGTCCTCGATCAGGACCATCGGGTGTCCTTGGTCAACCGGGCCATTGCCGAGATGTTGGGCCTTCAGGGCGATGTTTCCGGAAGATTGCTTATAGAGCTGATCCGTAATCCCGGGGTTCAAGAACTGCTGGCGGGCAGCATCGAGGAGCTTGACTTCGAACACGGCGGCAGGTATTTTCTGGCCCGCGCCTCCTCCCTGGTCTCCCAGCGGGGCCTGGTGGTGGTTCTGGCCGACATCACCCGGCTGAAGCGATTGGAGCAGGTGCGCCGCGATTTCGTGGCCAATGTCTCCCACGAGCTCAAGACCCCGCTTTCGGCCGTCATCGGATTCTCCGAGGCTTTGCAGGACGGCACGGCCGATTCGCCCGACACTCGGAATGATTTCATCCAACGCATCAGGCTGCAGGCCGGACGCATGGCCCGCCTGGTGGACGACCTGCTGGAGCTGGCGGGCCTGGAATCTTCTGCTGTTCAATTGCAAAAAGTTCTGGTTCGTGCCAAAACCCTGGCCGAGAAGGCGGCCGACAACCTGGCTCCGGCGGCTTCGGCCAAAGGTCAGAAAATAATTTTGGCCGATTCTGAACATTGGCAGACGCCGCTTCCGGGCGATGAGCCCCGCCTGGTCCAGGCCTTGAGCAACCTGCTGGACAACGCCGTGAAATATTCGCCGGAGCGATCGACCATCACCGTCGACTGCCAGCTGCAAGACAAGCGTCTTTCCATTTCGGTGAACGACGCCGGGCCGGGGATTTCCGCCGAGCACCTGCCGCGGCTTTTCGAGCGTTTCTACCGGGTGGACAAGTCTCGCTCCAAAGAACTTGGCGGCACCGGACTGGGGCTGGCCATCGTCAAGCATATCGCCGAATTGCACGGCGGCTCCGTCGGGGTGGAAAGCGAGTTAAGGCGCGGCAGCCGGTTCTGGATCTCTTTGCCTTTAGCGGAAAAAGCCGACCAACAGCCTTTGGAAAATGCTTGACAGACGACCGGCGGATGTATTAAAATTAGGTTGTTGTCAAAGTGGCGCTATCGTCTAGTGGCCTAGGACGGGTGGTTCTCAGCCATCAAACCGGGGTTCGATTCCCCGTAGCGCTACCAAAAAGCTGGGCGAACGTGTCCGGCTTTTAGTTTTCCGGGGTTCTGCGCCGGCAGCAAGGCAAGGGCGCCTCTGCGACGGCGCATCCGCCGCCGCCCTGCTCAACACATAGCTGCAGGCGGAGATTCCCCGTAGCGCTACCAAAAAGC
>CAZPNX010000043.1:0-11254 GCA_964588285.1 uncultured bacterium
AAGTCAAATACCTGCACGGGCTTTTCGGCAAGGGCAGCTTCGCCTACATGGGCGGGCACGACCCCGAGGACTATCAGCACCTGGTGGGCGACCCCAAGACCGACCTCCGCCTGCACCGAAGCTCGCCGGGCTACCGCCTGATCCTGAACAACATCCTGTTCCCGGCGGCCAAGAAAAAGCCGCTGAAGACCTGAGCATCCATGTTTATCGGCCGGAGATGGGATAAAAAGACATTGCAGATTGCGGTTAATCGTGAATGAAACCGGATTCCCGATGATCAGAGGTTTAGGAAGGGATGGCCTGCGGGTTGCCTTGGCGGCGCTGTTGACAGCCATCATGGCACTGGGCTGCTCCCCGGGGCGGCGGACGGTGCTGGTGGTGGCCATGAACGGCGGGGCGGTCAGCCTGGACCCGCACACCCAGGACGAATTCGTCACCATCAACATCCTGGCCAACATCTACGAGGGGCTGGTGGGGGTGGACCCCAACCTGAAGGTGGTGCCGATGCTGGCCAAGGGCTACGACAATCCCCATGACAACACCTGGCGCTTCCACCTCAGGCCCGAGGCCCGGTTTCACGACGGCCGGCCGGTGAGGGCCGGGGATGTGGTCTACAGCCTGAGGCGGGCCAAGGAGCATCCCAATTCCATCTTCGCCGGGGACATGTCGGTGGTCTATCGGATAGCGGAATTGGACAGCCTGACGGTCGAGGTGCGGACCGACCGCCCCAGGCCGATGCTGATCAAACTGATGGCGGCAGTGGCCATAATGCCCAGGGGATTCGAGCCGGAGGCCGCGGCGGTGGGCACCGGCCCCTACCGTTTCGTCCGTTTTTTGGAGCGGCGGGGCGCGGCCCTGCACCGGTTCGAGGGTTACTGGGGAGAGAGGCCGCAGTTCGTGATGGCCGAGTATCGGTGCCTACCCCATGGCCGGGAGCGGTTGCGGGCCCTGTTGGCCGGGGAGGTGGACGTGGACGCCATGCTGGAGGGCGACCAGCGGCCGGGGCTGGAGGGGGACGGCCGGGTTTCCATCAGGGAGACGCCCTACAACACCGTCTGGCTTTTGGGGTGCGACATGAAACCCAGGAAAGGCGGCAACCCCCTGGCTGATCGACGGGTGAGACGCGCCGTTTCGCTGTCGATCGATCGCGGGGAGCTAGTGAGCCAGGCGTTGAACGGCCACGGCCAGCCGGCCAACCAGATGGTTCCGCCCACGGTTCTGGGATACAACCCCTTGCTGCCGGAGATATCCCGGGACACGGCGGCCGCCAGAAGGCTCCTGGCCCAGGCCGGGTTCGGAAGCGGGCTCAGGCTGGAACTGCTGCTAAAACCCATGAACTATAGGGTGGGGAAACTGCTGGAGTCCCAGCTGGCGGCGGCCGGCATCGCGCTCAGGACCGACACCATGGCCTGGGACAGCCTCTACCTTGGCATCGAGCGGGGGGAGGTGCACTTCTATATGTACGGCCTGGCCTTCAGCTATGGCGATGCCAGCGAGGGGATCAACGAGCTTTACAGCCACGCTCCGGGCGAGCTGGGGCACGGCAACAGCACCGGGTACACCAACCTCCTGCTAGATTCGGTCATCCAATCGGCCTTCGGCGAGTTCGACCAGGCCAAGAGACAGGGGATGCTGCAGCGGGCGGTGGCTTTGGTCGCCGATGACCTGCCTCTGATCCCCCTGTATTATCAGAGAACTTACTATGCCGTCAGGCCAGGGTTGCAGTGGACGCCGCGCAGCGACGAAATGGTGCTGGCCAAGGAGTTTCGCACCGGCCAGAGGCGCCGTTGACTGGTGATGCCAAGCCTTAGGGATATCTGACAGCATCCGAGATGGTCAAAAGGCGAATGCAGGCCATCGACCAAACGCCGCTTAGGAGGTGATAAGATACCAGTCGATTCCTCATCGGGAATTTTTTAAGTTCGTCAAACCGGTTGAAAGCGAACATCGGAACAGGCCGGGTCGCCTTAGTAAGGCCAAATAATTCTGGAAAAAAAGGATTGCCTATGTCCATAGGACGAAAGCCGATAATCGCCGCCGGCATTTTGACGGCAGCCATACTGGCATCATGCGGCGGACCGGCCCGGCGGCCGGAAGCCCTAGTGGTGGCCGGCCAGGGTTGGCCCATAACCTTGGTGCCGCACGGCATGCCGGAGGTTTATACCCTGATGGTGCAGTCGAACATCTACGAGGGGTTGGTGGAATTCGACGCCAGGATGAGAGTGATGCCGTTGCTGGCCGAGAACTGGGAGACCCCCGACCCCCTGACCTGGATTTTTAGGCTGCGTAAAGGGGTGACCTTCCATGACGGCAGTCCGCTGACGGCCGATGATGTGGTCTTCTCACTGATCCGGGCCAAGAGCGATTCCAACTCGTCGCTTCGAGCCAACTTTGTACTAATCTCCTCCATCGAGGCACCGAATGCCCAGACGGTGAGGATCATCACCAAAAAGCCATTTCCCCTGCTGCTCTATAAGCTGATTTCGGTTTTCGTCATTCCCAGAAAAACCTTTGAGGCTCTGGGAGCCGAAGGTTTTGGCCGTTCGCCGGTGGGCACCGGGCCATACCTGTTGAAAGACTTTCCCTCGGGAGGTCCCCTGGTGTTAAGCGCCTACAGGGGCTATTGGGGGAAAAAGCCGGGCTTCGTCGAGCTGAAGCTGGTCAGGGCCGACGGCGACTCCGAGATCACCCGGATTTTGGAATCGGAGCCGGCCCCGGTCATTGTTCCGCAATTGAACCAGTCTACGGCTCGGAGGATGGACGGCACCAAGCCCAAGCGGTACCGCATCCATCATCGCTCCGGACTGGTGCTCCGCTACCTGGGTCTGCGTTGGAAATCTAAGCCCTTCATCAACCCGCTGGTGCGTCAGGCCCTACAGTTGGCGGTGGACCGGCAGGACTTGGTGGAGAAGGTTTGTTTCGGATATGGCTCGCCGGCCAACCAACCGGTGCCACCCACTGTCTTCGGCAGCAACGAAAGGCTGCCGGCGCTGGCCTACAATCCGGCCCGGGCCGCCCAATTGCTTCGGGAGGCGGGTTATCCCAACGGCCTGGAGCTGACCCTGACCCTGCCCGATCAACGGGCGGCGGTGGGCCGGCGTCTCCAGGAGCATATGCGGCCGGCCGGCATCAGGCTGTCGCTCAACCTAATGACCAGGGAAAGGTTCTTCCGCTCCCTAGACACGGCCAGTCTTTTCTACATCGGATACGGCAGCACCTCGGGCGATGCCTCGGATCTGCTGGATGAAGCCCTCCATTCCAAGAGCGGCGGCTACGGCATCAATAACTACGGCGGCTACGCCAATCCGGAAGTGGATCGGCTGATAGAGGTGTCGGACACCTGCTTCTCCCAGGAGCGGAGATTAAAGCTCATCCAGCAGGCCATGGAGCTGGCCTGCCGGGATGTGGCCATAGTGCCCCTGTACATCGAGGACCAAGTGAGCGGGGCCTCGGCCGACCTTGTCTGGACGCCGCGGCTGGACATGATGGTTTTGGGCAAGGAGATAGGTTATAAGGAGAAATAGCCTAATGCCATATAAATATAGATATATAATCCATCTGATCCTGTTGGCAGCGCTGGTCGGCTGCAACCGGGCTGGGGACAGAAGGGCGCTGACGGTGGTCCACAAGGGCTGGCCGCTGACCCTGGCCCCGCACCTTAAGGCCGAACAGATAACCTTTTCGGTGCAGGCCAACCTGTTCGAGGGTTTGGTGGAGTTCGATCCCCAGATGAAGATAAGGCCCCTGTTGGCCCAAAGCTGGGAGAACCCGGACGATCTTACCTGGGTCTTCAAGCTGCGGCCGAATGTCAGATTCCATGACGGCAGTCCGCTGACGGCCGATGATGTCGTCTTCTCGCTGGCCAGGGCTAAGGGATACCAAGCCTCGGCACTCAAGGCCGATTTCGTGATGGTGGATTCCATAGTCAAGAGCGACAGCCTCACCGTCAAGCTCAAGACCAGGAAGCCCTATCCGCTGCTGCTGAACCGCCTGGTCAACGCTTTTATTGTGCCCCTGGCCCTGATGGAGAGGATGGGCGATCAGGGCTTTGCACAGAAACCGGTGGGCACCGGCCCCTACCGTTTTGAATCTTTCCCGCCCGGCGGGCCGCTGACCCTGGCCGCCTTTGGGGACTATTGGTGCCGGCCTCCTGCCTTCAAGCGGATGGTCGTCTTGAGCCTGGACGACCAGAGGGAGGCGCTGAGGCTCCTAAAAACGGGAAACGCCGACATCGTCACCCAGCTGGATGCCTCTTTGGCGGCGGAGATGCGCGACCGGCCGACGCCAGACCTCGATATAATCAGCCGCCCCGGCCTCACCCTGAGATATCTGGGATATGACTTCGGCCGGAAGCCTTTCAACAATATTAAAGTGCGGCAGGCCATCTTGGCCGCCGTCGACCGCACCAGCTTGGTGAAGGATCTCAATCACGGGTTCGGCCAGCCGGCCAACCAGCTGGTGCCCCAAGCAGTGTTCGGCTATAATCCCGACCTGCCGGAACTGGTGCCCGATCCGGCCAGGGCGCGGCGGCTTTTGGCCGAAGCCGGCTATACCCAGGGGGTTGACGTCACCCTGACCATACCTGAGGTCAGGCTGGCATTAGGCGAGAGAATCAGAGACCAAATGAAGCCAGCCGGCATCCGCATTACCCTGCGGGTGCTGCCTCGGGACCAGTTCTTTCAGGCAGTGGATACCGCCGGATTCTTTCTTTTTGGCGTCTCCTCGACCTCGGGCGATGCCTCTGACTTGTTCGAGGACGCCATTCACAGTCGGCAGGGCGGTTACGGGCACACCAACCGAGGCGGCTACCACCACCCGCAGATCGACCATCTGATCGAAAATGCCTCCGGCCAGCTGGAACAGACCCGACGGCTGAAGTCTTTGCAGGAGATAATGGCGAGATGCATGGAGGATCTGCCCCGGGTTCCCCTCTATATCGAGGAGGAGATCCACGGGGTTTCAGCCCGGATCGTTTGGGAGCCGAGGCTGGACATGATGGTGCTGGGTAAGGAGGTCAGGCCCAAATGACGGTTATGGTCCCAGTGAAACGCACCGACGGTTGCAAGGCAAGCCCATGAAGGCAAAATCGCTGATAGCTTTCTGGCTTTTAAGCCTGATAGCCTGCCAGCCGGGAAGCCGGGGGCACCAAATCCTGTTTTTGGCCATGGAGGATGACATCATCACCCTAGACCCGCACCTCCATGACGACAGCGTCACCCACTCGGTGCTCTCCAACATCTTCGAGCCGCTGGTTACCTTCGATCCCCAGATGCGGATCGTGCCGGCCCTGGCCGTTTCCTGGGAGAATCCGGATGACCTTACCTGGCGCTTCCATCTGAGGCCGGGGGTAAAATTCCATTCCGGCGCCGGCTGTCGGGCGGCTGATGTGGCCTACAGCCTTGAGCGGGCCAAGAACACCGAGGTGGGGCATTATCTTTCCCAGATAAGCCGGATGACCGTGTTAGACAGCCTGACGGTCGAACTGAGAACCGAAAAGCCCCTGCCGATACTGTTGAACAAGCTTACCTTTGTGGCCGTGGTGCCTCAAGGCTGTGAAAAACCTCTGACCAAACCGGTGGGCACCGGACCCTATGCATTCGAGAACTACCGTAAGGGAGAGATTCTGGAGATAAAGGCAAACCCTGATTATTGGGGGGGACGGCCGGCCATAGCCATGGCCGTTTTCAAAGTGCTCCCCGAGGATGGGGAGCGGCTACAGGCCTTGCTTAAGGGCGAGATAATGTTGGCTAGGGACATGGAGGGCGAATCCAAAAAGCGGATAGCCTCCAACCCGGCTCTGAGGTATGTCAGCCGCCCCGGCTTGGGCGTCAGCCATCTGGGGATCAATGTGGCGGCCCGTGGGCCGTTGGCCGACCGGAGGGTGAGGCAGGCCATCTTCTGGGCTTTGGACCCGGCTGAGATAATCGGCAACTCCGGTTTGGAGGCCGAGCCCTGCGACCAGCTTATCTCACCCTACATAGTGGGCTACCTGCCCGCCGCCGAGATCAGGCGTCCCAATCCGGAAAAAGCCAGGGAGCTGCTGCGCCAGGCTGGTTACAGCAGGGGTTTTAAAACCACATTGGAGATGTCCGCCAGCGCCGCCGCCTCTTCGGGGCCGACCATCGTCAAACAGCTGGAAAAAATCGGCATCAGGGTGGAGCTCGTTCCCCAGGAATGGACCGGATTCACCCAGCGTTTGAAACGGCGGGAAAGTCCCTTCTACCTGATAGGCTGGTCCTGCAGCTCCGGGGACGCCTCCGACCTCTACGATGCCTGCCTGCACACCAGAACCAAGGCGGGCTACGGCAATGCCAACCACACCGGATACAGTAACCGCCAGGTCGACCGGCTTATCGAGCAGAGCAATCAAACGCTCAACTCAAAAGAGAGGATCGAGATCCTTCACCGCATTCAGGCTCTGATAATGGAGGACATGCCCCTCGTTCCCCTCTACATAAGAAATCGGAGCTATGGGGTGCATCGAGGGATCAGTTTCACCCCCAGACAGGATGCTAGGGTGAGGCTGATGGAGATATCCTGGGCGAAAAAGCCAATCCTTTAGGAGTGACGATGATGGGAAAAATAGCTTTTAAGGGGGCGGTGGCGCTGGCCGTTTTGGTGATCCTGTTGGCTGCCGGCTGCCGGGTGGGCGGCGGGCCGGACGAGCTGACGGTGGGACTGGAGAGCGATCTGCTGGGCTTGGACCCCCACCGCCATGACGAGAACATCACCTTCTGCGTCATGGACAACATCTATAACCATCTGGTCGAGTTCGACGCCCAGATGCGCATCATGCCATCCGTGGCCCTTTCCTGGGAAAATCCTGACGAGAATGTCTGGCGCTTCCACCTGAGGCCGGGGGTGGTCTTTCACAACGGAACGCCCTGCGACGCGGCCGACGTCAAGTTCAGCCTGGACCGGGCCCGGAGGCTGGAGCTGGGACATTACCTGGCCACGGTCAAAGAGGTCAGGATCGTCGACGGATTGACGGTGGAGGTCTTGACCAACCGGCCCTCCCCGGTTCTGTTGAACAAACTGACCTTCATCGCCGTCGTTCCCTCCGGATCTCCGGACACCATCGTTCAACCGGTGGGCACCGGCCCCTACCGATTCTTGTCCCACCAGCCGGACAGCGATCTAATGCTGGAAGCCAACCGGGGATACTGGGGGGCCAAACCCAGGATCGGCCGGGTCAGGTTCCGTTTCTACGAGGATCGGCTGACCAGGCTGGAAGCCTTGGTCAAGGGCGAGATCCAGCTGGCCCGCGACGTCAGTTTGGCCGATCTCAAGAAACAAAAGGATGCCGGACATCTACAATTGGAATCCATCCCCGGCCTGTCGGTGGGTTTCCTGGGCTTCAGCCTGGTGCGGGGAGGCCCGTTCGCCAAAAGGGAGGTCAGGGAGGCGGTCTATTGGGCAGTGGACCCCAAGGCCTGGGTGGAAAAAATCGAGCTGGATGCCCAGCCCAGCGACCAGTTTGTCTCCCCTTACATCGTGGGATACCTTCCAAACCACAGGTCGGTGCGCCCCGACTTGGAGAAAGCCAAAAGGTTGATGGCCCGGGCCGGATATCCCCGGGGGTTTTCCGCGGTTTTAGAGGTGACCCCGGCTGCGGCCACCCGCTCGGCCCTGGTCATTGTCGAACAGATGGCCAGTCTTGGCATCAAGGTGCAGGTCAAGGTCATGAGCTGGGCCGAGCTCTCGGAACGGATACTCAGCCAGCGCAGCCCCTTCTTTTTCGTAGGCTGGGGCTGCAGTTCCGGGGACGCCTCTGATTTTTTAGACGCCTGCCTGCACTCACCCGACGCCCGCCAATACGGCAGCGCCAATTGGGTCGGCTACCGAAACCGGGAGATGGACCGTCTGGTAGAGCAGATCGGCTCGACCCTGGACAACCGGCAAAGGATCGAGCTGATGCACCGGGCCATGGCCCTGGCCCTGCAGGACATGCCTCTGGTTCCGGTTTATGTCCGCAACCGCACCTATGCCTTCGACCAGTGTCTGGCGTTCGTTCCCAGGCTGGACGGGAGCCTTAATTTATCGGAGCTCAAATGGTCGGGCAGAATGAAGCCCTGATTCACGGAGGATGAAATGTTCCGTCTGATTCTGACGGCGGCCCTGGCCGCCGCGGCCCTGTCCTGCCGGCCTTCCCTTCAGCGCGACGAGCTGGTGGTGGCCAGCCGCGGGCTGCCGTTGGGTCTGACCCCGCATTTGAAATCGGAGGTGGTCAGCGTCTCGGCCCAGGGCAATATTTTCGAAGGCCTGGTCGAGTTCGACCCGGCTATGAAGATCCGCCCGTTGCTGGCCTCCAGCTGGGAAAACCCCGATGACCTCACCTGGGTGTTCCGCCTCCGCCAGGGGGTGCTGTTCCACGACGGCACCGCCATGTCGGCCGACGATGTGGTCTACTCGCTGCACCGGGCCAGAAGCTGGCCGGCTTCGGAGCTTAAAAGCAATTTTGTGGCGGTCGACACCATCTTCAAGCTCGACGACCGAACCGTGGTCGTCCGGACCTGGCGTCCCTATCCCATACTGCTGAACAAACTTTTAAATGCCTTCATCATCCCGGCCCGATATCACCAAAAATACGGCGACGCCGGTTTCGAGCAGGCGCCGGTGGGAACCGGGCCCTATCGATTTCTTTCCTTTGACCGCAGGCGGAGCCTGAGGCTGGTCCGTTGGGAGAAGTACTGGGGCCCGAAGCCCGATTTCAAACAAGTGGCCTTCACCGTGTACAGCCGGACGCAGGAGATCGAAAACTTGATTCAAAGAAAGGCAGTCGATATCGTCAACGAGGTGCCTCCCTTCGAAGCCCGAAGGATGATGGACAGCCCGGTGAGCGGCTATCGCCTGGAGAGGAGGACCGGATTGGCCCTGCGATATCTGGGCATCAACACCCAAGCCAGGCCTTTCAGCGACCGAAGGGTGCGCCAGGCGGTATCACTGGCCGTGGACCGCCGGGCCTTGGTGGAGCAGAACGTGTTGGGCTTTGGGGCCCCGGCCAACCAGCTGGTGCCCCAGGCCATTTTCGGCTACCATCCCGGGCTGCCGGAGCTCAAGCACCAGCCGTCCCGAGCCAGGGCGCTCCTTAGGGAGGCTGGTTTCGGCCGGGGGCTGAAGCTGGCATTGCTTCTGCCGGACACCAGGCTCTCCTCCGGCCAAGAACTGCAGCGCCAGATGGCCGAGGCCGGGATCGACTTGACCTTGAATGTCAGGGAGAGGGCGGACTTTTTCGAGGCGGTCGACACCAGCAGCTTCTTTCTGTTGGGCTCGATCTCCATCTCGGGCGACGCTTCAGACCTTTTCGACGACGTCATCCACAGCCCCCAGGGAGGGTACGGACGGGACAACAAGGGCCGGTATCGTCAAACTTCGGTCGACCGCAAGATCGAGGCGTCGTCGGGATACCTGGACCAATCCCAGCGGCTCAAGATGCTTCAAGAGATCATGAAACAGGTGATGGCCGACCTGCCGAGAATCCCGCTCTATGTCGAGGACGAGATATACGCCGTCTCGGAAAAAATCTCCTGGCAGCCCCGGCTGGACATGATGATCTACGCCAAGGAGGTCAACAAGAAGTGATTTTGAGGCAGAAAGCAGAAGGCATAAGGCAGACCTCGGTAGCCAGAAGCGCCGCCGGTGGCACTCTATCCGGCCGTTTTTTTCGGGCCGCTCTGATCGCTGCCTTCTGCCTGGTGGCTTTCACAGGCTGCGGACGCCGGGACCGGGAGACGCTGGTGATAGGCTTGGAGGGCGGTCTGGTGGGCCTGGACCCCCACAGCCAGGACGAGGCGGTCACCGTCTCGGTGCTGGCCAACATCTTCGAGGGGCTGGTGGCCTTCGATCCCAACCTCAAGGTCGTTCCCCGGCTGGCCGAGGGTTATTCCAACCCCAACGATCGCACCTGGCTTTTTCACCTTAGGTCCGGGGTGCGCTTCCACGACGGACGTTTGATGACGGCCGACGATGTGGTTTACAGCCTAAAGCGGGCCCGGCAAGATTCGGCCTCGATTTTTCGCGGCATGCTCTCGAAAATCAACGGCCTGCGGGCGGTGGATTCGGCCACCGTCGAGGTGATCACCGAACGGCCTCAACCCACCATGATACTCATCCTGACCCAGGTGGCCATCCTGCCTCAAGGCTCGGCCCAGGAATCGCTGCCGGTGGGCACCGGCCCCTATCGCTTCCGCTCCCTGCTTCCGGATGGGGGCATAAAGCTGGAAAGGTTTGAGGGCTATTGGAGCGGAAAACCCCAGTTCCGGTCGGTTGAATTCATCAATATCACCGATGAAAAAAGGAGGTCGGCGGCCCTGGTGGCCGGCAGGATCGACTTCGACGCCTCGGTCTCCGAGGGGCAGCGCCAAGGCTTGGAGGCCTCGCCAAGGGTCGAACTCAAGGTTTGGCCCGGTGCCGCGGTGGGTGTGCTGGGTTACGATCTCAAACGCGGATTGCCGGACAATCCCCTGTCCGACAGAAGGGTGAGGCAGGCCCTGTCGCTGGCCATCGACCGGGACCGTCTTTCAGCCCAGGCTTATTACGGCCATACCTTGCCGGCTTGGCAATTGGTGCCTCCGACCGTGGTGGGATATGATCCCGAGCTGCCCAAGCCGGTCCGGGACACGGCCCGGGCCCGGGCCCTGCTTCGGCAGGCCGGTTTTAGCTCAGGGCTGAACCTGACCTTGGAAATGTCGGCCACGGCCTGGCCGGTGGGTCGGGAGCTCATCTGCCAGCTGGGGGAGGCCGGAATAAATCTTCGGGTGGACACGGTCTCCTGGGACAAGCTTTACCAAGACATCTCGGCCGGAGTTGCCAAGTTCTACCTGATGGGCTTCGGGTTCGGTTTCGGCGACGCCAGCGAGGTGCTCAACGAGCTTCACAGCCGTGCCCAGAGCGGTTTGGGCAGCAACAACCTCTCCGGATATTCCAACCCGGCCATGGACCGGCTGCTGTTGGCGGCCGACCAAGAGTTCGATCCGGCCAGGAGGCAGGCCCTCCTGAAAAAAGCGGTGAGGCTGGCCGCCGAAGACCTGCCCTACATCCCGCTCTATGTCCGGGAATCATGCTACGGCCTGCGCCGCGGTCTGGAATGGACGCCCCGCAGCGACGGGCTGGTGCTGGCGGCGGAGTTTAGAAGAAAAAAATAGGTGCCTTGTTATAAGGAAGCCATAAATTCAAGATGATGCCAATATTCTAAAGTTGGGGATGGGTAACTAAATTTGGTTGATATTTTTACCATTACAGACCACGGTTGGAT
>CAZPNX010000044.1:0-9667 GCA_964588285.1 uncultured bacterium
ATTATATTTAAAAAAAAGGCTGCCTCTGATCGAGGAATTGGGCGATCGCCGCGGGCAATGTATCACCTGGGGCTTACTGGGAAAATTATACCTGGACCAGAATAATTTGGCGACGGCCGAACAGGCGCTGAGCCGTTCCCTGGAAATAGGCCGCGGCTCGGGGATAGATTTCTTCCTATGCGATTATCTGGACTCTCTATCCCAGCTCTGTCTCAAACAGGGCAGGTTGCCGGAGGCCAAAGCATACGCCCGGGAGTCGCTGGCCATGGCCCGTGCCGCCAATAACAAAGATATCATCTGGCAATCACGATTCCACCATGCGCAGGCATTAATGGCCGACGATACTGGGGCAGCTAAAGAGGAGATGGAATCCTTATCAAAGGATGCCCCCGGAGAGAATGAAAGAGAATTATTGCTGTCGCTGTTGAGGCAATTAAGGAAGGACGATGAGATCGCTCCAAAATGATCACCGGCTCTGGCCGCATGGTCAGACCTCTATCGAGAAACTCTTCGCCGATGAGAACGCCGCCCTGAAGGCGACCCTAACCAGGAGCCGGAAGGCCGGCCTGCCGCCCATCTCGATGTCGCCGGCCGGCGGCTCAACACCCAGGACTGTCGTCCCTTATTGTGCGGCATTGGGCATGTTGTGGAAGGTGTGGATTGAATGCTGTTATGTGTAAAGAAAAATATTTCGTATCCTTACTGGCATAGTGCACAGTTTTTTATAAAGAAAGATCTATAATACTCTGTGTTGATTATGCCCCTCCCCTTCTTCCGCCACCGCTCACCTTATTACTACCTCGCCTGGGCCGGCCTATATTTTATATTAGGCCTTCTGGCGCTGGCCGGCGTCCCTATACCTAAATTCTTCGGCAAAAACCTGGCCGCCGACATCATGATCAACATGGTCTCGCCCTTCGTCCTGGCCGGCGGGGCCATGCTGGCCTCGGTCATCCAGGACCGGTTCAAGGGAGTGCCCTGGCTGGCCTGGCCCTTTCTGCCGGTGCTTTGGGCCCTCACCATCCTCCTGCCCGGGCTGTGGCTCTTCAAGCTTGGCGGCTGGTCGGTCTTCCTGACCGCTCTCCTGTTCTTCTCCCGGGTGGACTGGTTCTTCCTCCAGCAGGGCGGCGACAAGCACACCATGGTCATGTTCGCCCGCGGCCTGCTGGGGCCGTTCGTCTTCTTTGCCCCGGCTTTGATAATATCCTGCCTGTGGGTGGGCCGAAATACCATATCCATAAACCAGACCGACTGGGTGCCCCAGTTCGGGATCATCTACTTCGGCATCCAGGCCTGGTTCGAGGAGTTCATGCTGAGGCGGGCCGAAAGGAAAGTGGGCGGCTGAGATGCCCCACCGACGCTGGAAACCCATCCTGCTCTGGTGCCACAGCCCCATGTTCCAGGGCGGGTACCACCCTTTCGGCCTGCACCAACGCCGGCTGGGGGTCATGATCACCCTGGGACGACTGGAGCAGGCGGCCGGGCTGCAACGCCGCCAACTTTCCTTCGCCGAGGCCTTGGACGACGAACTGGCGGCGGCCGCAGCCGCCAAGGACCTGGCCAACGTCATGCGGATCATGGGGGATTATCGTCAGGCCTTGGATCTGGCCGAATCCTCCATGCGCCGGGCGGAGCGGGCCGGGGACGCGGCCCTCAGGCTGGACGCCCTCAAGGTCCGCGGTGACGCCCTGGAGTACCTGGGCCGGACGGCCGAGGCCAAACAGGCCTTCGAGGAGCTACTGGAAGCCGGGCGGCTCTCCGGCCGCCACCAGACGGTGCGGACGGCCCTGGGCGAACTGGGCGGCCTGTTGCGCCAGATGGGCGAGTACCAGGCCTCCTTGGTCTGCCTGCGCGAGTACCTGGAGATGGCGCTGGAGGCCGGCGACCTCTACGAACAGACGGTGGCCCTGGGCGGGCTGGGGGTGGTGCACGCCGTCCTGGGGCGGATGGGGGAGGCGGTGGACTGCTTCGAGCGCGATCTGGCGATCGCCGAGCGCATCGGAAGCGCCATCAGTATCTCCACCGCCCTGGGCAACCTGGGGCTGGCCCGAAAGGAGCTGGGCGACCTGGACGGCGCCCGCACATGCGTGGAGCGCCAGCTGGAGCTGGACCTGCGAAGCGGCAACCGGGCCGGGGCCAGCAACGCCTGGGGCTCGCTGGGCCTCATCGAGCAACTCTCGGGTAATCCCGAGGCGGCCCTGAGGAGCCTGGGCTGCCAGCTGGAGATCAGCCGGGAGCTGGGCTTCCGCCGCGGCGAGTCCATCGCCCTGTGCAACATGGCCTCGGTCCATCGAGATCTGGGGGACCTGGAGCTGGCGGCCGATTGCTACCGCCGCGATATAGAGATCTGCCGGGAGCTGGGCGACCGGGGCGAGCTGCCAGAGTCCTTGGCCAACCTTGGCGAGGTCAGCTACGAGCTCGGCCAGCCCGGAGAGGGCGAGGACCTGCTGCGCCAGGCCATCGCCCTAGCCGGAGAGACCGGCAACGACTTCTACCTATGCCGCTACCTGTACCAGCTGGCAAAGCTGATGGCCGACTCCGGGCGGGCGGATGAGGCCAGGGAGCTGCTGGGCCTGGCCGAGGTGAAGGCACTGGCCTCGGACCGCCGGGATGTGGCCGGGGATGCCCGGGCCCTGCGGGCTAAGCTGGGCTGAGCCGCCTTTTTCTGTTGACATTCCCCGGCACCCGTTATATAATAAAGCCCTGCCCACCCCAACCCCAAATCATTCCGAAAGGAGCCCCCATGACTCTTCACCGTGCGATGCTTGCCCTGCTGGTTCTTCTGGCTGCCGCCACCTTGGTCCAAGCCCAACCACTCTTTTATTGGATTGAGGGCCCCACTTCTCCCTTCACTTACACCCGCTTCGACGGTTATTATCACCCGGACCTTAAAAAAGTCTACTTCCTGGGCGGGCGAAATTCGTCCGGCGGCACCGACAGCACCATCTACAGCTACGACCCGACCACCGGCGCCTACCAGAGCATGGGCGTCGGCCTGCCCATCCCGGTCTCCAACTATACTATATGTACCCACAATAACCATACGGGCCCGGACAGCATAATCCTCATGGCGATCGGCGGCCGCAACTCCTCCGGGGCCGGCATTACCAACATGCAGCTGTACTATCCCGCTACCAACACCGTATTCAACTATACCAGCGATCCCTGGCCCGGGACCGTCGGCGGCGGCGTCACTCAGCCGGCCCAGGGCTTCATCACCTACGGCAACAAGACCTATGCCTTCGGCGGCTTCAGTGCGATGACCGCTCCCTATGTCTCCGATTCCACCTATATCTTCGACGGTAATCTGCCGATGGGCAGCCGTTGGACCCGCGGCCCGGTGCTGTCCCAGGCCCGGGGCTACATCACTCCGGCCGTGGTCAACGGATATATATACGCTATCGGCGGAACCACCTATGACGGTGCCAACCTTTACGCCCAAACGACGGTAGAGAGGCTCAACACGGCCAACCTGCCCGGAGGCTGGGAGACAATGACTGGACTGCCCACCCCCTTGGGCGAGGCCCAGGCCTGGGGCTTCGACACCGGCGACAAGTACGGCCTGGGCGGCTACATCATCGTGGCCGGAGGCGGGGCCTGGCCTAACGACACCAACCTCTGCTTCATCTACAACACATCGGCCAACACCTGGTTTAGCTTTCCTTGGAGTCTCAACTACAAGCGCCGCGACCACGCCGGAGTGATGGTAAGCGACACTATTTACGCGGGCGGCAACCCCGGCATTTGGGTCTTCGGCGGCCGTTCCGGGTTGGACGCCAACGTGCTCAACATCCCGGAGTATTTCCCCCTGCCCTTCCCACCGCTGCAAGTCGACGCCAATCCTGTGCCCTATGGCGCCAGCCTTTCCTGGATGGGCATGAGCGGCACGGTGCTGGGCTATAAGATCTACCGCTCCGCCGTCAGCGGCGGCCCCTATGATTCCATCGGCTTCTCCCCAGTCAACTCCTATATCGACAACAGCGCCCCCACCGGAGCCACTTATTACTACGTGGTCAAGGCCCGCTACCAGATCGACGCCAAAACCGCCGAGAGCATCTACTCGCCCGAGGCCGCCTGTTATGTGGGCGTGTCCGGAGAACCGCTTTCCGAACTGCCCCGTTCCGGCCAGTTGGTCGAATGTCGGCCCAACCCGGTGGCCGGCCGGGCAGACATCAGATTTGCCCTGCCCCGCCAGGGATATGCCCGGCTGGGCATCTACAGTCCTTCCGGCCAGCTGGTGCGCCGGTTGGCCGATGCCTATTACCCGGCCGGCTGGCAACAGGTGCGCTGGGATGGATGCACCGAAAGCGGCCGGAAGTCCGCGGCCGGCGTCTATTTGCTAAAGCTGACCTCAGGAAATTATACCTGTATCTCCAAGATCACGGTGGTCAGATAGCATTGGCTTTCAACGGTCTTAAGGGGAGCCTCCGGGCTCCCCTTCTTTCATCAGCGCTTGAATAAAGCCTTCAAAAAGTGATAATATAGAACCTCGAGCATCAGCCAGGCCAAACAATTTTTAACGCCATGCGACTTAACCCGGAAATATCGTCCCGCCTTCATTCCGCCGCCGGCCACCAGTCCCAGGACCTGCTGGTCACCATGCTTTCGCTGGCCATCCTGGTCCCGGTGTGCGCCTGGGTGTACCGCGACGCCCGAAGCCGCTACCCTGGCCCGGGCATGCCCCTGCTGTGGGCGGCGCTGGTCTTTTTGGTTCTGATCGTCTTCCTGCCCCTTTACCTCTTTGTTCGCCCGCCGAAACGCTGAATGTCCTCGTCATGCCTTTTACCGAGACCCTGGACCTGACCGCCCCGCGGCGACGCGAGAAAAGCCACCGCTACCGGCGCCGCCAGCTGTGGTCGCTCCGCCCCGGACGGCAGGCCCTGCCTCTGGAGCTGGTTTCCGTCAAGTGCGGCGTCTTGATGATCTTGGGCAATTACGAAGACGCTAAAAATATTCTTTCCGCCATGGTCCCCAAGGCCGAAGCTTTGGGAGACAGACGCTGGTCGGCCTCTATGGCCGCCGACCTGGCACATGCCCTATCCGTGCTGGGCGAGGCCGGGGCGGCATTGCCGCATGCCGAAAGGGCCAAAATGCTCTTTACCGAGGCCGGTGACCAAGCGGGCCTGGCCCGGACGATATATACTCTGTCCGGCATATACAGCGACCTGGCCCAGCCGGATCGGGCGCACCAGCTGAGCCGCGAGCTCCTGGAGCTGGCAGAGCGCACCGGTCAGTCAGATATCGCAGTGCAAGTCATTTATGACCTACGTCAGGACATGGGCCCGGAGCTCGCATTGGAGCGCATGAAGGGCCTGTTGGATGCCTTCCGTCTTGACGGAGACAAGAGTTTGATTGCTAAGACCTGCTTCTTCATGGGTGACATCTACCTGAGCACCGGGCGCTGGGCCGAGGCCGAGGCTTGCAACGCCGAACTGTACCGCCTGGCGGCTGAAACCGGAAACCGCATGGGTATGAGCTTCGCCATCGGCGACCGGGGGCTTATTCTTTACGGACAGGGACGCTACCGCGAAGCCATTGATTGTTATCTGGAGAAACTGGAGATCGCCGAGTCCATGGGTGACTTCTACAATGTCTACGAGGCCCTTGATAATATCGGTGTTGCTTACCAGGAGTTGGGAGATCTATCCCGTGCCCTGGAATACTTCAAACGGGCTGAGGCCCACACCAGGCGGCACAATAACCTGCACTACCTATGCAAATCGCTTTTTCTGATGGCCAAATGCCTTTTGGAATCGGACCAGAGCCGCCGGGCGGCCGAGGCTAACACCGAAGCGCTGGAGATAGCCCGTGACATCGGTTATCCTTACGTCCTATTTCATGGAGCGCTGTTGGAAGCTAGGCTCGAGGCCGCGATCGATAGGAATAAGGGTCTGGAATCCATGTATCGGCTGGCCGCCGGAGCCGAGAATGACGAACAGATGGCAGAGGCTTATTATCAGATATTCAAGCTCAGCCCCAGCCCGGAGAGCAGGCAGCAGGCTCTGGCTAGCTGTCGCCGGTATTATCAGGAGTCTAAGCTTTTCGACATCGAACGGCGCATCGCCGAATTGGAGACATGAAACTTACAGAGCCGACAGGACCAGCGCTGTCCGGAAAAGGCATCGCCGCCCTGGCCTCCCTGGCCCTGATAATGATGGTGCTCTCTTTGGCAATGGGTCGGGCTCGTATTTCTCCGGAAACCACGGCTCAATTCATGAAAAGCTTCCGGCTCCTGATGGCGGTTTCGCCCTGCTCTGCACCGCAGGGCGTTTTCGCCTCGCCGGCCCGGGGGCGGATAAAGGAAGTATCATCTATCGGACATGAAAGGGCTTGAGATCCGACCCGTCTGCCAGACCGACCAGCCCTGGGTCTTTGGACTTTTAACCGAACGTTGGGGCTCGCCCGATATCGTCACCCGAGGCCGGGTCCGCCGGGCGGACCGTTTGCCAGGATTCATCGCTTCCGTCGGCGGCAAGCCTTTGGGCTTAATTACCTATTGCATTTCCAGGGCCGAATGCGAGATAATAAGCTTGGACAGTTTGGAAGAGGGCCGGGCTTCGGAACCGTCCTGTTGAAGGCGGTCGAGAGCCAAGCCCAAATCTCCGGTGTCCGCCGCCTGTGGCTGGTGACCACCAACGATAATCAAATGGCGACGGAGTTCCACCAGAGGCGTGGCTTTGGAAACGCCGCCATCCATGCTGCGGTCGTTGTCCGATCCAGGAGGCTGAAACCTTCGATCCCCGAGTTTGGAAATGACGGCATCCCCATAAACGATGAGCTAGAGATGAAGAAATTGTTGGTGGAGCGGCCATGAACAATTTAGATCCTTCCAAGATCAATTCAAAAATAATCCTTTGGTCGATCGCCGCCGACCCATTGATACTGGGCGGGTTGGGCTATTTTCTAAGGCGCCTTGCCTCCCTGCCTCCGGCCGGAACTGTTAAGTCTGAAGAAGTGATGCTCTTGGTTTTCGCCGCCATATCCCTGTCCCTGGTCTGGGCGGGCTTCCAATTCGCCGCTGGGAAATTAACCCAGCCGAATCGTCCCCTGGAGCCTGATAAGGTCCGAATTCCCTTCGGCCGGCAGATCGTGGCTGTGGCCCTGGCCTCCTCTCCCGGTATTTTCGGCTTCGCCCATTACCTGGTATACGGCCTAGACTGGGTGTTGCCGGTGTTCAACCTGGGAGGGTTCCTCTTGGCCGCCAAGCTAGTTCTCAACTTCTCTGCCGGCCGGCCATGATGCTCAACATCCGGGTGGTCCCCAACGCCAAGCAGGAGCGGCTGGTCCGCCAGGCCGACCGCCTCAAGGTCTACCTCTGCGCTCCGGCCATTGATGGCAGGGCCAACGACCGTTTGGTCGCTTTTCTCTCGGAAACATTCCACGTAAAAAAGCGGCAGGTGGTCATTCGCCACGGGCTGTCATCGCGCGACAAGCTGGTGGAGATATTGGAATCATGAAAGGGCGGCCGCTTGGTTTCTCCCGGCTCCGGCTTTTATTTATGACCTTCTTTGACCTGGCCCTGGTGGCTCTGTCTTCTGTAGGCATTCAGAGCAGCAGCCCATTGGCGGTGGTTTTTGCCTCCCTATTGCTGGCCGTGTCGGTGGCCGCCTTGCTTCTGTTGTGCCGGGAATGGTTCTCGCCGTCATTTATCGAACTGGACAAGGATCGGATATCCCTAAAGTGGAACAACTGGCGTCTGAGCGGCCGGCGGCTGCGGGCGGAGATGGGCCGAGGGCTGGAACTGGAAGTCGGCCAACCCATTTTCGCTTTGGACCCGGTCGGCCCCCTGCACCTGGCGGCCATGCTGGCGGTCATGCCTCTTTTTTTCATTTTCCTCCCCCCCTATCTGGCCAGGCTTTACTTCTTAAACTCGGGTGAACTTTCTAAGCTGTTATGCCCCGATGGCGGGCCGGCCGCAATCCGCTTCCCGGCCTGGATTTTCGGGAAAAGGAGGATAAGAAATGCCCTGGAAAAAAATTTGGAATAACTGGCTTGCTCGGGAAAAACCTCTTAAGCCCGGATTATACCAATACCGGGGCCAGGAGGGCGGCCGCAATTTCCGCCTGCACCTGAGGATCGAGCCCGACGCCCGCGGCATTCTGTCCATCAACGCTTCCAAAATCCTGCATTTGAACCAGACGGCCGCCGAGATGGCCCGGCACATCGTCGAGGACGACGAACCCGACCTGGCCGTTTCTCAAATGATGAGACGCTACCGCGGGGTGGAATGCCAAAAGCTTCTATCGGATTATATCGGCCTCAGGGATAAGATCATGGCCCTGGTCCGCAGCGACGATATCTGCCCGGTCAGCTATCTGGACATTGAGCGGGTCGAACCATTTTCCACCCCGGTCTCCGCACCCCATCGCATGGATTTGGCGCTCACCTACCGTTGCGACAACGCCTGCGGACACTGTTATCTGCCCCAAGGAAGGATGCCGCCTGAGTTGGACACGAACGGTTGGAGGAAAGTGATCTCCAAGCTCTGGGAGATAGGCATCCCCCACGTCTGCTTCACCGGCGGCGAGGCCACCCTGCGGCCGGACCTGGTTGACCTGATCGCCTTTGCCGAGGAGACCGGCCTGGTGGCCGGCCTGCTGACCAACGGACGGCGGTTGCGCGACAAAAAGCTGGTGGCGGCCATGGCCCAGGCCGGCATCGACCACTTCCAGATCACCTTGGAGTCCCACGATCCCAAAATACACGACCGGATGGTGGGCCGTCGCGGCGCCTGGGCCCAGACCGTGGCCGGCATAAAGAACGCGGTGGCCACCCCGGTCTACACCATCACCAACACCACCATCACCAGGCTCAACGCCAAGGGGCTGCTGCAGACCTTCAAATTCATCAGATCCCTGGGAATTGAGGCCGTGGCCTGTAACGGCCTGATCTACTCGGGCAAGGGAGCCGACTGCGGCATCGGATACACCGAGAGGGAGCTCATCCCGGTGCTGGAGAGGGCCAGGGAAGCGGCCGACAAGCTGGGGCTCAAGCTCATCTGGTACACCCCCACTCAGTATTGCCAGCTGGACCCGGTAAAGCTGGAGCTGGGAGTCAAGGCCTGCACCGCCGCCAAGTACAACATGTGCATCGAGCCCGACGGCTCGGTCATCCCCTGCCAGAGCTGGTTCGAGCCCCTGGGCAACATTCTGGGCGACCCCTGGGAGAGAATATGGAACGCGGAATTGGCCCGCGACTTGCGGGAAAGGCGAAGGCCCGAGCCCAAGTGCCGCTCCTGCGACCGCCTGCCCCTGTGCGGCGGCGGCTGCCCCATCTACAACCGCCAGGCAGAGATATTGTGCCTAGACAGCAAGTCCAATGGGTGATTGGCTCTGTCGCCTATCGAAATCGGACTATGTTCAACAGGATAAAGCTGTTAAGACTTGTGTCTGTGGCTGCGGTCATTTACCTGTTCCCCCTGTACTCTGATGCCCAGCATTTTTTCTCCTATCGTTTGACCGGGGGATTAGCCAATTATCCCATGCATGATTTTATTCAAAAGTTCTCTCATCCAAATCTGATACACGAGTACAATATCACCATCGATAAAAAGCCTTTTGAGGCTTACGCCGGATTGGCTGCCTATCGAAAACTTACCTGGAAATCATATACTTTCATCGAGATTGAATACTTGAAAACATCTGTTTATTTGGATAAATCGGTTTTA
>CAZPNX010000045.1:0-9174 GCA_964588285.1 uncultured bacterium
CGAGATAGTCTAACCGATAGGGGTGACATTCCTGAAGCAATGGGATAATCATTTCGTCGTATTCAACCTTGCCAGTGAATGGCTCGCGGCACTGTTCGTGAAGGCACAAGGCAGCCCGGATCAATCGAAAGAACCGTTGGATGGTGCCTAGGTTTGCCAGATGTTTAAATCGCAGCCGGTAGCAGGGCACACCAAGTACAAAGTAATCTAGAAGCTTGGTTTTTGTCTGGCCATCAAGATAGCATGTATCCCAGACCGAACGCAAGTGGCATTTATATCCGCAGTATCGACACTTTTGCCGACCATGGCCTAGTTTCCACGACCAGTGGTGATAGCATTTTGGGCACGTTATTCTCATTCAAAATATATATCATATTTGGTCCGAAATCACCATGCATTACCATGTTTTTTTACCGCGGAGAACGCGGGGCGGGTTTGATTGTTTTCTGCGCCTTTTGCGGTTTTTTCCCCTCATCCCCACCGCTTGATATAACACCGCCGCCTCTTGTGCTGCCGGGCCTGGTAGTATTTCCAGTGGTTTTGGACCGCCACGTTGTCCTCCAGCTCGATGTTGGTCTCGGCCGAAACGATGCCGGCGGCTATGGCCGAGCGGGTGATCTCGGTCATCAGCAGGGCGTCGGTGCCGGTGCCCTGGAGATCGGGACGCACCGCGCCCAAGTAGAGGTCGATGTATTTCGGCCGGCGCATAGCCCGAAGCAGGTGGATGAAACCGAACGGCAGCAATCTTCCCCGGGCCTTCTGCAGGGCGCGGGACAGGGAGGGCATGCCGATGACGAAGCCGGCCACCCGGCCGTCGCGGTCCAACACGATCTTGGTGAACTCTGGCCTGATGAACGAGAAATATTGCTTGACATAGAGGTCTATCTGCCTGTCGTTCAGCGGAACGAAGGCGTAGATGGGGGCAAAGGCCGCGTTCAGCACCCGGAACATCTCCCGGGCATAGGGCAGCATCTCTTTGGCCGACTTGGCCTCCAACACCCGCACCCCCAGCCTCTTCATGACGATCCGCTCCACCCGCTCCGCCTTTTCGGGAATCCTCTCCGGCACCTTGACCTCGAACTCCACCCAGTCAACGTCCTTGGCATAACCCAGGCTTTCGACGATTTTGGGATAATAGGGGTGGTTATAGATGGCGGCCAAGGTGCCCAATTCTTCAAAACCCTCCACCAGCATTCCCTCGTGATCCATGTCGGTGAAGCCCAGGGGCCCGTGGATGCCGTCCATGCCATGCTGTCGGGCCCAGGACTCGGCGGCCTCGAACAGGGCCCTGGCCGCCTCCGGATCGTCCTCGAAATCCACCCAGCCGAAGCGGGCCAGTTTCTTGCCCCAGATCTCGATGTACCGCCGGTTGATGATGCCGGCGATTCTTCCCACCGGTTTTTGACCCCGAAAAGCCATCCAGTATTGTGCCCGGCAGTACTCAAAGGCCGGGTTCTTGTCGGACTGCAGGGTGTGGAGTTCGTCCCAGATCAGAGGCGGAACCCAGTAGGGATGGCCCCGGTAGAGGGAGAAGGGATATTCCACGAACCGTTTGAGGTCGCGCCGCGTCTTCACCGGCTTGATCGATATGGACATGGTCTTGGTTCTCTATTTAACTTTTATGCCGCCTCTGTCCGCTTTGAACGACAGACGCAGGAATAGCCCGGCTGCTCCCAGGGCCAGCAGCATCCATATCACACCCCAGAGCATCGGCGGCCCGAACAGCAGACGGGACATGGCGGCCGCATCGGAACAGGGCACGGTACGGGCTATCAGATCGCCGTAAATATCGATGATGGCGTAGAGGACGCTGGTCAGACCCAAAAGCCTGAGGACGAAGTCGTTGAGGGCCGCCCCGCCCCACCGGCCTAGGGCCGCCATCCCGGCGGCGAAGGCCAGGCCGAAGGCGAAGCCGAACAGGTTGCGCACGAAGAGCAGGGTCACCGCCGCCACCGTCAGGGCGATGAAGATGGAGATCAGCTTGTCGGCCCTGGAGCGGGAGGCCGCCAGTAGTATCAGCCCGCCGAAGAGCATACTGCCCAGGTAGCCGGCCGAAGCGATCAGCAGGGGCCACCCGCCGGCGGTGGTGGCCAGGCCGCCCTGGTCTGCGGCCACCTTGATGGAGACGATGCGACCGCCGCTGAACACCGCCGCCAGGCCGTGGGACAGCTCGTGGAGGAAGACGGTGAACAGTTTCACCGGATAGACCACCGGCGTGTTCCACAGCAGCAGGACGGCGGCGAAGCCCAGCAGCAGGAAGGGCAGTTGGTATTTGTTGTTTTCCGACATGGTCATCCTTATTCCGCGCCTTTCAAGCCGAGGGAGGTCAGGCTCACCCACTTCGGCAACAAAGCAAGGCCCGTCCTCAGTGCGTCGCTTCAACCTGCCGGGCAGGCTGTGATCTCAGGGTGACGGTACGTTCGCTTAATACCTGACCACGAAGTCGGTGCAGTCGTCGCCCGAGGCCATGGACTTGGCCACCATCACCCGCCCCTCCCTCTCGCCGCAGACCTCCAGCGCCCCCTCCAGGTAGCCGCAGATGCGCTCCTCCAGCAGGACGTGCGGCAGGTCGATCCCGGTCATGCGCAGGATGATGCGGCGATCGCCCCGCTCGGCCACCTCCATCTTGCCTGGCTGGTAGTAGGTGGCGAAGATGTTGGCCGTCTTCTTGAGCACGAAGTCCACCGAGGCTATTCGGGCGAAGACCTTGTAGACGCCCTTGAGCGCGTCCAGGGCCGAAAACCGGCCCATGTCGCGGGCCCCGCTGGCCTTTCCTCCGTAGAACAGGTCGCAGACGGCCTGCATCGGCCGGTAGAAAGCGTCCTCGATGGGGTACCAGTTGGGTGAAAGGACCGTCGAGGAGAAAAGCTCCTTCGAGCCCTGGGGCAGGGCCCCAAGGAAGCGCTCGTAGCCATCGGAGCCGAACTGGTGGCGGATGAACTTTTCGGTGGCGATGAGCGAGGTGCCCTTGACCTGCATGGTTTTCTTGTTTCCCTCTATAGGATTAATGGTCTGCTGGATGCTGGGCCAGAGAGGCATGGTTTATTGTCCCTTATCTTTTACTTCGGTTATTTTCCTGATCAAGCCGGTGGTCGATTTTCCGTGCACCAGATCCACTGTCTCCACCCTCCCCCCGTTCCTCAGCACCACGTCGGCGCCGACGATGTCGCCCGCCTTCCAGTCCGCCCCCTTGACCAGGACGTCGGGGACTAGGAGCTCGATGAGCTTGAAGGGCGTGTCCTCGTCGAAGACGACCACGCGGTCCACGCAGGCCAGGGCCGAAAGCACCACGGCCCGGTCCTCCTGTGTGTTGATCGGCCGGGTCGGCCCCTTTATGCGCTTGACCGAAGAATCCGAGTTTAAGCCAACCATCAGCAGGTCGCCCATAGTCCGGGCTTTCTGCAGATACTCCACGTGCCCCCGGTGCAGGATGTCGAACACCCCGTTGGTGAAGACCACCCGGCGGCCCTCAGCCCTGGCCCTTTGGCGAAGCTCTAAAGCCTCCTCCCAAGTCGCGATTTTATTGTACATAGTTGCCGTTATCTGGTGATTTGACCTTTTACCCCAGGCTGGAAACCTAATCCCTGCACCCTTCCCTGAGCCTGTCCTGAGAAATACAGCATGTTTGGCAAACGAAGGAAGGGAAGGGGATTGGGGGTTAGGTCCCTATTTCCCCAGCGGGTTGGGCACCGCCGGCAGCTTGGCGGTGGCCGCCCGCCTCTCCCTCTGCATGTCCACCTCCTCCAACAGCAGGGCCTGCGGCACCACCAGTGTGGCCGGTACTCCCCTAAGACCCCAGCCCCAGCCACGGCCCGTGCCCTCGTCTCCCAGCATGGCGTTGTGGATATACCGGCCCTTGGCCGCGCCCAGCACCCGTTTGAGCGAGCCCAAAGGCAGGCTGGAGATCTCGGCACCCCGCACCAGGGTCTGGCTTCCGTCCTTGACCGATACGCGAATCACAACTATCGGATCGGGAACGGCCTCATCCTGATCTCGTCCCGAGCCTTCGGACTGGATGCCCAGGCGGCGAACGATATAGGCATAGTCCAGGTCCTCGGCTTTGGCCGCCTTGATTAATGTTTTTACCAGCTTGTCATAGGCTTCGGTCTTTTCGGAAGTAACCACCGCCACGCCGGGGCCAATCTCCTCGGCCAGTCCGTTGGCGGTCAGCTCCAGGCGCTTGTGGCCGTTGGACTGCCTCACCTTCTGGGTCGGTGTCCGGCCGTTCAAAAGATTTCTGAGAACCCCCTTTTCCACCAGCACCAGCTCTTGGGACGGCCTCACCCCCTCGGCATCGATGGAGTAGGCGCCTATCAGGCTCTGGCCGTCCAGCGACTCCATGCCGGCGACGTCCTTGACCGACAGGTCCCTCGAGACAACCTTCTTGTCCATGCGCGACTCCAGGGGGTTCTCCAGGGCGCGGGAGCTCTTGGAACGGGCGTAGCTCGGGTCCATGATGTTCTTCCGCTTGGCCCTGAGCCCGGCCTGTCCTCCGAAGAATTTCACGGCCAGCAGCTCGGCCAGGGCCTGGCCCTCGAACAGCACCGGCCCGGAGTAGGACTCCTCGAACAGGGGAGCGGTACGCAGGGCCGCCAGGGTCGAGGCCATGTCCTCGATGCCTTGGGCCATGGCCCTCTCGTCCGGCAGTTGCCCCGGCTCCCGGGCAAAGAACTCCAGCCGGTCCTCAAGATCACGGCCGTCCTCGGCCTGGGCCGCGGCCTCGGCCACCACGGCGCACAACCTGACCGGGTGACGGGCCCAGGTTCCTTCGCTGTTAAGATAGCGGACATCGGCCTGATACAGGTAAATGGTGACCTGGGAGGCCTGAAGGGCAGGAAATTTAAGGAACTGCGAAGAAAGCCTTCTGGCCAGATCTTCCCAGCGGACGGCCTCCCAATCGGCCAGAGGCATAATCTGCTCGTATTCCGTGACCGGTGACGGGGCCAGGTCCGGCAGGGCCGTGTCCTCGGGCGCCAGGTTCTGCTGGGAGATGGCCGACAGCTTGTTCTCCAGCTCCTCGGCGTGCTCCTTGTAGCGGTTGTCGACCACCCTCCACAGCGCCTGGCGTATGCCCCGTCGGCTGTCGTCCAATGGTATCTCCTCGCCCATGGTCCAGCTTCCGGAGTACATGTAGTTTTCGTTGGACAGCTTCTTGTCCCCCACCATCAGCCGCACCCTGGCCCGGCGCTGCGGCTCCAGATCGGAGCGGACCACCGCCCCCAGGCTGGCGGTCACCTGCAGGGTCTTGGCGTCGCTGACGGTGAATCCGGCGAAGCACGGCTTCTTTAGCTCGCCCAGGGCCAGCTGCTCCATGGTGCGCCGCATCTCCTGGTCCATGGCCGTGCGGACCGAGTCCGGTGCTGAGGCAAGCGCAGCCTGGGTCAACGAAGCCATAGCGGCCAGCAATCCGGCCGCGGCGGTGCAACGACAGAGAACCTTCCTCATCTGACAGCCTCCTTCCCTCCGTCCTGGCCATCCCTTTCCCCTGCGGGGAAGGGGACAGGGGATAGGTCGACGCTGGGCCTGGGCAACAGCGGCGGCCTGGCCTGCGATTTGTCCTTGCGTTGGATCTCGATCTGCCTGACGAACAGGGCCGGAGACACCGCCGACACCGGCACTCCGCCGGACTCGGCCCCGCAGGTGCCGTTGAAGACCTCGGGCCGGTCCCCGGCAGCCGCTATCTGGGAGAAGACAGACAGCGGCGTGCCCACCAGGTCCACCCCGCGCACCATCTCGTCGGGCCGGCCGTCGGCGAACACCCGGTAGACCTCGGTGGGGGTGACGTTGAAGGCGTTGGGGATGAACCGGCCGGTCATGGTGAAGCCCCCGGTGACGTCGGCGAACAGATATCCGTATTCCTTGCCTTGGTGCTTGAGCTCGCCCACCAGCCGTCTCCTGAGTTCGGCCATGGGCAGGGGGTTGGAGGTCTCCACTATCAGATTGGACTGCCTGGCCACCGGCTGCATCCCGGCCTGGGCCCGGCCGTGCCCGTTAGATGCCGGGAATTTGTCGATGGGAGTGCGCGACATCAGGAAGTCGGAGAGGATGCCCCGCCTGACCACCTCCACCCGCCGCGCCCTCACCCCCTGGTCGTCGAACAGGTAGCTGCCGTTTAAGGCCATCCCCCGGTAGCGGTCGATGGTGGGGTCGAATATAACCGAAAGCTCCCGAGGCAGCACCGCCTGGCCCATTTTCTTCTTGAAGGTCTGGGCGTCGTACTCGCTCTTCTGACGTTCGCCCTCCACCCGGTGCCCGAAGATTTCGTGGAAGAAGACCCCGGCGGAGCCGGCGGTCAGGATGGCCGGGCCGGCGTAGGCCTCGACGATGGGCGCCTTTTTTATGGCGGTCAGCTTGCGCACCAGCTCCCGGGCGTCGGCCAGCAGCTGCTCCTGGGACAGCAGTTCCTCGGGCGAAAAGGCGAAGTACGACTTGTAGAGAGGCAGCACCATGCCGTCCTCGGCCTTGACCTCGCCCCAGATGTCCAAATGGACCGAGGTTCGACCATGGGCCAGGCGCGCCCCCTCGGTGGAGACAAAGTACTTTTTGACGATCGAGAGTCTCAGCCGCACCGACGAGCGGTTGATGTCCGGATCGTCCAGGAAGGGCTTCGAGATCAGGCGGAGCCTTTGCTCCCAGAGGGCTCTGTCCAAAGGCGGCTCTTTAATGGCCGGCTGCTCGAAAACCTCGGGCGGGGCCGAGGAAAAGTCTGGGGCTCTGTCCTCGGCCTCGACGGTGACGGCCACGTTGGCCTTGACCCTGGCCAGGTTCTCCACCGCCTCCCGGTATTCCTGATCGGTTCTCTGCCACAGGGCCTGGGCCAGAGCCTCGGGCCGGTCGTCCAGCGGCAGGGGAGCCCAGCGGGAGGAACCGAGACCCAACTGCAGGAATTCATCCCCATAGCGGATCTCGTGGGTGTTGTCCAGCTGGGGGCTGCCCACCCGCACCTGGACGGTCAGGATGCGTCGCCGGTCGGTGTCCGAGGACATCAGGTCGCCGAACGAAGCCTCGATCTCGGTGGTGGTCATGTCGTCCACCCGAAAGGAGATGTAATATGGCGGCACCTCCTGCCGGGAAAGCTCGGCGAACTCGCGGCCAAGCTCTTTCGAGAGTATGGACAGGAGCGAGTCCTGGGCGGCGACCGCATTGAGGGTCGAAGCCATAAGAACAACGGCCATGAAGATTTTCATTTCTTCACTTTCTTGCTGCTGTTTGATTCACCTCTATCTTGTAAAAGCCTGACGCATATGCTTGCGCATATCTTCTATTTGCGGCAGTTTTTTGCATTTTACCATCGACATTCCGAAATGTTCCGCAATGGGTGAAAGAAGATCGCGGATTGAATCCCGACGGTATCGTATCATCATGGGCCATATGGGCAAAGACGCCAAAACCTCTATGAATTTTCTTCGGCAAACTTCGGCGCCGCTATCCCTGCCGGCCATCTCGGCGCTGACTACCATGACCGTATCGCAATCCATTATCGCCATGACTAGCGGGAAATAAGGCCTCTCCCCTTTTTCCTCGTTAACATAGGGGGCGGCGTAAAACACGTCTATCTCCCAAGCGCCGCATCTTGGCAACGGCGGAGAGTCAACTTTTTCAAATAAATCATCCGGTATTGGCGTTGGCGACAAGTAGATAGATCTTGGCTGGGCAGGATGGCATTTCACCCTTATTCCCGACCACTTCCCGTTTTCGCAGGTTTGCACCAGAAAACGACCATCTGGGAACGGACCGGCTTTTTCGGGACTGTGTCGGTATGCTTCCGACACTGCGATCACCTGCTCCAGGACTAGGGCGGCAAATTCCATCTCATCGTCGGTTAGATACCAAGGGAAGTAACCAGGCAGGTATCTGCGAAAAACCGGCCAGGCTTGGCTTCCCCGGTATTTTAGTCCCAATCTTTTCATGGCCTCCAACTCCCGGGGAAGGACCTCGTTCCGCGCGCCGAATAAAAGGTTGATGTTGTCCTGTTCGTAGAGGATGTCCTCGTCGTCAAACGCTTTGGAACCCATGGTGAACATCTTGTCCAGACATCCCAGTCCTTCTTCGCCCAGGTAAATGGCCAGTCCCAGATAGGTCCCGGCTTCACCCAGAATGGAGCAGAAGCCTGTTTTGCCGGATTTGGGATCCTTCACCCCGAAAACATCGCTGTCGCCCATCCACTCCCAAGGCTTCAGACGATAATATTCTGTTGCCCAAAAATATAATTTGTGACGGAGATCGTCTCCTTTGTCGGGGGCAATCTCATTTTTTATATCGGTCTCACTTTAATTCAATCAACTTGTATTTCCTGCTCCCCAGCCCTATCCTCTCCCCGTGCTCCAGCTGCACCACCCCGCTGCGTCCGCTTTCCTTGAGGAAGGCGTCTTGGCAGGAGTGGGCTTTGTTGACCAGGTCCAGGCTGGCCTGGTCGATGGCCACCGGGTCGGTGGAGGCCAGCACCCCGATGTCCTTTATGAAAGGCTTACGGGCTCCTGAGGCGCAGTCGCAGTCAGGCGAGATGTCGGCCAACACATTGATGTAGACCAGATGGACGCTGTCGGCGATGGCTTTGGCGTACTCAGCCAGCCTCCGATTGAATTCCTCGGTTCCTATACGGCCCTTGGGTGCCGACAGTGCTCCGGCCGGGCAGACCTGGATGCACTGGCCGCATCCGATGCACTTTCGGGGATCTATCCTTATGGGGTTGGTGCTGATGGCCCTGGCCGGGCACTGTCTGGCACAGACGTTACAGGCCACGCATTTGTCCGGGTCGAACACAGGGACCAGGTCGGCGTGCATGGCCCGTTTGCCCATCCGCGAGGCCAGCCCCATGGCGATGTTCTTGATGGCCCCGCCGAACCCGGCCAGCCCGTGCCCCTTGAAGTGGCTGAGCATGATGATGGTGCCGTAGTTCCTGGTGCGGCTTCCCACCAGCACCCGGGTGTAGCGGGCGGTGGAACAGGACCAGGCAACCTCGCCCTCGGAGTCCAGGATTTCTATGGGGGCGAAGTCAAAGCCGTGCTCCCTGGCCAGTTTGATGTGGGACTCGGTCTTCTGCCTGGGTCCGGAGTAGAGGACGTTGGTCTCCACCAGGGTGGCCACAAGCTTTTCGACCAGCGGCCTGACCAACGCCGGTTTGATAAAGTTGCGGTTCCCCTCCTCGCCGAAATGGACCTTGACCGCCGCCTT
>CAZPNX010000046.1:0-8478 GCA_964588285.1 uncultured bacterium
TTTTTTCAATAGGTTACAGATTTAACCATCAACCAAATTTACTCATCGCTCCCCACGTTTTTCAAAGTTTATTGATGTAGTTAAAATACTTTTCCAGGCCAAGCCTACTGGCCGTTTCTTTGGCCCGCGTTATCTCTTGTCTGGATTCGTCGGCCATTCCCTTGGATCTAAGGTAAATCGCTCTCTCACAAAGCAGATCCAGCAGCATCCGCACCTCCCCGCTCCTCGCTTGCAGCTCCCCGGCCTGGGCATAGTAATCCTCTGAGGTCGCTGCCCCGGCCGCCAGGTTTATCTCCAAAACTTTGGGGTCGTCCTTGGTCCCCTCATCGGCGCCTAAGACCGCAGCCATGGCCAAATACAGCCGGAAACGGTTGCCATCGTTAGCAATCAGATGTTGCCGATGCCTATAAAGTGTTTCCAAGGCCGCCTCCCAGTGGCCCAACCTGGCCTCGGCCAACGCCAGCCAGGCCGGGGCATCCCCCATGGCCGGATCCTCCCCATATCCCTCTATCGAGCTTCTCATCATACGGGCCGATTCCTGATACTCACCCTGGAAGAAAAGGATCTGGGCAATCAGATACTGGACCTCGCCGGAGTTACGGCGGTCGCCGATATCCTGATAGATGGCCAGGGCCTTTCCCAAGCCTTCAATCGCTAGGCCGAAATTGCCCTGGTCGAAATCGAGATTGCCCAGGTTGAATAAGGTGCTGGCTTCGCTGTAACGGTTCCCCGTGCCCTGTTTCAACTCCAAAGACTCTTGGAACAAGGCTCTGGCCCTGTCGTATTCAAACCGCTTATGAACTACGATGCCCAAACTGTTGAGAACTGAACCCCGGCCCTGTGGATCGTTCAGAGAGGTAAAAATGTCCAGCGCCCGGCGGAAATGATGGTCGGCAGAATCTAAATCTCCGTTTTCCTCGAAGATGATTCCCATGTTCTGATAAGAGTTGCCCATCCCCCGCTGGTTGCCTATTATCTGACTCTCTTCCAAGGACAGTCGGTGGTATTTCAGGGCCGTCCGGTCATCACCCATCTCGTGGCTAACGCCGCCCAGGTTGTTAAGCGTCACCGCCACATTGGGCCGCTCCCCTATCTTAGCGAAAACCTCCAGACATCTCCGAAAATAATCGGCGGCGGCTGTCCGCTCCCCTCGAGACCAGTGGATCAACCCGATGTTGTTGAGGACGATGGCCACCCCTCTGAAGTCGCCGCTCTCCCGATGTATGGCCAGGGACCAGTGGTAGCAATCCAGGGCTCGTTCGAAGTCTGTGAGGTTGATATAGCTGTAACCCATGGCGTTGTAGATGGCTGCCAGAGACTGGGGCGGCCCGGTCATCTGCCTCAGCTCCAGGGCCCTGTCCAGCTCTGCCAGCGCTTGGGTGGCCCGGCCGGTGTCGTTGTAGACCATGGCCATGCCTTGCCGGGCTCCGGCCTCATCGTCCGGTCGGCCGCACCGCTGGGCGGCCTCCAAAACCATCCGATACTTCTCTAGGGATTTTTCGTAATCATTTTTCAGCCACAGCATCCGGCCCTGAACCAGGTACAACCGGGCGTTCTCAGCGCTCTCCCGGCCTGGCATCTGCTCCTCGCATCGTGCCAGAAGCTCCAGAGCCCGGGGATAGTCGCCGACTATCTCCAAAACCTCTGACATGGCCACCACCACCGGCAGCGGCACAAAGCAATCCCGGCCGTCGGGATTGGACCCCGGGACCCATAGCATCCTATGCAGCAGGCCGTGCATGGTTTGTGAGTAGTGCGCAGTCCTTTTTCCCTTACCAGTTCAGGCTACCAACGTAGGCTACGGCTTCTTGAACAGGTTCTTTAGCTTCTTGGCTGCCTCCTCGGCCGCCTTCTTGGCCTTTTCTTCAGCCTCTTGCTTGAGGCGGGCCGCCTCCTCGTCCGCCTTCTGCTTCAGCTTGTCGGCCTCGTCTTTTACCTTGGCCTCGGCTTCGGCCTTGGCCTTGCCGATCTCCTCCTGGGCTTTTCCTTTCAGCCTGGCCTGGGCCATCTGGGTGTCCCAGGAGACCGAAGGCTTGGGCGGCTGGCCCTTCACTAAAAGATCGAGCACCACCCGGCCGTCCTTGTCGGTGAACAGTGCGGCCACATTTCCGCCCTTGCCCTTGAGCTTGTCCGACTCCTCCTTGGTCAGCTTGACCGAGACCCGGTAGTCCACCGCCCCGGCGAAGGTCGAATAACCCGATAGGTTGACCTCGCCGTAACGGCAGTCCATTTTCAGATCGTCTAAAAAAACCTTCTGATCTAGAATGCGAAAGCCCAGGTTCATACTGTGGAAGGTGACCTCCTTGGTATCGCCCAGTTTGGTGTGTGACAGGAAATCGGCCAGGAGCGGCCAGTTGACCAGCCTTCCCTCACTGGTGGCCGCCCGCCCCTGGCCCTTAAGGGTTTCCTTTACCAGCACCGTGTCCGGCGCCATCCCCGAGAATTCGCCGTTCAGGTCCAGCTTGGCGAACAGCCGATTTTTGAAGGGTGTTAAGGCCGAGAGAAAATCGTTGGCCTCCAGCTTCTGGGCGTCGGCCTTGAGCCGGTATTCGATCCGGTTCAAATCGTTGAGATCGGCCCATAGATTACCCAGCACCTTGCCGGAATAAACCCCCAACTGTCCGTCCAGGCTCAGCTTTCTATCTTTCATGGCCAGATTGCCGGCCAGGTTGTCGAACTCCATCTTTAAGAAAACGATCTTGGCCACCCGCACCTTGCCGTCCATCAGCAGGTCGGGCAGAGGCATCATCTGCGGCGCAGGCGCCGCGGCTTTTTTATCCGCCGCAGCCTTGGCGGAGGCGGAGGGCGGCGGAGGCAGCATTTCGTCCAAGTCGAGCAAAGGCGAGTTCAGCGCGAAGTCGAACGACGCCTTCCCCTGCTTGGGCAGGGCCAGGGCCGGCTGGCCTGACGCTTGTTTTGAGCTTGGTGAAAAAGTGGCGGGTTGTTCGGGAACCAGCGAAAGAAAATTCTTCAGTTTGCCGGTGAACGACATCGAGGATCTTCCTATCGAGCACGAGATTTCCGGTATGTTGACCAGGTCCTTGGTGAGGGTGATGGTCCCGTTCATGTTGGACACCGGCTTGAGCAAGGCCGGCGTGGCAAAAGCAAGCTTGTCCAGTTCCACCTTACCGTCCATGTTGAAGGATTCGGTTTTCCTGATCAACCCTTCGGCTTTGAAGTCTGCTTTGACAACCCCGGCCAGCGCCGTCCCCTTCTCCAGCGGCGCGTAGTCCTTGACCTCGCCCAAATCGAAGCTGCCCTTGAACCATGCTTTGACGAACGGGTCTTCGAAGTTTTTCACCAAGAGAGCCAGCTCGAACCCGGCCGAACCCAGCCTGGCCGCCAGCCGTTTGACTTCCAGGTCGCGCTCCGAGAACCTGATATCCCCGTTGACGTCGGAGATGGATTTGGGCAGCTGGGCGTATTTGATGCCGATGTCCTTGAGGACCACCCGTCCCTCCACCTTGGGCTTGGACTTGGGGTCCTTGGGGTCCACCTGGCCGGTGACCTTGAGGCCAAGTTCGATCAGGCCCGAGGCCGTCACCCCGCCGGCCTGCTTTTTAATCTCGGGCGGCAGTGCCTCGAATATCTTTTTGACTTCGACGGCCGTGGTCTTTAGCTCCAAATTCAGCACCGGCTTGGTGTCGAAGCTGTCCACCTGGCCGGCCATGGTCAGGACGATGCCCTGGGGTATGGCCGAAAGCTCATTGACCGTCACCCGCTTGGACCTCATGTCCACCTTGACGTCGTGCCTCACCCCCAGCCTGATGCGGGAGACCGACATCACCGGGGTGGCCGCTGTTATCTCGCCTATCTCGATGGAGCCTTTGGTCCGTATGTCCTCCATCTTCCGGTCGGCCGAGAACGACAGCTTCTGCTCTATGCCGCCGGCCAGGACCTTTAGCCCGGCCTGCCGGTCGTCGAACGCGACGCTGCCTGACCTTATGGCGAACGAAGACACGGCTATCGATACTGGGGTCGAGACATCGGGCGGCGGAGAAGCGGCGCTGTCGGCCGGGGCCGCCTTGACCAGGTCGTCGAAATTGAACTTCCCGGCCTTGTCCTTCTCGATCAGGATCTCGGGCCGGTCGATGACCAGGCTGGTGACGTGCAGCTGGCGCCGTAGCAGCCCCAGTAAGTTTACCTTGAGCACCACCGAGGCGATTCTGGCCTGGGGCCGGTCGGCAAACCCCTTGGCGTTGGCCAGCTCGATCCCCTTGAGCTCCACCCCCAGTCCGGTCCAGACCTTGAGGGAGAAATCCTCCACCGTCACCTGGCGGCCCACCACCTGCTCGATCTTGGGCATAAGGATGGCCCGCAGTTTGGCCGGCGGGAACATCATTTTAAGGAAGAGCCCGGCGGCGACTATCAGGACGACGACGGCTCCTGTCGTGATCAGGGCGATTTTAAGCGCTTTAGGCATGGCGGTCTGCTCCTCGATTCGTTTCAGGTGGATTTCACACGGGCAGATTTCCCAAATTTATAGAATACCACAGCCCGGGGAAAAACTCAAGGTAAAAACCTGGCTCCGCTTAATTCGGCGGGGCCTCGGCCACCTGGCGAAGTCCTCGAATAAAGCACTTGTCGACATATGCCTCCCCGCGCCTTTGCATCTCCCGGACCTCGGACTCGGGCAGGGGGGCCAAAGCCCTGAGGGCGGGGTCGTCGGCCTGGTCTGGGACGAACTGCTGTATGGCCCATTTCCGTGACCCCTTCAGGGATTTCCCCATCTTTTCGACAGCCTTTACCGTGTGAAGCCCCGGCACCACCGTGGTGCGGAACTCGTGGGGCAGGCCCGAGTCTATTATCGCCCTGATGCTCCGCTCGATCAGCGAGGTATCTACCTCCACCCCGGCCGCCCGGGAGTACGAGCCGTCCAGCGGCGCCTTGACGTCCATAGCCACGAAGTCTGCCAACTTCTCGGCGATCAGTTCCTCCAATACTTCCGGCCGGTACCCGTTGGTATCAATTTTTATTTTGAATTTTGATTTTTTGATTTTCACCAGGAGCATCTTTAGCCCCTGGTGGATGGTCGGCTCTCCGCCGGTGATCACCACCCCGTCTATCCAGTCCCTTTTGCCTTCTAGATAGCGCTCCACCCTTTCCCAGGGCACCGACTCCAGTTTCTCCGGGTGTTTCACCAGGATATGGTTGTAGCAGAAGGGGCAGCGGAAGTTGCATCCGGGCAGAAACAGGACGCAGCAGACCATCCCGTCCCAGTCCACCAGCGAGGTCTCGATGAACCCTTTTATCTCCATGGATTGCAAATAGGCACGGATTTACACTGCCATTAACTGATGCGAAAACGGAGAAGATCCGCGTAGATCCGTGGCAAGAAAGCGCTTATTCCTTCAAACTGAATGGCGGGTACTGGTCGGTGACCAGCAGGAAGGCGTAGGCGCTCACCCGCAGGTTCCAGCGCATGGCGCCGACCACCAGGTCGAACAGGCTTCTGGGATAGGTGCCGGTGAACAGGATGGCAAACCAGGCCACCACGGTGAAGATCAAGGCCGCCAGTCCCAGAAAGAAAAGACAAAAATAGTGCGGCAGGGCCAATAGCCATTTCACCAAAGGCAGCCAACGGTTCAGATCGCTCTTGGCATCGGGGTAGGTCAGCACCAGCCTGACCGCCTGTTCTTCATCGGTGGAGGGATATTCATCGCGCAGCAGCAGCAGATAGGCCGAGAAACGCATAAACAAACGCAACAGGTTCAAATTCCAATCGAACCACCAGCGGGGATACTTCTGCCTAAAAACTATCATCAACAATGCCGGTAAAAAGACGAAGCCGCCTCCATAGGCTACATTGCTGTGGGAGCCGTTTCCCGAGGTCACTCCGGTGGGACCCATCAGCAGAAAGGCCAGTATCCAGAAGGGAATGGCTGTGAACAACCGGAAGAAGGCGGTCAGCCGGTCGGACTTGGGGCTGTACTCGACCGAGAGCGTGGCCGGGAAGGAATTGGCGTTGGTCCCCATGGCAACCTCCTTATAAATAGTTTAGAGTATCTTTATCGGTTTGTTTTTCATTGAAAGCGAAAAGATAGTCATACCATCTAAATATATTTCAAGAATAGACATAAATAGTGATAATTGCCTAAGTATTAAACTCCGGCATGACAATAGGTCATGGGAAAAAGCTGAACGCCATACGCCGCTTCAGGGCGTATGGCGTCCCGAAGGCGACTCCCTCCTTACTCCTCCTCGGCCTCGCCCACCTCGCCTTTGATGTGCTGGTCGAGCAGCGGTTTCAGCTCCCTGAACAGCGGCGGACGCTTGAGCCAGCGGTCCTGCTCCTGATTGGCCTTGAGAAGCACCACGGTCGGGATCTCGTAGACTTCATAAAAGGCGCCCTCGGCCAGCCCGTCCACCGTCTCCATGTCGTAATAGGCAATAGGCACCTGCTTGCGGTAGTCCCACTTGCCCAAAAAGTAGTCTATTTTCTCCACCGCCTGCTTGCACACCTGGCAGCCGGCCCGTCCGAACACCTTGATGGTCATCGCGTTCTCCCGCTTTTCCTTCTGTTGCACTTTCATGGTCCCCAAAGCTCCCTGCTCGCCCCCGTGCCTGCCCTGAGACGGGCTTCCTGCCTTGTTTCCGAAGGGGATGACAGTCATTCAGCGTCACCCGTTCAATTTGTCTGGCAAGGTGCCGGGCTCAGGGTGACAGTTAAGGGCCAGGGGGGTTAGGTAGCCGACACCTCCCCGTGGTGCCGATCGTCCAGCTCGGCCAGCTTGCCCTTGTTCCAGCCCTCGACGATGGTGAAGTACCCGGTGACCCGGGTGATGTGCTGGACGTCGCGGCCGCAGACGCTGTGGGCTTTGATGGTCGGCCAGTCGTACTTGGCCGCCGCCTCGGGGCTGACGCTGATCTTGGTGCCGTAGCGCTTATTCTTGATGACCAGGCCCTCGGGTTCCTCTGAGTAGTCGAAGTTGGCCTTGTCGGCCTCCAGGCAGTCCTTCAGTTCGAGCAGGTCCATAGTGTCCTCCGATTATCCATTTCGTTTTGTTAACGATTTAACATCTTCCAAATCAATCTTGCGACCGGCCGCCTTTTTAGAGCTGATGAGGTCGCTCCTGGAAAGCACCCACATTCGCTGTCCCTGGTAATCCATGATCTCCCGCCTGTCCCAGGCCTTTTCGAACTTCAACCCCGGAGTCCTGGTCTGAACGTCTATTCTGATCCAGTCCTCGAAGACGGTGATCTCCTTTTTCAACAGATTTTGCGGAGTAATCAGACCGGCCGTTCCCAGTCCAGCCTCGGTTAGGGCATCCAATAACCTTTTAGCATTCTCGGCCGTGGCCTCGATGAGCATGTCCAGATCGAAGGTGGCCCTGGGCACGCCATGCAGGGCCGCGGCTATGCCCCCGATCACCAGGTATTTAACCTTGTGCTTTTCTAAGCACCTGAATATTTGCTTTAGATTTTCCAGCACTTTTACGCTCGGCCAGTTTGGGGTTTACCGCCAGCAGCATCTTGGTGTACTCGTTGAACACTTCCATCCTCTGTTTCAGCGAGAGCGACTGGTACCATCGGGCCTTGGCCTCCGGGGTTTCGGCCTTGAAGCTATGTGAGATGCTGCGTTTCATCCGAGTTCGTTGGATTATTTTCCGAGTTTTGTTTTCGGACTTATACGGTTTGTTTCGGATTTCGAGATTCGGTATTCGGATTTTGCTTCTGTCATTGCCTTCAGGATGAAGGGGCCTTGTCGGCCTCCAGGCAGTCCTTCAGTTCGAGCAGGTCCATAGTGTCCTCCGTTTTATTGTCGTTTTGACTCCATTTTGCTATTCCTAGGCAACTTCCGACCCTTCCCTATTCCAACTTCTCGGCGTCGGCCATGTCCTGGGTCCGCTGGGCGGTGCGCTTGTTTTTCAAAAGGTCATCCCGGCTTATGAAATTGGCCTCGATCCTTCCATACTTTCCCCTCGCCGCCCGCGGCCTGGCTTCGGCAAAGCTCACCCCGTCAATCTCGTTTATCAGGTCCACCCTTACCGGCTCCACCCCGAAGCTGACGATGTTCCCGGCTCCCTCCAGCTTCCCCCTGGGGATCTCCTCTCCGGAGAAGCCGAAATCCTCAAGGGCGTCCGCCAGACGTTTGACGTTCTCCGGACTGTTGTCGTAGAAGATGTCAATGTCCTTGGTGAAGCGCACATAGCCGTGGAAGGCCACCGCGTACCCGCCGACTATCATATAGTCAACGCGGCGCTCTTCGAGAAAACGCAACAATTCTTCGAAGTCTGGCTGGATATTCATAAACGAACTTCCCGGCCTCCAGGCGGAGGAGCTCCAAGGCGTCCAGCCGCTCCTCAGGGCTGCGGCTGCGCCAGTATTGCCGGTCGTGTTCCTCCTGCTCCCGGCGGGTGGTGACGGTTATTTTTCCCCTTCCCCTATCTGGCATTAGGCTCTGCTAAGTTGTAATTACGATATCAAATAAATGATTATCCCATTGCTTCAGGAATGTCACCCCTATCGGTTAGACTA
>CAZPNX010000047.1:0-7843 GCA_964588285.1 uncultured bacterium
CACACCGCCTGTCACCTACGCTCAGCTGGTTTCTTCCTGAACGGATGGGATAATCTTTCGGAAAAATATCCTTAGTTAAATGGTACCGGCTGTCTTGTGAAAAGACAACCGGTAAATACTATTTTTCCTTATTTATGCAGTATCCGGAACTTTTATGATGCTGGTTTTCCTGGCCATTTATAGCGTTTTGTATCCTGAGCTTGCCTAAGAATTAGCGAACCACTATCATCTTCTTGGTGTCCGAGAACTCCCCGGATTTCAGCCGGTAGAAGTACACCCCATTGGCCACCGGCTTGCCCCGGTCGTTGCTCCCGTCCCAGGACACCGCATAGTAGTTGGCCGGCTGCCGGCCGTTGACCAGCGTCCGCACCCTCTGTCCGGCCACATTGAAGATCTCCAGCGTGGTCAGCCCGGGCTCCTTGAGCGCGTAGCGGATGGTTGTGCCCCGCAACCCTAATGGATTGGGGTGGCTGTCCATAAGCCGGTACTCGGCCGGACCGCCGCTCCACTCTGCGCTCACCGGACCGTAGACTGTCTCCCGGCCTGATAGGTCCACCTCCACCAGCCGATAGTAGTAAACCCCGCTTATTGTCATGTCCTGGTCTTCGTATTTATAGTCGTGCGGGACGGTCGTGGTCCCCCGTCCAGGCAGGCGCCCGATAGCCTTGTATCCGGCCTCCGGACTCTCAGACCTCTCCACCCTCCATTCGAAGCAGTTCTCCTCACTCTCGGTCCTCCACATCACCTCGATCCCAGTCTGGCTCGCTCGGGCTGACATCCCAGCAAAATAGACCGCTAGGGGGTCGCTGCGGAAATTGGTACTGGATGCTATATCCCCGGCTACGACGATGGAATACGGCTGAGGGCTGTGGATAATGGTGGTGGCGGTGACAGTTATGGTTAGGGTGCGGTTGCCCTTGGCAGCTGAAGGAAGGAGCCAAACTACTTCGTCGTTGTTAAGGGTGTCGGCGCTGCCGCCGGTCGTCGACTTTCCGTTGGAGCCGAAAACATTCCCCCGGTAGGTGTTCGTCCCGTCCGAAACCGTCAGGTCCAGGTTGTTGACACTGATATCACCCGGGGCCAAAGCCCCTGGATAGTCGAAATAGCTGAGGACCACCTTGAATGTGTTCATGGTATCGGTGGACGGGCCGGTCGTCACCGTGTAGCTCTGGCTCTGCCCCGAGGCGGTGAAGCTCCGGGTGTCATCGATGCGCAGCTTGCGGGCGTCGCCCAGGAAATAGAGGGCGTCGTCCAGCACCACCGCCCCCCAGCCCTGGCCCTGGGAGGGGACGTTCTTGGTTCCCGTGCTGCCCAGGGCATCGGCGCTGTAGGCTCCCGGGGTGTTCCGGGTCGAGAGGATCATCAGGGCCTTCATCAGGGGGCCGGGGGGATTGGCGATGGCATCGCCCGCCTGCTTGGTGCCGGTGCGCCACCAGCCCTCGGTCAGGTACTGCCGCGCCAGGGCACACAGCCCGGCCGTGGTCGGCGTCGACATGCTGGTGCCGCCCATGTAGGTGTAGCCGTTGTTGTTGGTGGTCAGGCTGCCGTCCGAATCCACCGACCAGATGTACCAGCCGCCGGATGCCAGAAGGTGCGGTCGGAGCAGCCCCTCCCGGGTGGGCCCGTGGGAGGAGAACTCGGCCACGTCCCTGATCTCGTTGCGGGTGGTGACGCCAGTGGCCGCCCAGGTGGTCCCGGTGCCGAACCCGGACTCGTTGGCCCCGACGCAGACGATGTTCTTCCCGGTGGCCGGGCGGTTGACCGAATCGTTGGGGTTGGAATTGCCGGCCGAGCGGAACATCAGATAGTCCTGGTGCTGCCAGGCCAGTGTGTCCAGGCCCTGGGCCTCGTAGTTGTAAGACGAGGGCTGTCCGTTGGTCCCGCCCCAGGACGAGGAGGAGATCCTGGCCCCGGCGTTGTAGCCCCAGCGGTAGATGTCGTTGCGGTTGGTCGGGATGTACAGAGCGTCGCTGGCGCCGCCGATGTCGGAGAAGGCGATGCGGGCCATCGGGGCCATGCCCATGGCCCGGGCCAGCACCGTGTCCGACAGCGCCCCGGAATGCGTGCTGCCCATGCTGTCGGCGGCCACCGAGCCTGTGGTGTGGGTGCCGTGCCCCGAGCTGTTGAGGTCGAAGGTGTCGGCGATGACGTTGTAGGCCACGATCTTGCGGTGGGAATTGGTTGCCTCGCAGACCGTGTCCAGGTCCTTGTCGTAGACCGGCTTCAGCCCACCGGGGTCGCGGGTGTAGATGTTATCCCAGTCCATCCCAGTGTCGTCAACGTGGACGATCTGGCCTTGGCCGTACAGGCCCCTGCGGTAGATGGGCATTTTCAAGGAATCGTCCGCCGACTTGATCCGCAGCTTCGACTGCCAAGTGGAGTTTGACGAGCCCATGCCGGTGGTGTCGCGCGACTGGTTTATCCACCGGCTCCAGGCGTTGTGCAGCACCGAGGGCCACAGCCGCTCCACCCACTGGACTTCGGTAAAATGGGCTATTTTCCTGGCGATCTCCGACGCCCGGCCCTCGGGCACGGTCACCTGGAAGATCCGGCCAATGGCATCTTCCTGGAAGAAGCGGACGTCGGGTTCCTCGGCCAGCAGCCGGTCCCGGACCGGGGCCCTATCCGCTACCTCGAAGGTGATCACCGTCAGCTTGACGGTCCCCGGCTCCTCCTCGGGCGCCGAGCTTTGCGCCGCCAGAAGGTCCGGGCTGATGCGGAAGGCCGGCTGGTAGTAGGCCAGGAAGCGGACGAAGCCGGCCTTCTCCAGCTCCACCCTCCGTTCCGGTGCCATCCTGACTACATGGGCGCAGTTGGGTATGTAGTCGAAGACCTTGCCGCCGAATGACTCCACCAAGGCGCGCAGCCCGTCGTCCGGCGGCCGGTGAAACTGCACTATGTAGTAGGCCTCCTCGCCGGACTTGACCGCCTCCAACCGTTCCAACCCTACTTCTTTATAGGAAGGCATGCCCCGGTCGGTGGAAAAGGCCCCGATGCGGAACTTGAGCACCGATTGGTCGGCTGCGGCCGCTGTCGCCAGCAAGACGGCCGCCGCCAGGGCCCAGGTTGTGTTTACTCTCATGATCGTATCCCCGGTTTATTCCTTGTTAAAAACGCCCCCCGCCTCCTGAGTTCAGCGAGGGGCGTTCTATTTAACAAGATAACTTTCTCCTGCCTGTTTGCTTCCGGTGGTTTGTATCCTGATCTTGCCGAAGGATTATCGAATCACCGTCATCTTCTTGGTGTCCGAGAACTCCCCGGATTTCAGCCGGTAGAAGTACACCCCATTGGCCACCGGCTTGCCCCGGTCGTTGCTCCCGTCCCAGGACACCGCATAGTAGTTGGCCGGCTGCCGGCCGTTGACCAGCGTCCGCACCCTCTGTCCGGCCACATTGAAGATCTCCAGCGTGGTCAGCCCGGGCTCCTTGAGCGCGTAGCGGATGGTGGTCGCCCCGTGGTTCATGGGATTGGGATAGTTCTGGGCCAGGGCGTAGGCCGCCGGTTTCCCCACCGTCACCGTGATCGGCCCGTGGTAGGTACGGTATCCCGCAATGTTGATGTCCACCAGCCGGTAGTAGTTGTCCCCGGAAAGCGGCGCCTGGTCGGTGAAGCTGTAACTGGCGCCCATCGGGCTGTTGCCCTGGGCCGGCAGCTCGCCTATCTTTACGTAGCTTTGGTTGTCCGCCGATCTCTCTATCTCCCACCGGTAGTTGTCCAGTTCCGAAGCCGTTCTCCAGTTGATGGTCACCGTGTTCCCCTCGTTCAGCAGGCAGGCAAACTCGGCCAGCTCCACCGATAGGGGATCGGCCTTAACCGGGGCCCCCCAGCCGCCTTGGCCCGAGTAGTTGACCGGCATCACGTAATAGTTGTGCAGGGCCTTGGCGCTGTTGTCGAAGATGCTGTCCACCGTGCTGACCTCCATTCCGGATCGGGCCGACCATTTGAAGGTGAGCGAGTCGGACGGCCCCGGAGCCCCCAAGTCGGCCAGCGGCTTGCGGTAGATGATGTAGCCGTGGACCTTCTGGTCGTTGGCGTTGGCCTTCCACCACTTGATCTTGTTCTGGGTGGCGGTGACCTGGGTCACCTTGACGCTGTCGCAGGGCGTGGGCACGAAGAAGTCGGTGGCGTTTATCTTGTAGATCTTGCCCTCGTCCATGGCGCAGCAGTATAAATAGTGTTTGTTGCCTCGGGCCCCGGGCTTGTAGGTCACGGTGCCGGCCGGTGCGTACTGCACTCCGGCCGAATCGGTGGCCTCGTGGGCCACCCCGTAGGTGCCGTAGGCTCCATAGGTGGAGGGCGCCGGCAGCAGCTCGTAGATCCGGGCGTTGTAGGGATTGCGCCGGATGAGGATGTTCTGCCAGACCGAGGAGGTCCAGACGTTGGATCCGTCGTACTCCACGGCCCGGCCGTTCCACCAGCTGCCGTCGTAGTTGACCCCGTCGTTGCCCGAGCCCCATAGGGAATCCTGCCGTAGGTTGAACCGGTAACGGATTGTTGATGTGCCGGACAGCGCCTTCTGGATGACGTAGAGCGACTCCTGGAGCATGGCCCCGGCCACCGGGTTGCCTGAGCCGTCGGTGTTGTACTGCTGCCACCAGGCCCACAATGAATCACCCGGCATGATGTCCGGCCCCACCGTATCCACCACCGTGGGCCCCAAGCCTACGCCCCGGATGCGCTTCATGGGCGAGCCGCCCCATTGGACATTGGGCATCTGGCACTTGCCCAGGACGGTGGGCGTAAGGTTGGTGCGGTTGGTGTTGTACAGCGAGTCCTGGATGCTGTACCACAGATTGCCGCTGTTGTCTATGTCTATCCCGCCCAGGTACATGTTGGTGGCGTGGGCCGCCCCCTTGTTGTTCATGGAGGAAATGGTATCGCTGCTGACCAGCGGTTTGTTGGTGGTGTTGCGCTTAACCTTGTAGAGCCGGTTCTGGAATGTGGCGTTGTCCAAGTTGGCGTTGGCCACGATCAGGGTGTCGCGGTAGATGGCCAGGTCGCAGGGCGACAGTTTCCAGAGGTAGTTGCTGCCGCCCGGGGTGATGTTCTTGAAATCGTAGACGAACTCGATATTATACGGGCTGATGCGCACCGCAAAGCTGGAGGTGTCGGTGTAGGCCGGGGTGGTGCTTTTAATCTTGAGGCTGAAGGTGATGTCCAAAAAACGCGGGGTGTTCTTGTCCACCATCACCACGAACGGGGCGCTGGTGGCCTGGGCGTTGTTGGCCAGGGCGCCCGATCCCACCGTCTTCCAGCCCGGGGATTCCAACGTGATGTACTGTGAGTTCTTAACAACGTAGAGCGAGCACTGCAGTCCGGCGGTGATCGCCGCTCCGGAGTTGAACAGGGTCACCTTTATGGAATCCTTCTCCCACGGGTCCAAAAGTCCGTTGGCGTTGTTGGCGTAGCCGCTCATCTTGGGATCCAAAACGGTGTTGGTCTGGTAGCCCACCGCCGGGCTGGCCCCGGTCAATCCGGTCCGGGCCACATTGAAGGACATCACCGGCCCCTCTCGCGAAATGTCGTAGATAAAGGGTCCGGTGCGGTCCGGCGTGGTGGTCAGACACTGGTTGATCCAAGAATTGGGCACCGAGTTGGAGTCTATCCGATCCTCGGCGTAGCCGCCCAGGCTGAAGTCGTCGCCCGAATAGGCGGCCTTCCACAGAGCATCGTACCGGGACGGAAAAACCGAATCCACACCCGGGGTCCCGCTGCTGGCCGAGTATATCAGGTTGGGGTCATAACCCGGAGACTCCACCCACGAATAATAGGCCTGAGTGCAGGGCGGGCCGTCGTTCAAGTGGCCCCCGCCGCCCATCCTGGTGTCGATATGGGTTATGATCAACCCGTCCTCAGGCAGGCCCGCCTCGTAAGGCGGAGTCCTTCGGCGGTTCTCCACCAGCCACACCTGGCCAGAGTCTCGGAAGTTGTTGTTGCGGATGCGCCAGATTCTGACGCCCGAGGTGACGTTGCCCCGCCGGGCCTCGCCGCACGAGTCCAGGGCCGCAATGTAATATTTGCCGTCGCCGTAGCGGCCCGAGGAGATGGAGTCGGTGCGGGCTCCTGATATCCAGCCGTCGATGCCGTTGGTCAGGTTGCCGTCGATGTCGTACATCAGATGGCCGCCGCCGAAGGCCGGGGCGTCGCCCGAGATATTGTAACCGTTGTAGGAGCCGAAATCCATCAGACTCCAGTAGCCGTGGGGATCACCCGAGTATCCGTAATCGTAGAGGTCCGGCGCGCCCAGCTGGTGGAACATCTCGTGGGCGAACACGCCCAGCTGGCTGTTTTGGGGGCAGGTTATGATCTTGGTGATGCTGACTCCGTCGTAGGTGCCAAAACTGCCGGTATATGAAGCCGACCAGATATCGCCGGTGCGCCCCGACTCCTCCTCGCCCGGACCTGGGTGTATTATTATCAGGTTGGCCTGGCCGCCTCCGGGATCTGAAAAGTTGACGTAGGGATCGGCCGCGTTCAGGCAGGCCGTAAAGTAGTTAGTGGTGCTGCTGTTGGCTCCGGACCAGGTATAACCAGAGTTGCGCACCGTGTCCACCCCGCGGTAGCCGCCGGTTGTGGTGGAGCCGAACCAGCAAGCGTTGTAGGTCATCTCCCAATAGAAGTTTGAAAGCGATCCCACCGTGGACGAATCGTGTAAAATTGGCTTGGCGCTGTCTCTGTCGCCCAGCGCCAGGAACAGCATCCGGCGGTAGAGGTTCGGCGGGAACGGATTCCAGGGATGGTTGGTTTTGCTGGCGAACATGGCGAAGGTGCTGTCGGTAAAGTTACCCAGCAAGATGTTAAGGTATTTGATCCCGGAAGGTGCCTTGGTAGGATTTTCCCGGGTGCCGCCGAAACCGTAAAGCGCATCCCAGGACCACCGCTGCCTGACCTCGGACGGCACGTTGATCATCTTGAACTTGTTCTCGGGCATGGCGGCTATGGCCGCTTCGTCCGGTCTGATATTTTTGGGATAGGGGCATATGTTACGGCCTACAATATAGGTACTGGGGATCAAAAGTCCGTCCCTTTTAAACGCGTAGCACCAGTAATCGGTTTCCGGATCTTTTACAGCCGTGAAGCCTTCCGAAGTTATGGCGAAGCTGTAGTGCTCGTCGCCGATGAACCTGCCTTGAAAGACGGAACCGTCCGGTTGTCTAAAAATCCTCGGCCTGGGGTTGGCCGGAACGGCCAATGCCGTCAACGTCATGGCCAGCATCAAAGCTGCCACCATGGCGGCCAGCACAAACTTTGAGTAATTCTTTGGCACTTTGGATTCTCCGTTTTAATGTTATTTTCTTTTTTAATTATTTTTAATGCAATTATTATGCCTAAATCTATTATTTTATATCGTTGCAAATGAGACAGTTATAAAAATAATTTTCAGCTATAAACCATTATTTAAGTCCGTTTAATCGCATTTTTTGCGTATTCCTGTTGGTGGTCAGTTTTCCATTGCAATACAAAAGGTTACGATTGCAAACTCTGTGTGCAAATATTTCATTAATTACGCTGGCAATTACAAAATCATTTTACAAAGTCTTTAATTTATGTGTATAAAGGGAGGAAATTACTTAAACACAAATGATTATTCCATATTTTCTATAAGATATTAAAAAAGTTGTGTACGATGTCGTTTTATTTGAATACTGACAATGCTTAAAGCCCGTCCCCACTTGAGAGGGGATAAAGGGATATGTTGTTTCTTGTCTTTCTTTAACCAAGGTTTTCTTAATACAATTTCACACCCCCGCACCATCTTTTAGGAGGTATAAGCCTTTAGGTTATTTAAGGGAGCGATGAGTAAATTTGGTTGATGGTTAAATCTGTAACCTATTGAAAAAAG
>CAZPNX010000048.1:0-5801 GCA_964588285.1 uncultured bacterium
CGAACCCCGATACCGTGGTCCAGAGCCACGTGTCCTGCCGTTGGACGATCCCCCAGTTATGGAATAGAACAATAATTATATACTATTATCAAACTATTGTCAATTGCCAATGCCAAGCAGGCTCTTTAGTAAATTCATAAGGCATTAAATAGCAATAGAATATGCAATCCTAAGCCCTTAAGTCGTTACTTTTCCGGCATCATTGACAGTTCGGTTAAAATCTGGTAAAATTATATGTTTACTCAGTTTTTAAGGAGACAGCCATGAAGGTGCTGGTTTTTGGCGGCTCTGGCAAGATCGGCTCGGCCGTGGCCTGGGACTTGGCCAGGGACGACGAGGTCAATCAGATAGGACTGGTGGGCCGCAATGCCGACACCCTGAATGAAGTTAAAAGATGGATCGGCAAAGGCAACATCGCCATCCATACCGCCGACGTGGCCGACGAGGGGGCCGTCAAGTCGCTGATGAAACAGTACGATGTCGGGGTGCTGGCCCTGCCCGACCGGCGCCGCAGCTATAAGATCGCCCACTACGCGGTGGAGGCCGGCCTCAACATCGTCGACATGCTGGAGGAGTACCACCGCCGTCCAGACGCCTACGAGGTCGAGGGTCTGGAGCTGCCCCAGGGGATGACATTGGACCAGTACGGCGACTGGCTGCACGAGACGGCCATAAAAAACAAAGTGACCTTTTTAGACGGGATGGGGTTTGCCCCGGGGCTTAGCAACGTTACCGTGGGCGAGGCCATTCGCAAGATGGACCGGGCCGAATCGGCCGTCGCCCGGGTGGGCGGGGTCCCCTCCAAGAAGGACAGCTTTGGCCACCCCCTGCGCTACATGATCACCTGGGCTTTCGATCACGTGCTGCGCGAGTATATGATCCGGGTCAAGGTGGTGAAGAAGGGCAGGGTGGTCGAGGTCGACGCCGCCACCGACTTGGAGACCTTCCGCTTCAACAAACTGGGCAAAGACGAGGAGCTGCAGTGCGCCATCACCCCGGGCATGCCCAGTTTCATCTACACTAGGCCCCAGCTTAGGGAGTTTGCCGAGAAGACGGTGCGCTGGCCCGGCCACTGGCCCGGGGTGCTGACCCTTAAGGAATGCGGCCTGCTCGATCTGGAGCCGGTGGACTTCAAGGGCCAGAAGGTGTCCCCCCGCGAGTTCCTGCTCTCCCGCATCACTCCCAGGCTCAAGGTCGGCCCCGGCGAGACCGACGTCTGCGTCATGTACAATACGGTGGTGGGGAGGAAGAAGGGCCGAAAGGTGAAGATCGAGTACCACATGTGGGACGCGGCCGACCGCAAGAACAACATCTCCTCGATGATGCGGGTCACCGGCTTCCCGGTGGCCATCGCCGCCCGGATGATAGCCCGCGGCCAGATAACGCAGAAGGGCATCGTGGCCCCGGAGGACGCCGTAGACAGCGATCTGTACCCGGAGTTCATTAAAGAGCTGAAGAAGCGCAACATCAAGATACTCGAAACAATCTCATATCCCAAAAAGTAAGAAGATGCCGATCAAGAAGCGTCCCCAAGTGGGCAAAAATTTTCCGGGTCCCAAGGCCAGGGCCATCATCAAGCGGGACCAAAAAGCCCTTTCCCCTTCCTACACCCGGGCCTACCCGGCGGTCATCGAACGCGGCCAGGGGGTGTGGCTGACCGACGTCGACGGCAACCAGCTGTTGGACTTCTGCGCCGGCATCGCGGTCAACTCCACCGGCCACTGCCACCCCAAGGTGGTCAGGGCCATTGCCGAGCAGGCCGGCAAGCTCATCCACTACTCGGGAACTGATTTCTACTACCAAGTGGAGGTGGAGCTGGCCGAGCGTCTGATCTCAATTTCGCCCACCGGCCAGGACAGCAGGGTCTTCTTCTGCAACTCGGGGGCCGAGGCCATCGAGGGGGCGCTGAAGCTGGCCCGCTACCATACCAAGCGGCCCCAGTTCCTGGCCTTCATCGGCGGCTTCCACGGCCGGACCATGGGGGCGGTGTCCTGCACCGGTTCCAAGCCGACTCAGAAGAAGGGCTTTTTCCCCACCATGCCGGGCGTCACCCACGTGCCCTATCCCAACTGCTACCACTGCCTCTTTAACCGGACCTATCCCGGCTGCTCGCTGGAATGCATCAAGTATATCGAGGATGTGGTTCTAAAGACCATCCTGCCGCCGGAGGAGGTGGCGGCCGTGGTCTTCGAGCCCATCCAGGGAGAGGGCGGCTACGTGGTGCCGCCGGCCGAGGCGGTCAAGGCCCTGCGCCGTCTGTGCGACCAGCACGGCATCCTGCTGATCGCCGACGAGATCCAGTCGGGCATGGGCCGCACCGGCAAATGGTTCGCCATCGAACATTTCGGGGTGAAGCCGGACATCATCACCGCGGCCAAGGGAATCGCTTCGGGACTGCCCATGGGGGCCATCATCTCCTCCTCCCAGGTGATGGACTGGAAGCCCGGCTCCCACGGCAACACCTTCAGCGGCAACCCGGTGTGCTGCGCCGCGGCCCTGGCCACCATGGAGCTGATCGAAAAGGGCCTGATGCGCAACGCCCAGCTGGTGGGCGAGTATATGGCGGCCGAGCTTCGGAGGCTGCAGAAGAGGCATTACTCCATGGGCGACGTCCGGGGCAAGGGTCTGATGATCGGAGTGGAGATCGTCAAAAGCCGGAGGACCAAGGAGAAGGCCCACGACTGGATGGAGGCCGTCATCCAGGAGGCCTTCAAGCGCGGCCTTTTGATGCTGGGCTGCGGCACCAACACCCTGAGAATCTGTCCGCCGCTGGTCATAAGCCGGGAGGAGGCCAAGGCCGGCATGGAGATACTGGACCAGGTGCTGACGGTAATCGAACGCCGGCATTTCAAGGGGCCGGATTTGGAATTCGGGCCGTAGGAATTTTTTCGGAGATTTTCAATGCAAGCCGTTCGTCCGGCGCTGACCCGTAAAATAGCGTTGCCCCAGCAGCTAGTCGATATTGTCGGCATTTCAGCCTTTGCCCTGCTGACGGCTCTGGGGGCCTACGTCTATGTGCCCCTGCCTTTCACCCCGGTGCCCCTGACCCTGCAGACGCTGATGGTGCTGGCCTCGGCCGGCTTCCTGGGGCGGAAGGCGGCGGCCTCCCAGGCGCTCTACCTGGCGCTGGGCATGGCCGGATTGCCGCTTTTTGCCGGCGCCGCCGGCGGGGCCGGCAGGCTCTTGGGTCCGACCGGAGGCTATCTGGCAGGTTTTATTTTGGCGTCCTACCTGGCCGGTTGGGCGCTGGAGGGCAAAGGTAAAAGCCTGGCGTTCGTTATTTTTATCATGGCCTTGGGATCGCTGGCCATTCTGGCAATGGGCTCGGCCTGGCTGGCCATGCTCATGCGTTTGGATTATGCCCGCACCTGGAATCTTGGTTTTATGCCCTTTCTCCCCGGCGACCTGATAAAGGCCGGTTTGGCCTCGATGGTGGTTTGGGGCTGGAGGCGAAAGTAAAATAGCTTATAGAAAGACGAACCATGATCAAGACCAACGAAAAACAGCTGGTGATGCAGTCGGTAATCGGGGAGATCACCTCGCCCAAGTTCCGCTCTCCCTACCGGGTGAGCCACGAGGGTCAGGCCATGGTCCTGCCGGGAACCGGAGGCATCACCTTCAACATCCGGGTGGGCGATCCCGCCTTCGGCTGGGTAGCCGACCACGTGGAACCGGGGGTTTCCATGAGCAACCGGGAGAACAAAGAGGTCACCAGCGCCGAGAACTCCGGTCTGAACACCTTGGCCTGCATCGGCAACGAAGCCACCCTGGTCAGCGGGGCGGCCAAGGGGGCCAAGGGCTATGTCATCGGCAAGCACGGGGGCATCGAGCATGTCCTGGTGGACTTCGACTGGAAGGTGCTGGAGCAGCTGGTGGTGGGCGACAAGATCCAGATTAAGGCCTTCGGTTTGGGGCTGGCCATGACCGAGATGCCGGAGATAAGGGTTTTCAACATCGATCCCAAGCTTTTTCACAAGATCGGCGCCCGCATCAATTCCAAAAGAACGATGGAGGTCCCGGTGGCCTGCGCCATTCCGGCCGAGCTGATGGGCTCGGGCCTGGGCTCGGCCTCGGTGGCCAGCGGCGATTACGACATCACCACCGCCGACAAGGAAGTTCTGAGGAAACTGGGCATCGACAAGCTGCGCTTCGGCGATGTCGTTGCCTTAGAAAACACCGACAACTGCTTCGGCCGTTGCTTCCGCAAGGGCTCGGTGTCCATCGGGGTGGTGGTGCATTCCGACTGCATCCTAGCCGGGCACGGACCCGGGGTGACCACCATCTTAAGCTCCAAGTCCGGCAGGATATCGCCGGTAATAGACAAGCGGGCCAACATCGCCAATTATCTGGGCCTGCGCAAGGATCTCTTCGGAGCCAAAAAGTAAGGACGCGAGGTCTCGTGTCCCAAAAGGAGGAACAGGAGGAAGACTATGGGCAAGAGCAAGGAGCTGATAAACCTGGCCGAAAAATACGGGGCCCACAACTACCATCCGCTGCCGGTGGTCATCGCCAGGGCACAGGGCATCTGGGTGTGGGACGTCGAGGGCAAAAAGTACCTGGACATGCTTTCGGCCTACTCGGCCGTTAACCAGGGGCACCGCCATCCAGCCATCATCCGGGCCATGAAGCAGCAATCGGAAAAGCTGACCCTGACCAGCCGGGCATTCCACAACGACAAGCTGGGCCCGTTCCTGCAGAAGCTCTGCCAGTATGCCCAGATGGAGGTGGCCCTGCCCATGAACACCGGGGCCGAGGCAGTGGAGACGGCCATCAAATTATGCCGCAAATGGGGTTACGAGAAGAAGGGAATCGACAAGGACAAGGCCGAGATCATCGTCTGCTCCGAGAATTTTCACGGCCGCACCAGCACCATCGTCAGCTTCTCCACCGACCCCGACGCCTACGGAGGCTATGGGCCGGCCATGCCGGGATTCAAGATCATTCCCTACAATGATCCCGAGGCCTTGGAGAAGGCCATCACTCCCAATACCGCCGGATTCATGGTGGAGCCCATCCAGGGCGAGGCCGGAGTCAAGGTGCCCTCCAAGGGCTATCTTACCAGGTGCAAGGACATCTGCGATCGCAACAACGTCCTTTTTATCTTGGACGAGGTGCAGACCGGTTTCTGCCGCACCGGCAAGCCTTTCTGTTGGCAGCATGAGGGGGCCAAGCCCGACGTGCTCATCGTGGGCAAGGCGCTGGGCGGGGGCCTGTACCCGGTGTCGGCCGTCATCTCCTGCTGGGAGGTGATGGACGTTATCAAGCCCGGCCAGCACGGCAGCACCTTCGGGGGCAACCCGCTGGCCTGCGCCATCGGGACGGCCGCCCTGGACGTCCTCAAACGCGAGAAGCTGGACCAGCGGGCCAAGGCCCTGGGCGACTACTTCCGCAAGCAGCTCCTCAAGATCAAGACCGACAAGATCAAGGAGGTCCGGGGCATGGGCCTGCTGACCGGCATGGAGCTGAAGCTTGAGGCGGGCCGGGCCCGTCCCTATTGCCTGGCCATGATGAAGGCCGGGATACTGGCCAAGGACACCCACGAGCAAACCATCCGCTTCGCCCCGCCGCTGGTAATCACCAAGCGGGACGTGGACTGGGCGGTCAAGGTCATTGCCAAGGCGCTGGAGAGCACCACGCCCGAGGAGGGTGGGGGACACTGACCTCCCCCGTTTTCCCTTCTTAATAAAAAGGGGATACAAGGGGATGGTAAAGTATGTTTTATGATACCAGGCCCGGACGTTGGACGTCCGGGCTTTTCATTTACTCTTTGACAACGAGCCGGGGTTGGGTTATAATAAAAC
>CAZPNX010000049.1:0-4559 GCA_964588285.1 uncultured bacterium
GTTTCATGCGGGTATGATACCACAAAAGGAGTCGGGATACAAGAATCACACCAAAAGGGTTTCACGTGAAACAAGCTTTTGGGTTTATCCAACCTAAGGCGGTCATTCAGTCGAAATGTTTCACGTGAAACAAGAGGGCCGGTCGGCCGTAATCCGCTTGAGGCCAGAAAAAACTTGACATCCCGGCCGCTTCGTGCTTTAATTAGCCAATCCTACCGGCAGATGAAAAAAGAAAGGAACTCTTGATGGCCAAGCGCATTCTGCCCCTGGTCTTCATTTTCCTCTGCACCAGCATCGCCTGGGTGATCCTGGGCGGGGCCAACCTGGGCCGGACCTATTCGCAGGATTCCAAGCTCAAACAGAAGGTGGGACAGCTGTGGGGAACAATCCAGCGCCAGGAGGCTCCTCTGGTCTATTACCAGATCAAGTCAAAACGCCAGACGAGCCGGGTGGTTGACGGCAAGACGGTAGTTGAGGAGAGAGACGATGTCGCCAACTTCTATTTGATACCGGACAGCAACGATATCTCGGTCAACTTGAAAATCGACTACCGGCGCAAAGGGCTTTTATGGTACTCGACCTATACGGTGGATTTCGACGGCCTCTACCGAGTGGTGAATACAACCCCGGCCGCCCGCGACCTCTGGTTCGAATACCGCTTCCCGGCCTCCCAAGGTGTTTATGATAATTTTGCGGTGACGGTAAACGGGGAAAAGATCAGGGACCTGGATACCCGCGACGGCAAGGTGTTCGTCCGCCTTCCTCTCGATCCCGGCCAAGGGAAAACGGTCCAGATAAGCTACCGCTCCCAGGGCCTGGACGAATGGTGGTACTCCTTTGGCCAGGATGTCTCCCAGATCCGCAACTTCCGGCTATCGGCCGCCACCGATTTCGATAAAGTCAACTTTCCGGACAACGGCATCTCCCCCACCACCAAGGAAAGATCCGGCCCGGGGTGGAGGCTGGAATGGAGTTACCGGGATCTGGTCTCCGGCATCCAGATCGGGATAGAGATGCCGAAAAAACTTAACCCTGGGCCGTTCGTGGGCAAGGTCAGCTTCTTCGCCCCGGTGTCGCTCTTTCTTTTCCTGTTCCTGATGTTCATCATCACCGCCATCAAGGGAATTCGCATCCACCCCATGAACTACTTCTTTGTCTGTGCCGCCTTCTTCGCCTTCCATCTGCTGCTGGCCTATCTGGTGGACCACCTGGACCTCAACCTGTCGTTCGCCATCGCCTCGGCCGTCTCGGTACTGCTGGTGGTTAGCTATATGAGGCTGGTGGCGGGCGCCCGCTTTGCCCTGGTGGAGGTCGGGCTGTCCCAGCTCTTCTACCTGGTGGTCTTCTCCTACACATTCTTTCTGGAAGGCTACACCGGTCTGGCGGTGACCATCGCTTGCATTCTGACCCTGTTCGTCCTGATGCAGGCCACCGGCCGCCTGGACTGGGACAAGCTGGCCGCCCAAGGGCCGGTTAAGTAATATATATAGTATTATTGCTATTTATATTATCATGAGGCTCTTCCCGCTGCTTGCCCCCCTCCTGCCGGTCCTGGCCGGAGCCGCCATGGGCCAGACGCCACAGCAACTGGTGTCCGATATCCCGGTTCCGCCGGGTTGCGTCCGCATCGCCCTCCCCCCAGGCTCCTACTCGGCCTGGCTGAGGGCCTCTCCGCTCAAGGCTGACAATTTTATCCTGGCCCATAACGGGGATACGGTTTCTTCCGGGTTCTACCGGGCGCTGGCGGTGCTGGGACGGCCGCTTATATTCCGGGACGACCTGGAGCAATGTGCCGACTGGTGCTTCCGGCTGTGGGCCGAGTACCACCGGGCGACCGGCAAGCTGAACAGGCTCTATTTGTTCAACTATGGCGGCCGGCGGAAGAATTTCTCCAAAAGCGGGAAAACGTTTCGAAGCTTTCTGCTCTGGGCCATGGCCAATGCCAACAGCCACTCGCTAAAGCGGGGCTGCGCCGCAGCGGACACTTCCCATCTCCTGCCGGGCGATATGCTGGTGCAGAACCGCGACGGAGGAATCGGCCACGTTTCGATAGTCATGGATGCCTGCGCCGATTCGGCCGGCAAAAGATATTTTCTGATGGGCTACGGCTACATGCCGGCCCAGGAGTTCCACATTGAACGGGCCGAACCCGAGTTCGGCCGTGAAGGCTGGTTCAGCCTGGACGGTTATCTGGCCTATCTGGAAAGGCACTTCGATTACGGCCAACCGGCATTCCGGCGCTTCCAATAAAAAAAGAAGAGGATACGATATGGGTGTGCTTCTGGGAAACGATTACAGCTCCGGACGTTTCCTCAAACAATGGGCGGCAGTCATCCTGGGCATGGCCGGACTGGGCCTGGCCGCCCTGCTGATGGTCATGCCCCGCTACCACCTGCAGCAGCAGGCCGTGTCCATGGCCAGGGAGCAGGCCATCAGGGGAAACATGCGGGTGCTCCAGGTGACTTTAGAGCAGTACCTGGCCGAGGATGGGCGAGGTTATCCGACATTTATTTTAAAAACCGATCCCAGGCGGGAAGACCCGATGCTTGATTTTTTATCTTCCTCCCTCCAAAGGCTGCAGAACCCATTTGACAAGGGCGTTCCGGCGGTGGCCGTCTCTCGAAGGGATCCGCCCTTCTGGGGATTGTTCAAAAAAGGACAGATCATCTACGTTCCCTTGGCGGTGAAGGACGGCTGTGCCGCCGGATACGTCATCTACGGGATGGGAGACAAAGGGCCGCTGGCCACGGTGCTGGAAAGACGGCCGGAGACGGCGCCCCAGGATTTTCCAAAATCGGTTTCGGAAACGGAGCGATGAAATATGGTTATGGTTGCCTGCGAGCTCCGGCCTTCCTTCGGGCTATGATACCTTTGGTCGCTTTTCTGACCAGTTGGCGCTGGTTGAAAACGGCCGGCGAACGTTGCCAATCTGCCATAGACGAATTTTATGTCCATAAGTCGGGAGAACTCCTGAACCGCAGAAGGCGCGGAGATTTCTGCTTGAATAATTTTCTTGGCGTTCTCTGCGGTCGAGGATCATCTGAATGATTAGAATGGAGGGAAAGATGGGAGAAACCTACGAGGAGATCAAGACCACCGGCGAGGAGCTGCTGGCCAAGGTCAAGGAACTGCTGCGCCAGGGCAACATCCGCCGCATCGCCATCAGGGACAAGGAAGGCAAGGAGGTGATGTCCTTCCCGCTGACGGTGGGGGTTCTGGGCGCGGTGCTGGCACCGACCCTGGCGGCCGTCGGGGCGGTGGCGGCTCTGGTGACCGACTGCACTATTGTAGTGGAGAGGCGGGAGCAGTAAGCCCTCCTGACCGCAGAGGAGGCAGAGGCCCCTCTCTGGCCGCAGCCATGAGGACCGGATACGTTTTTTGGTTGATTTCCTGCGGAGATTGCGTTAAAATAAAATGCTGAACCATACACGAGGCCGACATATGAACATCAAGAAAACATTCCTTCCTCCTGAGAAGCTGAAGCCGCTCTACGCTGATGCCCTCAAGCTTCCCTTCGGCCGCACCTTCACCGATTACATGTTCACTATGGAGTACCACAAGGGTCTGGGCTGGCACGATCCGGAGATCCGCCCCTACGGCCCGTTCCCCATGGACCCGGCGGCCAATGTGCTCCATTACGGCCAAGAGGTGTTCGAGGGGATGAAGGCCTACAAGTCGGCCCGTGGCGAGATATTGATGTTCCGTCCCCGGGACAATGCCAAGCGTTTCAACCTTTCGCTGCGGCGGATGAGCATGCCGGAGATACCCGAGGAGGAGTTCATCCAGGCCCTGTGCGAACTCATCAAGCTGGAGGAGAGGTGGGTGCCATCGGCAGTGGGCTCTTCATTATATATCAGGCCGGCGGCGGTGAGCACCGAGGCGGCCCTGGGCGTTAAGCCGGCCGACAGTTACCTGTTTTTTGTCATCCTCTCTCCATCGGGGCCATATTTCGCCGAGGGCTTTAATCCGGTTTCGCTGTGGGTCAGCGATTCCTACACCCGGGCGGCGGTGGGCGGCACCGGCGAGGCCAAGACCGGCGGCAACTATGCCGGGACCCTGCTGGCCTCCAAGATAGCCAAGGACAAAGGTTTTAGCCAGGTGCTGTGGCTGGATGCCTTGGAGCACCGCTATATCGAGGAGGTGGGGGCCATGAACATATTCTTTGTCATCGAGGGCAAACTGGCCACGCCCAAGCTGACCGGCAGCATCCTCCAGGGCATCACCAGGAAATCCATCTTGCAGATCGCCGCCGATCTGGGGATAGAGGCCGAGGAACGGAGCATCACCATCGACGAAGTGGTTGAGGGCATCAAAACCGGTAGGTTGACCGAGTGTTTCGGGGCCGGGACGGCGGCCGTGGTCAGTCCGGTGGGCAAAATCGGCTACAAGGACGAGGTTCATGTCATCTCGGAGAAGGCCGGGCCGTGGTCCCAAAAAATCTTTGACACCCTGACCGGAATCCAGTACGGAAAATTGCCGGATAAGTATGGCTGGGTATATATAGTAAAATGATTATCCCATCCGTTCAGGAAGAAACCAGCTGAGCGTAGGTGACAGGC
>CAZPNX010000050.1:0-1933 GCA_964588285.1 uncultured bacterium
CTGCTGATAGCCAGGTTGCCGGTGAAGAAGGCGGTGAACGGCGGCCCATCCGGCGCTCCGGCGGTTTGTTCCCGGTGCAGGTCGAACCTGGAGTCGTCCAGCGCATTCCACAGGCTCTTGCTTTTGGATGACGATTCGATGGCCCCGATCGACACCCGGCAGCCACCGGCCAGCGTCCGGCAATGCTCCTTTATGGCCCCGGCAACAACTTCCATGTCGTCGTCAAGGAACCAGAGGATGCCGCCCCGGGCATCGGCCGCCCCGGTGTTGCGCGCCCCAGGACGGCCCTTAACTGCGCTCGTCATCCATCTGACCTCAAGCCTATCCCGAAAGCCCTCGATCAGAGGCTCCAGGTCCTCGCCGGATCGGTCGTCGACCACTATCACCTCGAACCGGGGAGCGCCGGGCCCCTGGGCCGCCAGCGAACTAAGCAGCCTGCGCAGTCCGGCCTGCCTCCGGTAGGTGGGGATGATTACCGAGACCTCAGGCCTTCTTCCCATGGCCGCTTTCTGAATCAGGGTTCGTTTTCCGGGTAAGCTTGGCGAGCAACCCGTGCAGCAGGCAGGCCCTGAGGTTGCGGAAGATGAAAACGTTCCGGTTGCGCCTGGCGCCTGCGGCGAATTCGTATTTATAGGGATAATCGCCTATGGACATGTCGTATTCGTCCAGCCCCATCTCTATGGCCCGGCCGATGGAGTGGGCGATCAGCAGCTTGGAGACGCCATAGCGGCTGTAATCCATGTCCCAGCCGCAGATGAAGGAGTGCATTGTCCGCTTGTAGAGGAAGCGGGAGGCGGCGGCCAGCACCTGCCCCCCGGCCCGCAATTGGAAAATCCTGTGGCTGCCCAGCCGGGAAAGGCGGGCCAGCACCTCCCGGTAAAAATCCCGTCCGGCCAAATCGCCGAACACCCCGGGTTGCCCCATAAAACTCCAACGTTTTTGATGCAGGGCCATGAGGCTTTCGATGTCGTCCTGGTCCGGCGTTTCCCTCTCCACGAACTCCGGCCTCAACGGCTCTAGTCGACGGCTGTACCTGCTCAGGTTTTGCCGGACGGACCTCCTCAGCCCTTTCCTGAAATCCTCGAGTCGGCCGGGGAGTTTTATGTAGGGGGCGGCAATGCCCGGCAGGATGCGGCACCGCAGCCCGTTTTCGCCGCAAAGCCGTCCCAGGATGCCCACGGTGGGCGAATCCTGCCTGATGTTCCAAAGCTCCATGACATCCCAATCGCGGCGGACCGCCAGGTCCTCCAAAAAAACCTTGATCACCTGCCCGGCGCCTTCCGCCTCGTAGATGAAGTCCCGGTAGGTGGTCTCCATCCCTTCCACGAAGGAAAGGCGGCGGTAGAGCGTCAGGCCCCGGTGCCGGGTGGCGGTCTCCACCAGCGGCGCCACGCCTGCCAGTCTGCCTCGGTCCCTGGCCGTCATGATCCGCGTCTTGAATCCTCGGCCGAAATGCCGCCACCAGGCGGAGAGCCAGGCATGGCTTAGGAAAATGCTGTAGGCCGGGTGCCGGCCGGCCAGCCCGTCCCATTCTTGGGCGTCGGCCGGAAAATCGGACAGTTCGTCTACCGTCAAGCTCCCGCTCATGCAGGCCTTTTCCCCAACTTGTCGGAATCTTATGGCCGGCTTCCCCGGATCAGGTCCCGAAGTTCCGACAGACCGACCGGAAGATACCCCTCGCCGAAGCGGACCGCTTTCTCCCCCAGCCTGGCGACCTGCAGGCCGCGGAAACGGTTCAGGCCCATGAGGTGCTCGTCGTAGGGGTGCAGTTTGAGCTGGCTGGCATGCGCCCTTATGGCCTGTTGCTTGATCTTCGCCGCCTCGGTGATGTCCAGCACCCGGCAAAGCGGCCAGGGGGAGTAGATTTCGTAAAGACAGAGACTGAACCGCATTTTTTTGATGCCGGGGTCCTCCAGGGCCATGGCCAGGAGCC
>CAZPNX010000050.1:2033-3399 GCA_964588285.1 uncultured bacterium
AGCCGGTCGAACGACGCGTCGAAATTTTCCTCCTCTTTCATTACCAGGCCGCCTTTCTGACTCTCCCCATCCTTAGCTGGCGGCGGCGCCGAGAGCCTCATCCCCAGCCTACCGGCCAAGGGCCTTTTCCAATCGCCCAGCCCTATATGGTACTGGGGACTTTCTATCGGTCTAAAGCCGTACTTTTTCTTGTAGATGGCGTCGGAGTCGGCGCTGGAGAAAAGGTAGGTGCCGATGGTTCCTGGCTCGGCCTCTACCCGTTCCAAAGCTTGGTCGAAAAGTTTTCGGAACAGGCCCTGGCCCCGGCGCTCCGGCCGGATGACGCAGTCGGCGATCAGATAGATGTGCCCCGGCCTCCCGGCCAGACACGCCCGATAGGGGAAGAAGCTGGCAAAGCCCACTACCCGGCCTTCATCCTCGACCACCAGCCCCAGCGGCTTTTTTCCCCGGGCCCGTGGCGAGAACTTCCATCCGAAGTACTTTTCGTCGTAGCCCGGAACGCCCAGGCTGTGCCTTACCATCTTCGTGATGGCCGGAACGTCCTCAGGGGAGTGCTCGCGGACCTTAAGCATCGCCTTTCTTCGCCGACAGCTTTTCCAGAACCAAGTGGAGCCTCCTGATCCCCCGGGACCTGTAGACCATCAGGTTCCGGTTGCGGCGCGGCAGGCAGCCGAAATCGTACTTGTAGGGATAGTCCCCGATGGAGAAGTCGAACTCCTTCATGCCCTGCCCGATGGCGTCCTCGATGGCGTAGGCCTCGATCAGGTTGCCCGGTCCGTAGTCGCGAAAGTCTGGGTCCCAGCCGCCCAGGAAGCTGTGGACCGTTTTCCCGTAAAGGAACTTGACGCTCATGGCGACGGTTTTGCCGCCGGCCTCCATGGAGTACATCCACAGCCGGCCCTGTTGCGAAAGCCGCCCCATCATCTCCCGGTAGAATCCCCTGACCCCGGGCCGGTCAAAGACCCCGGGCTGGCCCTGGCTGTTCCACTTGCGCTGGTGCATGTCAATGAAGCTTTCGACCGACTCCGGTGAGGGGCTTCTGTCCACCCGGAACCCGGCCTTTTGCTCCCGCAGCAGCTTGTTCCTCCTTCGCGACAGGTTGTGCCTGGCCGATTGCTTTAGCCTCCCCAGGTATTCTGGGTATGAAGCCGGCAAAGCTATGTAGGGTGCGGCGATCCCCTCCGGTTCCGAGACCGGATATCCCCGGCGGCGGCACCAGGACTTTATGATATCCGGGGTCGGGGAGTCGCCCCGGAAGTTCCACAGCTGGAGCAGCGACCACCGCAGGCCGGAGATGCCGTCCATCAGCCGGCCGATGTCGGCCTCGGCATTTTCCGGGCGGAACAGGAAGTCCCGATAGGTGGTT